>JBAIXM010000197.1:0-38573 GCA_037916615.1 Bryobacterales bacterium
TTCGCCCGGATCTCTTCGAGGATTGGGATTTTCTCGATATGCCCCTGGTAGACGTAAGTCATCTTGACCTGGCGCGCGCGCTCGACCGTGGCGGGCGAAACTCGTCCGCTGATCACGCCGGTCGCGATGCCGTGCCAGGAGAGCCACTGAAGCGCGATTCCATCTTGGGAATCGAACGCCTTGGTCTCGAAGACGGTTCCGTCCGGCGCCGGGACGTTGATCAACCGGCCATCCGTCAGAACGCCATCGACATCCATCAGGAGCAGTTTGACGCGCGCAAAGCGCTCGCGCAGATCGCTCCGGCGCAGGAGAAGTTCGGAAGCAGTGCTCACGGTGAGTTTCCGTTATAGCATGGATGCATGAAACGGCATGTCGTCCTGGTTTTAACGGCGGCTCTATGGCCAGCGCTGCCGATGTTGGGACAGTCCAAAGCCACCCAGAATGCGAAAGCGGCGCCTCGTATGCCCGATGGTAAGCCCGATTTGTCCGGGTTCTGGCAGGGGCCGCTGCTGCGAAATATGTTCGAAAGCACCGGCGGACCGCCGCTGAACGCAGCCGGCCAAGCGGCGTATCGCTACAACATGACGCAGTCTCTCAATCCAGAAGGACTCTGCCTGTTTGCGGGAGTGCCGCGAGCCAGCATCAGCGGCGTGCCGTTCGAGATTATCCAGAACTCGCAGCGCATCGCTTTTCTCTACGAACTGATGACTGCGTGGCGCTCGATTCCGATCGACGGCCGCAAGCAGCCTCCGCTCAAGGAAATCGAGCCGTCGTTTTTCGGTAACGGCGTAGGCCGGTGGGAAGGCGACACGCTGGTGATCGACTCCATTGGATTCAAGGACAAGCTCACCTGGGTGGATGACGATGCGCATCCTCACAGCGACGCGATGCACGTAGTGGAGCGCTGGTCGCGTCCGGACTGGGATCATCTGAAGCACGAATTGTGGGTCGAGGATCCCAAGTTCTACACCAAGCCATGGACCTTCAGCCGCGTGTTCACGCACATGCCCCCGGGACAGCATCCGATGGAGTACGCCTGCACCGAAAACAACAAGGATTTGCAGCACGGACTGGGTTTTGGTCCGCATCAGCCGGAGAAATACGAAGGAACGCGATAAGTTGCTAGACCGCGTCGCCGCGACCGTCTCCCGTTACGGCATGGTCCCGCCGGGCGCGCGGGTCGTTGTGGGAGTTTCCGGCGGGCCCGATTCCGTTTGCCTTCTGCACGTGCTGCGCGAGCTAGGCGTTCCGCTTGCGGGCGTTGCGCATATCAACCACAAATTGCGCGGCGAAGCCTCGGATCAGGATGAGCGGTTCGTGGGCGGATTGGCGCGGGGACTCGGCCTGGAGTTTTACCACGCTTCCGGGAAAGTCCCGGCCGGAAACCTGGAGCAATCCGCGCGGCGCGAACGGCTCAAGTTTTTTCGCGAGTTGATGCAGCACGGCCGCGCTGACCGAATCGCGCTCGGCCACACGCTCGACGACCAGGCTGAAACCGTGCTGTTTCGGTTGCTGCGAGGCTCGGGACTTGCAGGGTTGGCCGGTATCCTGCCGGTCACGGACGACGGGATCGTCCGCCCGCTGCTCGGAGTCACCCGCGATGACGTGCTGCGTTTCCTCAAAACCCGGGGAATCCGCTGGCGCGAAGATTCGACCAATCTCGAGCCCCGGTTCGCGCGCAACCGGATCCGCAATGAGCTGCTCCCGAAACTCAAGCAGGATTGGAACCCGAACCTAAGTCAGATTCTGGCGCAAACGGCGGATCTGGCTTATGAGGAAGAACTGTGGTGGGCGGCTACGATTGCGCGGCTGGCGAAAGGGGCGCTGATCGTCTCCGATGGCGCCGTGGAGATTCCAGCAGCCGAACTCGCGCGTTTACCCCGGGCGATCGCGCGCCGGCTGGTCCGGCAGGCGATCCGGGAAATCAAAGGGAATTCGCGCGGGGTCGAGTTCGGCCATGTGGATCGGATCCTGGAACTCTCAGAGACCCGGGGAGCCGCTGAGCTCCCCGGAATCCGGGCGATGCGGTCATTCGATTGGGTACGCCTGGAACTACCGGGCCGGCCAGTCTCGCCTTCAGCGGGCAAGGTAAAGGTCCCGGGCTGCCGCCTGGCACCCGACGGCAATTCCATGATTTGTTTGGAGGTTATTCGCGGAAAGCGGGCTTCCGCAGGCTGTGTTACGCTGAAGTCGGATCTATACTTCCGGAAGATTCCTGAGGGTTTGGTACTTCGCGGCTGGAAGCCAGGCGATCGTTATTGTCCAGTGGGCCACACCGGCGAATGGAAGCTCAAAGAGCTGTTTCAGCGCCAGCGTGTACCCTCTTGGCGCCGTCAGTTCTGGCCGATTCTTTGTTGGGGGGATAAGATCCTGTGGGCCCGGGACTTTGGACCGGCAGCAGAGTATGCGAGGCATTCCGGCATCGGCGCGAAATTTGGGTTTCGGATTCGCGAGATTCGCGTTGAAGGATGAATCGTTTGGTATTTTTTTAACGTCTTTAGCAGTGAGGGGCTTTTCGTCTTGAAGGGCAGCACTCGGGGGAAGTTGAGATACTCATGAATTCTAACGTCAGAAACGCCGTCCTATGGCTGATCGTTCTGTGCCTGGTGGTACTGGTATGGGCGGTCTTCCGCCATTCGCCCAATCCGGGCAAGACGCCCCAATTCTCTGATCTCTATCGGGATGTCACCGACGGCAAAGTAGAGCGCGCGACGTTCAACGCCACCACCGGCGACATCCAGGGCAAGTACAAAAACGGTGAGGAGTTCCACTCTACTGTGCCGCCTGCGTTCACGGACTTTCAAAAACTGATGCTGGATAAGGGCGTCACCGTGTCGGTGGTGCAGGATAACGGCAGCAACTGGGTAAATCTGCTCGGAACGTTCCTGCCGTTCGCGCTGGTGATCGGATTCTGGGTGTTCATGCTCCGCCAGATGCAGAGCGGCGGCAACAAGGCGCTGAGCTTCGGCAAGAGCCGCGCCCGGCTGCACTCCTCGCAGCAGAAGAAGGTCACGTTCAAGGACGTGGCGGGCGTCGAAGAAGCCAAGGAAGAATTGCAGGAAATCATCGAATTTCTGCGCGAGCCGCAAAAGTTCCAGAAGCTGGGCGGACGCATCCCCAAAGGCGTTCTGTTGATCGGTTCGCCGGGTACCGGCAAGACGCTGCTGGCGCGCGCCATCGCCGGCGAAGCCAACGTTCCGTTCTTCTCGATCTCCGGATCGGATTTCGTGGAGATGTTCGTCGGCGTGGGCGCCAGCCGCGTGCGCGATCTGTTCGAGCAGGGCAAGAAAAATGCCCCCTGCATCATCTTCATCGATGAAATCGACGCCGTGGGGCGGCATCGCGGAGCGGGCTTGGGCGGCGGACACGACGAGCGCGAACAGACCCTCAATCAGCTACTTGTCGAGATGGACGGATTCGAGTCGAACGAAGGCGTCATCCTGGTGGCGGCCACCAACCGTCCCGACGTGCTCGATCCCGCGCTTCTGCGGCCCGGCCGTTTCGACCGCCGCGTGGTTGTGGGCCGCCCGGATGTGAAGGGGCGCGAACAGATCCTGAAGGTTCATACGAAGAAAGTGCCGCTGGCCGACGATGTCGATCTGACGGTGGTCGCGCGCGGAACGCCGGGATTCGCCGGGGCCGATCTGGCCAACCTGGTGAACGAAGCCGCTCTGGTCGCGGCGCGCCAGAATCGCAAAGTCGTCACGCAATTCGATTTCGAGCTGGCCAAGGACAAGGTCATGATGGGCGTCGAGCGCAAGAGCCTCATGATCAGCGACGAAGAGAAGAAAAACACGGCCTATCATGAAGCGGGACACGCTCTGGTGGCGGCGCTGACGCCGTTCGCGGATCCGCTGCACAAGGTGACTATCATCCCGCGCGGAATGGCGCTTGGATTGACAATGCAGTTGCCGCTCGATGACAAGCACTCCTATCACAAGGAGTATCTCGAGGCGCAACTCGCGATCCTGATGGGTGGGCGCATCGCCGAAGAGATTTTCATGCACCACATCACCACGGGAGCGGGCAACGACATCGAGCGCGCGACCGACATGGCGCGGAAGATGGTCTGCGAGTGGGGCATGAGCGAGCTCGGGCCGCTCAGCTTCGGCAAACGCGAAGAGCAGATCTTCCTGGGCCGCGAAATCGCCCAGCACCGCGACTACAGTGAAGCGACGGCCATCCGCATCGATGAGCAGGTGAAGAAACTCGTTTCCGATGGCTATAACCGGGCCCGCGCGATCATCGAAGAGAAGTCGGACGCGCTGGAGCGGATTGCCCTGGCTCTGTTGGAGCGGGAGGTCCTGGACGGGGCGGAAGTGCGCCAGTTAATCGCCGGCGAGCCGCTGGCCGCGATCGACACGCCGCGTTCGGTTCCTCCCGAGGACGGCCCCTCGCAGCAGATTCTGAAGCCGGAACCCGGACGGAGAATACCGGGAATCCTGCCGGAAGGCGGACCGCAGCCCGCGTGAAAATCGACAGGAAACCTGTCCCGCGGTTTCCTGTCTACCTGTTCGACGTGGATGGGACCCTGGTGGACTCCGCGCCGGACATCTGCGCTGCGCAGATCGAGGTTCTATCCGCACACGGCCGCAGCGATATTTCCGAACAGTTGCTTCGCGGCTACATCGGCCGGCATCTGATCGACCTGTTTCAGGACCTCGGTTTCCGCGACGGACAGGTAGACGCTCTCATACAGAGTTACCGCACCACCTACTGGGAACGGAAACACGCCGCTACAAGGGTGTATTCCGGCGTGGCGGAGATGCTCGGCCTTCTGGGCGGACGCAAATCGACGGCGACTACGAAAAGCAGCCGCACAACGCGGGAAGTCCTCGAGCAGTTCGGCCTCATCCAGCATTTCGAGCATGTGCAAGGCACCGACGGATTTCCGGCAAAACCCGAACCAGACGTGATTCTGACGGCGCTCAAGGCCCTCGGAGCCGATCCCAAGGAGTGTCTCCTGGTGGGCGATTCGCCAGCAGATATGGAAGCGGGACGCCGCGCGGGAGTTCGCGTCTGTGCCGTCACCTGGGGATATGGAGATCGACGGAAGATGGCGCGGTGGGAGCCGGACTACTGGATCGATCAACCGGGCGAATTACTGCCCGCTTAAGAGCACACGCATCTCGTTCGTAGGCTGAAATCCAAGCGCCTCATACAGCGGCCGCCCTTCGTCGCTGGCGTGCAAAATGACCACGTGAATTCCCTTGGCGCCACACCAGTCGCGCGCTGTCTCGACCAGGCTGCGCGCGAGTCCTCTCCTGCGGTGCGCCGGCTCGGTGTACACGTTGAGGATGTTTCCGCGCCACGGCTCCGAGGTATACAGGCCGGGCGGCCAGTTCATCAGCCACAACCCCGCGCCGGCAGCGACCGAGCCATCGCCCGCGATCGCAAGCCAGCCAAGGTACTCCTGCTTCGGCATTTTCTCGACGAGCCACGGACGGAATGCCTGCGCCATGCCGTCGAGGACCCCCGGGTCCGTGTGCCCCATGTCGAAGAACATCTGCCGCCGGTGACGCACGATCGTTTCCGCATCTGCCAGCGTGGCGGCGCGAACAGTGTAGCCGCCGGTCATCGCGCTATCGCCGCCAATTCGGCCAGATCGAGTCTTCCCGTGTAGATCGCCATGCCCAGAGCCGCATGGATATTTATCGCCGCCAGCGCGCGGATGTCCTCAACAGTAGTAATCCCGCCGGCCGCCGTGATCTCGTGCCTGGTTGCGGCTCGCAGACGCCGGAACCAATCAAGATCGGTGCCCTGCATCATTCCTTCTTTATCCACGTAGGTGCAGAGAAAACCGCTGCAATAGGGCTCCAGCCGGCCGATCACATCTTCCGCGGTGAAGTTTGTGGCCTCCTGCCAGCCCTTCACGACGATCTTGCCGCCTTTGGAATCGAGCGCAATGATCAGGCGCTCGGGGCCTACGGCGCTGGCAATCTGTTCCAGAGCGGGTGTAAACGCCGCCGTACCGACAATCACTCTCCAGGCGCCCTGCTCGACCAGGCGCCGCGCCCGGTCCGGAGTTCTAACCCCGCCGCCCACGCGGCAACGCGCGCGCGAAGTTAGCAGTTCCACAATGGAGGCATTCTCGCCTTTTCCCATGGCGGCATCCAGATCGATGACCTGAATCTCGGGAAAGGCCGCGAACTTGCGAAGCATCTCCAGCGGCGCGTCGCCTTCCAGGGCTTTCTCGCGGCCTTGGACGAGCTGGACCACCTTACCGTCCATTAGATCGATGCACGGAACGATCATCGCCTTACTGCGACACCTCGGGTTGCCAGAAAATCCTTCAACTCTCCCACCGTGTAGGTTCCATAGTGGAAAATAGACGCTGCGAGCGCGGCATCAGCCTCGGCCCCTGTCAGAACCTCAAGAAAATCCTCCGGCTTGCCGGCGCCTCCGGAAGCGATCACCGGGATCTGCGTCGCTCCGCGAACGGCCCGAACCATGGCGCAGTCGAATCCGGTCTGAACGCCATCGGTATCCATGGACGTGAGCAGGATTTCACCGGCTCCCAATTGTTCGCCGCGGCTGGCCCAGGCGACTGCGTCAATTCCCTCGTCGTGGCGGCCGCCGCGCGTAAAAACATTCCAGGCGGCATGTTCGCCGGAAGTCTTTTGAGTGCGGCGCCTGCGCGCATCGATGGCCAGAACCACGGCTTGCGCTCCAAATTCCTCGCTCAGTTCGGTGATGAGCTCAGGCCGTCGCACGGCTGCCGTGTTGATGCTGACTTTATCGGCGCCGGCGTGCAGGATCCGGCGCGCGTCGTCTACGCTGCGGATTCCTCCGCCCACGGTCAGCGGGATAAAAACCTCGCGAGCCGTGCGGGTCACCACGTCCACCATCGTGTCGCGGTCGTCGCTTGACGCGGTTATATCCAGAAAGACGAGCTCATCGGCGCCCTGTTCGTTATAGCGGGCGGCCAGTTCCACCGGATCGCCGGCGTCGCGAAGGTTCAGGAAATTGGTTCCCTTGACCACACGTCCGCCGGTAACATCCAGGCAGGGGATGATTCTCTTGGCGAGCACGGTTCAGGCCTCCACGAAATTGCGGACGATCTGCAGTCCGGCCGCTCCCGATTTCTCGGGATGAAATTGGACGCCGTAGACGCTGCCGTTTTCAAGTACCGCGGTATAGGGCACCGTGTATTCGCAGGTAGCGGCGGTTTCTTGAATCACCGGGCAGTAGTAGCTATGGGCGAAATACAGAAACGGTGTCTCGCCGGCTCCCTTCAGGAGTCGGCACGCGCGCAGCGGTTGCACTTCGTTCCAGCCCATGTGAGGTATGCGAACGTCTCCCTGAAAGCGCTTCACCTCGCCCGGATAAATTCCCAACCCCCGTTCGGTTGGGGCTTCTTCGCTGGTTTCGAACAGCGCCTGCAAACCGAGGCAAATACCCAGGAACGGTACGCCCGCGCGAATGCGGTCCACCAGCGCCTCGCGCACACCAAGGCCATCGAGCGCGCGCATCATCTGGCCGAAATGGCCCACTCCGGGAAGAATCAATTTTTCCGCGCCACCGATTCCAGCGGCATCGCGAACCAGCCGGTACTCCGCGCCGATGGCACCAAGGGTGTTCTGAACCGAGCGAAGATTACCCGCGCCGTAGTCAAACACACTGATCATAAGAGCCCCTTAGTTGACGGAAGCTGCTTCTTCAAACGCGCGTCCTTCGAGCAGGCGTAGCGCATCGCGCGCGCGAAGCACTTGAAGATGGCCTCGATCTTGTGATGATTCGATCGCCCGTACAGGATCTTCGCATGCAGGTTCGCGCCCGCGTGGTTCACGAACCCGCCAAAGAAATCCTCCACGAGCTCGGTTTGCAGATCGCCGACCAGGCGCGTTTTCACCAGGTCCTTGTAGACGAGCGCGGGGCGCCCGCCCAGATCCACCGCAACAACAGCCAGTGCCTCATCCATGGGCAACACAAAATATCCCGCCCGGTTGATGCCGCGCCGGTCGCCCAAAGCCTTGGCGAACAACTGGCCCAGCACGATGCCGACGTCCTCGACAGTGTGATGCTGGTCCACATCTAAATCGCCTTCGGCGATTAACTTCAAGTCGAAGCCGCCGTGCTTTGCGAACAGCTCCAGCATGTGATCCAGGAAACGGATGCCGGTGGAGATTTGGTATAGGCCGCGCCCCTCGATGGCGAGTTGCCCACGGATTTGCGTCTCTTGCGTATCGCGCTGAATGGCCGCTTTTCTCATAGCGCGCTCTCAATCTCGTTCACGTTTTCAACCACGGCAGCGGCCTTTTCCTGTGCGAACAGGCGCAGGATTTCATCCCGCCGAACGTGATTCTTTGCTGCAATCCCGATAAACGGCACGCCGGCCGCACGAGCCGAGCGCGCGTCGTCCACGGTATCGCCCACGTACCAGAGCTTCCGCCCGGGATGCATGCGTTGGATCGTCAGCAGGCCCTCGGGGTCGGGCTTCGATTTGACGACATGCTCGGCGCATAGCAACGGATTGAACCTGCAATCCGGGGCGAAACGCCTGAGCGTGATCTCGGCTTCGTATTGCAGGCGGCCGGTGAAAATCGCCAGATCGAACCGCTCGCGCAGGCGCTCCAGCAGTCCGGCTTTCGGGAACCAGGACTCGCGGTGGATCAGGCCGTCGCCGTTTGTGCCGATAAAAATCTCGTTGAAATAATTAACTACCGTGTCATACGGGACTTCGACGCCCAGATCCGCCGCGATCTTCTGTGAAAGCGCCCAATCGTTGTTCCAGCTGCCGCGGTTCTTGTAATCCTGAATCAGATCGCGCGCGATCCGCTTGCCGGCGAAGTGCTCGACGGTTTGCACGATGGCTTCGCGATAGGACTCGGTGACTTCGGCGAGCACGCCGTCCATGTCGAAGACGATCACGCTTTCCATAGGCTCTCCAGTTCCGTAAGGAAGCGCTCGATCTGGGCGCGAGAACCGATGGTCACGCGGACGCACCCGGCAATTTCATAGCTGCGGTCGCGCACCAGAACGCCGCGCTCGCGGAGCGCGTCGCGAATCGGAATGGCGCGGCTGCCTGCCTCGAACAGCACAAAATTGGCCTGGCTCGGGTAATACCGGATGCCTAGGCGCTCGAACCCGACGTATGCCAGCTCGCGCGCCGCGAGCACTTCGCCCACGTATTGCGCGATGTAGTCCCGATCCTGCACGGCCGCGCGCGCGGCGACGACGGCGAGCATATTCACGCTGTAAGGCGATTGCGCTTTTCGAATCCAGCCCGCGTTTTCTGCGCACGTGAACAGGCATCCGCACCGCATGGCGGCCATGCCGTAGGTCTTGGAAAAGGTCCGGCTCACGAACAGGTTTTTGTACTTGCGGATCCATGGCAGCGCCGTGATGCCGTAGAACTCGAAATACGCCTCATCGATCAGCACGGCCGCTTCGGGAGCCGTTTCCAGAATGAGCTCGATTTCCTCCAACCCGATCGCCGATCCTGTGGGATTGTTCGGATTTGCAATGAGAATCGCGCGCGTTTCCGGGCGCAGGGCGTCCAGAAAGCCGGCCACGGGGAATTTCAAGTCGCGGAGATATTCGATCTCTCGCACTGAAGCTCCCGCGACGTCCGCATAGAAGCGATACATCGCATACGAAGGTGTGAGCAAAAGCACATCGTCACCGTCATCGACAAACGTATTGATCAGGAGCTGAATCGCTTCATCGGTTCCATTCGTTATGGTGAACTCTTCGGGCGAAACCCGGAAAAACGAAGCCAGATCCTGCCGAGCGTCCTGGTATTCCGGATAAATCGTGAGGTGATCGGCGGTCAGGTACTTCTGCAAACACTCGATCACTTTCGGCGAGCAGCCGACAGTGTTCTCGTTGAAGTCCAGGCGCAGTTTCCCTGAGCGTCCCGCAGAGGGCGGGGAATAGGGCGCCATCGAGCGCACAGCCGCGCGCGGAGTCAGTGCGTCAGACATGGCGCACCTCGACCGATCGCGCGTGCGCTTCCAAACCTTCGGCGCGGGCCAGCGTGGTTACCGCGGGAGCGAGCGTCTTTAAAGCTTGAGGGCTCAACTCCTGGACGGAAATCACCTTGACGAAGTCGGCCGCCGACAGGCCACCTCTCAAACGGGCTTGCCCGGAAGTCGGAAGGACGTGATTCGGTCCGGAGGCGTAGTCGCCCGCCGCCTCCGGGCTGGACGGTCCAAGGAACACCGATCCCGCGTTCTGAACCGAGCCCAGCAGTTTGGGATCGTGCAGCGCCAGGTGCTCGGGCGCCCATGCATTCGAAAATTCAACGGCCCGCTCGAGCGAATCGACGATGATGATCGCGCCGTTGTTGTCGATCGAGGGACGCGCCACGGACGCCGTGGGGAGAGACCCGAGTTGCCGATCCACCGCTACGGCGACGTCGGCCGCAAACTCGCGCGAAGTCGTCAGCAGAATCGCCGCAGCGTCGACGTCGTGCTCTGCTTGCGCCAGCATGTCCGCGGCAATCCATTCGGGATTGCCCTCGCCCGCGATGATCAGAATCTCCGTGGGGCCCGCGACGAAATCGATTCCCGTCTCGCCCGCCAGCAGCTTCTTGGCGGCCGCCACATAAATATTCCCAGGGCCGACGATCCGGTCCACGCGCGGAACCGTGGCCGTACCGAAGGCCAGCGCCGCGATCGCCTGCGCCCCGCCCATCTGGAAAAAGTGCGTCACGCCGAGCCAGGCGGCGATTCCCAGAATCTCCGCGCTCGGGTGCGGGCAGGCGACGCAGGTGGTTTTCACGCCAGCGACCTGCGCCGGGACGATGTTCATCAGCAACGTCGAGGGCAGAGGATACCGGCCCGCGGGCGTGTAGGCGCCCATCGAATCGAGCGGGCGGACGATCTGCCCCAGCTTGCGGCCCTCCGGATATTCCACCAGCTTCTCGACCGGCATTTGCAGGCGCGCATATTCGCGGATATTCGCGTCCGCGATGCGCACGGCCCGGCCGAATTCGGGTTCGAGCGCGCCGTGCACCGGAATCCGCACGCTCGAGCCCTCGAAGCCGTCGAACCTGCGGGCGTAGGCGAGCAGCGCGGCATCGCCCTCCCGGCGCACGTCTTCGAGAATCGGCGCGACGGTGCGCTCGGCGTCTTCCAGCCGCTGCGTTTTGCGCGCGATCAGCGATTGCGCGTCGCGATATTCAATGATCCGGATCATTCTTGGTGGCCTACATTACGATCTTGTTCAAGGGATATTCGACGATACCCTGCGCGCCGGCTTCCTTCAGCCGCGGGATGATCGTGCGCACCGTGGTTTCATCCAGAATGGTGTTCAGCGCGAGCCATTCGCCTTCGCTCAGCGGAGAAATCGTCGGCTTCTTGAGCGCCGGCAGCACGCCCAACACGCTATCCAGGTTCTTCTTCTCTACGTTCAGCATCAGCCCGACCTTGCCCAGGGCGTTGATGGCTCCTTCGAGCAGCATTTTGATATCGCAGAGCTTGCGGTTCTTCCAGGAATCCGACCAGGCCGTCTTGTTGGCGATGAGCTGCGTATTCGATTCCATCACGGTTTCGACGATCCGCAATTTGTTGGCGCGCAGCGAGGACCCGGTTTCCGTAACTTCCACGATCGCGTCGGCCAGCTCGGGCGGCTTGACTTCGGTCGCGCCCCAACTGAATTCGACTTTCGCCGTGACGCCGTGAGATTTGAGGTACCGTTCCGTGGCGGCCACCAGTTCTGTGGCGATCACCTTCCCTTGCAGATCCTTCACCGATTGCACTGGCGACGATTCGGGCACCGCGAGCACCCAGCGGACTTTGCCGAAGCTCTGCTTGGCATAAATCAGATCGGCGACGGTGTGGACCTGGGCGTTGTTCTCCTGGACCCAGTCGCGGCCGGTGAGCCCGGCGTCCAGAACGCCGTCTTCCACGTAGCGCGCCATTTCCTGGGCGCGAATCAGCATGCACTCGATTTCGGGATCGTCAATGGCGGGGAAATACGAGCGGCTGTTGACTGTGATCTGGAATCCGGCGCGGCGGAACAGCTCGACGGTCGCGGTTTCCAGGCTGCCTTTGGGGATGCCGAGCTTCAGCTTCATCAGTTCCCGTACACGGCGTTCGGATCGTACGCGCGCGCCTCCGTAATCTTCCAATCGCCGCCTTCGAGCTGCCGGAAGAAGCAACTCTCGTATCCTTCGTGACACACTCCCGGGCCGAGCGCCTCGACCTTCAGTAAAACCGCGTCGCGATCGCAATCGGTCGAGATTTCCTTGACCACCAGCTTGTGGCCGGAGGTCTCGCCCTTGAGCCAGAGCTTGTTCCGCGAGCGGCTGTAGAACACGGCGTTGCCGGTTTCGACGGTTTTGCGGAACGCCTCCTCATTCATAAAGCCGACCATGAGGACCCGCCCGCTTTTCCAATCTTGAATGACTGCGGCCACCAGGCCGTCCAGCTTGCTGAAATCCAGTTGCATATAGGTTCCTATAACGAAAAAGCCCACCGTTTCCGGCGGGCTCAATTGGTTTCACTTTCCGAATTGCTGTTTATGCGTGAGCCCGCGCACCAGTCCCGTGGTGGTGATGATGGCGATGGTGCCGGGCTACAAACATGAAACTTCAGTATAGCAGACTTTTCAATTCGCCAGCGCCTGCTCCAGATCCGCGATGATGTCCTCGGGCGCCTCGATTCCGGCTGAGATCCGCAGGAGGTTGTCGCGAATCCCCAGCCGCTCGCGATGCTTGGGCGAAAGATCGCGGTGCGATGCCATGGCGGGATACAGGATCAGGCTGTGCACGTCGGCCAGCGACGTGGCGCGCACCACCATCTTCAACCTTTCCATAAAGCGGAACACTTCGGCGCGGCCCGCGTTCTTCAGCTCGAACGAGACCAGGCCGCCGAAGCGGTTCGGCGGAAACAGGCGCGCGATCGTTTCGCTGTCGGGATGTCTGGGATCGCCAGGGAAGAACGTCCGCTCGATGCGCGGATGCGTCGCCAGCCACGATGCGACCTTACATGCGTTGGCGCATTGCCGCTCCACTCGCAGCGCCAGCGTCTTGATTCCGCGCAGCGTCAGATAGCTCTCGAAGGGGCCCATCACGGGGCCGGTGGTGCGCGAAAGCGTGCGGATCGTGTCGAACTGCGTTTTGTCGGCCACGATCACGCCGCCCAGCACGTCGCCGTGGCCGGCCAGATACTTGGTCGCGCTGTGGCACACAATGCTCGCGCCAAGTTCCAGAGGCCGGATCAGCAGCGGAGTGGCGAAAGTATTATCGACGATCAGCGGCACATCGGCGGCGCGGCACAGAGCGGCGATTTTATCGAGCGCGCCGACGCGCAGCAGCGGATTGGAAACCGTCTCCAGGATCATCGCGCCGGGCTTGGCTTCGGCCAGCGCGGTTTTCACGGCCGCCAGATCGCACACGTCCACCTGCGTGGTCTCGACGCCCATCGGACCGAGCACGTTCATCAACAGCGCGGTCGTCGCGCCATACATCATATTCGCGGCGACTACATGTTTGCGGCGGTCCATCAGAGCCGCGATCAGCGCCGTCTGGATCGCGATCATTCCCGAAGCGCAGGCGATCGCTCCCGCTCCGCTTTCCAGTTCGCGCACAACTTCTTCGAGTACGGATCGGGTGGGATTGTCGTAGCGCGCGTAGGAAGGTCCGGATTCTTCCAGCGCGAACACGCGGTCGAGCTGTTCCATCGATTCGTAGACGTAGCTGGCCGCGGTGTAGATCGGAGTCGTGACCGGGATGAAATTGCCGGTCTTCCGGCGGTCGCCCCAGTGAACGGTCTTGCTTTCGATTTTCATGACCGTTTCCAGCGTACTCCTTCCTTGGTGTCTTCGAGGATCACGCCCTGGGCCGCGAGTTGCGCCCGGATTTCGTCGGCGCGGGCGAAGTTGCGCGATTTCTTGGCGGCTGTGCGCTCGGCGATCAACGCGTCCACGGCGTCATCCGAGAGCCCGCCTGAGCGCACGGACGGGTTCAACACATCAAACACGGAATCGAAGCTCGCCAGAAATTCGAGCGCCGACGGCACGTTGCCAGCCAGGAACTCCCCGGCATCCATGGCCGTATTCGTGTCGCGAACGTATTCAAACACCGCTCCCAGCGCTCCCGCCGTGTTCAGATCGTCGTCCATGGCCGCGTCGAACGCATCCCCGGCGGCGCGAGTCCGCACCTCAAGGGCCTCGTTGGTCCCGGCGGCGAACTTGTCCGATTCCAGGCGCCGTTTGTAATTGCGCAGCCGTTCGATCGCCGTCGTCGCGGCCCTCAATCCGTCGAAGGTGAAATTCAGCTTCTTGCGATAGGGCACCGAAGCCAGCAAATACCGCAGCGCTTCCGGAGCGAAGCCTTTCGCAACCAGATCGTGCAGCGTGTAAACGTTGCCGAGCGATTTCGACATCTTCTGCGAATCCACGCTCAGGTGCTCGGAATGCAGCCAGAAGCGCACGAACTGTTTTCCGGTGATCGCTTCCGACTGGGCGATCTCGTTTTCGTGATGGGGGAACGCCAGATCCACGCCGCCGGTGTGAATATCGAGCGTCGCGCCGAGATATTTCATCGCCATCGCGGAACACTCGATATGCCACCCAGGCCGGCCCGCCCCGAGCGGCGTGTCCCATGCCGGTTCGCCGTCTTTCTGCGCTTTCCACAGAACGAAGTCGCGCGCGTCGGCTTTATCGTACTCGTCCACATCGACGCGGGCGCCCGGCCGGATGCCGCTGAAATCGTTGTGCGAGAGTTTGCCGTATTGGGGAAAGTGGGCGATCCGGTAATACACGGATCCTTCACTCACGTATGTAAAACCCTTCTGCTCGAGCTGCTGGATCGCAGTCACCATTTCGTCGATGTGCTTGGTTGCTTCGACAATGCGCTCGGGCCGCTCCAGGCGCAGGGTGGCCGTGTCGTCCAGAAATGCTTTCGTGTAGACCGCCGTGAATTCCTGGATCGGCTTGTGAGCCGCAGCGGCATCGCGGATGATCTTGTCGTCGACGTCGGTGATGTTCATCACGTGGTCGAGCGCGTAGCCGCGCGCGCGCAGCCAGCGGCGCAGGATGTCCGGAAACACGAAGGAACGGAAGTTCCCGATATGGGCGTAATTGTAAACGGTCGGGCCGCAGGTATACATCCGGACGACATTGTCGTGCAGCGGAGCGAACTCCTCCAGACGCTGGGTCAGGCTGTTATAGAACCGCAAGGGCATGCGAGGTGTCTCTCTATCCTACCAACCAGCTTTCTTTGCGTTCATTCGCGGCCCCTACAATAAAGGACTGTGTTCCGATTCGAGCTTCAGGCCGTTTGCCCCGAAACCGGCGCCCGCGCCGGGATTCTCCACACTGCTCACGGGGACGTGGAGACTCCGGTGTTCATGCCGGTCGGCACCCAGGCGACCGTCAAAGGCATCCTGGCGCGGGACCTGATAAGCGATCTCGACGCCAAGATCATCCTCGGCAACACCTATCATCTCTTCTTGCGGCCGGGGCATGAGACCATTCGGAAACTGGGCGGCCTGCACCGGTTCATGAGCTGGCCGCGCGCGATCCTCACCGATTCGGGCGGTTTCCAGGTCTTCAGCCTCGATACTCTGCGGAAGGTCACCGAGGAAGGCGTGCTGTTCCGCTCGCACCTGAACGGCGATCAGCACTTCTTCACTCCCGAATCGACCATGGACGTGCAACTCGCCCTGGGCAGCGACATCATGATGGTGCTCGACGAATGCCTCGCCTATCCCGCCAGCCATGAGGCGGCGCGAGCCTCCACCGCGCGTACCCTGCGCTGGGCCAGGGCCGCGTACGATCACTACCGCCGCCATCGCGACGCGGAACATGCGTGTTTCCCGATCGTCCAGGGCTCGATGTTCGCGGACCTGCGGCGCCACTGCGTGGAGGAGTTGCTGGAACTGGATGCCGACGGGTACGCGATCGGCGGACTGTCGGTCGGCGAGCCGCGCGCTCTGAGCCTGGAAATGGCCGAAATCACCGCGCCTCTTTTGCCCTCCGACCGCCCCCGCTACGTCATGGGCGTCGGGATGCCCGACGAGTTGCCCGAATATGTCGCCCGGGGCATCGACATGATGGACTGCGTGCTGCCATCCCGGAACGCCCGCAACGGGTATCTGTTTACGTCCCAGGGACGACTCATTATCAAACAAGCTCAATACAAAGAGGACGCCCGGCCCGTTGACGAGTCCTGCCCGTGCTATACGTGCCGGAACTTCTCGCGAGCCTATCTTCGCCATCTATTCCTGGCTGGTGAGATGACCTTCTCGACGCTCGCCACCATGCACAATTTGCGCCGGTACCTTGACATCATGGGCCGGATAAGGGAGGCTATACTGGTTGGGGAGTACCCCGCATTTCTGCGCGCGCAGCGTGCGGCGATGGTAACCTAGAAACCCGTACAGATTTTCCGATGCAAGACCTCGCCTTTTGGCTTCAGCAGCAGCCCGCGTCGAATCCGATCGTGGGTTTCCTGCCACTGATCTTCATCGTTGCGATTTTCTATTTCCTGGTGTTCATGCCGATGCAAAGGCAGAAGAAACAGCAGGCGTCCATGCTGGCGGGCCTCCAGGCGGGCAACGAGGTAGTCACCACCGGGGGCATCGTCGGAACTATCGTCAGCGTGACTCCGGACACCTTGATCGTCCGGGTAAAGCCCGATAACATCAAACTCCAGATCACGCGCAGCGCCGTAGCCAGCCTGGTTGCTCCGGAGAAAGCTGCGGAAGAGAAAAAGTAACACGAGAGAAACACAAGGACCGAAAGAAGCAAATCTCCTATGAGCAGCAACACAAGAATCAGGGTTCTGATCATCGTAGCGGTCACGCTCGTGTGCATCTACGGCATTATCGGCGTCCCGACTTCCAAGGCCGACCTGGTAAAGAACTGGAGCAACAATATCCGGCTGGGGACCGATCTCAAAGGCGGCAGCAATCTGGTCATGCAGATCCAGATGCAGGATGCCTTCAAGTCGGAAGCCGACGCTGTGATTCAGCGGCTGCGCGATGAGTTGGCCAAGGCATCCATCCCGTACACCGACATGAGCCGCAACGATCCCGATTTTGACCATGCCAACGACGTCCAAATCAACATCGCCGGTATTCCGGGAACCAAGGCCGGCGATTTCCGGATGATCGTGAACGACAACTTCGGCTCCGTTTGGATTCTCACGATCGTTAACGAAACGGATTACAGGCTGACCATCAAGCCCAGCGAAGCGCTCCGCATTCGCACCGACACCATGACCCAGACCATGAACACGATCGAAAAGAAGATCAACGGCCTGGGTCTGAATGAAGCGACCGTCCAACAGCGCGGCGAGTCGCAGGTCCTGGTGACTCTGCCCGGCGTGGACGATCCGGCGCGAATCAAGCAGATCCTCAAGACCGCGGCTGTGCTGCAACTGTTCGAAGTCCAGGGCGGCCCGTTCGGCTCGCGCGAGGAAGCCATGCAGAGCAAGAACGGCATTCTGCCGCTGAGCTCGCAAATTCTTCCCTCGGCTGCCCGGAGCGGGGAGCCGGTGGAATACTACATTCTTGCGCGCCAGCCCGTGGTCCGGGGCCAGGATTTACGGGACGCCAAGCCCGTCCAGAACGCGCAAACCGGCGGCTGGGAAACCAATTTCGTCCTGACGCAGGACGCTGCCAAGCGCTTCGAGCGCTTCACCGGAGCCCACATCCGTGACCGGCTGGCGATCGTGCTGGATGGCAAGGTCCTGAGCGCGCCCACAATCGAAGCGAAAATCAGCGACAGCGGAGTGATTACGAATCTTGGGGGTCACGACGCGGCCGCGGACCTGGCGCTGAACCTCAAGGCCGGATCGCTTCCCGCCAGCCTGGAATATCTGGAAGAGCGCTCCGTGGGTCCCTCGCTGGGAGCCGATTCCATCCGGCAAGGCATCGTGAGCGGCATCGCGGGCGTGATTGCCGTCGTGACGATCATGCTGATTTACTACAAGCGCAGCGGCATCAACGCCACGCTGGCCCTGATCCTGAACGCCGTCATCCTGATTGCGGCGTTGAGCTATTTCGAGGCGGTCCTCACGCTGCCTGGCATCGCCGGGATCATCCTGACCATCGGTATGGCGGTCGATTCCAATGTGCTGATTTTTGAGCGTATCCGCGAAGAGCTGCGGGCGGGGAAAGCGGTGGTGGCGGCCGTCGATGCCGGTTTCGGGAAGGCGTTCCTGACCATTATCGACACCCACGTAACCACGATTGTTTCGTGTGCTTTCCTGTTTCTGTTCGGGACCGGTCCGGTCAAGGGATTCGCGATCACACTGGTCATCGGATTGTTCGCAAACGTGTTTACGGCGGTCTTTGTATCACGGACTATCTTCAACTGGGAGCTGAGCGGAAAGCGCGTGGCAGCGCTTAGCATTTAAGGCTCAGTATCTAAATGGCTTTTCTGATTCGTTCGATTATGCCGGTTTGTGATAGGCTGGATCGGTTTGCGGTCCTGGCTTGGTCAGCGTGGAAAAACCGGTGCGGATTGTGGACTTCTGGAACTTTTGTATCCATGCCGGTGTCTGAGACTCTAAGCCGGCTGTAACGGGCTCAATGGAATTATTCAAGAACACGAACTTTGATTTTCTCGGTAAGAAGTGGCCCTTCATCGGTTTATCGCTAGTGTTGACGGCGGCGGGTTTGATCAGCATCGGCATGAAGGGGATGCAGTACGGAATTGATTTCAAGGGTGGCGCCGTGATGTGGCTGCGCTTCTCCCAGGAACCTCCAGTGCAGCAGATTCGCTCGGCTTTGGAAAAGAAGCTCCCGGGCGAGATTTCCGTGCAGCAGGTTACCGGAAAATCAGAGGTTCTGGTCGGTACCGAAATCAAGGACGAGAAGGAACTGAACGCCAACCGGCAGACGATCGAGGAAACGCTCCGAGGCCTGTTCGGCGACTCCAGCGGGAAAATCGATCTGAACAACGCCTCGGCGCCCGAATTGGCCGAAAGGCTCCGGGGGCCTCTCCAGCAGGCTGCCGTACCTCTTTCCGAACAGGACTTGCAGGACCTTACGGCCAACATCGGCAACTACCGGAAAGACCATGGCGGCATCGTCCGGTCGATCGACGAATTGGCCGGAGTCAAAGGGGTGACGCCCAAAGTCATCGACGTCATGAAGGCGAATGTCAGCCTCGGTCCGTTTACGATCCTTCAGACCGAAGTGGTGGGGCCGAAAATCGGCGCCGAGTTGAGAAGGCAGGCGCTGCTGGCGACTTTGTACGCCCTGGGCGGCATGCTGGTCTATATCGCATTCCGGTTTGAATGGATTTACGGTGTAGCGGCCGTAATCGCGGTGTTCCACGATACCATCATCACCATCGGACTGTTCTCGCTGTTCAACAAGCCGATCTCGCTGACCGTGGTCGCCGCGTTGCTGACCCTGGTCGGCTACTCGATGAACGATACCATCGTGGTGTTCGACCGCATTCGCGAGAACCTGAAGATCGTCCGCCGCGAGTCACTGCCGAATCTGATCAATCTGAGCATCAACCAGACCTTGAGCCGGACGGTGCTGACCAGCGGCCTTACGCTGCTGACCGCGCTGGCGCTGTGGTTGTTCGGCGGCGACGTGCTGAACGGATTTTCGTTCGCCCTGGTGGTCGGGATCATCGTGGGAACGTATTCGTCGATTTTTATCGCCAGTCCGATTTTGGTATTCTGGCAGAACTTCCGCGGAGCGGGAAAACCCGCGGCGGCCGTGACTGCGCCCAGAGAGGCAGCCGGCCAGCGGAAAGCAATGCGAGGGTAGTGCCGCAGTTTGGGATACAGGAGAACGGGAGATGTTTAATCAGACCTTCGTTGACGGAGTTGGGAAAACAAACAAGAGCTGGACAGTGACTCTGTCCTTCAGTCTCCAGATAGTCATCATCGGCGTGTTGGTTGTCCTCCCTCTGATCTTCACCGATGTGTTGCCGAAGGCGCAGTTGGCGAGTCTGTTGGTTGCGCCTGCTCCGCCGCCTCCGCCCCCGCCGCCTCCGCCGCCGACCCCCGTCAAGGTCGTCAAGGTGCCTCCACGCCAGTTTGATGCCGGAAAGCTGATGGCGCCCAAGGCAATTCCGAAAGACATCGCCATCATTAAAGAGGAAGAGCTTCCGCCGTCGGTGGCCAGTGTGGCTGTGATCGGTGTTCCTGGCGGTGTCCCAGGTGCGACTCCTTCGATTGGAAATTTGGCCGGCATCGCGCCGCCGCCTCCGCCGCCTCCGCCGCCGCCTCCGCCTAAGGAAACGAAACCCGTTCAGGTTGGCGGAAAAGTGTTCGAAGGGCGAATCGTGAAGCGGGTTCCGCCGGACTATCCGCGCGTGGCTAAGCTGGCGCGTGTCCAGGGCTCGGTCCGCTATACAGCGATTATCGGGAAAGATGGGAAGATCCGTGACCTGAAGTATGTGTCGGGTCCGGCGATGCTGGCGACGCCGGAGGTTCTGAAGGCGGTATCGGAGTGGGAGTACCAGCCGTATCTGTTGAACAACGAACCGGTGGACGTCCAGACCGAGATTACCGTGAATTTTGTTTTGAACTAAGTTTGTATTGAAAAAAGACAGCGTCCGCGGCGCACGCAGTATCCGCGGTCCAAATCAACTCGCAGGAGACTAAATTATGGTTTTACAGTTGCAAACCTGGGCATTCATGCTCTTTCAGGAACGGGCGGTAAGCTTCGACCTGATGACGATGTGGGGAAACATGCAGTGGCCGGCCCGTACCGTCGTGATCGTGCTGTTCATTATGTCGGCATGGTCCATCGGTGTGATGATCGACCGCTGGATCGCGTATAACGGAGCGCGCAAGCAGTCGCGTGCGTTCGCCCCGGCCGTGGCCGGCGCGCTGCGCGAAGGAAAGCTGGACGAAGCGATCAAGATCGCCGACCGGTATGGAAAGAGCCACCTGGCGAAGGTCGTCGTGGCCGGCCTGCAAGAGTTCCGCGCTCACCAGATGAGCTCGGAGATTTCGGGCGAAGAGATCGAAGCCTCCCGCCGGGCCCTGGAACGCGCGCAAGCCATCGTGCACGCCGAGCTGAAGCGCGGCGTATCGACCCTGGCGACCATCGCGTCATCCTCCCCGTTCGTCGGATTGCTCGGAACGGTGGTCGGCATCATCAACGCGTTCAAGGGAATCGCGACTGAGAAGTCCAGCGGTCTGAGCGCGGTGGCCGGCGGTATTTCGGAAGCCCTGGTTACCACCGCCGTCGGTCTGTTGGTCGCCATCCCCGCGGTCTGGATGTACAACTACTTCAGCAACCGCGTGGAAGCGTTCGACGTCGAGATGGGCAACTCCAGCTCGGAATTGATCGATTACTTCCTGAAGCGGACGCAGAAGGCCGGCGCAGGAAAGTAAGTCGTCATAGCTCTTTGCGAGTGTTGAAGGATGGGGCGCCGCGCCCAGCGGCGCCTCGCCTGGAAGAATCATTGGGATCTTATCGGGAGTACTGATTATGAAGAAGCCGGTAGCGCCACAGGTCGTCTCCGACATTAACGTCACGCCGATGGTGGACGTGATGCTCGTGCTGCTCATCATTTTCATCGTGATCACGCCCTTGCTCACAAAGGGTGTCACTGTGGAATACGTGAAAGCCAAGAATCCGATCGCAATGCAAAACGCGGACAAGGAAGACGCCATCCTGATTTCGATCTCGCGCAACGGGCAGTCCTTCCTGAGCCCCGGAAACAAGCAGGTGGCTCTTGAGGAGATCTCCACGAAGGTGAACGATCTCCTGACGAATAAATTGGATCGGACAGTGTACATCCGGGCCGATGCCCGGGCCAAGTATCAGGCCGTGGAAGATGTCGTCGACAATTTGCGCTCTGCGGGGGTCGATCAGCTTGGGTTGATCACCGAAACCCCGGCGGGCGCCAATCAGGCCCCGACGGCGACTCCGGTTCGATAGGCCAGCGAAGGAATAAAGCGGACAAGGAGAACTTTTTATGGCGATGGCAGTTGGCGGCGGCCGGGCGAAAGCGGACATCAACGTTACGCCTCTGATTGACGTGCTTCTGGTGCTGCTGATCATCTTCATGGTGATCACGCCCCTGACTCCGTACGGGCTGGAGGCCATCGCGCCGCAGCCGCCCAAGAAGGATCAGCCGCAAAAACAGGATGAGCGCACGGTCGTCATCCAGATCGAGAAAGACCGCTCCATGAAGATCAACGAGGAGCCCACCGACTTCGAGCGCCTTGGGCCCCGCCTGGAGCAAGTGTTTAAGACCCGCGCCGAGCGCGTGGTGTTCGTCAAGGGTGATCCGGATCTCGATTATCAGACGGTAGCTCGAGCGATCGATATCGCTCGCGGGGCCGGCATCGACAAGATCGGTCTGATGACCCCCAAGATCGAAGCAGGCGAGTAATTCACCTGGCGAGTTACTAGCCCGCAAAAGGCCCGCTCCGTTTTGTGGGCCTTACTTAGAAGACGAGGAGAAGAAGTGTTATGCGCAGAATACCGACCCTGAGCGCGGCCCTGCTTGCCGCTGCCATTGTGCTGGCGGGGACCGGCTGTAACTACCTCAAATCCCGCGACCACCTCAATCAGGGAATCGCGTCCTATCGCAACGCCAAGTACGGCGATGCCGTGGAACACTTCGAACAAGCCATTAAGCTCGATCCGCAGTGGTCTACGCCACGCCTCTACCTGGCCACCTCCTACATGGTCCAGTGGATTCCCGGCGCGGAGTCGCCCGAAAACCAGGAGTTCGCGCGCAAGGCCAAAGAAGGGTTTTCGCAGGTTTTGGATAAGGATCCCAACGATAAGACCGCGCTTGCGTCCCTCGCCATGCTGGCGTTCAATCAGGCACAGTCTTTGCCCCTGGACCAGAAGCAGGCCATGTTCGACGAAGCCGCCAAGTGGCAGAAGCGCCGCCTGGAAGTGGATCCGAAGGAAAAGGAAGCTTACTATAGCCTGGGCGTGATCGCTTACCAGAAGTGGATTCCGGCCCTTAATTCCGCCCGCGCCAATCTGCGCATGCGGCCCGAAGATCCTGGTCCGCTCAAGGACAAGAAGGTCAAGGAAGAATTGAAGGCGCAGTACGGCGCGATCGTCGATGAAGGGATGCAGAACCTCAACAAGGCCCTGGAGATCGATCCGGAGTACGACGATGCCATGGCTTACTTGAACCTGCTGACCCGCGAGCGCGCGGACCTGCTGGATAGTCCGGACGAATACAAGAAACAGGTGGAAATCGCCGACGGGTGGCTTCAGAAGGCCCTCGATACGAAGAAGATCAAGGCCGCTCGCGCCGCCAAACAGCCGACCGGTATCCACACCGACAGTAACTAGCCGCCGCCCTCTCAGACGGGTTCGGATATCGCGCATCGGCCCCGCCGGGCACGGCGCGGGAACTGCTCAAGCTTCCGCTACACTGGTAGCACTGGATGCAATCGGAATCCCCTGATGCCGTTCCGTCGCTCGCTCCGTTGCCCGTAGCTGCGCCGCCCGAGCCCCCCTCCGCCGTCGAGACCCTCTACCGCGGCCTCGAGGCCCGCTTGCGGGAAACGCGTCCCAAAGAGGATCTGGCGCCGCTGGAGCGCGCCTACCGGTTCGCCTCCGAACGTCACCGCGGTCAAATGCGAGTCTCCGGCGAGCCCTACATGACCCATCCCCTGATGGTCACCCGCCAGTTGGCCGAGATGAACATGGACATGGTTTGCCTGCAAACCGGTCTGCTTCACGACGTGGTTGAGGACACTCCGGCGACGCTCGAAGAGGTCCGCAAGGAGTTCGGCGACGAAGTAGCGCGCTGTGTGGACGGCGTCACCAAGCTCAGCAAGCTCAAGCTCGCTTCGCGCGAGGAGCGCCAGGCCGAAAGCGTCCGCAAGATGCTGCTGGCCATGGTCAACGACATCCGCGTGATCCTGGTCAAGCTGGCCGACCGGCTGCACAACATGCGCACCCTGGGCTCGCTGCCGGCCGAAAAGCAACTCCGGATCGCCCAGGAGACCATGGATATTTACGCGCCGATTGCCCACCGGCTGGGAATGGGCAAGGTCCGTAGCGAACTGGAAGACCTGGCGTTCCGTTATCTGGAGCCCGAAGCCTCGGAGGGCTTACTGCGCGAGTTCGAGGCCGCCCGCCCCGCCAACGAAGGGTTCCTGAACAAGATCAAGCATATTGTCGAATTGAATCTGGCGCGGGAAGGCATTCCTGCCAGAGTGGAAACTCGGGTGAAGCGCGCCTATTCGGTTTTCCAGAAGCTGAAACGGCAGAAGATCGCCCTGGACCAAGTCTACGATTTGCTGGCCGTGCGCATCATCACCGATTCGGTTAAGAACTGCTATGCCGCGCTCGGCGTGATCCACAACGAATGGCATCCGATCCCGGGCCGGATCAAGGATTTCATCGCCATTCCGCGGCCCAATCTCTACCAGTCGCTGCACACTTCGGTCATGGGCCCGGAAGGGCGCCATTTCGAGGTCCAGATCCGCACCGAGGAGATGCACCGGATCGCGGAAGAAGGCATCGCGGCGCACTGGAAGTACAAAGAGGGCCGCCGCGGCCCCGCCGACGACGATCAGCGCATCGCCTGGCTGCGCCAGCTTGTCGAATGGCAGCGCGATATGCGCGATTCCGGAGAGTTCATGTCCACGCTTAAGGTGGATCTCTACCCGGAAGAAGTCTACTGCTTCACTCCCAAGGGCCGGGTGATCGCGCTCCCGCGGGGCGGGACGCCTATCGATTTCGCCTACGCCATCCACTCCGATGTCGGCAACACCTGCGTGGGCGCGAAGGTGAACGGCCGCATCGTGCAGCTCAAGCACGCTCTTCGCAATGGCGACGTGGTCGAGATCCTGACGCAAGCCGGCCACCTGCCCAGCAAGGACTGGCTGGCGGTGGTGAAGACTTCGCGCGCCCGCAACAAAATCAAGCACGTCATCAATACCACCGAGCGCGCTAAGGCGATCGAGATCGGCCAGAAGTATCTCGAGCGTGAAGCGCGCCGCCTCGGCGTGCAACTCGGGCGGGTAACGAAGAGCCAACTAGAGGCAGTCGCGGCCGATTACGGCTGCTCGAAAATGGAAGATCTGCACGCGGCCCTGGGCTATGGCAAGTACTCGGCCCGCCAGGTCCTCCAGAAGCTTGCGCCGGATCTGGTGCCGGTCGAGGCTCCCGAACCTTCCGCGCCTGCTCCCGAGCGGCCGGCGGTCCGGCCCGGGGACGATAAGGACCTAGTCATTCAAGTCAAGGGCGTGGACGACCTGATGACCTACCGCGCCAAGTGCTGCAATCCGATCCGGGGCGAGCCGATCGTCGGTTACGTGACGCGAGGCAAGGGAATCGCCGTGCATTCGGTGAGCTGCAGCAACGTCCAGAACCTGCTGTACGACGCCGAGCGCAAAATCGAGGTGGAATGGGCGCGCGCGGCCAGCCAGACTTTCCCCGTGAAGCTGCTGGTGCGGACTGAAGACCGGCCGGGCATGCTCAGCCAGATCACCACCGCCCTGTTTACCGAGCAGACCAATATCCTCAGCCTGGAGACGCACGGCGGAGAAAGCGACGGCGGGGCCGTGATCGACATGACCCTGGAAGTCAAGGACAAGCGGCAGCTCGAACGCGTGGTTTCCGCCATCCGCCGCATCTCCGGCGTCCGCGATATCGAACGAGTGCATGAACGCGCCTGAACCCGAACACATCGCCATTTCCAAATCGAAGGGCATCAAAATCGATTGGAAAGATGGCCACCACAGCGATTACCCGCTTGCGTATCTGCGCGACGAGTGTCCCTGCGCCACCTGCACCGGCGCCCACGGAACCCGGCCGCAGAAAACCAGCTACTCCGCTCCGCAGCCCGCGAGTCCGTTCAAGATGTACACGCCCACGCTCAGGATGCTGCATATCGAGCCTGTGGGCGGCTACGCGATCCGCATCGACTGGAGCGACGGGCACGGATCGGGGATTTACTCGTTCGATTACCTGCGAACCATCTGCGCCTGCGAGGAATGCCGCAACTCTGTGCGGCGCTAGTCACCAGGCGATCCGCCGCAGACCCTTGACAACGTCGAAGTGTCGGTCGCGGCTCAGAATGGGCAGATCGTGTTGGCGGCAGAGTGCTGCAATCCAGACATCATTCGACGGAATGGGCTTGCCGGCCTGCTTTGTTTCAAGGCGGAGCTCGGCGTAGTACCGGGCCGTCCCCACCGTAATTCCGAGAATTTCGTAGTCAGACAACTGCTCAGTTAACCAGCGGACGTATCGATCGCGCCCTCTGGATTGTTCGACTCCGAATTGAAACTCCCCAAGCACGATCACTGGAATCGCAAGCCGTTCCGGAGGGAGGACTTTCGCGATATTGACGTCGCCGTCAACGATTGCGGAAAGGGCATTCGTGTCGAGGATCACTTCCGATCCTCAGGCTCGATCGTTTCGAATTCTTCGTCGATGATGCGTTGAATACGCATCGTCTCCGCGTGCAGGTGCCGAAGCTTTCCAAACCCCCGCATCCACGGCTTTTCGGACGCGGCTGCGGGCGGTTTTCTCAGTTTGTCCTGAACCGCCTCGGTAATGAATTGCCGCAGCGGGATCCCTTCTTCCGCTGCACGCGCCTTGGCTTTGCGGAACACCGGATCCGGAATTTCGAGCGTCGTCTTCACTACGCTCATTCTCCCATATTTATGGGAATCGCGATTGCCGGAACGATCGCGGTTCGAGCCGGGCCAATCCCCGCCTTACTTCTTCACAAATCCGCGCACGTACAGAGCGTTGAACCCATTCACCGAACTCGCTGTCCCCGTCACTTCCATGATGTGGCCCGCATGGTCGATGGCTGCCTGGCGGAACGCCGTCATCCCGTCGCGCCGTGGATCGTGCTCCTCTTCCATGAGCATGTAGAGCCCGCCGTCCTGGGTCAGCAACCCGACCGGCTGGCCATTGCGGAAGCATTTCTGTGCGCAATCGCGGTGCTTGTCGCCGTGCTTGCCTACCTGGAGATAGCAAGAGAAATCCACGATTTCGCCGACTACGGTTTTCACGCTTCCCGGATTCGGTTTGCCGTCGACCGAAGCTCCGACGGTCGTGGCGCTCCACGGTTCGGCCGATTTTTCCCCGAGCTTGCCCATCGGCTTCTGGTACGTCCCGCCTTCGGGGGCGACCGTCATCTGCGGCTGGAGGATTTTAGACTTGCCACCCTTGCTCTGCGCAGACATCGTCAGGGCCAGCGCGAGCATGGCCAGAAGGCTGAGAAAACTGGTGGTTAGTTTCGCCATGACCATTAGTCTAACAACTGGAGGGTTCGCTTGCTAACATAAAACTTTCCCTTCATGTTGCGTTTCGAAACGGCTGGAGAGTCGCACGGCGAATGCCTGGTGGCCACGCTGACGGGGCTCCCGGCGGGCGTTCCAATATCTTTGGAGGCCATCAACCGCGATCTCTGGCGGCGGCAGCAGGGCTACGGCCGCGGCGGACGCATGAAGATCGAAACCGATCGCGCCCACATTGTCAGCGGCGTCCGGCATTCGAAAACCATCGGCTCCCCGGTCGCGATCATCATCGCCAATGCCGACTGGAAAAACTGGACCGAGGCGCTGCCGGTCGAGGATTTCGAAGGATCCGAGGCGAAGCGGAAATCGCTGACGCGCCCCCGGCCCGGACACGCGGACCTGGCCGGAGCGCTCAAGTACAATTTCCACGATGCGCGATACGTTCTGGAACGCGCCAGCGCCCGCGAAACCACGGCTCGCGTGGCCGTCGGGGCCCTCGCAAAAGCGTTTCTGGCGGAACTGGGGATCGGCGTTTTGAGCCACGTGATCGCCGTCGGTGCGGAGCGTCTCAACAGGTCCGCGACCTGGGACGAGCTGGTAGCACTGAATAAGCGTGACGAAATCCTGCTCAACTGCGTCGATCCCGAGGCCGAACAGCGCATGAAGGCGGTGGTCGATCAGATCTACAAAACCGGCGACACCGTGGGCGGCGTGTTCGAAGTGGTAGCGCACGGCGTTCCTCCCGGCCTGGGATCGCACATTACCTGGGATTCCCGCCTGGACGGGAAGCTTGCCCAGGCGATCGTTTCCTTGCAAGCCGTCAAAGGAGCCGAGATCGGCTTCGCCGCCGAAGGCGCTGCTTCCTTCGGCTCCAAGGTCCAGGACACGATTCACTACAGCGCGGAAGAACACAAATTCACGCGCGGCGCGAATCGCGCCGGAGGACTGGAAGGCGGCATCACGAACGGCGAAGATATCGTGGTGCGGGGACTGCTCAAGCCGATTTCAACCCTTCGCAGGCCGCTCGAAAGCGTCGATTTCGAAACCCGCGAGCCCGTTGCCGCGGCTTACGAGCGCAGCGACGTGTGCGTCGTGCCTGCGGCGGGCGTGGGCGGCGAGGCAATGGTGGCCCTCGTGCTCGCGCAGGCGGCGCTCGAAAAATTCGGCGGGGATTCGATGGCGGAGACGCAACGGAATTACCAGGCGTATCTCGAACAGGTGAAGAATTTCTGACATGGGCTCTTTCTAGATGATTTACCCGATTGTCAAGTACGGCCAGCCAGTGCTCGAACAAAAGGCGGCGGAAATAACGGAGTTTGATACTCCGGAGCTGCACAAGCTGATCGAGGACATGTTCGAATCGATGTACGCCGCCAAAGGCGTCGGCCTAGCGGCGCCGCAGATCGGCATCAGCAAGCGAATCGCGGTAATCGACACCAGCACCGGCGAAGATCCCGGCCAGAAACTGGTCCTGATCAACCCGGAAATCATCGGCAAGGAGGGAACGCAGAGCGGGGAAGAGGGCTGCTTGAGCCTGCCCACGTTCCGCGAAACCGTTACCCGCGCGAAGCGTGTGACGGTTCGCGCATTCGATGCCAGTGGAAAACAGTTTGAGATGACCGGCGAGGATCTTCTGGCGCGCGCGTTTCTGCACGAAACGGATCACTTGAACGGGACGCTCTACATCAGCCACATCAGTCCCCTGAAGCGCGACCTGATCCGCCGCAAAGTCCGCAAATTGCAAAAAGCCAACGAGTGGGGTTGAGGCAGGTGAAGCTGGTGTTTCTGGGCACGCCGCAATTCGCGGTACCCACGCTGGAGCGCGCGGTGGAAAGCCATGACGTCGCTGCTGTGTTCACCCAGCCGGACCGTCCCAGGGGACGCGGGCAAAAGGATGCGATGCCGCCCGTTAAGGAAGCCGCCCTCCGGCTCGGCTTACCCGTGCACCAGCCCGAGCGCATCCGAAGGCCGGAGGTGGTGGAACAACTGCGCGCGCTTGCTCCCGAAGCGATGGTGGTGGTCGGATACGGGCAGATCCTCCCGCAGGCGATACTCGACATCCCGCCCAAAGGAATTATCAACGTGCATGCGTCGCTGCTGCCGAAATATCGGGGCGCGGCTCCGATCCAGTGGGCCATCGGGCGCGGCGAAACGCGCACGGGCGTTACGACCATGAAAATCGATGCGGGACTGGACACGGGAGATATGCTGCTGAAGTGGGAGACCGATATCGGGCCGGACGAGACGGCTGTGGAACTCGGAGCGCGCCTGGCCCAGGCGGGCGCCGATCTGCTGGTGCGGACGCTCGCCGGCCTGGATAGCATCGTTCCGCAGAAGCAGGATGGCGCAGAAGCAACCTACGCGCCCATCCTCACGAAAGAAGACGGCCACATCGATTGGTCGATGAGCGCTGAGGAAATCGTGAACCGCGTCCGCGGATTCCTTCCGTGGCCGGGATGCTTCGGATCCCTGCGCGGCTTGCGGCTCCACATCTGGCGGGCGAAGCCGGCCGGCGGGTCGTTTCCGCCGGGCCAATTGCATGTTGCCGGGAAAAAATTGTATGCCGGATGTAAGGACGGCGCGATTGAATTATTGGA
This sequence comes from Bryobacterales bacterium, assembly GCA_037916615.1. Classification (GTDB taxonomy): domain Bacteria; phylum Acidobacteriota; class Terriglobia; order Bryobacterales; family Bryobacteraceae; genus Palsa-187. The sequence goes on from JBAIXM010000197.1 coordinate 29,710, forward strand.
GGTCCAGTTGGAGGGAAAGAAGAAAATGACTGCGGCGGCGTTTCTGAACGGTTTCACGCTGGGTGAGGGCGACGTACTCGCATGACTGCCAGCCCGAACCTCCCCGCCGGATTTCGATACGCAGCGACGTACGCGGGCATTCGCAAAGTGGCCAAGGACGACCTCGCGCTCATCGTCTCCGATACGCCCGCGTCGGCTGCCGCCGTGTTCACGAAGAACCTGGTGGTCGCCGCGCCTGTGGACGTTGCGCGACAAAATTTGAAGGCGTCGCGCGGACGAATCCGAGCCTGGCTGATCAACGCCGGTAATGCAAATTGCGCTACGCGAACCGGCGAGCGCGTTGCCCTGGAATGCACCCGCGCGGCCGCAAAATCTCTGGGCGCGCCGGAACAGGAAGTTCTGCCCGCTTCCACCGGCGTCATCGGGGTCGAAATGAACGCGCGCCTTATCGTGGATTCAATGCCCGAGCTGGTCGCGTCGTTGCGGCCCGATTCGTTCGACGCCGCGGCCGCCGCCATCATGACCACCGATACGCGCGCCAAGACGGCTCTCGCCCGCATAAAACGGGCCGCCGTCGCCGGCATGGCGAAAGGCTCGGGCATGATCCACCCGCGAATGGCCACCACACTCGCGTTCGTCATGACGGATGCCGTCGCATCGCCCGCCGAGCTCCGCGCCGCATTGAAGAAAGCTGTGGATGTTTCCTTTAACCGTTTGTCCGTGGACGGAGATACGTCGACGAACGACGTGGTTGCGGTCATGGCGAACGGCGCGTCCGGAACCAAGCCCGGCGCGAGGGCCCTTGAAGCCGCCCTGTCCGAGGTTCTGGAATCGCTCGCCCAGCAAATCGCGCGCGACGGCGAAGGCGCGCGGAAGCTGATCACCATCGACGTCGAGGGTGCAGCCACGGTGCGCGAAGCCGAGATCATCGCCCGTTCCATCGCCAACTCGCCTTTAGTGAAAACCGCGATCGCCGGCTCCGACCCGAACTGGGGCCGGATCCTGGCCGCGGCGGGCTACGCCGGCGTGAAGTTCGACCCGCATAAGACCGACGTATATCTGCAAGGCATGGCCGTATGCCGGAGCGGTCTGGCTGCGGCATTCTCCGAAGCGGAATTGACCCGCATGCTGGATGAAAGCGAGTGCTCGATCCGTTTCGTAATCCGTGGCGGCGGCAAGGGCCGGGCCCGCTTCTGGACCTGCGACCTGACGGAAGAATACATCAGAATTAACGCGAGCTACCGGACGTGATTTACAGACTCGTCTCTGGTTTCCTGCTCGCCGCGCTGGTGGTCGCGGGGCAGAACCGGCAGCCGGAGTACATGGAGACGTTTCGCGCCCTTTCCGATTCCTTGGCGAACCGCGATGCCGATGTCTTTCTCGATCAATTCGATTCCCACATGCCTGGAATTGACCCGCTCCGCGACGAGATCCGCGATCTGACGGCCACGACCCAGGAGATCGGTTCCACCATCGATGTGATCACGGATGAGGGTGACGGTCAAAAACGATCGCTCGAGTTGGACTGGCTGCTGACCATCGACGAAAACCAACCCCGCCGGCAGATCGTGAAGTGCCAGATCGAGAGGCAGGGAAAAAACTGGAAGATTACGCGCTTGGAGCCGGTGACGTTTTTTCGGAAGTAAGCGCAACCTCCATGGGCATGGCCAGTGGAGGCTCGATCATGAAGCTGAACTCGGCCATGCGGGCGACTGCCGCGCGAATGGAAGCTTCCGTCGTCGGCTGGACAGTGATGACAAACGGCAGATCCCGCCAGTTGGAATGCGGCAACTGAAGCACCGCGTCGATCGAGATATTTTCCGCGGCTAGCGCGGCTGCAAGCTGCGCGATAATCCCTGGCCGGTCGTGCACGCGGAAGCGCAGGTAATAAGCCGATTCGAGCAGCGTCACCGAAATCGGCGTGTATTCGCCCAGGCGCGCATGCGCGAAAGGCGAGACGCGCTGCGGCCCGCCGTAGCGGATTTCGCGCGCCACCCGCATCAGGTCGCTCGCCACGGCGACGCCGGTGGGATGCGGGCCGGCCCCGCGGCCGTAGTAGAACGTATCTGCTCCGAATTTTCCGCGCACCCAAACCGCGTTGTACGCGCCGCGCACGCTGGCCAGAATGGTCGATTGCGGAATCAACGAAGGGCGCACCGAGAGGATCACTCCGTTCGGAGTCTGCCGGCTCGCGCAGATCAGCCGGATGGTGTGGTGCAACTGGTGCGCGTATTCGAAATCCACCGGCGTGATCCGGCGGATGCCCTCGGTATAGATATCGGATGGAACGATGCGCTCGCCGAACGCCATTGCCGCGAGAATCGCCAGCTTGGACCGGGAATCGTAGCCGTCGATATCCGCCGACGGATCCGCTTCGGCGTATCCGGCTCGCTGAGCTTCCGCCAGCACTTGCGCAAAGCTCGAACCGTGCTGCTCGATGGCCGTCAGGATATAGTTGCAGGTGCCGTTCAGGATCCCGTAGAGCGTCGTGATGCGATCGGCCGAAATCCCTTCGCGCAACACGTTGTGAATCGGAATGCCCCCCGCTACGCTCGCTTCCATGGCGATGTTCACGCCTTCGGCGATCGCTTTGTCCCACAACTCGGCTCCGGCTAAAGCCATCAGCTCCTTGTTGGCCGTAACGACGGACTTCTTCTGCGCCATCGCGCCTTCGATGATGTCGCGGGCCACGCCGGTCCCGCCTACCAGCTCAACAACGATGTGAACGTCGGGATGATTCACCACATCTTGCCAGTTGGTGGTGCGGTGCGCCGGGGAAAATGTTCCCGGCACGTGCCGCTGCGCGACGCTCCGGCTGCACAGCGTAATTACATGCAGCGGAAACCCGAGCTTCTGTGCGATCAGTTCCTGGTTCTCGGCCAGAACGTCCAGCGTGCCAAGGCCGACGTTGCCGAGACCGATAATGCCGATATTGACTGGCTGCATGGAGGCTTGAAGATTCTATAATCGCGCAAACCGCGTGCTACTTCACAACCAGCTTGAAATCGATCACCAAGACCAGCGCCTCCGGGGTGACGCGGATCCCGGTCAGGTCCAGATCCTTGAGCTCCTGCTGGAATGCTGCCCCCGCCGCCGCCGGCTGCTCGAGCAGGCGGCGCGCCTGGTCGCGAATATCGATCCTGAATTCCTGGTTGAAGCTCTTCATCATCGCTGAGCGGACTCGCCGGATGTAGTAGGAATCCTTCGGCGTGCTGATCTGCGTATCTTGAAACGCAATCCCGCCTTTGCGCGGCACCGGAAGAGCCGTGATGGTCAGATCAAACGAATCGCCTATCCCGACGCAGCGGCTGAACAGATCCATGGCGGAGCGGCCGCTGAAACGCGCGGCCATTTGCAGACGGTCTCCGGCCGAGTTTAGCTTGGGCGTTTCGAGGTACGCGTACTGGCACCTGGCCGCTTGGTTGCCGCGCACGTACCGGCGGCCGTCCTGCGTGAACATCTGCGCCGCGATCATCCTCTCGAGTGCGGAATAGCGGATCTCCAAATCGGCCGGCAGAGCGGAGGATGCCTGCAGCGCCAGCAGAATTCCCATCGCCAGATAACGCTTTCCCGCCATGTGACACTAATAAGTATGCGGCATTTGAGCTTGTTTCTGTGTGTGGTTTGCCTCGCCGTTGCGCAGAACTCCTCGACGAAAGAGGATGCCGACGTGAAACTGCCCAACGGAAAATCACAACGCGACGAAATCATCCGCGCGGACTACGAGCGGAACTTGCGTGACGCCGGCGAGCTCGCCCGTTTATCCGAGGAGATCAAGGACGACCTGGAGAAGGGCGACCGCTATCTGGTGTCGTTGAAAACCTTGAAGAAGCTCGAGGACGTGGAAAAGCTCTCGAAGGACATCCGCCAGCGCCTCCGCCGCAACTAAGTAGAAGTACGACAGGCGGTCTCTGCCGCCTGTCACGCCGTGAACCTGTGTTACCCTGTCAGCGTTTAGCATGAGCCCCACTCGTGAAAAAAGCCAGTTGATGAGCGCCTCCGAAATCGACCGGACTCTGGTCCGTCTGGCCCACGAAATCCTCGAAAAAACCAGGAATCTGGACGATTTGGTGCTGGTCGGCATCCGCCGCCGCGGCGTGCCGCTGGCCCAGCGCCTGGCCCGCAAAATCGAAGCCATCGAGGGACGCAAGATCCCGGTCGGGATCCTCGACATCCAGCTCTACCGCGACGATCTCTCGACTCTAGGTCACCAGCCCGTTGTGAGCGCGACCGATATCCCGTTCCCGGTTGCAGGAAAAGATGTGATCCTGACCGACGACGTTCTTTACACGGGCCGCACCACGCGCTCGGCTCTGGACGCCTTGTTCGATCACGGCCGCCCCGCGCGTGTGCAATTGCTGGTTCTCATCGACCGCGGCCACCGCGAACTGCCCATCGAAGCGCGTTACATTGGCCGCGCGGTCCAAACATCCGCGAACGAAATCGTCGAGGTCAAATTTCAGGAAATCGACGGAATGGAGAAAGTTCTGCTTACGGAGAGAGCAGGCTGACGTGCCGCAAGGGCTGCTGGGAATCGAAACGCTCTCGCGCGAAGAGATCCAGGCCATCCTGGACCGCGCCCGCGACTTTCAGCCGCGCCAGGGCCAGAGCTTCCGTAAATACGACATCTTGCGCGATCGCATGGTGGTGAATCTGTTCTTCGAGGCCTCCACGCGCACCCGCACCAGCTTCGAAATTGCCGCCAAGCGCTTGGGCGCCGATGCGGTTTCGATCACGGCCCAGGCCTCCAGCGTTTCCAAGGGCGAATCGCTGGTCGATACCCTCAACACACTTGCCGCCATGCGTCCGGACGCGATCATCATGCGCCACGCAGCTTCCGGCGCGCCGCATTTTTTACAGCAGCACCTGGGAATTCCGATCATCAACGCCGGCGACGGCACGCATGAGCACCCAACACAGGCGCTTCTGGATGCCCGGACCATCCTCGATCGCGGCGCCAGGCTGGAAACGCTGCGCGTCGCGATCATCGGAGATATTGCGCATAGCCGCGTCGCCCGCTCCAACGTGTACCTGCTTTCGAAATTCGGCGCCGAGATCGTGCTGTGCGGCCCCGCGTCGCTGTTGCCCGAGCCGCTGAAGCACATCGCTCCCGGCGTCTCGCTCACCACCGATATGAATCAGGCCATCCGCGGAGCCGACGTGATCATGATGCTGCGCGTCCAGTTGGAACGCCAGCACGAACCCGGATTCTCCGCGAGCGAATATTTCCAATTCTATGGACTTCGGCTGGAACATCTGAAATTGGCCAAGCCGGATGCGATCGTCATGCATCCGGGCCCGATCAACCGCGGCCGCGAAATCTCCTCGGAAGCGGCGGACTCGCAGCGCTCCGTGATTTTGAATCAAGTAGAAAACGGAATCGCCGTGCGCATGGCGGTGCTGGAGCGCGTCATGGCAGGCAAAAGGACCGATGGGGCGACTGCTCATTAAGAACGGCCGGGTGATCGACCCGGCTTCCCGCCACGATTCCGTGGCAGACGTGTGGATTGAGGACGGCGTGATCCAGGGCGTCGGACCCGGCTTAAGCGCGGCGGGCGCAGAGATCATCGATGCCAACGGACTGATCGTCGCGCCCGGATTCATCGATATGCACGTCCACCTGCGCGAGCCGGGTTTCGAGCATGCGGAAACACTCGAGAGTGGATCGCGCGCGGCGGCTGCGGGAGGCTTTACTTCGGTCTGCCCCATGCCCAACACCAAGCCGGTGAACGATAACGCTACCGTCACCAGCTACATGATCGAAAAAGCACGGCGGCACGCCATTGTGAACGTTTTCCCGATCGGCGCGATTACCAAGGGCAGCGCCGGCGAGGAACTTGCGGCGATCGCTTCCATGATGCAGGCCGGCGCGGTCGCAATTTCCGACGATGGCCGCCCTGTGATGAACGCGCGTGTGATGCGCCGCGCCATGGAATCCGCCCGCGGCCTCGGCATTCCGGTCATCAACCATTGCGAGGATTTGCATCTCAGCGCCGGGGGCGATATGCACGAGGGCGTCGAATCGGTTCGCCTGGGCTTGCGCGGAATTCCCGGCTGTTCCGAAGACGTTATGGTGGCGCGCGATATTCTGCTGGCCGAGGTCACTGGCGCGCAGTACCATGTTGCGCATATCTCCTCGCGCCATTCCGTCGAGATGGTGCAGTTCGCCAAAGCTCGCGGCCTGGCCGTGACCGCCGAGGCTACTCCGCATCATCTGGCCCTGGCCGATCGCGACATCAAGCCCTACGACAGCAATTACAAAATGAAGCCGCCGCTGCGCGCCTGCGCGGATGTCGCGGCCGTGCTGGATGGAATCACAAGCGGCGCGATCGATGCCATCGCCACGGATCATGCTCCCCATCCCGGCAGCGAGAAGATGCAGGAATTCGAGAGCTGCCCCTTCGGAATCTTGGGCCTGGAAACGGCGATCGGCGTGGCGCTCAAACAGTTGGTGCACTCCGGTAAGATCGGAATCGTCCGGTTGGTCGAACTCTTCACCACGGGCCCCGCGCGGATCCTGGGCATTAGCCGCGGCACGCTCGCGCAAGGCGCTCCCGCCGACGTCACGATCTTCTCCACCGATCGCGAATGGACCTACGATGTGAACAAGTCCTTTTCAAAGAGCCGGAATTCCCCGTTCCACGGCAAGACGTTCAAAGGCGGCCCGGTGGCGACCGTGGTGGCCGGCGAAATCGTCTGGCGCGCCTGAACGTCGGTGGTCTTGCTTGCCCGCTAGCGGCGCGCCTGCCAATTCCCCTTTCCGCGTTGTTGCGCGAGGCGCGCACAGCGGGCTTCAGCGTTGTGCGCGATTCAAAAAATGAGCCGCGCTTGTCAGGCGCGGCTCTGTTCGTTCGAATCGCCGATGGCTGGCTTACGCCGGCTGGCTTTATCGCAGAAACCATTCGCTACGAGGACCGGGACGCATTCAAAACGCACGTGACCTTTGAGAAAACTTCGCTCAACGTCGGACCCACCCAAGGTGCCAGGCCGCTCATCGTTGCGACCACTACCAGCGCAGAAACCAGTGCATATTCGATCATGTCCTGGCCGCGCTGATCCGCCCGAAAGCTTCTTGCCCACTCATACAGGGTGTTGAATGTCGTCATGTCCGCCGCGTCAGTTCCATCTTGGATGAATTTCCCGGCCGGAACAAGAATGAATTGACCGTACCTCCATAGCGGCAAAACCCTTATTCATGCGTAGTACTCAGCTCGCTACGCCTTCGGCTCCGCAATTTCCCTTAGGGACTCGTTTGCGCCGGGTACCGAACTACGGTGAAGTTTCGTAGAACCAGCGCATCGGAAGTTGTTCCCCCCATGTTGCCTTTCAGGCTCACCCTCACGCTCTGCGCCGTATTTTCGCCAGCACTCCCAGCGCTGGCAGCGAAAGCGATACTGGATCCCCAGCTCTGGCTATCCCAAATCTGGCCGGTATCGTAAATCCCGAAACTGGCTTGCCCGGTCAGCAGGCCGTCCGTCCCGATACCCGATCGCGAAGCTACGGTGGTGCTTCCGATCTGCACAGCGCCGGTAAATCCAGTCGTCGTTCCCGTGTGCCCGTATTGGAATCGGATATCCAGACGGTCTCCTGTTCCCAGCAACCCGGCCGGAATCGTACAACTGCCAAGCTCAGTCAGCGTCGTGCTCGACGTGCTCGATCCGGCACCGCTGCAGACGACCTCCGGAGCTGCCAGCGAACTAAATGGATCACTCGGATTCGCGAACCGGTAATAAGCAGCCAGCAGGTCTCCCGTTTGAGGAACCGATGCCAGAAAGAACGTGACGGTATTCCCGCTGAGCTGGTAGTCCGTGCCCGGCCGCATCAGCAGGCCGTTTCGATACAGCGCCAGGCTGCTGGCCGGCGAAGGCGAAGCCGTCAGGGTGAAGACCGTATTCGATCCGTTGACGGCTCCAGTAGGCGTTTCCCCATCCGCGAAGCTCGATCCGCCGACGCTTCCTCCGCTTCCACATGGTCCCGAACTGCCGTCCACCCGCACGCAGTCGCCCAGGCTTCCCGCCGCTGCATCGATCTGTCCGGCGGAATTGATCACGGCCGCGCGTCCGATGCCAAATCCAACGCCCTTCATCGGCCGCACCGAGAGCTCGCTCGACAGCCCCACCACGTCCGTGATCTGGATCGGAGTGATAATCGGCGGCGGACCGACGATGGTTCCTGAAGAGACTCGCACGTCGCGCACCCGCAAACTCACCGTGCTCGGCGGGACCGCCCAAATCTCCGTGAACTGGTCGATCCCTTGGCTGTTGTACGTGACGGTATACTGCGCTCCCGCGGATGCGGTGGTCGTGGGGACCAGGCGCACGCGCAGAGTGCCGTTCACGATCGGCAACGTCAGATTCGCCGTCGCGATGTTGGTCGCATCCCCCGCCAGGAAACTGCTGTACCGGATGAACATCGTTCCAGAAAATCGCGTACCGTCGGCGCGATACAGCGTATCCTGGATCGTAGTCAGCGCCGGCTGCGCTGCTACACTGACAGCGCCGGCTGCGACCAGCGGCAGCAGTCTCTTCCAACTGAGCATCGACTCCTCCTGTCGGCCTCAGTTTCGAAGTGCCTTCTCGCGTGTGTTGCGGAACGACGCTGCAATGCGCAGAATTAAGACGAAATACACCAGCAAGCCAACCGTGAAGAAGCTAACTGGCCCCCGGCCTCTGGCCCCGGATCGCGTCCGCACCCATATATGGCCGCAGCGCCTCCGGAACGATGACGCTGCCGTCGGCCTGCTGGTAGTTCTCGAGGATCGCCAGCCAGGTCCGGCCGACCGCCAGCCCGCTGCCGTTCAGCGTGTGCACGTACTCCGATTTCCCTTTGCCCGACTTCGCGCGGATCTGCGCCCGCCGCGCCTG
>JBAIXM010000198.1:0-3766 GCA_037916615.1 Bryobacterales bacterium
CGCAGGCGATAATGAGACGTAAGCCCCAACCGAAAGCCGAGCCGGTGGTCGCGGCTGAAATTCTGGAGAAGGCCAAAAGCTCAGTATCCGCCGACAAGCTGAAGAAGACTGTCAAGTGCATCGTCTGTGGGGCACAGGCCTCCAGCTTTCCAGATGGCTTGTGCTGGGTTTGCCGCCGTCTGAAGATCAGCGCGTGGCGTGAAGCCGAGCAGCAGATGCCGGCTCAAGAGTAGCTTTCAAGGACGGGTATCTCTCGTCCAGCGCCTTCCGCGACAGCCGTTTCGTAAATCCATCCGGCTACAGCGACGTCCTCCAAGGCTAATCCGTTCGACTTGAAGAGCGTGACCCCTTCCGGGCCGCGTGTCTGGGGGTTGAGGACCACATCCTGCAGCTCACGCACACCGCCCCAATCCCGCAACCCCATCAGCAGGTCCCCTGACTCCATTCGGGACTGTTCGAGTGAATCCACCACGACCAGGCTGGCCAATTGGACAAGCTCCGAAGGCAGTTCGCGGCGGCTGCGTTGATTAGACCCAATCGCATTGATATGGGCTCCGGGAGCGATCCAGGATGCCTCAAGCACAGGCTCCCGCGCGTTAGTCGCGGTCACCACGATATCTGCTCTCTCGATAGCCTCGCGGGCCGATGCTGGCGCACCCACTTGGATCTGGAACGTAGCGGAACATTCCTCGGCAAAGCGCCCGCGCCTCTCCGGAGACCTGCTCCAGATCCGAACCTCTCGAATCTGCCGGACCGCGAGCATGGCTTCGAGCTGGGTCCGAGCCTGAAAACCGCTTCCGATAATGCCCACTCGTGCGGCATCGGGCCGCGCGAGCAGGTCGGTGGCCAAACCGCTGGCAGCCCCGGTCCGAATCCGGCCCAGGTGGTTGGCTTCAAACAGGGCTAGGGGCCGGGCGTCTTCGGCGCGATACAGCAGGAACAGGAAGTGTGCTGCAAATCGCGGGTGTGTGGCGTAGACCTTGATCCCGAAGTACTTGCCGTCGCTGGCCGGCATGTAGTGCAAAACTGCTCCGGTGGGCAGCGCGAGCCGGCGCCTCGGCTGGTTATCCGCCAAGCCACGCGCCAGCTTCCCAAAGGCTTCGCGCAAGAGCGAGATCGCTTGATCGATCGGCAGCAGGCGCCGTACATCGGCTTCGGAGAGGAGAAGCATAGAGCCTGTGAGCTGAAGACAACCCGCTAATAGCTGGTCGCCGCCTGGGTCATTACCTCGATTCCCAGTCGCTTCCGCAATTGGACCAAAGCTTCCACCAACCGATCGACTTGTGCGTCGCTGTGCGCCGCCGTGCAGGAAATGCGCAGTAGGTTCTGCGATGCCGCCGGGCGGAGCACCGGGTTCACGTAGATGCTGGCCTCGGCAAGCAACGCCTTGCAGAGCCGACAGAGATCGGTTTCATCGGGAATGATGACAGGCACGATCGGGGTCTCGCCTGCGAGCACGGAGAAGCCGCGAGCAAGCAGTTCGGAACGCAAGCGGGAAGCCAAATTGAGCAGGCGCTGCCGCCGCTCGGGTTCTTCACGGATGATGTCAAGGGCCGCCCCAACGGCCGCCACCGAAGCCGCCGGCAAGCTTGCGGAGAAGACAAAGGGCCGGGCGGTGTGCTTCAGGTAGTTGATGACGGGCTCCTCCGAAGCGACGAAGCCGCCAACCGAGGCCAGCGATTTGCTGAACGTGCCCATGACGACGTCCACCTGGTCGAGGACGCCGGCGTGTTCCGCGGCTCCCGCTCCGGTGGCGCCCAGAACTCCCACGCTGTGGGCTTCGTCCACGTAGGAACGCGCCCGGTAACGGTGCGCTAGGTCGACAATGCCGCGCAGGTCGGCCAGGTCTCCTTCCATGCTGAAAACGCCTTCGGAAACGATGAGCACGCGCTCGTTGGGTGCGCACCCTTGCAGACACCGTTCCAGATGCTCCATGTCGTTGTGACGAAAGCGGATCGTGCGCGCCGCGGAGCGCAACGCCCCCTCCACGCAACTGGCGTGCAGGTTGTGGTCGCAGATCAAAGCTTCGCCGCGTTCGGTTAGAGCCGACAGTGCCGAGTAGTTGGCCTGGAACCCTGTGCCATACATCATGGCGGCCTGTTTGCGCATCAGAGCGGCCAACTTGTTCTCCACCTCGATGTGCAAGTCCAGGGTGCCGTTCAGCAGGCGAGAGCCGCTGCAACCGGTACCATACCGGCGCAACGCTGCCGAGGCTTCCTCTACCACTTTGGGATGGGTGATCAGGTCCAGGTAGTCGTTCGAACCGAACATGAGCACCTTGCGCTCGCCCATCCGGATCTCACCCGGGCCGCAGCCGTCCCGGTCCCCAAACACCTCGAAATACATGTACAACCCGGCAGCCTGGAACTCCTGAGGACGGGTGAAAGAGCGGCATTTCTCAAACACGTCGCCGGAACTGCCAGAAGTGCTGTTCACGCGGGTGGAGGAACTGGCGAGAGTGCGCATGAGGACCTCAATTCGATTCGTAAATGCGATACGTCTTGTATCGGCGCCCGCCGAGTGCCACGGCAGACCGGTTCATCAGAGTATTGTCCTCCAAAACCCAGGAAAACTCTCCCCCCTGGATGCCCATCCGCACGCCATTTTCCATCAGGCCGGCATACAATCCTGCAGCCAAGCCCGAGGCACGATATTCTGGAACTACTCCGAGCGCGATCACCCGTACCTTGTGTATCGTCCGCCTATAATACAGGATTTTGAGCAGTCCGAACGGAAAAAGCCGCCCATTGGCGTGTCTTATAGCCTGATTGATGTCTGGTAAGGCTAGAGCGAAGCCGGCCACCCGCTTGTCCGCCTCGGCAAGGAGCACTAGTTCGGGTATCAGAACAGGCTTCATCTCGCGAGCCATGAGGCGGAACTCCTCCTCCGTCATGGGCACGAAGCCCCAATTCCGGCTCCAGGCCGAGTTGTACACCTTCCAGACGGCGTTCACGTCCTGATCGAAGGTGCTCATGCGGATGGGACGGATGCGCACACCCCCTTCGGCCCCGGCGCGTTCGATCACGCTCCGCGCCCTTTCGACCCGGACCTCCGCGGCATCTGTGTAATACGCATAGAGATCCTTGGCCTTGCGCCAGCCGGCTGCCTCCATCAGCTTCGGGTAGTAGGGGAAGTTGTAGGTCATCATGACCATCGGAGGCAAGTCGAACCCCTCCACCAGCATCCCGCATTCGTAGTTGGTCGAAGGGTTGAAAGGACCGCGGAAGACGGTGGCGCCCTGGCTGGCAAGCCACTGCCGCGCCGCATCCAACAAGGCGCGGGCCGTGGCCTGGTCCTCCTCCATGTCAAGGAACCCGAAATGCCCCGCCGCTTCGTTCTGAAATTCGTTGTAGCGGCCGTCCAGAATGGCGGCAACCCGGCCGGTAACGCGGTTGCCGCGCCGGGCCAGGAACCGCGCTACCTTGGCGCCCCGGTAGAACGGGTGCCGGGCGGTATCAAACAGCTCTTTCTGTGCAATTTTGAGCGGAGGCACCCAGTTGGGCTCGCCGCGGTAAAGGCGGTAGGGGAACTCCAGAAACTCCTTCGCTGTCCGCTGGCTCTCAACAGGTGCAATCTCAACGTCTGCCAATCACTCGCTCCTCCATGCCGCGGTATACGAACGGTGTGGAGATCAGCAACAAACCGGCCACCAGTGCTCCGGCGGCAATATCCACCGTGTAGTGATATCGAAGATAGACTGTAGCAAAAACGATGGAAAGAGTGTAAACAAGGTAGACCCGGAAAAGCCTGGAAGATAAGTGCCGCG
>JBAIXM010000199.1:0-8798 GCA_037916615.1 Bryobacterales bacterium
TCGCGTTTCCCAGCCGTCGATTGGCGATCCGCGCCAGCGCATACACCATGGTCTTCGGAACGTCGGAGATCACGGCGAGTCCCCCCACCATGTCGCCGTAGAGCGTGCAGTAGCCGACGGCCAGCTCGCTTTTGTTGCCGGTGGTCAGCACGATCGCGCCGGTTTTGTTCGAAAGCGCCATGAGGGTCAGGCCGCGCAACCGCGCCTGAATGTTCTCTTCGGTGGTATCCGATGCCCGGCCGGCGAACACAGGCTTGAGCTGTTCGAGGACCTGATCGTAAACCGGCGTGATCGCGATCCGCTCGAACTGGATGCCCAGGTTCGCCGCCATCGCGCGGGCGTCCGTGACACTGTGCTCCGATGAATACGGCCCGGGCATCGCCACACCGGTCACGTTCTCGCGGCCCACGGCCTCAACGGCGATCGCCGCAGTGAGCGAAGAGTCGATGCCGCCCGAAAGCCCGATCAGGACGCGCTTAAATCCGCACTTGCGCATGTAATCGCTGGTGCCCGTTACGAGCGCCTGGTAAACCGCTTCGCATTCGTCAGCGAAGTCTTCGTGCTGATCTCCGACGCCCGCCTCCAGATCCACCAGCACCAAATCTTCCTTGAACGAACGGCCCGAGGCGATCACTTCTCCGGCTCTGTTCATGGCGAAACTCGACCCGTCGAACACGAGCTGGTCGTTGCCGCCCACCTGATTCACGTAAACGACGGGTTTGGAGTAGCGGCGCGCGGCGGAGCGGTAAATGCGGCGGCGAATTTCCCGCTTGTTCATGTTGTACGGCGAAGCGTTGATGCAGATCATGGCCTGGGCGCCCGCGCGGAACAGCTCCTCCACCGGATCGCGCTGATACAGACGATGCTTCCAGTAGTTGCGATCGTTCCAGGCGTCCTCGCAGATCGTGAGCGCCACGGGCTGCCCGGCGATCGAGCACAGTTCCTCGCGCTCCGAGGCCCGGAAATAGCGGGCTTCGTCGAACACGTCATACGTCGGCAGCAGCATCTTGTGCTGGCGGAAGACTACGCGTCCGTGTTCGATTACCGCCGCGCTGTTCAGCGCGCGTTTCCCGACCTTCGATTCCGAGCGGCCGACATATCCGCACACGGTAGCCAGGTTCAGGTCCGTGATTCCTTGGGCAAAGCGCTCCAGTTCCTGCTCGCTGCGATCGAGGAAACTCGGTTTTTCCACCAGGTCACGCGGGGGATAACCGGTGAGCGCGAGCTCGGGAAACACCACGATATCGGCGGCGCGCGCGCTCGCCTCGCGGGCGGCGCGCGTCATCAGGCCCACGTTTCCGGGGAAATCGCCGACGGTGGGATTGATTTGCGCCAAAGCTACGCGCATCGATGTTCTATTGTAACCGGGGCTTTATTGTAGCCGGGCTTGCGAGAAAGCCTGTTGCAATCAACCGATCTTCAGCAGCAGTTTGCCGGTGGTCTTGCGGCCCTCGATATCGCGCTGCGCCTGAGCGGCCTCGGCCAGCGGATAGACCTTGTCGATATTGATCTTGAGCTTGCCTTCGCCGATCCAGCGGAACAGGTCGGACGTGCGCCACTCGAGATCTTCGCGGCTGGCGATATAGGTGAACAGCGTCGGCCGGGTGACGTAGAGCGATCCTTTTTGGCTGAGCAGAAGAATGTCGATGGGCGCTGCGGGACCGCTGGATTGGCCGAAGGAAACCATCATCCCGCGCGGCTTCAGGCAGTCGAAACCCTTGAGCAACGTGGCCTGACCGACGCCGTCGTAGACTACCTCGACGCCCTTGCCTCCAGTCAGGCGCTTGACCTCGGCCACGAAATCCTGCTGGTTGTAAAGAATTGCGTCGGAGGCGCCGTCACCCAGCGTCAGCTTGGCCTTGGCTTCCGAGCCCACCGTAGCGATCACGCGCGCGCCGATGATCCGGGCCATCTGCACGATCAGCCTGCCAGTGCCGCCCGCGGCGGCGTGGACCAAGGCGGTGTGGCCCTTCTGAAGCGTGAACGTGGAGTGCGTGAGGTACTGCGCAGTGCAGCCTTGCAGCATGACGGCGGCGGCCGTGGCGTCATCCACGTTGTTCGGGATCTTGACCAATTGAGCGGCGGGAACGGCGTGATACTCGGCGTAGGAGCCGCGCGCGAGCGTGTAGGCAACGCGGTCGCCGGGCTGGAATCCAGTGACGCCTTCCCCGAGCTTCTCCACGCGCCCCGAGGCCTCCGATCCGATCACCGCAGGTAGCGGCAGTTTGTATAAGCCGCTGCGGTGATAGGTGTCGATAAAGTTCACTCCAGAGTAGGCGATCTTCACCAGGACCTCGCCCCGTCCCGGCTGGGGCGTGGGGAAATCGCCGTATTTCAGCGCATCGATTCCGCCGTTCTGTTCGACGTAGACGGCCTTCATAGCAATCGGATTCTCCTCCTCAGGTGTACCGTGCCAGCGTACAACAACAAATAGGCAAGCGTCACCGGAAAACAAATCAGCCGGACCAGCGCGGGCACCGCGGCCGATCCGGTCAGCCCCAGACGGTATCCGACGAACTGCCGCAACTGGCGCAGGTGGACGCGATCGAACCAGAAATAATCGCCGTTTTCATTGATGATGAAAATCTTCGCGGGAAGCTTTGCTGCGAGCCACCACTTCCACTTGGTCATGATGGGCTCGGCGGAGCAGATGACGCCGGCTACGGTGTATTCCCGTTGCGCCAGATCGGCCCACAACGCATGCCGTCCGGAAGGCCCGCCGTAGTCGTTGACATTAAAAACGCGTCCCCGGAAACCCTCGGGTTCGCCTGCGTAGCAGGTAACCAGATCCATCTCAATATCCTGCCCGAACAGGTCCCGCAGATAAGGAATGAGCCGCTCGAGGATTTTCCGCGATCCGCTTTCGATCAGCAGCAGGCGCGAACAGGGCGGGATATGGGGATACAGAAAATAGCGCAAACCGCTATTCTACGCGGCCTGCATTATCGAGCGCCATTCCGGGAACTCAGGTACGCGACAAAATTCGACACGTCGGCCGGTGACAGAGCCGGCCAGCCGGAACCGCGCTCCAGAATACGCTCGTGCGCCCGGCGGGCCGGGCCCCATGCTGCGGAAACGAAGGTGAAGGCCGTGACTGGCGCTCCCCGCGCTCTCAGGTCGCGGTGGCACTCGGCGCAACCTTTCTGCGAAAAGGCTCTCTCTCCGAGCACGGCATCCCCCGGAGGGCCCTCGTACTGAAGCTGCCAGACGTACGCCAGAATCTTGCGCATATCGCCGGGCATGGTGCGGATCGCCGGCATTTGCTGCGCGTGGTTCCACATGCTGGCGCCGATATCCATCCAAGTCTTGTTGCGTAGCTTCATCGCCAGCGAAAGCAGATCGCGATGGCAAACTCCGCAGTAGTTATCGAACAGGGGCTTGCCGGCTTCCGGCGCTGGAAGCGAGAGATGCTGATCCGGAACCAGCGTTTGGACGTTCTGGAGGTAGGCGGTGAGGTCCCGCAGATCGCGTCCGGTCATCGTCTTCCACGCGATCTTGTATCTTGCGAACTGATTCTTCATCGTAGCCGCGTGATTCCACAAATGCGCGACCAGCACCACGGGATCGTCCACGCGGGCCCAAGCTGAAACCGAAGGCCCTCGCGTCGTGGGGGTTTTCGACAGCGAATGGCACTGCGTGCAGCCCTTGCCCTCGAGGACACGCTTGCCTCGGGTCGCTTCGGCGGGAGGCTCGGAAAACTGCAAGGTGTACAGATACGCGAACAGGTCCTGCCAGTCCGATTCGGTCGCGTCCGCAGGCGGAACGCCGCGCGCGGCGAACTCGTTCCACATGGCAGGCGTGTGATTCCAAAGCGCGCTGGCGAGCGTATGGGGACCATACGTCGGAGCCAGGCGTTCGCCCAGATCACGGCCGGTTTGCGGCGGCTCGTGTCCGAGGCCCTGGCCGCGAATGGCATGGCAGCGCTGGCAGCCCTGCTGCTCAAGCACGAACGCGCCATGCTGTGCGTCGGCTGCCCAGACCGCCACAGGGACTACGGTCGCAACAACGAGCCGCTGAAGAATAGCCACGCTTCAGTCGTGGCATGTCGCTTGCCAATTTCTAAATGGTTCGTGAAGAAGCGTTTGGCTGGCGCTTCCGCGCCGGGGGTGCGCGATTCCGCACAGTCCCGCGTTATGGACCGACCGCGACCAGAACCGGCGCCGGGAAACTATTGTTGTAGGTGCAATAAAAGAAATTGTCGCCGGCCGCCGCACTGTTGGGAATTGTGACGTTCAGAATATACAGGCCGGGGCTGACCAGGGCGACCGCCACCTGGACCTGCGTTCCGCCCAGGAAGCAGACGGGCGTACTGGGCAGGGAGCCGTTCTGGCTGGAGGATCCTTCCACCAAAGTCTCCTTTGGCAGGCCGAAGCCCGTGGCCCAGAGCGTCACCGTCTCTCCGTCCTTTCCGGGTGTCGATAGGCCTGGATACAAGCTGGTAGGACCGAGGAGGCTGCCGTTCAGGTGCGTCGCGACGGCGTGTCCCAACGTGTCGAACAGAAGGACAGATTGGTTCACGTCTGTCTTGAAAACCGGGAAAGGAGCGCTCGAGTCCGAGCCATTTTTGACCACCACCATGACCTGCTGGTCTCCGGCGGCGTCTACGTTGAGCGGCGTCAGGACGTTGATCTGGTCCTGGTTGCAGGCGGGCGTTGTAGCCGCACTGCAGAACCACCAGACGTAAGCGGGTTTCCCGTTGATCGTAACGCTGATGGTTCCGACTTGGGTCGGCATTTTGCCCTGAGCGAATTCCGGCGCGTTACTCCAGTACATGCCGCCCGCGGGTGTGTTCGCCGGAACCAGGTTTTTGCCTGTTATAAAGATCCAGGAATTTTGTGCGACACGTTTAAACGGGAAGGATGCTGTCTGAACCGATGCAATAACAGGCGTCGTGGGCCCTGCCTTGGAATAAGTGCCGGTTATGGTCAAGGTCGTGTGGCTCTGGTCCGTAAACGTAATGCTTGATAGCGTCCCTGTGCCGTAGGCGCCGGCGTAGGTTCCTGTCCCACCGGTGATCACAACGGATGTTCCGACGGCCGGCGCATCTCCCTGGAAGGTGAAAAAGAACGTCAAGGTATCGGTTTGATTGAAGGAAATCACGCCGCTGACCTCGATATGGTGAGCCGTACCGAATGTTGGACCTCCGGCCGGCGTTACGGTGACACTCATCTGAGCGGCGCCACCCGGAGTCACGGTACCGCTCCCGGTGGAACTTCCGAACACGTTCACGCGAGTATTCGTCAGCGCGACCACCATATTCGTAATCGCCAGACTGATCGTCTGGCCTCCAAGCGTAGCGTTCCCGGTCATGGTGAGGTTGTAGCGCAGTGGCGAACCGGATGTCCTGGTGAGCGTCACATTCACCGTTGGCCCGGACGGAGCAGGATTGGTGATGAGCAGGTATGCCCCAGTGCTGTTGGTGTTGATCCTGCCGGTTTGCGTAATCGTCGGTTGCGTCGGGTCGGGAATGCCGACGAGGTTGATGGAGATGGTATCCATTCGATTGAAGAAAATAGTGAGGCCCGCCGCAGCCTGACCCGTTCCGGATTGTTCATCGGAGGCCAATTGTTGGTTGATGTTGAGTTGCACGAGCGCCGTGCCGAGTGTTCCAACTTGGCCGGTTCCGAGCAAGACGGTAATGAATCGATCGGTATCGGGCTGATCCGCGATGGCAAAGTTCCCGGTGAAGTTGGTGGGCTGCGCGAGCGCCACAAAACTCAGAAAAAAGGCCGACGACAAAACGAATGTGCTCCGGATCATATCGGGGTATTGTAATCCTTTTAGTGGCAGGGAGCGTCCTCCAATTGGAGTAGTTTTCAGCAAATCTCCGCAATTCGATGCAGGATCCGAACCAGGTCTTCCGGCGAGGAAAGATGCGGCGCATGACCGGAATCGAGCGAATACACGTGATCTTTCGCAAACCCGGCGTGCATCAATCGTTGCAACGCGATCGGCACAATCCGGTCTCGCAAGCATTCGACGTAGTAGTGAGGCGCCGTCGGCTCGTTGAAAAAGAGCGGAGTTTCGTAAGGGGCCACCGGTTCCGGCCCCGCTAGGGAATGGACGGATTCAGCCACCGAGGCAGGACAATCGGAAAGCAAAAATCCCCGGATTCCTTGGGGCGACAGGCGCGCTGTCCGGCGGTCGGGCGCCCAAACGATTTGAGCCAGATACTCCGGGTCGAGCCCTTCCACGAAGCCCAGCATCGTGGCCGCTTGCGGAGGCAGCAGCGCCGCGACGGAAATTAGCGCCCGAATTCGATCCGGCGCGAGCCCGGCGGTTTGCCGGATGATCGCTCCGCCCATGCTGTGCCCGACAAGAATCGAAGGGTCCTTGGACGCCGTAACCGCCGCTAAAGTGCGATCCACGTAATGTTGGAAGGTCACCGATTCGGGAGGAGTGCGGTCCTCGCCATGACCGGGCAGGTCGATCGCAATCGCCTCATGCCCGCGCGCTTCGAGCAGAGGCACAACTCCGCGCCAGCACCAGGCGCCTTGCCAGGAGCCATGAACCAGGATGAATTTAGCCATCTCCGCCCGTGGAAATCGGCAGCCGGGCGATCAGAAGAAGCAACTCCGCTTGCCGCGAGGTTCCCGTCTTGCTGAAAATACGGCGCAGGTGTGTCCGCGCGGTCTCGTAGGTGATGGCGAGTTCCCGGGCAGCTTGCTCAACCGGCTTTCCCTCGAAAAGTTTGGCCGCGAGCATCGTTTCCTTTCGAGTCAGTTTGTAGGTTTGCCTGAGGAGATCGGTATTCGCGCGCGCCTGCTTCTCCAGGTCCGTGATCAGAGCCACGGCCACAGGTTCCAGCATTCCAGTGAATTGCCGGAAGCGCTTGCGCAAGGGCGCGGCCGCGATCTGGTAGCCGCGGCGGAGACTCGTGCGAGGAACCTGAACCGCTGCCGGGCCTAACGGTGCGCCCGGCGAGAGGGCTTCGCGGACCGCCCGGCGCAGATGGACGTCGGCAATCGGATCTGCCGCGGAGAGTTTGCCTCTTCGAAGGAGCAATCCATCATTCGCCCGAAAGATTTCCTCGGCGGCGCGATTGCAGTAGACTGCCGTTCCATCTCCTGCTAAAAATGCGACGCCCAGAGGAAGGGTCTCCAGAACTGACTCGCCCGCGGCGAGTATGTCCAGGCGCCTGTAGACGGTCCAGGCGCGGCCGAGGTGCGGCAGCAGGAATTGCGCCGTTTCGCGTTCGGTCTCGCCGAAGCGCTGTTTGGAGCGGCCACGCTGGGCCGAAACGGTCGGGAAACGGCTTTCGTCCTCGCTGGCGAACACCGCGCCAAACGTGTACGCGCCTCCCATGCGAAGCATGCAGTCGTTGTAGAACTCAGACTTCTGCGCCACCTCAGGCGGGCACATTTCGTGGTCCAGATTCACCATCCCCGGCGCGTACCGCGCCCGCCCCGATTCTCGCCATATATTTTGCTTTGAATAATACTCGTTGTACTCGCGCTTCATGGGCGAGCTGAGGCCGAAGGCGCTGACCACGGTGGAAATGTGCTGTCCAATATTGTGTATCTGGATCACAGAGAAGTCCGCGGCGACAGCCTGCGTGTAGCCCTTCAGGAACACGGGCCACAATTCTGGCTCGGATGCTGCTTCATATGCGGCCACGGCCAGCCGCAACAGCTCAGTCTCCGATGCCACGGCAACCCTCCAAAGGTGTTCTCGCAGCATACAACAAAGTCCAGGAGCCGCGCATCGTATAATCCCTTCAAGTGCAACTCACCGCAGTCGACTGGGCCGTAGTGGTCCTCTATTTCCTGTTCAACCTGGCCGTCGGCTTTTATTACAAGTCACGCGCACAGTCGAGCGTGGACGAATTCTTCCTCTCCGGGCGGAACGTCCCCTGGTGGCTGGCGGGGACTTCCATGGTCGCGACCACATTTGCCGCCGATACGCCACTGGCGGTCACCGGAATGGTGGCGGCCAACGGGATCGCCGGGAACTGGCTGTGGTGGTGCTTCGTCGCCAGCGGCATGCTGACCGTGTTCTTTTACGCACGGTTGTGGCGCCGATCGGGAGTGACCACGGATGTCGAATTCGCCGAAATCCGCTATTCCGGGCGGCCTGCCGCCTTCCTGAGGGGATTCCGAGCATTGTACTTGGGCATTCCGATCAACTGCATCATCCTGGGCTGGGTCAACAAGGCGATGGTGGACATCCTGATGCTGATCCTCGGCGTCAGCAAGCTTCAGGCGCTGGCGATCGTCATTGGCATGATCGCGCTGACCTCGTTCATCTCGACGCTATCGGGGCTATGGGGCGTATTGGTGACAGATCTGTTCCAGTTCGTGGTCAAGATGGGTATGGTGATCGCGCTGGCGGTGTTCGCGGTGCGCGCGGTGGGCGGAATGGACGCGATGAAGCAGAAGCTCGCGGCGATCGACGCCACGCGCGGACAGGGATCCGTGCTGAGCTTCGTGCCGGACGTGCACTCGGCCTGGATGCCGCTGCTGACGTTTCTGGTCTACATTTCGCTCAACTGGTGGGCCACCTGGTACCCGGGCGCCGAGCCGGGGGGCGGCGGCTACATCGCGCAGCGGATGTTCTCGGCCAAGGACGAGAAGCATTCGCTGCTCGCCACGCTGTGGTTCAACATCGCGCACTACGGCATCCGTCCCTGGCCCTGGATCCTGGTGGCCCTGGCCTCGCTCATCCTGTATCCCGGCCTGGCGGACCCGGAGACCGGCTACATCCGGGTGATGATCGATTACTTGCCGGCCTCGCTCCGGGGCCTGATGGTCGCGGCCTTCGCCGCCGCCTACATGTCCACCATCGCCACTCAGCTCAAT
>JBAIXM010000200.1:0-31480 GCA_037916615.1 Bryobacterales bacterium
GCGATTATCAGGGCACGCGGCAGAGCCAGGGCATCGATACAGGGCTGATCGCTGTTCCCAGCCTGGCGAACCGCGAGGGAAACTTCGCCGACGAGTCTTCCGCACTGACGGGCGAGGTCGCGGGACCATACCTGGCAAAGTTGCTCTCGGATAAATTGGGTTATCCGGTTTCGACCAATGAGCGATACTACACCCCCGGCTGCACTTCAGTTGCGCAGTGCGTCTTTCCGAATGCTGCGATCCCGCGGCAGGTGTGGTCCGCACCGGCCCAGCACTTACTTCCGTACATTCCTCTTCCCAACGTCGGCGACTCCAGCTTTTCCACCGGGGCGTTCGGAAAAATTCTCCACGATAACAAGGGCAGCGGCCGGCTGGACGTGAACAGCGACCGGTGGGGGGCTCTTTCGGCGTACTACTATCTCGACGACTACAGCCTGGACAATCCGTATCCCACCGGACAAGGTGGAGCGAACGTTCCCGGCTTCTCCGCTCTGAACGCGGGGCGATCGCAGTTGATCAATTTGTCCCAAACCAAAACGTTCGGCGCGACGGCGGTGAATGAATTGCGCCTCAGCTTTATGCGTAGCGCCAACAAGGTCGGGCAGCCCGTCGGCGGCGTCGGCCCCAGCCTGGCGTCGCAGGGTTTTGTGACCGGTCTGGGAACCCCGGGCATCGTGCCCTTAGCACCCGAGATCGAAGGCATCGAGAACATCACCCTGAACGCTGTCACGTTCGGGACCCCGATTACGAATCTGACGCAGGTGAATAATACGTATGCCGTAAACGACAACTTCTCGAAGGTGTTGGGCGGCCACACCATGAAGACCGGGTTCCAGGTGAGCTACGAGCAGGTCAACGTAAATCCAAATCCGACCTTCAACGGGGCGTTCACGTTCTACGGGACCGAAACCGGCCTGGATGTCGCCGACTTCCTTTTAGGGGTTTCGACGTATTACAACCAAGCCGATTCGCAGACCTATTATGGGCGACACAAGTACGCTGCCGCGTTTTATCAGGACAGTTGGCGCGCGACCTCCAGCCTCACGCTGAACATGGGGCTCCGATGGGACCTGATGCAGTACTGGTCGGAGAAATACAACCAGATTCCGACGTTCAGTCTGGGACAGCAATCGAAAGTATTTCCGGATGCCCCCCGCGGTCTGGTGTATCCGACCGACGATGGCGTTCCCAATACGTTAGTTCCGCAGGGCAACCGTTTCGCGCCCCGGTTTGGACTTGCCTACTCGCCATCGAAATCTAGCGGATGGCTTGGCAAGATCATGGGCGGGCCAGGAAAAACCAGCATCCGCGCGGGATACGGGCTCTTCTACACGGTGATCCAGGGCAACACGATCGCAATCGATGAACCTCAGCCGCCGTATGGGCTCAGTTATACCGGCAACGGAACGCTGTTCGCTACGCCGTTCATCACGGCCGCCGACGGCTCCGTTCACCCGCAGCCTTTCCCATTGAAATTCCCCCCGCTGAACACGACAGCTTCCAATCCAACCCGCGGTATCGATTTTTCGCCGTTTCTGCCGCAGGCCGGCATGACGACGCCCTATCGCGGCAACACCTACCCCTATAACGAGAACTACTTCTTCTCCATCGAGCGGCAGATCGGCATGAACACGCTGGCTAGTGTGAGCTACGTGGGATCGCAGGCGCACCATCTGCTTCTGGTGTACTCGGCGAATCCGGGCGATCCTGCCCTGTGTCTGGCGCTCAGCAAGCCCAGCGCTGTTGCTCCCGGAACAGCCACGTGCGGGCCCGGAGGCGAGGACGCCACCTACATCACGGCCGACGGCAGGACCATCAACGGAACCCGCGGGCCGTTTGGGCCTAGTTTCAGCAATAACGATTTCCAAGGCAGCTTCGGCAATTCCAGCTACAACGCGTTGCAGGCCAGCCTGCGCCGCTCGGCGCACGGCCTCGATCTCGTGCTTGCCTACACGTTCAGCAAATCGCTGGATCAGGCCTCCAGCATTTCCGATGTGGTCGATCCGTTCAACTACCGGCGGACGCGCGCGCTCTCGGCATGGGACCTGACGCACAACCTGGTCGCGACTTACGCCTATCAACTCCCGTTCGATCGCCTCACGACCCGGATGAAGCCGCTCACGCGCGGATGGCAGATCTCCGGGATCACGCGCGTCAGCTCGGGCTTCCCCGTCACGATATCGAGCGATGTGGACACTTCGCTCCAAGGCAGTTCGCCGAACGGGGTGAACAACCACGTGCTCGACCTGCCGGACTACACGCCTGGCGCCCTGAACCTGAACGGAAATCCGCGGAACGGACTGGAGTATTTCAACACATCTCTGTTCACGACAGCAGCGTTGGGGACTCCGGGCTCCGCCTCGCGCCGTGCGTTCCATGGGCCGGGCATGCTGAACTTCGACATTTCGCTCATGAAGTCGTTCCAGTTTTCCGAAACCAAAACGCTGCAGCTACGCTGGGAAACATTCAACACCTTCAACCACGCGCAGTTTTTCGGCCCGTCGGCGGTGAATGGCGATTTCGATAACCCTTTGTTCGGACAGGTGGTGAAAGCAGCGCCGGCGCGCGTGATGCAACTCGGCGCAAAGTTCACGTTTTGAGGAGACTCTCCATGCGAATTCATATGGTTCTCGTGTTCATTGCGCTCGCTGGGGTGGCATCCGCCCAAACCAAGGGACCGGCAAAGGGGAAACAAACAGCGCCCGCGAGCCGGACTCCAGCCACGCTAGCGCAGCTCATGAAAGGCATCTTGTACCCGAGCTCGAACATCATCTTCGCGGCGCAGAGCGACAATCCGGCCGACGTGCCGCCCGCCAAGGATCCGGCCACATCGGTAAATCCGCTGGCGAGCTCCTATGGCAAGTGGGAAGCCGTGGAGAATGCCGGGCTGGCGATTGCCGAAGCTGCAAGCCTGCTGACGATCCCCGGACGCAAGTGCTCCAGCGGCCTTCCCGCTCCGATCAACAATCCCGATTGGCCAAAGTTTGTCCAGGGCGTGCGCGAGGCAGGGCTCGCGGCGTACCGGGCGGCGCAGGCGAAAGATCAGGACAAGATCCTGGACGCCGCCGACATGATGACTACCGCGTGCGCGAATTGCCATGACAAATATAGGGAAAAGCCCAGTCTCGCCGACCGCTGCAAGTAGTATGGTGGTCTTGTGAAGTGGTTTTTCCTCGGGGTCCTGTTCACCTGCGCTGTGGCGCTGTTGATCGGCTTGGCCTTAATCCGGCAGAGCCGGGGATTCAGTGCCCTAGCGCAGCCCACGCCCATGGAGCGCTGGGTGGCACGGAAGGCCCGCGATCTGGCGATGCCGGCGGAAGCGAAATCCAAGGTGAATCCGATTCCGAACAGTCCCGAAGTTCTCGATGAAGCTCGCGCGCATTGGGCGGATCATTGCTCTTCGTGCCATGCGAACGACGGCAGCGGCGATACCGTGGTCGGCAAGCATCTGTATCCGCCCTCCCCGGACATGCGCCTGTCTGACACCCAGAAGCTGAGCGACGGCGAGCTGTTCTACATCATCCAGAACGGGATCCGCCTCACCGGAATGCCCGGCTGGGGGACGGGAGCCTCACCTGAAGCAAGAGCGCACGACCAAGAAGACTCCTGGAAACTGGTACACTTCATCCGGCATTTGCCGCAGCTTACGCTGGAAGAGAAGAAAGCCATGGAGAAGCTGAATCCCAAGAGCGCGGATGAGCTTCGCGAAGAAGAGGAAGAAGAGCGATTTTTACGAGGAGAAGACAACAATGAGCCGACGCCTGAACATCATCATCACTAGTCTCATCGCGCTTTTGCTGGCGTGCTCCGCCCAGCTTTTCGCGCACGGCGGATTCGATCACGTCACCGGAACGGTGGTGAAGCTGGAGAATAACGTTCTCACCGTAAAGACCGCGAAGGGGGACGTTCCTGTCACGCTAGACGCGAAGACCGAGATCACCATGGGCGATCATGCTGCCCAAACCGCCGATCTCAAGCCCGGCGCGCGCGTGGTGGTCGATGTTCCGGAAGGCAGCAAGACCAAGGTCGCTCATTCGGTCAAGATCGGAACGGCGGGCACTTCCGCGAAGCATAAATAGCAGCGCGGGTCAGCCCGTCTGGGCTGTTGCGCCGGCGTGGGACGTGGCGGAATTCCGGTAAGCTTTCAGCACCTCGGTTACGCTGCCTTGCTTCATGACCCGTCCGTGATCAAGCCACAGGCCGCAATCGCATACGCGCTCCAGCGTTTCCAGAGAGTGCGACACGCACAGGATGGATTTCCCGGCGTTGCGGAATTCCATAATCTTCTCCACGCACTTCTGGAAAAAATTCTGGTCGCCGACGCCCAGGACCTCGTCGATGATCAGCAGATCCGGATCGACGTTGATCGCCACCGAAAATGCCAGCCGCATGACCATGCCGGCCGAATAGGTCCGCAGGGGCTCGTTAATAAAGCCGCCCAATTCCGAAAACTCCACGATCTGATCGAAGCGCTCGCGAACCTGCCGCCGGGTCAACCCTAACAGGCTCGCCTTGATGCGCAGGTTCTCCGCGCCGGTCAAATCTTGATGAAATCCTGAACCGAGTTCGAGCAGTGCTTCCACGCGGCCGCCGATGCTCACGCGGCCGTCGCTGGGTTCGCAGAGGCTGGTGGCGATGTTCAGCAGCGTGCTCTTGCCGGCTCCGTTCGATCCGACCACGGCCATGCTCGCGCCATGTTCGAGGGTGAAGGAAACGTCCGTAAGAGCGTAGAAGCGTTCGCGTGGCCCCGGCCGGAGCGCGTGCGCGAGCCGGTCGCGCAGAAGCATCCGCCCGCCATGCCGGTAGAAGTACTTGGAGACCCCTGAAAACTCCAGGACTGCGGTCATCGGGCTGTAAATCGCGGCCTTTCCAAGCCTTCATTGTATGCGATCCCGCCAAAAACAGCCGCGTGTTTGACTTCATCCGCCCGGCGCGGTACGATACCGCCCAGGCAATCCTTGGAAGGGGGAAGTGCATGAAACGACATCTCTATACCGCGCTGGCCTGCGCCGGACTGCTGCTGATGGCGACGCCCTCCTGGGCCCATCATTCGTTTGCCGCCGAGTACGATTCGAACCAGTTGGTCACGCTCACCGGAAAAATCAGCAAGGTCGAATGGACCAACCCGCATATCTACATCCAGATCGATGTCCCGGAAAACGGGAAAACGACCACCTGGTCCGTCGAAGGCTATCCCCCGAACACGCTCAAGCGAACCGGTTTCCCGAAGTCGCTCCTGAAAGAGGGCGACACTGTGACGATCACCGCCTATAAGGCGAAGGATGCGACTTATACCGGTGCCGCGCGCGAAATCACGTTCCCGGACGGGACCAAGAAGTTCGCCGGACCGGCCGGACGCTAGCTTTCCCCAAGAGGTTCTCATGACAAGCAGGATTGTTCGTGCGCTGACGTTCAGTGCGGCGGTTTGCGCCGCGGCATTGCTGATCTCCATGCCGATGCCGGGCCAAGGCCAAGGCAAGGGGAAAGGGAAAGGCAAGGGTCCCGCGGGTCCGGTGATCCATAAGCCGATTCCTCGCATGCCCGATGGCAAGCCCGATCTGAGCGGTACCTGGCAGGGCGGCGGCGTCAGCATCAACGGCGAAGACGGCGCTCCTCCGCTGCACCCGCTTCCTCCCATCGACAATCACCCGGTGAACCGGCAGCCGCTGGTCTATAAACCAGAATACGATGCGATTCGCAAGGCCAAGAACTACAGCACGCTCGACGACCCAACGCTGTACTGCTATCTCCCGGGAGTGCCACGCATTATCGGCATGCCGATGCCGATGGAGATCATCCAGACGCCCAAGGTGATCGCGATCCTGTACGAATCGTTCCGAGCATGGCGGCGGATTCCGATCCAGAACGATCTGAAGCACGCCGACGACCTCACGCCGACCTGGATGGGCGATTCCGTTGCGAAGTGGGATGGAGACACGCTGGTCATCGATACGATCGGCTTCAACGATAAGACCTGGATTTCGGGCACAGGCAGCACTCACACCGAGCAGATGCACGTGGTGGAACGCTACACGCTCAACGACGACGGCAGCCTGAGCTGGGAAGCCACTGTAGACGATCCCGGCGCGCTGGCGAGACCCTATGTGACCGGCGGCGTGCTTCGCGCTCCGATCGACGTGCACGTGGAAGAGTACGAGTGCATCGAAAACAATCCGGATCCCGGCCACATGAAGAAGGCCGCGGAACTGGAGAGCAAGGGTAAGGGCAAATGAGAGTACGACAGGCGATCTTGTCGCCTGTCTGGGTTTGCGTCACTTACTGACGGGGTGTCCGTCGGCGTCCCAGTCTTCAACCGGACCAAATTTAGCGAGCACGTCCCGGATCTTCGAAGCATCGCCCACGGCAACGATCTGGATGTTATCGACCGGGATGTACTTCTGTGCGACGCGCTGGACGTCACCCGCGGTCACCGCTGCGATCTTCTCGGGATAGGTGTCCCAGTAATCGGCCGGGAACCCGTACTCCTTGATCGTGACCGCGTTGCGAAGAGCCGCGGCTGGACTCTCCGTGCTCAGCGCGAAGTTCGCCACTAACGCGCGTTTCGCGTTCTCCAGTTCCTCAGCCGGAACCGCGCGGTCGCGAATATTGCGGAATTCCTTGAGCAATTCTTCCAGCGCCGGGCCCGTCACTTCGGTGCGAACGTTGGTCGAGGTGACAAAGTGATTGTAGTAATGGCTTGCGGAAAACCCGCTGCTGATGCCGTAGGTGTAGCCCTTGTCTTCCCGGATATTGCGGAACAGCCGCGAAGCGGGGCCGGAGCCGAGAATGCGGTTCATCACTTGAACAGCAATGTAGTCGGGGCTCACGCGATCGATCGCATGATTGCCGGCGTAGATCGTGGTCTGCACCGAGTTGGGCCGGTCGATCAGGAAAATTTTCTTCTCGGCAATGGGCCCATGCATCGGGAGATCCGGCGGCCTGGGCGCGGATCCCTTCCAGTTCGCGTAGATTTTTTCGAGCTTCGCAGTGATCTGGCGTGTATTGATATCGCCGACAACAGCAACACGGCCGCCATCGGGCCTAAAATTCCTGCTGAAATAGGCGATGATCTGCTCGCGGGTGATCTTCCGAATCGCCTCCGCCGAGGGGAGCACAATCGAGCGGTTGTCGCCGGGATAAAGAACCGCCTGGAAACGCTCCGTGGCAAGGAACCCGGGGTTCGTCCGAATCTGCGTGAGCTGGCTCAACTGCTGGTTCTTCCATTTGTCGAGTTCGTCCTGCTGGAAAGTGGGGTTGAACAGCATGTCGCTGACCAGGTCGATCACGGGATCGAGATTTTCGGTCAACGCGGAGAAGTTCACGGTGGCGTTGCGATCGCCGATACCGAACCCGATTCCTGCGCCGAGTTCCGCGATCGTCTCCGCGATTTTCCGTGCATTCCTGGTCTTGGTGCCCAGGCGGAGCATCGCGGCGGTTGCGTTGCCGATGCCGGCCAGGTCGGCCGGATCGTTCAGGTTCGAAGCCGGCATATCGATGGTCACCTGAATGGTCGGGGAGCGGTGGTCTTCCAACACCAGCAGTTCGACGCCGTTCTTCAGCTTGCTCTCGCCGGGTTTGGGGAACTTGACCTTGAGGATTTCATTCGAGACGGGCGCTCGATTCTTGAGAACCACACCTTTGAAATCCGTGGCCTGCTGCGTAGGAGGCGCGTCCTGGGCGAATGCCAGCGCGATCGGGAACAGCGGAAGCAGAAATAGGTTGCGTCGCATAAGTCCTCCTCTTATTGGCCGCGCGGCTTCGCTCCAGCAGGCGATGGTGGAGCAGCCGCCGGGATCGTGGTCATCACCACGCGATTATCGGGGCGCAAATACGCTTTGGCCACGCGCCGGATGTCGGCCGGAGTCACCGCTGCCAACTTCTCGGTATTGGTGTTGATCCGGTTAGGATCGTCGTACATCGCCGCGCTATCGGCGAGCGAAACCGCCCGGCTCAACGCGCTTTCGCGGAGCGCCACGGCGCCACGGCGCGCACCGGTTCGGACGCGCTTGATCTCCTTATCCGTTACCGGAGCGGCCTGAAGCCTGGCGATCTCCTCGGTGATCAGAGCGTCGGCTTGCTCCGGAGTCTTGCCCGGCCGCAGCGTGCAGATGATCTGGAACAGGCCCGGTCCCATGCGGGCGCCGCTGCCGGAACCGATCGTCGAGCACACCTCCTGCTCCTTCACGAGTTTCTGATATAGCCGCGAACTCTCCCCGCCTCCGAAAATCGTGCCGAGGGCGGAAAGCGCAGGTGAGTCCGGACTGGTCGCCGGAGGAATCTTGTAGCCGATCTGGAAACGTGCCAGGCGGGCGAGCCTATCATCCATGCTTTCGCGGCGTTCGCCGTTCATGGGCGGCTCGGCGAGATCCACGTGCTTGGGCGGGGGCTGACGCGGGATATCGCCGAAGTATTTTTCCATCTTGGCGATCACCTCTTTGGTGTTCAGGTCTCCGACCAAGGCGATCACGGCGTTGTTCGGAGCATAGTAGGTACGGAAGAAATCCTGGACATCCTGAACCGAAGCCGCGTTCAAGTCTTCCATCGAGCCGATGACGGAGTGTTTATACGCGAAATTGTCGAACGCCATTTCGTTGAACCGCTCTCCGGATTTCCCGTACGGCTGGTTGTCGAGACCCTGGCGGCGCTCCTCCTGAACGGCTTGCCGCTGGTTATCCAGATTCTCCTTGGTCACAGCGAGCGACCGCATGCGGTCCGACTCGAGAAATAAACCCAGATCGAGCTGATTTTTCGGCAGCACTTCGTAGTACAGCGTCCGATCGCTGCTGGTGGTACCGTTCATGTTGCCGCCGTAGTTGAAAATCAGGAAAAAATGCTCCCCGGCGCCGACGTTCTCCGAACCCTTGAACATCATGTGCTCGAACAAATGGGCGAACCCGGTTCGTCCCTGGCGCTCGTCCTTCGATCCGACTTCATAGCTGACCGCGATGGCGAAAACCGGGGCGTAGTGATCCTCGGCGACGATCACTCGCAAGCCGTTGTTCAGGCGCGTATCCGTGAATTTAATTGGCGGGATTTTGCTTTGACCGGATGCGGGATAAATCCAGAATCCGGCAAAAATCAGCACGAAAAGGAAGCGAGCGAACCGAGCCATGGGAATCCTCCAGGACTGACGTTCGTTGGGGCCTTACACTCCGGCCATGCTATCAGACTGGGGGTACACTGGGAACGTGGCCCGAGGCTGGGAAAGCAAGTCAGTTGAGGAGCAGATCGAAGCTGCTCGGACCCGCCATGGGGAATCCAAGGCCCGTCTGACCCCGGAAGAACTCGAAATCGTACGAAAGCGCGACAGTCTCCTGCTCCAGCGCACGCGCGTGAAGCGCGAGCTGGAAAATTGCGGGGATGAACGATATCGTAAGACGCTTTCCGAGGGCTTGGCGTATCTGGAGGCCCAACTTTCGGCGCTCGGCTGGAAAAACGAGCTAGGCGCGCCCGGGCTTACGCCCGGGACCGAATCGGTGTAGATCAGCGCGCTTTCACGCCGAACAGCGACAAATCGATCGCCTCCGCCATGGCCTTATAGCCGGCGTCATTGGGATGCAGGTTATCGCGGATGTTGAAACCCGGGCGAAATTTCCTTGGGTGCTCCGGGTCGCGGGTCGCGAGGTCGAAATCGACCATTCCATCGAGCATGCCGGTGGTGCGGATCCAATCGTTCACGGCCGTCCGGATGACCTCGCCCGGATCGCTATAGTAGGCTGCGCCCTCATAGGGCGACAGCGTTGCGCCGATCGCCTTGATCCCGCGCATGTGCGCCCGGGCGATCATCTGTTTGTAGATGGCGATGATCTCTTCAGCGGTCACGGGCGTTGCACCGGCCCGCGAAGCGCCGCCGATGTCATTGATCGCTTCCATAAACACCAGGTACTTGATGCCCGGCTGCGCGAGCACATCGCGGTCGAAGCGGGCGAGCACACTGACGCCGGCGCCATCGGCCAGCACGCGGTTGCCCGAGATGCCTTCGTTGACCACAGCCAGGTTCGTCACGCCGGCGTTGTACAGGCGTTTGGCGAGCATGCTCGGCCAGGAGGCGTCGGCGTCATTGGTGGAGGTTGCACCATCGGTGATGGAGTCTCCGAAAGCGACGATCAGGCCGGTGTCGGCAGGCGCCAGAACATGGACGCCGGAAAGGTAGTACCAGGAATTCGTGGTCCTCGCCGCAGTAAAGTCGGCCGCACCCGAAAAATCGCCCTCGGAGGAAATGTAGGTGGTGTGCAATCCCGTGGCGTGCTGGGTCGGCGGCCCGGTTTCGCCCGGCACGTAGACGCTGATCACCAGATCGCCTACAGCCGGAATCGCCAGATCCACCGGATCGCTGATCATGGCCGCGCCAGGAGGAATCACGGCCGTGGCCAGTCCGCTGAAGGTCAGCTTGCGGTCGGAAGCAGGCACGATCGCCGAATCATGATCGCGCAGCGCGATGTGCGCAGCGCCGATCCTCAGCGGATTCGTTCCGAAAGTATTCGACAGTTCCACACGCGCCGTGCGGCCGCCGATGCTGGTGTTCACCACCATGCGAATGGTCTGGTTATTGAAGCTGCGCAGCGGAGCGGGGCCGGGCTTGGCAGGCGCAGCGGCCGGCGCGCCCGCCGCAACCGGTTTTGCCGGAGCGGCTGGAATATTCGTGGCGATCGGGGATGCCGCCCAGGTTGCCACCCAGTGCTCTTGAGCTTGAGCGAATGCAACCGGAACGAGCAAGGGGATCGCGAGTGCGAGAATCCGGCGACGCGCAATGGTCATAATTCCTCCCTGGTTTCCTAGTTTTGCAGTATATCCGATCTTATTTCTTCAGGGGCCAGACGGCTTCGATTCGTTCGCCGCGGCAGGCGTAGATGGAATCGTAGAGATTCACCGTAGGATCGCAGTGCGGCGGAATGAATTCGACCCGGCTGCCCAGCTTCGGAACTGCGTCCGGACCATCGAGGTAGCCGAACTCGTCGCCGCCCCAGCGGTACTTCGATGCGGTTACTTTCAAAGCCTCGGGACCGTATCCGCGATCGGTCGCGAACGCCTTGAATCCCGCGTCGACCGTCACGAACCCGTCGTGATTGGCGCTTACCACTGTCGCCAGAACCGTCAGCGCATGCTCGAAATCCAGGCCCTCGCGCCGGTAGGCGAGGTCCATGAACACGTACGATCCGGCCTGTAACTCAGTGAGATCGGCCACAGATGTGTCGATTTCCCAGGTCCCGGTGCTGCCGCCTGAGACGATCTCGATCGAAAGGCCGCGCCGCAGCAGGATGCCGATCGCGCGGGAAGCAATCCCGAAGGCTTCCGCGGAGACGCGCTTGCGCTCATCGAGCCCGCCGGCATGGGATCCCAGCACCGAATACGCCTGGAGCCCGCGCAGTTCGAGATTCGCAGCCTGATCCACCGCCTCGGCGATTTCGACCGCGTCCTGGGGCGTCGCGGCCCCCGTACGATGATCGCCGACATCCAGATCCACCAGCACATCGACCTTGCGGCCCGCATCCGCCGCGGCCTGGCTGTACCAGGCGACCTGCTGGAGATGATCGACCACGACCATCGCGCCGGTCCGGACGATGCGCCCCATTTTCAGCGGATCGGCCAGAGGCGAGGTCAGCAGCAAGCCTTGGATTCCGGCCGAGGCCATCTGTTCGGCTTCCGAAACCGTGGCGACGCAGACGCCGATCGCGCCCGCAGCGATCTGGCGCCTGGCGATTTCCACGCACTTGTGAGCCTTCGCGTGCGGCCGCAGCGCCTTGCCCGATCGCTTGATCCGCGCCGCCATGCGGGCCAGGTTCGCCTCGAACTTGTCCAGATCCAGAAGAAGCGCGGGGGTCGGCAGTTGCTGCTTCGTAAGCACCAGCCCATTATGCAAAATGCTATTCTCGGTTCGTTGAAACTTGTGCAGGTGGAGGTCCCTTCGGAGCCGGCTGTCGACGCGGCTACTCTGAAAACCGAACTAGAACGGCAAATCCAGGGCGAAGTGCGCTTCGACACGATCACACGTGCCCTCTATTCCACCGACGCCAGCGTTTACCAGATCCGTCCGCTGGGCGTCGCGATCCCCAAAAATCGCGAAGACGTGATCCGCATTGTCCAGATCTGCGCCCGCTTGCGATGCCCCATTACGATGCGCGGCGGGGGAACGTCGCAGGCCGGGCAGGCGATCGGCGAAGGGCTCCAGGTCGATACGTCGAAGTACTTCAACCGCGTCCTGGAGGTGAACGCAGAGGAGCGCTGGGCTCGCGTGGAACCGGGGGTGGTTCTCGATGAGCTGAACGCGCAACTGGCGCCTTTGGGGCTGCGGTTCGCGCCCGATATTTCCACGGCCAGCCGCGCCACCATCGGCGGCATGATGGCCAACAATTCGGCTGGCGCACGCAGTGTGCTCTACGGAAAAACCATCGATCACGTGCTGGCCCAGACGGTGGTTTTGTCGGACGGCAGCATCGCCGAATTCCGCGAGATTGCGCGCGCCGAGGTTCCTACGGGCGAGTCCCTGGAAGCTCGTAGCTACGAAGCGGTTCTGCGACTGGCCCGCCAGCATGCGGCCGAAATCGACCGTCGCTATCCGAAGGTCCTGCGCCGCGTGGGCGGTTACAACCTCAATGAGTTCCTAGATTCACCAACGGTGAATCTTGCAAAGCTGATGGTCGGCTCCGAGGGAACGCTGGGCGTGGTGCTCGAAGCCAAACTCCGTCTGGTCCCCTTGCCCAAAGCAAGGGCCGTGATGGTGATCGAGTTCGCCGACCTCCTGGAAGCTTTGGCAGCCGCTCCGGTGATCGTGCGACATAAACCGTCCGCGGTCGAAGTGATGGATAAATCCATCCTGGACAACACGCGCCAGAACGAGAACCTGGATCGCATCCGCAAGACGTTTATCCAAGGCGATCCTGCGGCGACGCTGTGCGTCGAGTTTTACGGCGACAAGAAAGACGACCTGCCCCCGAGGCTCGCCGCGCTCGAACAGGATCTGCGCGGGCGGAATCTCGGGTACCGATATCACCACGAGACCGACCCAGGGGCTCAGGCGCGCATCTGGAGTTTGCGCGAGGCCGCGCTGGGGCTTTCCATGGCGATGAAGGAGGACGCCAAGTCGATCTCCTTCGTCGAAGACACCGCGGTCGCGCCCGAGAAGTTGAGCGATTATATCGGCCGGTTCCTCGAAATTATCCGCGATCACGGCACCACCGCCGGGGTTTACGCGCACGCATCGGTGGGGTGCCTGCACGTGCGCCCGGTGGTCAACATGAAAACCGAAGAGGGCGTCGCGAAGTTCGAAAGCCTGGCCAAAGCCGTGGCGAATCTGGTGCTCGAATTCGGCGGCGCGCTTTCCGGAGAGCACGGCGACGGACTGGTGCGCGGACCGTTCATGCGCCAGATGTTCGGCGAGACGTTGTACGAAGCTTTTCGCGAGATCAAGCACACATTCGATCCGCACGGGATCTTCAATCCGGGCAAGATTGTCGATTCGCCGGCGCTGACGTCCAACCTCCGGTTCGGAGCCGGATACAAGACGCCGAATCCAAAAACGTGGTTCGACTACTCGGAATTCGGCGGATTCGGCGGCGCGGTCGAAATGTGCAGCGGCGTGGGCGCGTGCCGGAAAAAGCTCGCCGGGACGATGTGCCCGTCCTACATGGCGACGCGCGATGAGAAAGACGTCACGCGGGGCCGCGCAAACGTTTTGCGCCTGGCGATGACGGGAAAGCTCGGGGAATCGGGGCTGGGCGATCGGGGCGTGTTCGATGTGCTCGATTTGTGCCTGGAGTGCCGCGCCTGCAAGGCGGAGTGTCCGGTAGGGGTGGATGTCGCGCGCTTCAAGAGCGAATTCCTCGCCGATTATTGGTCGCGCCACGGAACCCCGCTGCATGCACGGGCCTTGGGCGATGTCGCTCGGGCAGCGGTCTGGGGCTCCCGCTTCGCGCCGTTTTCCAACTGGGTTGCTTCGCGGGTTTCCGGCATCATCGGCATCGACCCGCGCCGCAAGCTGCCCGCTTTTCGACGAAAAACCTTTGCCAAACAGCGTGGGGCCGGCTTCAGCCCGCGCGGGGCTTCAGCCCCGCAAATCGTTCTCTTCAACGACACCTTCACAAACCACTACGACCCCGAAATCGGCATCGCCGCTCTCGAGGTTCTGGAACGGGCCGGGTGCTCGGCTAACGTCGTTCGCCCCGGATGCTGCGGACGCCCGCTGATCTCGCAAGGCCTGCTCGCCGACGCGCGCAAACAGGCAGCCAAGATCGTCGACGGTCTTGCTCCGATCTCCGGCCGCGGCGGAAAGATTCTGTTTCTGGAGCCAAGCTGCCTCTCCGCTGTAAAAGATGACGTTCCCTCGCTCCTGCGCGGGGATCAGCAAAAGAAAGCTCGCGAGGTCGCGCGCGCCTGCATGCTGTTCGAAGAATTCGCCGCTGGGCTCGATTTGAAGCTGCGATCCGGGCCCAAGCGCGTGCTGTTGCATGGACATTGTCATCAGAAGTCGATGGGCCTGCTGGATGCGTCGAAATCTCTACTTTCCCGAATTCCGGGCGCGACCGTTGTGGATCTGGATGCGGGCTGCTGCGGTATGGCAGGGTCCTTCGGCTACACGCGGCAGCACTACGACGTTTCGGTAACCATCGCCAGCCGCAAGCTGATTCCTGCGGCGAAGGCGATGCAGGCCGGCGACGTTCTGGCGGCTCCCGGCACGTCCTGCCGGCATCAAGTCGCGGATCTGGCCGGCGTTGCGGCGCAGCATCCGGCGGTATTGATTCGAAGCTTGATGGACTAAAAACGTGATGGAGTAGAATGGCTCAACCTGTGACCGCTCCCAGACCCGATTCCATAAGCGGCCGCCCCACGCACGTCCGCCACGTCGTCCTTGGTCTGACCGTAGCAGCCTACATGATCACTTACATGGATCGCCAGGTGCTGGCGACGACGCGGCCCGCCATCATGGAGGAACTGGGGATCTCGCTCACCGCCATGGGATGGGTGACGTTCGCGTTCCGGATGGCTTACGCTTTGTTCCAGGTTCCCGGCGGCTGGCTGGGAGACACGATCGGAGCACGGCGCGCGCTGACCATGGTTGTGAGCTGGTGGAGCGCGTTTACCGCGTTCACCGCGCTCGCCTGGAACTCCGCGTCGATGATCGTGATCCAGGTCTTCTTCGGACTGGGCGAAGCAGGCGCGTTTCCTATTGCCACGCGATCGCTCTCGCGCTGGATGCGGCCCTCGGAACGAGGCTTCGCCCAAGGAGTCACACACGCCGGATCGCGTCTGGGCGGAGCCATCACGCCCACCATTGTGACTCTCGCGATTCTTCCCTTCTTCGGATGGCGCGCCGCGTTTTACGCTTTCGGCGTGTTAGGGGTGGTGTGGTCGGCCGTGTGGTTTTCCTACTATCGCGATACGCCCGAGGAACACAAAGGCGTGAATGCAGCCGAGCGCGAACTGATCGCCGGAGGCGTCAAACGCAAGGGTCTTGGCAAGGTCCCCTGGAGCCAGATTCTCTCCCACGGCAACCTGTGGATCTTGTCGGTGATGTATTTCTTCTACAACTACAATCTGAACGTCTACCAGGACTGGTTTCCCACCTATTTGCGGCAGGCGAAAGGAATGTCGATCACGCAGATGGGAATCTACGCAAGTTTCCCGCTGCTGGCGGGTGTGGTTGGCGATCTGGCCGGCGGATGGTTTTCCGATATCGTCCTGCGCCAAACCGGCAATGTGAACCTGGCGCGGCGCTGGGTGGCGATCGCCGGATTTCTCGTCTCCGCCGCGGCAACCGTTCCCGCAGTGCTGGCGCACGACCCCAAAATTTCAGTGGCGTTTTATTGCGTCGCGTTCTTTGGGCTCGAATGGACCGTCGGCATTTCCTGGGCTGTGCCGCTCGATATCGGCGGCGATTTCGCGGGCTCCGTCTCGGCCGTGATGAACATGCTCGGCAACATCGGGGGAGCGGTGGCGGCCACCGTGGTCACCTACACCGCCGCTCATTACGGCTGGAATGTTCCGTTTATGATGACCGCCGGGCTGTGCCTGATCGCGGCTCTGTTCTGGTTGAAAATCGACGCCACCAAGCGCGTCTTTGCCGAGAATTCAGCTTCCTGAAACGGAGGTACGCCGCGGGCTAGTTTCCGCCAATCGGAACACGCACCGACCCGATGGAGCCGGTGGCGCGGTCCTGCACTACGATGCGCAGATCTCCGGTCCCGCCATGCGCATCGACTTCGCGGCCGAGCACGAGTCCGGTCCGAAGCTTCTCGCGCAGCCGGTCTTCGGTAAGGCTGATGCGGATGGCTTCATACGTTCCGCGGAAGTCGAGCCTTGGCGAAAAATGCGTCCCAAAATCGATCAGCGCGTTCCAGCGGTCTTTCTGATGCTCGAAATGCAGTTCGCTCACGTTCAGCGTCAATATGAGATAGTACACTCCCGTTTTCCCGGCAACCGGCGCGATCGAGGCGCGCAAACCCAGTTCCGTCGAATCCAAGGGAGTCTGCACGGCGCCGGATAGCGAGTCACGCAGTTGCGCGGGCGTCAATACCTTGGCATCGGAAGCGAGGTATCCCTGCCGGTGGTGAACCTCCGCACTCTTTCTCGCGACTTTGACGGACAGCTTGTGATAGGACCCGTCCAGCTTTTGTTCGGTGGGGTAGAATCCGAGCGAATAGACAAGTTGGTCGTCTTCCATGATGGTCTTCAAGGCGCCAGCCAGATCGTTTGTGCCGTAAATCGCCCGGCCGCCTGTGCCTGAAGCAAGCAGATTCATGGCCGCGATGTTGGGAGCGTTGAGTCCCGCCGGATCGGGCCTGGGGACCTGAGCGAATATGCTCTGACCCGTTTGCGTGTTCGGCGGAAGTTGAACCGTGGTGTTGAGTCCGGTTGGCGCCACCAAACCCCGCGGATCCACCGCGTACACCGCCACATTGGCGTTATTCAGAGAGCGCACCGCCTGCGCCGTCTCCACGCCGAAATCGTCGTAATGCCGGGAGTTTACTTCGAGAGCCCCAACCGGGAAACCGCCCGAGATCCACACCAGTTTCTTGCGTCCCGGCAAACCTCGAAGGTGCCGCGCGATGTCTTTGAGCGCCGTCGACGTCAGCAGCGCGCGATTTCTTTTCTCGAAGTCTTCCATGCCGGTGAGCGCATTCGTGGCCATTTCCGCCATGAGCGCCATCGCCGCGACGGATGCTGGGTCGTTCGGATTGCCCAAGTTTCGGAGCGATTGCTCTTCCGTCTTCAGCGCCGATTCATCCGAAGCGGCCAGGGACACCGATTGTTGCGCCCCGGCGTGCAAGGCCGCTTGCAAGAGTTTTCTTGGATCGTCGGTAAAGTCCTGCACGACCCTCAACGTCTTGAGCAGCGAATAAATGGCGACGTTCTCCCCCGGCTGAAGCGTCTTCAGATACTGGATCAACTGCTGGCCGAAATAGGCCTGATCCGAGACTTCGGTGTTCAGCCGGTCCACCAGGAAGACGGTAGCGGATACCGGCTCTTCGCCGCTGCGAGTCACGCGGTTGGAAACGGTTCCCGGGGGCAGCGGCGCGCCACTCTGTCGTTTACCGGCTGTCGATCGGACATTGAAGGTCGCGATCGTCTGGGGCCTGCCGTTATCCAGGATGCGGAAATCGTTTTTCGTCAGTCCGGCAACCGGGCGGCCGCCGGCCCGCACCACGACGTCTACTTCAACCAGTCTTGTATTGACCCGGAATGTGGAGGACTCCTGGGCGGCCGCAAGGCTGCTGAGTGCGATCCATCCGAGCCACGGCAGCACTGTACGCATCGGCACCGCCAGCTACTTCGGCGCGATCGGAACGCGAACGGATCCCACCGCGCCGCTGGCTTTGTCCTGAACGACGACGCGAAGTGTTCCCGGCTGCGGCGGGGAAGGAACCGTGTTGTCGATATCCAAGCCGCCGGTGAAGGCCTGCCTGAGCTGATCCTCCGTCAATTCAGGAAGATTGATGGTTTTCACGCTCACATCGCTCGAACGCCCACCGGTTTCGATCGCCAGCCCCAGGTCGAAGGAGGCGGTCCACTTGTCCCCACGCCGCTCAAACTGTAAATCGGCCGCGCTGACCCGGACCTGCGCCACGTGAATGCCGGGCCGCGACGGATCGGGAGCCGTGGCAGCCATCACGCCGATCTGGGTCGCATCCAACATTTCCGCAGCGACCTCATTGATATTGGCGCGCTTCTGCGGCATCGGCGAGGCCAGATAATTTTTTCTGGCGTAGATCTTCGCGCCGCTGGTTTCCGGCTTCTTGGCGATTTTCACGCTCAGGTCATGGACTTTTCCATCCAGCGCCTTGTCGTCCACATAGAAACCGAGGGTGTAGCTGGTTGCTGCGAAATCCAGCGCCTCCCGCAGCGGAACAGATACGTCGTTCACGTTAAGGTAAGCTTTTCCTCCCGTCTCGTCGGCGATGATTTGCATTCCCTGGCTCCCGGAGAGCGTATCGGCCGACTGGCTTACTTCCTGGCTGACGCTGCCCCTGCCGTTCCGAGGCATCAGTCCGCCTTCTGCCGGCTTATCGCTGGCTCCCTGGCTAAAACTGGAACCGATGCCGCGAACGTCGATCGCATAAACGGTGATGTTGGCGTCGCTGAGAGTGCGCACAAGGTTGTTCACTTCGGCCTCGTCGTCGGTTCGTCGCGATACGCCGGTTCCGAAAGTGAGGGGAACGCTACCGGTCAGCCATAGGAGCGTCTTGCGCCCCGGAATGCCGCTCAACCGGCGTGCGATGGAACGAAAAGCCGACGCCGTGATCTGCGCCCGCGCGACCTGATCGAGCGGTTGCGCCGGATTTAGCGCATCGCGCAGGGACGCTTGCAAAGAACCTGCCGCGCCGCCGCCCTGCGCGCTGATCCCGTTGGCCGCCTCCGCCAGTTGCGCCGCGCTATCCATGAATTCCTGAACCACGGTGATGTTCTCATGCAGGGAATAAAAGGCGACCCGGTCCTCGGGCTTCAGCGAACGCAACAGCGCGATAACTTTCGTGCGGGCATTCGCCTGGTCGGTAGCGTTCGGAATGTTCAAGCGATCGAAAAGAATCACCGTCGCGCTCCGCGAGGTTTCGCCCCGGTTGTTCATCCGGTTGGAGGCCACGTTCGCTGGCAATGGCGTTAGCGCGGGGTTCTGAGCATTCTTATTGGTCACGGAGAAAACAGCTATATTCTGCGTTTTCCCTTTGTCTTGAACCGTAAAATCGTCCCGGGTCAGGCCTTGCACATCGCCTTTGTCGGTCCGAACCACCACGTCCAATTGGACCAGACGTGTTCCGACCCGATAGGTTGGCTGTGCGCAGACCAGGGATGAGATCGAAATGGCGAGGCAGATGGGCAGCAACCTCTGGAGCATGGAATACCTCCGTTTTGTAGATTGGATTCTATTACAAAGCGGCCCGTGCTCGTGTGCTCTTCGGCTTCGCCTCGATCTCCAGCAGCTTCTTTTTTCTTTCCAATCCCCAGCGATATCCTCCCAGCTCGCCTGTCCCCCGGATCACGCGATGACACGGAATTACCAGCGGCACCGGATTGCGCGCGCAGGCGGATGCCACCGCGCGAGTGGCGGCCGGCTGTCCGATTCCCTCGGCGACCTCGCGATAAGAACGGACGGCTCCATAGGGGATGGATTGCAGATATCGCCATACACGCGCCTGAAACGCCGTCGCCCGGATATCGAGCGGCAGATCGAGCCTGGGCTTCGCGCCCTCCAGATACTCTTCGATCGCGCGAACCCACTCGCGGAACGGCGCGGGCCAGGGGTTCGTCATCGCCGCCAGTTGACCAGAGGGAAACTCCCGCCGCAACGCCGCGATCGATTCTTCTTCCGAGTCTCCGAACTGGACGAAGCAGAGTCCGCGATCGGTTGCCGCGATCGTCAGAAGCCCCAGACTCGTCGAAATCGTCGCATGCGTGATTGCGATTTGAGCGCCGCCCGCGCGATACTCCGACGGTTTCATGCCGAGCCGGCTGTCGATACGTTCATAAATGCGGCTGGTGGAACCAAATCCGGCGGCGAAAATCGCATCGAGCACGTTGTCGCCCTGGCGAAGCTCCTGTTTGAACGTGCGGACCCGGCACGCTTCCTGATATTGCCGCGGCGTCAGACCGAGCATCAACTTAAACGACCGCTGGAAATGGAACACGCTCAGTCCGGCTCGCCGGCTCAGGGCAATGAGCGGCAGCGTGCGATCGCAGTTCGCCTGAATGTACTCGGCCGCCTCTCGGATTTTCTGGGTCGGGGCTGTAGGGCTCATACTTCCAGCCTAAGCTGAGGTCTTGGCCGCTGCTATCCGAATCTTGCTATTCGTGACGCAACGCCTCGGTTGGGTCCACCGAAACAGCCCGGCGCGTCGGGATCAGGCTGGCGAGCACGGCCACCGCCACCAGCCCCAAAGACACTTCGATGAACGTCGCGGGATCCGTGGCAGTGACTCCATACAGTTCGTTGGCGATCAGGCGCGTAAGCCCGAAGGCGCCGGCCAGCCCCAGGATCAGGCCGATGAACACCAAAATCATGGCCTGTCGTACCACCAGCGTCATCACACTGGTCGAGGTCGCGCCCAGCGCCATCCGGATGCCGATCTCGCGCGTGCGCTGCGTCACTGCGTACGCCATCACACCATAGATTCCGACGGCCGCCAAGACTCCGGCAATCGCCCCGAACACGGTGAGCAGCAGCATGTAGACGCGCCGGTCGCTGACCTGATCGCGCAAATTCTGCTCGACGGAGCGAATTTCACTCGCGGGTTTACTCCGGTCGATTTCTGCAACCGCGCTTTGAACGGCGGAGGACAGCGCCATAGGATCGCCGTTGGTCCGGAGGATGAAGTACATCTGCGAGCGGTAATTCCATGAGGGCCCCTGCCAGCGCTGCGTCTGCTGGACGTGCGGCAGGTAGATGACGGGCTGGAGCTGCGCTTGCGCCTGGTTCAGCCGCACATCCCCGACTACGCCCACGATCTCGCGAGGCTGTTCATCGGGCACGAAGTCCAGCACGATGCGCTCCCCCAGCGGACTCTGGTTCGGCCACCAGCGCTGCGCCATGGTCTTGTTGATCAACACCACCAGGGGCGCCGCGGCGGTATCGGCCGGAGTAAAATCGCGGCCCTGCAGCACGGGGATTTTCACCGTGGAGAAGTAATTCGGCGTCACCGGCATGTAAGCGGCATTCATGGCCGCGTCTTGCGTGCCTGGTTCCGGCGCGGGCCGTCCCACGATCTGGAACTGCATCCTCATGGCCCCGGCAAACGGAGGCCGGCTGGCCCCGGCCGCAGAAATCACGCCCGGCAGGCTCCGGACCCGTTCGTACAGCCGGTCATAGGTCAATGCCACGTTCGGACTGATGTCCCACAACCCCACACCGCGATATTGCTTACCCTCGGGCTTCATCAACTGGCTCTGCGGGAACCGGAATCCGAAACTCAGCAAGCCCTTGGGATCGCCGCCGAGATCGTTCTTCTGGATGTGCAGAAAGCTGTTCATCATCAATCCGGCGCCGATCAGAAGAACCAAAGCCAGGCCGATTTGCGCGGTCACGAGCGCGCTGCGCAAGCGCTGGCGGGTCAATCCTTCGGAGCCTCCACGCGTGGATTCCTTGAGCGAAGCCGACAGGTCGATCTTTGAAGTTTGCAGGGCCGGAACGAGCCCGAAGAATAGTCCGGTGGCGATCGAGACCAAAGCGGTGAACGCTACAACTCGCCCGCTCAGCAGGATTTCCGGCAGAGCGCCGGTCGGGAGGCTGGCGACGATCAGCTTCAATCCGCCCCAAGCGAATACACCCCCCAGAATTCCGCCAAAAATCGCGAGCAGGACGCTTTCGGTAAGGAGTTGCCGGACGATCCTGGCGCGTCCGGCGCCGAGCGAAGATCGCACCGCCATTTCGGTCCGACGCGAAGCCGCGCGAGCCAGCAGCAGACCGGCAACATTGGCGCACGCGATCAGCAGGACAAACGCCACGGCTCCCTGAAGCACTGTGAGCGGCTGCTCGAGCCCGCGAAAGAACGCCCCCTGCATGGATTCGACCAGCACCCCGGTGTCCTTCGTATTGCCCGGATACACGCCGACCAGTCCCTGCGCGAGAGAAGCCATTTCGGCCTGAGCTTGCTTTATCGAAACGCCGGGCTTCAGCCGCCCCGCGACCAGGAGAAAACTCGCAGTGCTGCTCAATTGTTGGGGCGTAAATCCGATGGGCGCCCAAAAATCGGTGGTGCTGTTGGCGAAGTCGAAGCCCTTCGGCATGACTCCGATAATCGTGGTTTCCTGACTATCGAGCAGCACTTTTCGTCCGAGCACCTTGGGATCTCCGGCGAATCGGCGCTGCCAGAACGGGTAGCTCAGCACCATGACCGGCGCCGGATTCCCGTCCTGATCTTCGTCCTTGGTGTAAACACGGCCCAGAAGGGGTTTCACGCCCAGCGTGTCCCACATGGAGTAGGTGAAATGTTCGCCGTCGAGCTGCTCGGCAGGCGATCCGTCGCGTTCCGCCCCGAGATTACTGGGGAAACCGTACAGCCCGCCCATCCCCTCAAACGACTGGCTGCGGTCCCTCCAGGCCAAATAGTTCCTGGCCGTTACGCTGTTGCGCGCGCCTGGCCGGTTCAGCGGCGCGGTCCAGACGACCATCAGGCGATTTGCATCCGGATACGGGAGATCGCTCAGAAGGGTCGCGTTGATGATGCTGAAGATGGTCGCGTTGGCGCCGATGCCCAATCCCAGCGACACAGCGGCGATCGCAGTGAATCCCGGCTTCTTGAGCAGCATCCGGAAGCCGAAGAGGAGATCCTGCCAGAGCGTGTTCAAAGTGTCACCTCAAACCCGTCTTCTGAAAGACGGCCAACGAAGCCTTTTGTCGATAAACAGACGAAATTGCGCCTGAAAAGTTCCGGCCGGGGGCTAAAGAAAGCATGTCGATGGGCGCCGGATCTGCGCCATATCCGAAGTGCTGCAGCAAATATGCGGAAGTTACTGTTCGTTTCTGGGATTTTTCTGCCCGAGGGAGGCCAGTTGGAGCTTCACCGAACCCGCCGCTCCCGTGGAACGATCCTCAATTGCCACGCGAAGCTCACCCGTGCGGTTTGCGGCGATCACCCAGGTCTGGAAGGTGTATCCATTCGCCAGCGATTCGCGCAACCGGCGTTCCGAGAGGGTGATCTTGATGGTTTCCTCGGTCCCATTTGGCTTGGAGGAAGCGGGGAAGTAGGTTGCCAGACGGATCATCCCAACCCAGTTGTTCTTCTCTCGCTCGAGATGAAGTTCCTGGAGATTAAACGACATGGTCAACTGGTAAATGCCGGCCTGGCGCGGATACGGATCCAGGCGGGCGGCCATGCCGATACCCGTCGCTTCCAGGGGAGTCGCGAAAATCTCCTGTACGCTCCTCTCACTTTGCTTTTCGCTCGGAGGCTTCAGATCGGTCGCGTAGTAACCCTTCCGGTACCGCAGATCGACGCCTTTTCGCGCCACTTTGACCGAGAGCGAGTGGTAGCTGCCGTCCAGCTTGATATCGCCTGGATAAAACCCGAGCGCGTAGGTCACCTCGCTATCTTCC
Organism: Bryobacterales bacterium; assembly: GCA_037916615.1. Classification (GTDB taxonomy): domain Bacteria; phylum Acidobacteriota; class Terriglobia; order Bryobacterales; family Bryobacteraceae; genus Palsa-187. The sequence goes on from JBAIXM010000200.1 coordinate 23,522, forward strand.
GCAGCGGTCTTGATTGCGCTGGCCAAATCGGTGAGGGCATAGAAGGCCCGTCCGCCGGTTCCGCCGGCAAGCAGATTCATGGTGTCGATACCCGCTGCGAGCAGACCCCCGGTAGCCGGATCGGCCGCACTGCGCGGGTCAATCGGGTAGATGGCAACGTTCGCGTTGTTCAATGCGCGCACGGCGGCGCTGATCTCGCGGCTAAATTCCTTGTGTTCGATCGTGTCGTGACCGTTGTGCGACCGAACGTCGGTGGTTTGTGCCGGAAAGCTGGAGGAAATCCACACCAGTGACTTGCGCCCCGGGAGACCTTCCAGATGCGCGGCGATCAGTTCCAGCGTTTTCTCGATAATCGCCGCTCGATTCACCTGCGCGGCGTCCTGCATTTCCTTGATCGAATTCGCGTACATGGCATTCGCGATCGGATCGCCCAAATCGGGGGCCGAGGACAGAAGATCGCCGGCCAGGTCGTCGGCCGTCTGGTCCGGCGACGATTCCATGTGATACCGCTTGGCCGCCTGGATCAGCTTCTCCGGATCCTGCGTGAAATCCTGCACTACTTGAAGCGTCTTGTTCAGGGTGTACAGAGCGAAGTGATTGCCCGGCTTGAGTGTCGCGAGGTATTTCAAAAGCTGCTCTCGCGCATAGCCCTGATCGCCCACCGCCGTGTTGAGCGTGTCGTAGAGTATGACCGTAGCGCCCGCGGGCACATCGCCGCGTATGCTGACGCGGTTCGAGACTGTTCCCAGAGGTAGCGAAATCTCGCGCACCGGAGAGCTTTTGGAAGAACTTATCCCAAAGGCGGCGATTTTCTGCGGTTTGCCGTTATCGAGGACCGTGAAATCGTCCTGGTTTAGGTCCGTAACCGCTGCGCCGTTGCGATGCACCACGACATCGACTTCCACCAGGCGGGTATTGACGCGAAGAAGCGAAGCATCCTGTGCCTCGATTGCCGCCACGGCGGCCGCAATGACAAATAGACCGCGGCAATAGATGGCTCCCACCATCGGACTACCAATTATGTTACTCCGGAGAGCTCTGGAGCGTTTACAATAGACCCACCATGTCCCAGTTGACCCGCCGCCGGACCCTCGAAATCTTTGGATTCACCACCGCAGCCGCTGTGTTTTCGAAGACGGCGTCCGCGCAAGAGCCGAATTTTCCAAAAGGCGCGATTATTCGAACGCTGCTCAAAGACTACGCGCCGGAGGAACTCGCGGGCGGCGCGACGTTGTTTCACGAGCACATGCAGCTCGCGCCGGATTTCAATGCGAAATTCACCGCCGCTACGGCCGCGGCGCGCGCAGCCAACGGACTACCGCCGGCGCCTCCGCGCGGAGGAGGCGCCCCCAAGGGTCCTCCGCCACCCGACATCCAGCACAACGTCGATCTCATGACGGCGGAGGTGGCCAAAGCTAAGAACGAAGGAAATCTCGCCTGCATTGTCGACGGCGGGCATCCCGACATGGGCCGCGACATCAACTTCCTTCGCCAGGTTTCGATGAAGTCCGGAGTGCCGATCGTGGCCGGCGGCGGCTTCTATTCGCAGCCGTTTTATCCCAAGGAAATCTCCACGATGAGCGAAGAGCAAATCGTCAAGGCGCTCATCAAGCAGGCCGACGACGACACGCTCGGCGTGTTCGGGGAAATCGGGTCATGGGACGAAATCACCGCCGATGAGCGCAAGGTTTTCCGCGCTGTCGGCCGGGCGCACGTCGCGACCAACCTTCCGATCTTCACGCACACGGGAATCCCCGGGAAATCGGCGCTCGAGCAACTCGATATTTTGGAGGACGCGGGCGTCAAGCCCGAGCGCGTCATCATCGGACATCTGGGAAACCTGGTGGACACGAACGTCTATGTCCACAAAGCCATCTGCCGGCGCGGCGCGTTTGTCGGTTTCGACCGGCAGGGCGTAAACGACACGCAGCAGGTTCCGATGGTCATGGCGCTCATCGAAGCCGGTTTCGCGGATCACCTGATGTTCTCTTCCGACGCCTCAAGTGGCTACGCGAAGACGGTGACTGTGTTCCTGCCGAAGCTCAAAACCGCCGGCGCGAGCGACCAGGTGCTGCACCACATCATGGTGGACAATCCGCGGCGTTTTCTCGCGTTCGTTCCGAAGCGGCCCCGCAAAAAGTAAACACGGTTTTCCCGCAAGCGCGGCGGGTGTATCATGGGCGCCAAATGAAACTATGTTTCCTCGCCCTCGGCATGAGTCTTTCCGCGGTTCTGACGTTTTCGCAAGCGCCCGCCTCGGGCAATAGCGGCGCCGAGCCATGCTCCCGTTCCCCGATTTGCGCCTGGGGAAAAGGGCGCGATCTCATCGCGCATGAGCTTCGGAAACCCGACCTCGGGTTCACCTACGCGTACCCGTTCTCGCTGCCCGAAGGACTGACCGGCGGTGTATCGGCCGTCGCGATCAATTCGAAAGGCCACCTGTTCGCCTTCCAGCGCAACCCGGAAGGCAAGCCGCAGCTTTTCGAGTTCGATCAAGACCACAAACTGGTCCGGAGCATCGGCGACGACGTGATCGGCCATCAGAACAAAGCCCACGGCATGGCCATCGATGCCGACGACAACATCTGGATCTGCGACGAAAACGGCGACACCGTGATGAAGCTGAGTCCGCAAGGGAAGCTTCTGATGACGCTCGGCGTGCGGGGCCAGCGCGGCGATTGGGACGAAGCCAAAGCGCAGCGCCTGTTGTGGCAGCCGCTGGCCCTGGCGTTCGGGCGGAACGGAGATGTCTACATCGGCATGGGACATGCCAATGAGAGCCCCAACGACACGGACAAGTCACCCACCAATCGCAGCGGCGCCGCCCGCGTGCTGCACCTGGATAAGAACGGCAAGTTCATCCGCCAATGGTTCGGCAACAACGCCGGGCAGGGACACTTCAGCATGGTCCACGGGCTCGCCATCAATCCCAACAACGGCAACGTCTATATCGGCGACCGCGAGGAGTATCGCATCGTGGTCTATGACGCGAACGGCAAGTTCGTCAAGACGATTCAGATGCGCAATCTGGTCTGCGGGCTGTTTGTCGATCCGCACGGCCAGCTCTGGATGGCGACCGGCCAAGACGGCCAAATTTTCAAAATTGACTGGGACGGGAACGTTCTTGGGGCTATCGGAAACGGGCCCGGCCGCGGCGAGGGTCAGTTCGTCGAGTCAAACTATATGGCCATGGACGATCAGGGGAACCTGTACAGCGGCGACACGAGCGTCGGCCGGATCACCGTGATGGTCGCATCCAAGACGGTTGCGCCCAGGAAGTAACAGACAGTAGTATCCAGAATGCAGGAGGATTGATTCGAATGGCGAAATCTATGAAGGGTTCCGTCGGGCGTCGGGGTTTCCTGAAAAGTGCGGCGCTGGGCACAGCGGCATTAGCTGCCAAGCCACCATTGGCGCAAGCCCAGGAGCCCGCCGGACGCGGCGGAAACGCGCAAGCCCAGGCTCCCAGTGGATCGGCCGTGGCCCGCGAGACCGGAGCCGCCCGGCCCGCGGCGAACACTCGCGTCATCGAGAACCCCGGCTCGGATTTTATGGTGGACGTTCTCAAGACGCTCAACCTCGAATACCTGACCGCCAATCCCGGCTCGACGTTCGAGTCGCTTCACGAGTCTCTGATCAACTACGGCGACAACAAAATGCCGGAGTTCCTCACCTGCACGCACGAGGAAAACGCCGTCGCCATGGCGCACGGCTACGCCAAGATCGAAGGCAAGCCCATGATGGCGCTGATCCACGGCGATATCGGACTCCAGCACGCGGGCATGGCGATCTACAACGCCTATTGCGATCGTGTTCCTGTATATCTGGTGGTCGGCAATCATTCCGATGGCGCCGAGCGGAATCCGGGAGTGCAGAGTTATCACAGCGCGCAGGATCTGGGCGCGCTCGTCCGCGATTACACCAAGTGGGACGATCAGCCGTATTCCCTGGGCGCATTCGCCGAGTCCGCCATTCGCGCGTACAAGATCGCCATGACTCCGCCCATGGGACCGGTGCTGATCGTGGCCGGCGCCGAGATTCAATCCCACGCTATGCAGGGCGCCCGGCCGCGGATTCCGAAACTGGTGCTCACGGCGCCTCCGGCGGGCGATATGAACGCGGTAGACGAAGCCGCGAAAATGCTGGTCGCGGCCGAGCGTCCGATGATCATTCCCGAGCGCTACGCGCGCACTCCCAACAGCGTCAAGCTGCTGATCGAGCTGGCGGAACTCCTCCAATCGCCCGTGAACAATCGCGAGCGCATGAATTTCCCCAACCGCCATCCGCTCGCCGGAAACGGCGGGGCGGGCTATCAACCCGACGTGACGCTGGCGCTCGAAGTCCAGGACATCCTGACGGAAGCGCGCACCGCGCGGACCCGCAACGCCAAGGTCATCCACATTTCTTCCGTTTCTCTTTCCCACAAGAGCAACATCCAGGATTTCGGGCACTATGCCGATATCGATCTGGACATCGGCGCGGATGCGGAAGCCACGCTGCCGTATCTGATCGAAGCCTGCAAGAAGCTGATCACCGCGGACCGCCAACGCGTTTTCAAAGATCGCGGCGCGAAGCTCGCCGAGGCGCATCGCAAGGCCCGCGAGGCCGATGTCGAAGCGCTGCAGTACGGCTGGAACGCCAGCCCCGTTAGCGTGGGACGCATTGCCGCGGAGCTGTGGCCGCTGGTCAAGAACGAAGACTGGTCGTTCGTTTCGCCGCAGGGATTCGTGGGCAACTGGCCCAACCGGATCTGGAACATGGAAAAGCATTACCACTACATCGGAGGCCAGGGAGCCGGAGGCATGGGCTATGGCGCTCCCGCATCGGTTGGCGCCGCTCTCGCCAACAAGAAGTACGGACGCCTCTCGATCAATATCCAGACCGACGGCGATTTCAACTACTCTCCGGGCGTCTTCTGGACGGCGGCGCATCACCGTATTCCGTTATTGAGCATCATGCACAACAACCGCGGCTATCACCAGGAAGTGATGTTCGTCGAACAGATGGCCAGCGTCCATAATCGCGGGGCCGAGCGCGCGCATATCGGCACCAAGCTCTGGGATCCCGATATCAACTACGCGTCGATCGCCAAAGGCTATGGCCTATACGCCGAGGGCCCGATCACGGATCCCAAGGATTTAGCTCCCGCACTCAAGCGCGGCATCGAACGCGTGAAGAAGGGCGAGCCGGTGCTGATCGACGTCGTGACCCAGCCTCGCGGATAAGGGAGTCTTATGAAGAAGCTTGTATTCGGATTCCTCGCTCCGCTGCCGGTTGCGATCGCGCTGGTGACAACAGCGTTCGCCCAGCAACCCCAGGGCGACGCAAAACGCGGCAGCAAACTCTTTGTGGACTATAGCTGCTATGCCTGCCACGGCTTCTCGGGCCAGAACGGCCCCGGAAAGCGGCTGGTGCCGATGAAGATGGCGACGGTCGCATTCTCCGCCTACGTGCGCTCGCCGGGAACGAATCAGATGCCGTCCTACTCCGCCAAGGTTCTGAGCGATCAGCAACTCGCGGACATTTGGGCCTACATCAAGACGCTTCCCGAATCGCCCGCGGCCACGGACATTCCGCTGGTCCAGCAGCTTAAGGCGGAAGCGGCCAAGTAGCTGCGTTTCAGACTCGCGTTCCAAAACTCACCGACACCTCCGACCCTTCCGCGAAAATCACCGAAACCGGCGGCCGGGCGAGAGCCTCGGCGAATTCGTGGCCGTAGATGCCTGCCGCATCCACATTCGCCTCGGACGAAGTCACGGGATAAACCCGCCACGGCGGACGTTCGACGCGATACTCCAGACATCCGCCGTCCTTCAAACATGAGTAGCCCCAGTGATGTTCGAGGAGGAAGCTGTCCAGGGAATCGGCCGGGGGCAGAGAGGGCGCGCTTACCGACTGCGCCGAAATCGCATTTTGCCGGCCTCCGAAGGTCCATTCGTAGCGCGCCTGACGGCCGGGATTCACGGTCCGCTGCATGGGCAAACACACGTAATTCTCGCCGAACAGAATTCGCGCCAAAGATGCGACGGCCAGTTTGGGCACGATCTCTTTGATGAAGATGACGCCCCGCCGAATTCCTTCGTCCGTTTCGCGGCGAACGTAGAAGCGCAGGTTTACTTCCGGAAAATCGCGGTGGAACCAGACAGGCCACCCGATCACGCGCGTATTCAGGAATTGAAACCCGACCAGGCTCACCAGTGCTTGCCCCTGCCACAGATCGAGCTCCAAGGCCTGCGGCAAGTATGGCGTAAGAATTGAGGCAGACACCGGATACGTGAACACCACCAGGTTCCGCCACTCGGCCGTGAGGAAGATCCGCCTCGCCATGTCTCTGGATAGCATGACTGCGGGAAACAATTCCGCGGCATCCGGGCTCTTCTTTACAGGTATGTCTCGCCGGTTGCTGATTTCCGCGGTCCTGGTGCTTGCCGGATGCTGCGCGTTCGCGAACACCAAGGCCCCCAGTTTCGATCCAAAAGTCGTAAACGACGGATCGACGAACGAGGTCCTCCATCAGGATGACGCCGGGTCCGCCGTGCTCCGGGCGCAGATCCTGCTCGATCGCGCCGGTCTTTCGGTCGGCGAGATCGACGGGCATTTCGGCAACAACATGCTTCACGCAGTCCTGGGCGTCCGCGCCACGCACGGACTTCCGGCGGATCCAACCGTGGATGAAAGCGTGTGGAATGTCCTCAACATGGACACGAATCCCGCGCTGGTCTCCTACACGACCACCGAGGACGATTTCAAAGGACCCTTCGTCAAAGTTCCCGCCGCCATGATGGCCAAGGCCAGGCTGAAGTATCTCGGTTATCCCTCGCCGCTCGAAGGAATCGCTGAAAAATTCCATATCAACCCTGCCCTCTTGCAGAAACTCAATCCGCGCGGTACCTTCCGCAAGCCGGGAGAAACAATCACCGTTCCGAAGGTCCGCGAGCCGTTCCAAGGCATGGCGGCGCGCGTCATCGTATCCAAGCACGATTCGATGGTTCAAGTGTTCGACGATACCGGCAAGCTGCTGGCGCAGTACCCGTGCACCACCGGAAGCGAGCACGATCCGCTGCCGATCGGCGAGTGGAGAGTGACCGCGGTGTACAAAAACCCGAAATTCCACTACAACCCCAAATTGTTCTGGGACGCCAAAGCAACGGATTCGAAAACCACCATCGCACCCGGACCGCGAAATCCTGTCGGCGTGGTGTGGATCGATCTCTCCAAGGAACACTACGGTATCCACGGAACACCGGGACCGGCGAACATCGGCCACACCGAGTCGCACGGCTGCATCCGCCTGACCAACTGGGACGCGATGGAGCTCGCCGGAATGGTGATGAAGGGCACACCCGTCAGCATGGTCGAGTGAGTCTGGAATTTGCCGAACTCCGATTCCCGATTCGCTAAAATCAGGATTCGGACCATTCTCATGCAATTCCTTCAGGAAAGCCTCATCGAGCTGATTACGCAGACGGCCACGAATCTGCCGCCGGATGTGCGGCAAGCGGTGGGCGGAGCCATCGCGCAGGAGAGCTCCGGGACGCAGGCTTCGCAGGCGCTCGGGATTATCGCGACCAACATCGATATGGCCGCCGATGCCGAGGGCCCGATTTGCCAGGACACCGGGATGCCGACCTTCGACGTGCACACTCCGGTAGGCGTGAGCCAGATCGCGATCAAGAAAGCGATCCGCGCGGCCGTGGCCGAAGCGACCAAGCGCGGCAAGCTGCGGCCCAATTCGGTCGATTCCATCACCGGCAAGAACAGCGGCGACAATCTCGGCGAAGAAACGCCTGTCATTCATTTCGAGCAATGGGAGCAGGATGAGATCGAGGTCAAGCTGATCCTCAAAGGCGGCGGCTGCGAGAACAAAAACATCCAGTACTCCGTGCCGTGCGTCCTGGACCATCTGGGCCGCGCCGACCGCAACCTGGAAGGCGTACGCAAATGCATCCTGCACGCCGT
>JBAIXM010000201.1:0-47828 GCA_037916615.1 Bryobacterales bacterium
GTTCCGGCCAGAGCTGGAAGTAATCCGGCGCTAGCGAAGTTTTCACTGCCTCGGTGTGCAGCAAGGAGACTCCGTTGATGGTGTGGCTGCCGAGCATCGCCAGGTAGGTCATTCGCACCTGCTTCGGTTCCGATTCCCCGATGAGCGACATGCGCGCCAGGCGTTCCGGATCGCCCGGCCACTGGGAAGAGACTTGTTCCAAGAACCGCCGGTTGATCTCCAAGATGATCTGAAGATGGCGCGGGACCATGGCTTCCAGCATCGGCATGGGCCATTTCTCGAGCGCTTCGGGCAGCAGCGTGTGATTGGTGTAGGCGATCGCCGCCCGGGTCACTTCCCAGGCCTCGTCCCATTCCAGGTTTTTTTCGTCGATCAGAATCCGCATCAGCTCCGCGACGGCCAGCGCCGGATGCGTATCGTTCAGTTGAATGGCTGCGTAGCGCGCGAGTTGCCGGCAATCGGAATGCTGCTGTTCGAAACGCCGGAGGATATCGCGCAGCGCGCAGGCGACCAGAAAGTACTCCTGTGCCAGACGCAGTTCCTGCCCCGCGCCGGGAACTCCGGGCGGGTAAAGCAGCTTTGAGATCGTTTCGGACGCGATCTTCTGTTCGACGGCCTTGACGTAATCGCCGGCGTTGAAGATCCGCATATCGAACTCGCGCGAGGCGCGCGCTGAATACAGGCGCAGAAAATTGACCGTGCGGCCGCCGAATCCCGCGATCGGCATATCGTACGGCACGCCGACCAGAGTCTTCCAGTCCAGCCACATCGGGTTGTAGCCGCCGCTGCGATCGAGGCTGTGCTCTACGCGGCCCTGTATCGGCACGACACAAGCCTTTGTGAGGCGTGGGATCTGCCAGGGACTCCCCTCTCTTAGCCAGTTCTCCGGCCGTTCCCGCTGGTAGCCGTCGTCGATTTCCTGCTTGAACAATCCGTACTCATAGTTGATTCCGTAGCCGCAGCCCGCGATCCCAAGCGTCGCCATCGAATCCAGAAGGCAGGCCGCCAGGCGTCCGAGCCCGCCGTTTCCGAGCGCCGGCTCGGGCTCCAGGGCCTCGATCTCGTCGAGATCCGCGCCCAAATTGCGCAGCGCCTCGCGGCACGGCTCGCGGATCCCGAGATTCAGGAGATTGTTGCCCAGGAGTTGCCCCGGCATGAACTCGATCGAGAGGTAGTAGACGCGCTTGAGATCGGCCCTGCGGTAGCGTTTTTCGGTTTCGAGCATCCGCTCGACCATGATGTCGCGGCACGCCAGCGCGACCGCGACGAACATTTCATGCGGCGACAAGTCTTCCCAGACCTTGGCGAGTGAATATTTCGCGTGCCGCTCGATGCCCTGTTGCAGCTCAGCCGCCGAGCAAACCGGGGCTTCGAGCCCGGTCACGACGGACAAGCCGGCGGCGATTGCAGCGCCCTCACCGCTTCCGCGCGATCCGCATAGATGTCGAAAATGCGGTGCAGCCTTACCAGCTCGAACGCCGAGCGCACCTGCCGCGTCATCCCGCACAGCTTCAGCTCGCCCTTCCTCGCGTTGAGCTGCCGCAGGCACGAGAGCATCGCGCCGAGCCCCGAGCTGTCCATGAACCGCACCCGGCTCAGGTCCAGCACCACTTTCGTGTTCGCTTGCAGCACCGGCACGATGTCGCGCTTGAGCTCAGGGGCGTTGCTTGCGTCCAGTTCATCCACAGGCACCGTGACCGCGGCCACGTCGCCGGTTTTATCGATCGGCAATTCCATTGGAGTCCACTTCCTTTCGGCTTTTGAGGAACTTCACCAGGGAAACGCAATTGCGGCCCAGATCATCTCGGTGATAGCGCACCTGGTCCACGCTCCGGGCCATGATGTAGGTTCCGAATCCGACGTCCCAGGTCCCGTCCGGCACTTTGGGCGACTCGGGCGGAACGAACGAGCGGCCCAGGTGCTTCAGATGCACGGCCACGGAATCCGGCCCAGCCTCGGCTTCCAAGCGAATCCACTGATTGGGACGGCCCAGATAAGCGTGCCGCATGATGTTGCTGGCCCCCTCATTGACCGCCAGTTCCAGGGAGTCGACAAATTCCATGGTGGGCTCGCTGGTGAGCCGTGCGGCGCAAAACTGGCGCACGAATTCGCGCACGGCGCGCAATTCCCGCAGGTCGCTGCGGACATTGACCGCGTCCCGCTCCCTGGCCTGCGGCTGTCCAATGCGGAGACAGACGCTGGTCAGATCGTCCGGAAGCCGCGCCGTGTTGGTGAATGCCATGACGGCCTGGTGAATCGATTCCACCAGCAAGCCCGGCTCGAGAGCGGAGTTGGATTGTACATGTTGCATGAGCCGCTCCGCGCCGAAAAATTCTCCGGCTTTGTCGCGAGCCTCCGTGATCCCGTCGGAAAAAAACAGCAACAGGTCGCCAGAAGCGAACGGCACGCTCATCGGCTCGAAAATCTCGCCTTCCCGGATGCCCAGCGGCAGACCGTTGCCGTGCAGGATTTCGCACCTCCGCGCGGCGGCGTGCCAGTGGAGCATGCCCGTGTGTCCGCAATCCACCATCGCAACCGTCTGGCGGTCCAGATCCAGGCGGACGTAGCACAAGCTCGCAAAGCTCTCCAGCTCGATCAGCTCCCTGACGAGCTGGGCATGCGCCAGCATGACGATATCTTGCGGATCCGGCAGCGTGCCGCGTTCCGAGACCATCGTCATATGAGTGAGAGCTTTGTGGAACTGGCTTTTGAGCGCGGCGGCCAGCAGCGCGGCGGGTATTCCCTTGCCCATGACGTCTCCCACCGCGAAATCCAGGGTGTGATCCGGATAGGGAAGAAAGATGTAGAAGTCGCCGTCGATCCTCTGGGACGGAGCCGTGAGCGCCGCGATTTGCAGCCCGGAAACCGTGGGGGGAGCGGAGAACAGGAGCGACCTTTGGATGCGCAGGCCCACCTCCGCGTCGTACGCCCGAAGCTGCTCCAGCTCCGCGGTCCGCGTGGCGATGCGCTCCTCCAGCTCCGCGTTCAGATCCTGAAGCTCCGCTTCGGCGCGCTTGCGGGCCCGGGATTGCTCGGCCTGCTGCACCGCGCGCTCCACCGCCAGCGGCAGCCCCGCCAGCCGGTCCTTGAGAAGGTAATCGTTTGCCCCGGCCCGAATCAGGGTTACGGCCGCCTCATCGCCCAAAACGCCGGTAACCACGATCACCGGCAGGTCCGGATCCTTTTGACGGACCTGCCGGATCGCGGACAGGCCGTCAAAGTCCGGGAGCGAATAGTCGGCCAGGACCACGTCGGGATGAAACTCTTCGAGTTCGCTCACAAAAGCTTCCCGCGTCGCTGCGCGCCGGACGATCCATCGCGGCCCGGCTTCGCGCAACTGGCGTTTGACCAGCTCCGCATCGGTGGAGCTATCCTCCAGGTGCAGAATGCGAAGCTCCTTGCGTGTTTCCGTGCAAACCTCCCACTTCTGGCCGGGCGCGGGGACGCTCACGACGGCACCTTGTTGATGACCAGCCAGTACAATCCGAGTTTGGCCACGACATCGGCGAACTGCTCGAACTCCACTGGCTTTTGGATATAGCTGTTTACGCCCAGTTTGTAGCAGTCGGTCAGATCGCGATCCTCCTGGGACGATGTCAGGACAGCGATGGGAATCGACCGGGCGTGCTCGTCGGCCTTGAGCCGGCGCAGCACTTCCAGCCCGTCCACTTTGGGCAGCCGCAGATCCAGCAGAATCACCTTCGGCTTCGAACAATTGTGATTTCCGGCATGCGCGCCCGTGCGAAAGATGAAATCCAGCGCCTCGGCGCCATCCTTCACCCAGACCAGATTGTTCACCAGATGGTGTTTCTTGAGAGCGCGGATGCACAGCTCGGCGTCTGTGGCGTTATCTTCCACCAAGAGGATGTCTACAGCCTTGGATTCGCTGGGCGGGTTTGCAGTCATCGCTTGTCTCCATTCGGTAACGAAAAATAAACTGTGGCGCCCACGCCGACCTTGCCTTCGGCCCAGACGCGTCCTCCGTGCCGCGCCACGATGCGCTTGACGATGGCCAGGCCGATCCCGGTGCCTGGAAATTCGTCCACGCCATGCAAGCGTTGGAACACGCCAAAGAGCTTATGGCTGTAATTGGGATCGAAGCCTACACCGTTGTCCTTGACGTAATAGATCACTTCCTTTTCGCCGCTCTGGGCTTCGACCTCGATCACCCCTGCCGGCTTGGGTTTGGTGAACTTGACGGCATTGTCGAGAAGATTGGTCCACACGCGCTGGATCATGCCGGGGTCGCCATGGGCGGGAGGCAGAGGCTTGATTTCGATCTTCAGGTCGCGCCCGGCCACCACGGGCTCCAGATCTTTCAGAACCATACGGACCATCTCATCCATGTCGATTGCCCGCGGGGAAAGCTCGATTCGGCCCGCGCGCGAGAACGCCAGGATGTCGTCGATCATCTGGGCCATTTTGCGCGTGCTGTCGCGGATCACGCCCACGATGCGCTGGCCTTCGGTGTCGAGCTTTTGGGCGTACTCCTCCGTGAGAATCCGCGAGAAGCCGTCCACGGCGCGCAGCGGCGTACGCAGGTCGTGCGAAACCGAATAGGCAAAGGTTTCCAGCTCCTGGTTGGAGGCTTCCAGCCTTTGGTTGGTCAACTTGATCTCGGCGGTGCGCTGCTCCACCAGCTCCTCCAGATGCTGGCGATGGAGGGCGAGTTCCCGTTCGGCGTGGTTGCGCTCGGTGACGTTGCGCGCCGCCGCAAACAGGCCGGCCACGCGCCCGTGCTCATCGCGATAGACGTTTGCGTTGTAGAGAACCTCCATCACCTTGCCGGAGACATGCCGAAGAGCGAGGGGGTAATCGGTGACCTGCCCGCGCTCGAACGCCTGGCGGTATCCCGCGCGGGCTTTTTCGGGTTCCGTAAAGTAGTTCGCGAAATCCGTTCCGATCAGACTGGATCGGGAAACGCCGGTAGCCTCCTCGGTGGCCTTGTTCACGTCCGTAATCTTGCCTTCCGCGCTGATGGTCACCAGCGGATCCAGGCTGGCCTCGATCAGGCTGCGGGTATACAACGACGCCCACCTCACCTCCTCCTCGGCGCGTTTGCGGTCGGTAATATCGCGCGCGAAGACCAGAATCTGTTCCATCTCCGGCCAATACGACGCGGTGATCTCCACATCGAAAAGGCTGCCGTCCTTCCGCTGATGCCGGCTCTCGAAATGTTCGAATCTCTGCGACCTGATCTTCTCAATTTGAGACGCGACCTTCTCGCGAGTCTGCGTCGCCTCCAGATCTCCAACGCTCAGGCGCAGCAGTTCTTCGCGCGAGTACCCGCTCATGTGCGCGTAGGCTTCGTTGACCTCCAGAAGCTTGCCCTTTAGATCGATCACCCAGAACCCGGAGATCGTGGTGTTCAGAATCGTGGCGTAACGCTGCGCCTCCAGCCGGATGGTTTCCTCGTCGCGCTTGCGCTCGGTGATATCGCGCGCGGCGGCAAAGACGCCCGCCACAGCCCCGCTTGCGTCCCGGTAGACGCTCGCGTTGTACAGCACATCCAGGGTCTTGCCCGAAGCGTGCCGCAGTGTCAGCGGATAGTCGATTACTTGCCCACGCTCGAACGCTTCGCGGTATCCCGCGCGAGCTTTCTCGGGCTCGGTGAAATAATCCGCGAAGTCCTTCCCAATCAGGCTCGACCGCGGAACCCCCGTGGCCTCCTCGGTGGCCTTGTTGACGTCGGTGATCTTGCCTTCCGCATTGATGGTCACCAGCGGATCCGGACTGGCTTCAATCAGCCTTCGCGCATAGAGCGACGAGCGCTTCAAGGTCTCATCGGAGCGCTTGCGGATCCGCTCCATGCGATCGGTGAACAGGCTAATCCCCGTTCCCGTGGCGAGGAAGACCGTAAGGCTGACGGCAAAGCCGGCGTCGCCGAGACCAGGCGTCCTGGGGACAAGATAGTGAACCGCAGCCATGGATAGAACCGTCGCGAGAATACCCGGTCCCAGGCCGCCCAGAACGGCAGCGAACGCCATTGCAGGGTAAAACACGACGAACATCGTTACCCCGCCCGCGAGCCTATCCAGCGCCTCGCGCAGGATCACCGCCGCGGCGACCAGCAGTACCGATCCTCCGTAGCGCACCAGCCCCGGCCGGCTGGGCCAGTACGTCCGGTCCTGTTCCGTAACCCCTGTGGCCGAGGTGAATTGCGCCTGCACGTCCGTTTCTCGGATTTGCAAACATGTGCCCAACGGGAACCTGTCTGAAATCTGCTACGTGGTCCCGGAGGTGTACACGGCAGCGGTCGCCGGTGTCGCCCGGCGGGGACAGGTGGTGTTGGCGCGTCCGGTGGTACCCGAACAAACGACAGGGTTCCGAGCCGTGGAGCGGATGGTGGCAAAGCACATGCTTGCCCAGCCATCGAAGGAGAACATCGTGACCCGTATTCCCGTGGAGAAGGTCCATGGATCGGATGCCTCCCGGATCGCGGAGGAGACCCAGGCCCTGACCGACCAGATCCGTCAGCTTGCCTTTCATCTGTTTGAAAGCCGCGGTTCCTCCGATGGGCGTGACCTGGATGACTGGCTGACTGCCGAGCGGCAACTGGTCTTAAAAGCCGAACCGGAAATGATGGAGAGAAACGGCAGGTTCGAGATCCATCTGCCAGTGGCCGGCTGCAATCCGGAGGACATTCGCGTGACTGCTCTGCCCGCGTCCCTGGTGATCCAGTCGAAAGGCGATAAGAAGCTGCTGAAAACGATAGATCTGCCGGATCGGATTGACGTGGACAAGACCGTGGCGCGCGTCGATCGGGGCGTGATTTACGTGACTGCGGTCCGGCAGCAGGCGCCCGCGCCGGTTTGAATCCGGTGAAGGCCGATATCGCCGGGCCCGCCTGGAGCGTGATGGACGCCTGCCCTGCGCCTCTGATCGCGACCGACCTGGAGGGCCGGATCGTGGAAGCGAACCCTGCATTTCTGGCGCTCACCGGAACGCCGCGGGAGAAACTTGCGGGAACCGAATTCGCGGCGCATTTCGTGGATACCGAGGCGGCCCGGGCGAGCTATCGCGAAGTGCTCTCGCGCGGATCCGTGGAAGAGTATCCCCTAAGCGTGCGGGATCCCTCGGGAACAATCCGCAGCCTGCTTTGCAGCGCCGCGCATTTCCGGAACCAGCAGGGCCAGATCGCGGGCGTCATCCTGATCGCGCAGGACGTCACCGAGCGCAGGCAGCGCGAGGAAGAACTGGCTCGCCTGCATGGGGATCTGCTGGCGCAAATGGAGGACCTCAAGCAGCGGGAATCCGAGATCCGGCGCATCAATGGCCTGTACGAAATCCTGCAGACCTGCAACGCGCCGCGGGAGGCCTACCCCGTCATTGCCGCAGCCGCGGCCCAACTCTTTCCCGAGGCCGGCGGCGGGCTGGCGTCGTCCATCAGCCGGCTTCACCAGATGGAAACGGTTTCCGAATGGGGAATCGAACCTCGCTTGAGCGCGAACTTCAACCTGGATGACTGCTGGGCGTTGCGCCTCGGGCATCCGCACGAAGTGGACGCCGGTGGATTGCGGGGGTGCCGTCATTTTCAGACTCCCCTTCCGTCCGCGTCCTACATCTGCGTTCCGCTTATCGTCGGCGGAGAATTGCAAGGCTTGCTGCACCTGCACGGCGCCCCAGCCGGGCGGATCGGCTCCCAGCAGCGCCAGTTGCTGATCACCTTGGGCGAGGTGGTGAAGCTGTCGCTCTCCGGCCTGAAGCTGCGCGAGGCGCTGCGCTCCCAGGCCATTCGCGATCCGCTTACGGGCCTGTTCAACCGCAACTACCTGGACGAAACCTTGCGGCGCGAGCTGTCCCGCTCGGCGCGACGCGGCGCTCCGCTGTGCGTGGCCATGCTCGATATCGACGGGTTCAAATCGTTCAATGATACCTACAGCCATTACGCCGGAGATATTCTGCTAAAAGCGCTGGGCGATTTTTTTCTGAAGAATCTGCGTGGCAGCGACATCGCGTGCCGCTACGGAGGCGACGAGTTCGTACTGGTCCTGCCGGATACGGACCTGAACCAGGTCGGCGAACGCCTGGACCGGCTGCGCAGCCAAGTGAAACAGCTCGCCTGTGAATATGAAGGCCGCACGCTGCCGGCGGCCTCGATTTCGATCGGCGTTTCGCAGTATGCCGCGCAGTCGCCCGGACACGGTTCCTCGGCCGAAGAGCTTCTCAAAGCCGCCGACGAGGCTCTCTACGCGGCGAAACACCAGGGCAAGGACCAGCTTGCGATCTCCCGGGAGCCTGCACACTAATGGCTGCATCAAACCGCGAACAGGAACTACTGCAGGAAAATTCGGCTTTGCGGGCGGAGCTCGCCCAATTGAAAGAGCAGGCGCGCGGCATGTACATTCTCCGGAACCTCGTGGAGACGTTGCAAGCGTGCAATTCCCGCGAGGAAGCTTATCCCTTCATCGCCCTGGCGGCCGGCGAGTCGTTTTCCACCCTGAGCGGGGCGCTGGCCGTTCCCATGCCGGGCGCCCCCGAGCTCCTGGAAAGGGCCGCCCAATGGGGCGTCGAGCCCTGGATGAAGGCGGATTTTTCCATGGAAGACTGCTGGGCGCTGCGCCGCGGAACAATGCACGAGCCCGGGCGGGGGATCGTCTGCCGCCACTTCGAGATGGAACCCGGTGAGGCGTACGTGTGCGTTCCGCTGGCAGTTCGAGGCGAAATCGCGGGCCTGCTCAGCCTCCGCCTGGACAAACAGCACAGTCTGGACGAAAAACGGCGCGCGGCGTTGTCTTCGTTCTGCAATTCCGTGGCGCTGGGGCTCTCTACGCTCCATTTGCGCGAAACGCTGTGCCCAGTCCGGCCTGCGGGCTAAAGCCGAGGCCCGTCCTCCATTTTGGGCGAAATCGCGCAACCGCGCGAGCTTCGAATCCACAAAACGCGCCCTCGGCGTTGGTCCTGAAGCTGCAAGTGATTCGGGAGGAAGCGCACAGCGTGCTCGTGCGCGATGAGGGAAGGAGGACGCATGCTACTCCCCGTTCAAGTGACGTTTCGGAATCTGAAAGAAGTGGCCGGCCTGGAGGATTTAATCCAGAAGGAGGCGGCGAAGCTGGAGCGCTTCTACGACCGGATCAGCAGTTGCCGCGTGGTGGTGGAACGCTCGCAACACGCAACCTCGGGCAAGCTTTA
Source organism: Bryobacterales bacterium (assembly GCA_037916615.1). GTDB lineage: Bacteria > Acidobacteriota > Terriglobia > Bryobacterales > Bryobacteraceae > Palsa-187. The sequence goes on from JBAIXM010000201.1 coordinate 9,133, forward strand.
TCACGTGCGTATCGATTTGGGCTTGCCGCAGGGCGAGCTGGTCGTGAAGCACATGCCCACGCTCCACGGGACACTGCAGGACCAGAAGCAGGCAAAATCCCGGCGGGAAGCCGAGTCCGATCTGGCGCACAAGACTCCGGAGTTCGCGATCCGGGACGCGTTTCACCAGATGCGGCGTCGCTTGCAGGATTACGATCGCAAGCAGGATTTTTCCATCAAGACGATCCAGAAGATGCCCGAGGCGACCGTCAAAGAAATCTTTCCGGAGCGCGGCTACGGATTTCTCGCAACGGCTGACGAGCAGGTGCTCTATTTCAACAAGGCGGCCGTGCTGAACGGCCACTTCAACCGCCTCCGGCCTGGAACCCGCGTTCAATTCGCCGAAGAGCCCGGCGAGAAAGGGCCGCAGGCGAGCACGGTCAAGATCGTACATCCGCGCAAGCAAGCTGCTGCCGCGGGGGCTCCAAGGAAAGCCGCAGCCGCCAGGCAGAAGTAGGGTCTGGCAGTCGCCTTACTTGGGCGTTCGTCCGGGGGGAATCGCAAAGCGCGCTGGATCAGGCCGTGAAGGAACATTCGCTGGGCCTTGCGGAGTACATGGGCCCCGAGGCCAGCTCCATTACGGAGCCCGGTCGCTCTATGAAACCTGGCGCAGCGTCATCGATCCGTCATTTTATTCACTCAACCGGTTCTGGGCGCATTTGCTCCCGGTACATCTTCCCGACCTGATTTTGCCGCTGGTCCTGGCGTTCGCACTCTGGAGGCTGGGCTCCATCGTCAAGGGCTGGCGTTCCCTGCAAGGCGGCAATACGCGATCGTCTTTGGACAAAGCGGAGAAAGACGCCTACGTCCTTTACGCCGGACGAAAACCAGATCGTCACGCAGAAAGGTCTCAAGGTCGTCCGAAGCTGGACCAGCGGCGCCGTCCTTGCCCTAGATCCCGCCGAGAGATCGTGCGTTCTGTCTTCACCGTAAGGTTCAAGGAGCGCGACCCCTGGCGGCTTCTGATAAAATCACCCCAGCACGCTCTTCGCACAGGAGGTCTATGAGCAAGCACTTCAAGGGGGCGCTCATTGCGGGCTTCGCGCTATTCTCAACCGTCGTTCCCCTGCGGGCCCACCATTCCTTTGCCGCCGAGTATGATTCCAACAAAACGGTGACCGTGAAAGGGACGATCAACCGGCTGGAATGGGTGAATCCTCACGCCTACGTATTCGTCGACGTGAAGGAGGCGAGCGGCAAAGTCACCACATGGGCGTTCGAATCACTGAGCCCGAACGCGCTTTCTCGCCAGGGATGGAATCGAAACTCCCTGAAGCAAGGGGAAGAAGTGACGGTCGAAGGATACATGGCCAAGGACGGGAAGCCTCTCGCCGACGGCTCCATCCATGCGAACTCCCGCGCGATCACGCGCGCCGACGGCCGTAAGGTGTTTGTGGGGTCCTCGGCGGACGAAGTTCCATCCAAATGAAGCCGGCGCGTCTGAGTTCGTTGCTGGCCGCTATGGCCGCCGCCGCTCTTTTGTCGATCGCGCCGGTTGCCGGCCTCGCTCAGTCGGAAGGCAAAGCCAAGGGCGGCGAGCAAGCCAAGAATGAGCAGAAAGATACCCTCACTCCGTCCGGCCCGACTCCTAAAATGCCGGATGGCAAGGTGGATCTTTCCGGAGTCTGGACCCCGGGCCTCAGTTTCTCCAACATGGGCCAGGTTCCGCTTCAGCCCTGGGCCGAAGCACTCTACAAGGAACGCCGCGCCAACCTGAGCAAGGACGACCCGGAAGGCCACTGCCTGCCCGCGGGCGTGCCCCGAATTTCTCCCTTTTTGCAGAAATTTGTTCAAACTCCCACATTGCTTGTCATTCTGGACGAGGGAAATATCCACAGCTACCGCCAGATTTTTCTCGACGGACGGACGCACCTGGACGATCCCGGGCCTCTTTGGATGGGCGATTCCATCGGAAAATGGGACGGCGACACGCTGGTGGTGGACACTACAAATCTGAACGACAAGACCTGGCTGAACGGTCAGGGTCTGCCCCATAGTGACCAGTTGCACGTGATCGAGCGTTTCCGGCGGCCCGATCTGGGGCACCTGGCAATCGAGATCACCATGGAAGATCCTAAGGCTTTTACCAAGGCCTATACGTTCAACCGGACCTATTTGCTGCGGCCCACCTGGGAAATCCAGGAGTATGTTTGCAATGAGTTCAACGTGGACGCCGAGCACCTGGTAGGAAAATAGTTCTAGACCACGCAACAGCTCGGTACTCAAGAAAAACCAGTGACCCTGCTAGGGGTGGTTTTGACTTCCCAGAGGTTCTCCACCTAGTGCTTTTCGATCGCCGTTCCGTCATTCTATTCCCAGAGGAGAAGGATCATGCGTAACCGTTTACTGGGCTGCATTTCGGGAGGTCTTCTGGGATTCGCGCTTTCCGGGACGCTTATGGAGACCCTGGGCCTGTCCGGAACAGTGGGCACGGTGTTCTGCGCGGGTGCGGGAGTCGCCCTGGGGTACGCCGTGGGCGTGCTGATTGACGCGTTCCGGGCGAAGCCCGACAGCCTCTTGCCGAGCCAGCTAGACTAGCTGCGGCGGCTCGATTCGCGAAGCTACTTCACATAGCGCTTCAGCGATTTCGACCCGACCTCGGCTCCGTAGATGACCCCTTGGGAGTCGGCCGCGACTCCTTCGGCCGCGCTGGTTGCCGGCAGCGCCGCTCCCGCAGGTGGGACCAGAGGATCGGGAATGAAGGCGGTTACCACGCCGTCCTTCGCGCTACCGATCCGGATGCCCCGCTTCCAGCCGGGATTGTAACCGTAGCCTTCCTTGTCAGTCGACTCCGAATCAGTGACATAGATCACGTCGTTCTTATCGATGTAAATTCCGCTGGGCCGGCTGAATTGTTTCCACTGGTCGAGGAAATTCCCTTCCTGATCGAAAATCTGGATTCGGTTGTTGGCGCGGTCGCCCACGAACAAGCGTCCTCTCGAATCGAAGGCGATGGTGTGAGGCACTTCGAACTCGCCGGGTTCGGTTCCGTGCTTGCCCCACTTCTTGATAAACTTCCCATCTTTGCCGAATTTCAAGATCTGCGCGGTACCCATTCCCGGCGTGTGGCCTTCGGAAACAAAAATATCTCCATTGGAAGCGATCGCCACGTCATTGGGCTGGTTGAAAGCGTAATCCAGCGACATCAAAACTTTTCCTTCGGGGCTGAACTTGACGACGCTGAACCCCTTGCCGGCCTGCATCTGCCCGTCGGTAATCCAGACATTGTCGTCTTGATCCACGGCGATGCCATGCGGAAACAGAAACATCCCGCCGCCGAAGCTCCGGATCAGTTTTCCCGTGGCGTCGAAGTGCAGGATCGAGTCTTCGTTCTTTCCCGCGCAGCTATTCGCTCCACAGCGTTCGGCAACCCACACGCTCCGGCCGTCGCGGCCGATTTCGACGGCGCTGGTGGAACCCCAAGCGCGTCCCGCGGGAAGTTTGGCCCAGTTCTCGATCGTGCGATACGGGTTGGGCTTCGAATTATCGGGTGAAATGTTCTGCGCACAGAGGCTCGCGCCGATCCACAGAGCAATCGCCGGGGATTTCATGACCAATCATTACAACACAGTTCGCTTTACCTGTCGATCGTTTGACTGAACAGAACAGCGCGTGATAGCATCGCCCATCGGAGCCGAAAAAACATGCGTCATCTCAGGATCGCTCTTGCGTTCGTCGCGGCCACTGCGGGACTCGGCATCGGGTCGCTGTTATTGGAAAGAAAAGCAACCGTGGAAGCTGCCGGCGTGCAAGCCCCGCGGTTCGAAGTCGATCCCATGTGGCCCAAACCCCTGCCGAACCACTGGATCATGGGCAATACCATCGGAGTGTCGGTCGACAGCAAAGACCACATCTGGATCATCCACCGGGCGGGCTCGCTGGAGGCAATGGAGACGTACGCAGCGACGAATCGCGCGGAGTGCTGCGCGCCTGCGCCCGCAGTGCTCGAGTTCGATGAAGACGGCAATCTTCTGAATCACTGGGGCGGCACGGACGGACCGGGCTACGTCTGGCCGGCATCGAACCACGGAATCACGGTCGATTACAAAGGCAATGTGTGGATCGGCGGAAATGGCCGCGCGTCGAATCCTCCGGCGGGAGCGGAACAGGCCGGAAACACAGTCGCCGGAGCGAACCAGGTCAAGCAAGCCAAGCAGCCTGCCGCCGCAAAGGCCGGCCCATCTCCAGGTGGAGGGCGCGGCGGACCGCCGCTCTATCACGACAGCATGGTGATGAAGTTCACGCAGGATGGAAAATTCCTGATGCAGATCGGCAAATCTGGAGCGAGCCAGGGCAGCAACGATACGGAAAATCTCGGGTTGCCAGCCAAGCTCTTCATCGATCCCAAAACCAACGAACTGTACGTCGCCGACGGCTACGGCAACAAGCGCGTGATCGTGTTCGATGCGGATACTGGCAAATACAAACGGCACTGGGGAGCGTACGGCCACAAACCCGACGACGCGAATCTCGGGCCATATCGCCCGGATGCCCCGCCCGCGCAGCAGTTCCGTAACCCGGTGCACTGCGCCGAGCTTTCCAATGACGGCCTGCTCTATGTCTGCGATCGGGTGAACGACCGGATCCAGGTGTTCAAACCGGACGGGACCTTCGTCAAGGAAACCTTCATCGCCAAGAACACGCTCGGCGACGGGTCGGCGTGGGACATCGCGTTCTCGAAAGATCCGCAGCAGAAGTACGTCTACCTGGCGGATGGCGCGAACGAAAAGGTCTATATTATGCTGCGCGACACGCTGGAAATCCTCACCAGCTTCGGCGACGGCGGGCGGCAGCCTGGCCAGTTCTATGCGGTGCACAGTATCGCGACCGATTCGAAGGGCAACATCTTCACCACCGAGACTTATCGCGGGCAGCGCGTGCAGAAATTCGTCTACAAGGGTTTGGCCGCGGTGACCAGGAAAGATCAGGGCGTGGTCTGGCCCAAGAAGTAGCTCGGGTCAACTTAGAATAGAACGAGACAGATCGAGCAGGAGGGCAGAGTGTCTCAACATTCGTATCTCATGGGTGCGGTCGCTGTGATTCTGGCGGCGATCCCGTCCGCATTAGTCGCGCAATGGCTGGATTATCCGACCGCGAACGTCCCGCGCACGCCCGACGGCAAGCCCAATCTCACGGCACCCGCGCCGCGAACCGCGAATGGCAAGCCGGATTTTTCAGGAATGTGGGGCTGGGAGAATCGCTTCAACTGCCTCGGCCACTGCAATGATACTCAGGTCGGCCGCGAATTCATCAATATCGCCGCCACGCTCAAGGGAGGCCGGCCGCCCCTGCAGCCTTGGGCTGCGGATCTTGTGAAGCAACGCACCGCCACGCAGGGGCAGGATCCCAACGTTCATTGCATGCCGCGAGGCGCCCCGCGCATCTGGACCGACGACTACTACAAACGGGTGATTCAGACTCCCGAGCGTTTGATTATCCTGACCGAACGCAACATGCAATACCGGCAGATCTTCCTGGATGGGCGTCCGCTGCCGAAAGACCCGAACCCAACCTGGAACGGCTATTCGACGGCGCATTGGGATGGAGACACGCTGGTGGTTGAAACCAGTGGGTTCCGCGACGATCTGTGGCTCGACGCCAACGGCAATCCGCTCACGGAATCCGGCAAGATGACCGAGAAAATCCGCCGCCCCAACTACGGAACCTTGCAGATCGAGATCACGATCGACGATCCCAAGGCCTACACAGCGCCCTGGACAGTGACGATGAATCAGCCGCTCATTCTCGACAGCGAGCTGATCGATTACTATTGCCTGGAGAACGAGAAGGACTTCGTGCACATGCAAAAGCTAGAGCCGCGCCAGTGATTTGCGGAGTTTGAACTTGACGTGACCGGCCGCGAGGAATTGATAAACTACTCTCGGAGTCGTCAGGAACCCGGATGAACGTCCGCAAACTGCTCGATTGGCGCAAGCTCCTCATTTATTCGCACCGGTGGCTGGGCATCGCCATCATCCTGATGTTCCTGGTGTGGACGCTCTCAGGCGTGGTCCTCATGTATTACGGCCATCCGCAGATCACCATGGGAGAGCGGCTGCTTCGGCTCGAGCCGGTCGACTTTTCGACGGCAACCGTCACCCCGGCTGAAGCTGCCGCGAAGACCGGCTTCCAAGCGAATCGCGCGCCTTATCGCGTCCGGCTTTCCATGTATAACGGCCGGCCGGTGTACCGGCTTGCAAGGGTCAGCATCGGCAACTGGGCGACAGTCTACGCCGACACCGGCGAGCTCCTTCCCGGTATGAGCAGGGAGCGGGCTGTGGCATGGATGAAGCAATTCGCTCCCGAGTACGCCTCGACGATGACCTACGATGCGTATCTGAAGAGTCCCGACGAGTTCACCAGGATTCCGACACTGGCCGGTTTTGCTCCGCTTCATCGGATCGCGATGAACGACCCGGCCGGGACCGAATACTACATCTCGGAAAAGAGCAACGAGATCGTGCAGAAAACGGACCGGAAGGGGCGTTTCCTTGCTATTTCCGGCTACGTGCTTCACAACCTGTTCTTTTTCCGGCAGCGCACCTGGTGGACGCCGATGCTGGATTGGATCGCCTGGACCGCGATGCTCATGGCTGTCACCGGGGTCGTCCTCGGGATCTGGCGCGTGGCATTCAAGCCACGATTCCGGCACAAAGGTGGTCTTTCCTACACGCCCTACTCCGGCTGGATGAAATGGCACCACTATGCCGGTCTGATCTTTGGTCTTTTTTCACTCTCCTGGATTCTGAGCGGGATGATCCCCATCACGACGTTCCCGGTCCCAGGCTGGGAGCAGGTTGCCAAGCGCGTCGAAAGCAACGGCGAGGGATTCATCATGGGCAATCCCACGGTTTCTCCCCGCTCGACGATGACAAAAGAAATGGCCCGCGCAATTACAGGCGGGCCACTGAACTTGCAGCCGCTCCGGATCGAAGACATGCGGAATGCGCTCGCCAGAATCCAGGAACGATTCGCTCCGAAGGAAGTGGAGATCGTCCAGGTTCGAGGCGAGCCTTACTTTCTCGCCTATCAGCCGCCGATTAACAAGGACGATGCCGAGCGCTGGACCACGAACAACGCGATCAACATGGTTAATCTTCCGCAGGATAATCCTCACTTGTTCGTGTCGATCAAGCACCCTGAGAACGGCGTATCGGCTTCCTTCGGCAAAGAAGTGATGGAACAGGCGTCCCGGGAGGCAATGCCGAACATGCCCGTGATCGACCGGCAGTGGCTGACGGATTATGACGATTACTACCATCAGACCACCAAATCATTCGAACTCGGCCGCCACAAGCCTGCTTACGTGCTGCCTGTGCTGCGCGTGCGCTACAACGACGAAAACCAGACCTGGCTGTATTTCACGCCCTCGCTCGCGCAGATGGTCAAGTTCGACAAGCGCGATCGCGCCAATCGGTGGGTCTACTACGGCCTGCATGCGATGGACTTCCCCGGACTTTTCCATCGGCGGCCGTTATGGGATGTTGTCACGATCGCATTGTTGGCGGGCCTCGCGGCGATGAGCATCACCACGCTGTTGCCCGCCTTCCGCAGGCTGAAGCGGCACGCGATTCATGGCAGAAAATTCGCGTTCCGCCCGAAGAAGGGGCCACTTACGCCGACTCCGGACTGGGCTATGCCCGGCAGGGATCGCGTTGCGGGAGACTGAGCTGCCTCGAATCCCGCTCGCCCACCCTGGAAATTTTCACGGAATCAGAGCCGAGTTCACCGGGCTTCGTAGCCGTCGTGATGCTCGCGGAAATCCCTGAGACGCCTCAGGTCGTCTTGAAGCATCTCCCGGTCGCGATCGCCGATATTGTTGTCCGCGACCACTTTTTCGAGCGCATTGATGGTCGGGTCGAGCTCCGGCTGGTCATAACGCCGGGATTCCAACTTGGATTGAAGATCGTTCAAATCCCGCTTGGTCTCGGCCAGTCTGTATTGATCCGCGCTGAGCCGAGAAGTCTCCTGGTCTCCGCGCGCTGAGCGAAGGCGTTGGCGGTAAAGAGCATCGATTACAGGCAAGCCGAAGCCGTCAGAACTCTCTTGATCATAAAAGAACCTCCACTGAGGTGACTTCTTTCGGCAAGCGATGTTTCCCCTGAGGCACCTCCCGGCGTGAATTCTGGCGGCGCGATCGCGCAAGTTTTGCCGCGATAATTTTTCATCCGTGCCGCAACAGCGCGATCCTGTAACGCAGGGGTTAACCCTGGAATCGAATGAGTGAAGGGTTCCTTTAGTCCTTTCGGAACCCCTGATCGCGACGCATCGGGCCCCGCACGCCTCCACCAGCGGGGCCCGTTCAGCAACCACTTAAAGCAACTGGCGTTGATGGCGTCCTGGGCTGACTTCGACCGATCCGCTTCTGCCGCTCGAAGGAATGGCATCCGGTCTGCTGATCGCTTGAGCCGGATGAGCTTGAGCTGGATGAAGACGCGCGAAGACATTAAAACGCGAAACGCTTTTGTAGCGCGACGGAGGTGGGCTGCGATGCTGCGAGCGAGGCACGTCCTTGTGTTGTTTCTTGCTGCCCTACCGAAGCTGGCCGGGGCCGATGCAACCGAAACATCTGCCGAACGCGCCGCTCCGCACGAGAGCTGGCTACACCACGTGTTTGGACGGCCGGCAGCCTATGCGAGAACAGCCGCGTACGCGGGAATCGAACAAGTCAAGGGCGATCCGTACGAGTGGGGCGGAGGAATGGCCGGCTATGCGAAACGATTTGGATCGGTTTTCGGAAAGCACATCGTCAAGAGCTCCATCCAATACCAGGTAGCGCGCCTAAGAGATGAAGAATTGGTTTACACGCCTTCGGGGCGCGAAGGATTCCGCCCCCGTCTGACCTACGCGCTGGTCAGCACGGTGGTTACCCGTAAGACAACAACCGGGGAGCGTACGGTGTCCACCAGCGAGATTTCAGCGGTGGTAGGGAGTGGACTGATCTCGCGGCTGTGGCAGCCCGCCAGTCTCAGGACCATCGGCGGGGGATTCGGTTCCGCTGGAATATCTTTGGGGTCGGACGCCGGGTACAACGTGGTACGCGAGTTCTGGCCCGAAATTCGCCACCCCCGCCGCGCGAAAGCTCGGAGTTCGAAAAATCAAAACCAGAGTCCTGGCCGAACCCCTTGAGATTCTCAGGCTGGCCAAAGCTCCTCAGTAACAGCACAGGACTCAGAAGGGTCTTCATCGCAGGGTCCGACGCCGATGTCTACCTGGAATAAGCTTGCAACCCGGATTGGCGCGAATTGGCTGGTGCTGACGCCAATGCGGGAGCACACGTGGCGTCTTCAAGTGTGGGGTGACGCCCGGCTGGAAGGGGAAATCACCGCCCGGGATGAGAGTGAAGCGAAAAGTACGGCTATTTCCGCTACGCTTGAGAGGCTGAACATCGCTCCCGTTTGGCCTCCCCCAACGTGGAACATCGTAATCTCGACGCGGTGGGATAGCCGCGACAATTGATTAGTTCCCGAGCCGAGAGTTATTCCGCCCACAGGGCCAACGCGAATCCGGTGAAATCGCGCAGCCGGTTTCGCCGAGCGTCCTGAAATGCTGCGTTTTCAATCCGGATGGTCCGCAGAATCGTTGGCAAAGCGATTGCAGTCTCAATAGTGCGATTGCGAAGGAGGTTCGTAACGGAACCTAACAAGCATCGGGAGGGTGGACTAGAAGCGAGTTGGATGACGTTGAGAGTCCTGGAGCACGGGATCTGAGCACGGTGAAAGTGCAGCGCCGAAAGCGCAAAATGATAGTGCTTCAACGGGCCCTCATGAAGACTCGCTGGACATTCCACCCTCTCTGAATCGCCTCATTCCCTGACTGAAGTAATTCACGGGCCCATGCCGTGACGATCGTGCCTGTTTCCCGGATCACCTCGCTCAAAATTTCGAGCGAGCTTTTGAGAGCCTCGATCGCGGTCACGGAGTTTTCGCGCAACTCTGCCATGCTCGCGCGCGTGTGGGGAGCCGAACGCCGATCTACCAGTCCGGCGAACACTTTCATACGGCGAGTCGGACGATATAGAACTTCTACCGGGATGGTTGAGATAACACCGCGGTGTCCAGGCGATCTGATGCTGTCAACAAGGCTGGATGTCCGGTTCGAACCTGAGGTTGTGGCTCCCCACCCTGGACGCATTTAGAACTTTTCTGGCCCATGTGGGGGTAACTATTTACTTGACTAACCACGAGAATACACTGTTCGCGTTTGCTTGGCGACAGTAACTGGAGTCCTGTTCGATCAACAAGGTAATCCTTCTGGCACGCCCCTGGGTCAGATCGCTTCACGACTAAAGCCGCTGGATTCTCAACCCCGCGTATTTGTGCTCCAAGTCAGCAACGAGCTTCTGAAACGCCGGCATCTCTCGCAAAAGTTCGAGGTGTGGGTCGAGTCTGAAGAAGGGCCAGCAAGGGAAACCGGTATCGGCAGTACGCTCCAGCCACGCCATGGCTTTCTGCGTGTCTCCCACCATCGCGAAAACGCAGGCGATGTGATAGTACGTGTGATGCGTATGACCGAACGAGCGTGGGGAATCCAGAGCACGGCGAACACATTCAAGCGCAGGGCCGGCCCGGTTGCGCCGGGCGTGCACGATACCCTGCAGGCTGATGATTAAGGGTTCGTCAGGCAGTTGTTCTAGCGCAGTCGCCAAATGCCTCTCGGCTAGATCCAGATTACCGCTATAAAGCGGAGATAGTGCGCGAACTTCCAACGCATACGCGGCCCCTGGTCCTTCCCTGATGTAAGCTTCCGCCGCCTGTTCCAACCGTTCGAAATCCCCGCTGTAGAGATAGAGCATAAACAGGTTGAGGCTGCGCGATCTAGGATTGGATGTTTGCGCCTTCTCGTGGGCAATACGCGCATCCTGAAGCCGGCCGATATGCAGGCAAATCGTCGCCATCCGGTTATGTGCGCGCTCATTATTAGGTTGGATTGCTAGGACGTGTTCCAGCGCCGCGATGGCTTCGGTGTGCTGGAAGTTCTTCGCTGGGCTCCATAAGATCCATGCGCGAGCAAAGTGCCCCTCCGGCAAAGTCGGGTCAAGCTCCAATGCACGTCGGCAATGGTGTTCCACCTTTTCCAGCCAATTGTGTCGAGGGTCGAATTCGAAGTGGAGGTTCATCGAGACATAAGACAGCGTCGCGTGTGCGAGCGCAAATTCAGGGTCGATTTCGACCGCTCTCGACAGGTGTCGGATGGCCTTTTCCAAGACTTCGGGCTGACTAGCGTAGCTCTCGCGAAGACCGGACATGAATTCGTCGTACGCCTCCGGAATGCTGCTGTATCGGTTGCGAGATGTGGCCGCCGCTAGTGGCATACGAGTCCTGAGCGATTCCACGACCCAGCGTCCGATCTCATCTTGGACCTCGAATACGTTTTCCATGGCGAAATCGTGTTTCGCGGAAAGCGTGTTCTTCTGCATCACCGCATCGAAGAGACTAATCGAGACCCGCCATCGCACACCGAACCTTTGCACGTTCCCTTGAAGGACGTAGCGGACGCCCAGATCACGGCAAACTTGGGACGCGTCCAGGCCGGGCGCGTAGCGCAGGATACTCGAGGTTGGCGTCACGACCAAATGCTCCAGGTTGCTTAGCAGGGTGATCAGTGCGTCAGCAAATCCCAAGGAAAGGGCTTTGTGTCCCTCGACTTCGGTCAAGAAGACAAACGGCAATATGGCGATGGCCGCGACTCCCGCGGCCCCCTGGACGGTACGCGGCAACCGGCGCACTGCGCCGACGAAGCGGTAACCTCGTCGAGGAACCGTTTCGATGTACTGGTGCGCCTTGCCCATCCGCCTTCGAAGGAGAAAGATGTTGTTGGAGAGGCTGCCCTCTTCAACGAATGCATCAGGCCACAGTGTATGGATCAGATCGTCCTTCTCCAGGAGGTGTCCGTTGTTCCGTACGAGCAGGTACAACGTGTCAAAAGCCTTCGGTGTGAGCGCCACTGTCTTTTTGCCGCGCACTAACTTACGCTCAACGGGATCCAAGTGAAACGGGCCAAATTCATACAGCCACTCCGACTCTTGACTGGAGTTACCTTTGGTATTCGAGGCTAAAATGCGCGGTGTCTCAAAGTCCGTTCGACGCGTCTTCTTGGTCAATGTTTCAGTCGTACTCCTGTGAGAACTTTTTGAGAGTTTTGTGAGCGCCCGCAGAGGACTCAGAGCCCATCAACTGTTACACTTCTCTCCGAACCGGCGAGAGTCATTCTACCATCGGTCCCCAATTCAAAGGAGACGTGACATGAAAACCGTACTATTGGCTCGTACATTCACAAGATTGTTGCTTCTGTTGGCCGCGGGTGGCCTTGCCCTCCTGCCTTCGGCAGCGCGCGCCGACGAGGGTCGGCCCATCCAGGGAGCTTTTGCAGTAACGGCTGCTGTAAGCCCAAATACAGGAGGTGCAAGTTTTTGCGGCGGCACGGCCCTCTCGCTCATCGTGGAGGGGCACGGAAACGGTTATACGTCCCTCGGCGCGCTGTCCCTTTCCCTTGAGAAGACCATAAACGCGCCTGGAGCCATGCACGGCTGTATCACCTTAACCGCACCGAATGGAGACACCTTGTCGGCTATCTACGACGGAACGGAAGGAGCGCCAAATCCAAATGGCTTCGTATCCGCGACTGGTACGCTCACGTTCACGGGGGGAACTGGCCGATTCGTGGGCGCGGGCGGCAGTGCGGCATTTACGGCTGTTTTCCGTCGCTTACCCCTCGGCGCACCCCCGTTCCAGGTGGCGGCCTACTACACGATCCAGGGGCGTCTATTCCTGCCCGACGGCGGGGACCAATAGCGGTGACCCAAAGTCAAACAGGCGCTTTCGCCCGGCGGAAGTGCTTTTGACGTCCAAAATCGTTTCCAACCCTGCCACTCCAGGTCCACCCGTGGTGGTCTGTTCGCGTCTGGGATGCCCCGTGCGTGGGCAAACCGGAATAGTGTCCTGGCCTTCTGCCGAAATGGTCGCTCCCGCTCGTCGCGCAACTGACTGATTGCAGACGCCGTCACCGGAGCACTGCAGATTGCGCAGAAAACACAGCTTTTCCGGCAAGAATCACGCCTGCGAACTTAGACGCAGTCCATTTCGTTTTCCCTTCAAACGCAGAGAGCTGCTTTAAAGCGTCTTATAATACGGGGGTGCGGCGTCGAGCGAGTCTGTTTCTTTGGGTCTGCTCTTCGATTTTCGGTCAATCACCGTTGCGCCTTACGCCGAAGTTGCGTCCGGACATAACCAACATTCGTTTCAGCCCGGATGGAACGCTCCTACTGGCTCAGGACGGCTCTGGTATCAACGTCCTCCGACGGGAACCATTCGAGTTCGTATTCCGGATTCCTGCTCCTCTGGCGTACGCGGCACTCTTTCAGAAGGATTCGAGCCGCGTACTGTTTTCTACGATTGACTCGCGTCTAGAAATCTGGAACCTGCGGACGCAGTCGCGGGAAAGGGTGTGGCAACCGCCAAGGGATCAATACTGTCCTTCCTTGATACCGTCGCCTGACGGACGAGTTGCAGCCTGCTTGTCGGTGAGGGAAGTTCAATTGCTGAATCTTGAGACGAGCACTGTACTGGCCAGTTATTCTTTCTTCAGCAAGCAAGGGTCAGCTTTTGATTGGGCGCTCGAAAGCGACGGAGTGTTCGCGCCAGACGGATCGAGCTTCCTCGCGACTGCGCAGAGATCTGGTTGCTGCGACTCGTGGGGGTTCGAAATCAGCCACAAGGCCTCACCTTCGATTGGGAAGGCCCTTAAGACCGCCCTGGGCATGCATTATGCATTCCTGGGACCCGATCAAATCGTGGTGGCAGATCGACGCGATCCAAAAGGTTCTGGAGTATACTCCTGGCCCGACGGCAAGCTGATTGAACGGTTCACGATTCCCGACTCACCATTGTCGGCCGTGACAAGGGGAGCCGTGGTCCTGATTCGACCGATGGGGGAGTATGCCGTAGGCGCGCTCAGCGTGCCCGACAAACGGATATTTCAAGTGAGCTCCAGAGCCGCTTTAGACCGCTTTGACGACTTTGAAGCCGCCGAGCGCAGCACCGGCGGAATTGGGCTCTATTCGGGACGGAAGACCCAGCCCATCGCGACGCTGGAACTCCCTGAGGCCGACTTAGGCAACCTGCGTTCTGCAGTTCATTCACCGGATCTTCAGTGGATCGCACTCTCCGCGAGCAGCCGATCGATTCTATGGAAACTCGATCAAGCTCAGGGGGTTCCCTTGGCTCCCTTCTCTGGCGGCTACATTTCGCCAGAAGGAGTCTGGACCGCGTTATTTGATGAGACCGAGGGAGGCGCGGCAGAAGCCTTGAGGAGTCGGGAGCTGGTTTCTGTTGATCTTCCCCGGCAGATGCGCTTGAGCGCCGAAAAAGTGAGGGCTCAGCCTGGCCAGGCGATAAGTCTCGTCGGCAGGTACGAGATCTCGATAACGTATGACGCGGTTTCGGTGCGTGATCGCATCACGGGAGCTCCCGGCTGGTCTCGGCACTTGCCTAGCCCTTCGGCCCTGCACATTGGAAACGTTGTGGCTTTGCGTTTGCCGATTCAGGACCCCGTTGCCGCGGCAATCATTAGAAAATCGCCCGAGCTAAGCGAGTGGTTGGAGCCGCTTTCCAATCGAATCGGCGCATCTCTGCTGGAGGTTCTCGAACTGGCAACGGGCAAGTCTTTAGGTCATGCGCTCTTAGAAGATCATGGCCGCCCGTTTACGGTTCGAGAAGTTTTGCTGGCCGGTTCGACACTGTTTGTCAGAGACAATACTGACCGCACTTTAGCGTACGCACTAGGGAAAGATGATCGCACAGGAATTCAAGTCGGTCGAGTGATGGCCGCCGATCCCGTGCGCTCACTTGTTGCGGTGCAGGATCCACAGGGACACATCACGGTCCTCGATCCCTCCATGCGGCAGATCGCGGGGTTCGACTATCCGCGTAATGTGATTTACGCAGGATTCGATCGGGATGGGAAGCGACTGCTCATGGTCACGAGTGCACAGGAAGCATTTATTGAGAATCTGCCGTAAATCGCGCCGTTTAGAAACCTTGTGGTTTTCGCACAGTACGCAGACGCCGTTTGCCTCGTCTGCCTTCATCCAGATGGGAGACTAGCGCGAGTAGCCAATTTCGCACAAGCGTCCAGAGTCCCAGGCCTGCTTACTGGCTATTCGTTCCTCTCAGCAGGGCCGGCCAGTTGACGATAACACTCAGAGGCTGTGACGTTGCCCGCTCTGGTGTTGCGCGCACCAGGAAGCGCTGTCCTCTAGGGCCAACTTGGTAAGGGCTCCAGGTGCTGACCGCGGCAGGCAGTTGGAACAACTCTTGCGGAGTGGGCGGTGGCTCAATGGAGGTCGCTGTCATCTTCAGGCTGACAGACATCAGTCGATAATCGGGCGAGACATAGAAGAGTTCGCGTCCGGAATCGCTCCACTCCGGATACAATCCCCCTTCCGTGGAAACTCGAATCTCGTGGCCGGGGTCAGGGAAGGAGTCGATATAGACCTCGAACTGGCCGGATTTGTTGGACATGTACGCAACCCAACGTGGACTCGGCTCGGGCGAAAAGCGGCCATTCAACTCGCGGAACTTGGTCTTCAAGTACGGCCGCGGCTCAGCATCTGAAATCCCCTTCCCGTCGGGTGTGACCGGCACCATCCAAATGTCTTCTTGCGTGTCGGCGCCAACCTCAAAATACATCACACGATTATCGCGAGACCAGTCAGTGGCGAGTTGCAGAATTGAGGGTGTTTTGGTCACGCGCTCTTCGCGTCCAATTCCGCTCGCCGGCTTGAGAAATAAGGAGAGTGGATTCCCCTGGCCAAATACGACTGTGTCGCCATCAGGAGCGAAAACCGGGTAGGTGGCAACCCCGAAATTCGAAGTGAACCGGTTCGAAACGCCTCGCTCTGTGTCCAGCAACCAGAGATCGGCGCCTCCCGGATGGTTGCGGGCCAGGACGGCACGGCGTCCGTCCCTCGACAGCCGAAACGAGTTGTACTCTCCTGGTTCGCCCACCGTACCCAGGGGCTTGCCGGTCCGGTCAAACCAGCGGAACTGGCTTAACACATTTGATGTTCCATAGAGCAACAGTCCGTTCGCGGAAACGGAGGCGTTCAGTGCGCCATTTAGGCTGCCCACCGGATCAGCAATGGGATAAGGCTCTCCGATGAGCTTGGCGGACTCCGGGTCAATCTGTTGGGCAAGCAGAGTGCTGCCCCGCAGCCAAAGCAGGTAGTGCTTGCCGTCATCTCCGGGTGCGTACAGAGCGTTGCTCGCGGTCGTCAGCAGATGAACGGGCTCGGCGGGTATGGAGAGCGAGCCGGCGAAGATTCCGCTTTCATCTGGGGCGCCGCCTTGTACAAAGTACAGAATCCGGCCATTCGGAAGCACCTGAGGCGACCACGTGGGTAGGGCTGGCGTCGTCAGACGCACAGGTGTTCCGCCAGAGGCGGGTACCCGCATAAGGCCCGAGTCCCCACCGAACAGGATGAAGCCTTGGTTTGACCATGTCGCGCCCCCACGGACGTTGGTGTCTACCTCACAGATCGTGAGCGGTGCGTTGCCCGGCAAATCGATCCGTTGTAGTTTCGCGTCCGCAAAGAAAGCTATCGACTTGCTGTCCGGCGACCAAAACGGAAAACCAGCCCCTTCGGTTCCCGAAAGCAATCGGGCGCCTGTTCCGTCCAGCGATTGGACCCACAGTCCCGCTTTGTTTCCAACCGAGGCCACAAAGGCGACAGTCTTGCCGTTTGGCGAGACGCCGATTCCTCCAGGTGTAATTCCCAGGCCAAAAATGAACTGCCCGCCTTCCGGCGGATTGAGTTGCAGACGGAGAGCTTGAGTCTCGGGGGCAGACTGCATCGACCGTACACCCTCCCAAAGACCGGCCGCGCTGAGTACCAGAATCACAGCAGCGATCCAGTACCAGTGCCGCACTGACTTCGCGGGCATTGCGGCGGGAAGTGCGAGAGCCCGTTTGATGTCTCCGGCCGATTGCCACCTGAGGTCGGGATCTTGGTCGAGACACGTCCCAACGATGTCATCGAGCGCCGGTGGCTCCAGACGAATCCGCTGTTGGGCGACTTTCTTGCCCGTCAGCATCTCATGCATCACACAACCAAGTGCGTAGATGTCCGAGCGTGGATCGCTGGCCTTGCCGTGCCACTGCTCCGGCGCCATATACGCCGGTGTTCCCATGACCTCCCCGGCCTTCGTCAGAGCGGGGTCTTTAGGGTTGCCTTCCATGTGCGCCAGGCCGAAGTCCAGAACCTTAACGCCCTGTTTGGTCACAAGAATATTTGCTGGCTTCAGGTCCCGATGCACGATCCCTTTGTGATGCGCCGCCTCCAGCGCATCGCATATTTGCCCGGCGTATTGCAGCGCTTGCGCCGCCGGCAATGGACCCTTAAGTGGAGTCCCCTCCACCAGCTCCATCACCAGGTAATTGGGACCTACGTCGTACAAGGTACAGATGTTCGGATGATTCAGGGCGGAAATGGCTCGCGCCTCGCGCTCGAAGCGGTCGCTGAACTTCGCCTTCGAGATCTTGATCGCAACGGCGCGCCCCAGCCGCGTGTCTTGCGCCCGGAACACCTGCCCCATACCTCCAGCGCCCAGCAGTTCTTCAAGGCGGTAGGGACCAAGCCGCGTACCAGCGCCGATCTGCGTTTCCGTACTGTCGTCTGATGGGGCCGTGAAGGTATCGTCAGTACCCCGGTCTTCGGGATTCATGGCACACTTGCCCGCTGCAGCAGCGCGTCGCTGATCACCTTCAACACGTATTCCCTCATGGATCGGGCCATGGAGTTTCCCCAATTTTACCTTAGACAGACTGTCAACTCCTGGTTAATCGGAGATTTAGCCACTCCAGAGCCTCGGTTACGCGTTGTGCCGAAACGATTTGGTTTCGGCGCACGCCTGCCGAAGTTGCTCGGCAACACACTATTCCGCTCGACCGTCATTGCCCGCAAGAGGAATGTCAATGTCGAGCGATCAAGTGTGCCGAAACCCTTGGGGATATTGGATGAGACTACTGACGCAAATTGTGGATTTTCTGCGCCGACGGTTTCCGAGCCAAAACCTGGTGGTCGTGGCACGCGTTGGCGGAGCGCTAATGGGCAATAGCGGAAGCCAAGTCGAAATGTTGAGCGGCCATGTAAAGTGGAATCTTCCCAGAATGAATCTGGGGGCGTGTCCACGTTCTTTGGGTAGTGTTTCGGACTAGAGACAGATCGCGCTTCTCCAAAATACGCTTGACCTGCTGATCGTCCGAACATTGCTCTTTGGCCCGCAGCATGGCCAGGGCGTCGCCGAGCGATCCGGAACAATCGCAGGATGTTCTTCTGGTCGATCACGGGACGTATTATCCCGCCCTGCAGGGTTTAGAAAACAAGGGCTGGATCGACGCCGAGTGGGGCACTTTGGCGACTAACCGTCGGGCGCGATTCTACTCGCTCACCAATGCCGGCTTGTGGCCTCACCGGTTAGCCCATAACAGGTTGCTCGATTAGACGGATCTTCTGGCTGATTTCAGGGAGACCCAATCGCAAGAGGTGTTCGATGGTAGACGCTTGATCCGGGAACAGATAACAACGATGAGAATTATACGCACCGCGCGGCTGATGAGGTTCAACATCAAATCCTCCCGGCCTCGGTTGGAGCGTCTTCAGTTAATTCACTGTCGGTGAACCGATTCCGTTCTCCCAGGCCTTGATGAGAATGGGTTTGACGATTTCAGAAAACTCGAGGTACGCGCTCGAATCTGGACGGAAGTGGAGTCCGTCGGGCAAAAACAGGTCCTCTCGCAAGTTGTTGCGCCCGTCAAACAAGACTGGATTGAGATCGATATAACCCACGTTGCGTACTTCGCGGCTATAGCGCTGCATCTCGCGATTCACCGCTTCGACCACTTCCCATCGCGATCGCTTCTCTGGCGCCTTATGAATCAAGGTGTAGTAGAAGAACGTGTTCGGAGACTTCTCATGAAGGATGTGAATAAATCGCTTGGTGCGTTCGACGATCGGACCTGCGTCCTCACCCGCGCTAATGTCGTTGCTACCGCAATAGTAGACCACGATGCGCGGCTGGTGGGCCAAGACTAATTGTCCGATTCCATCTAGCATGTCCTGGGTTCCGTAGCCGGCGATGGCCCGGTTGAGCACCGGCAGCGGAGACATCTGATCCGTGAGACGCGTCCAGAAGCGGAAAATGCTACTGCCGGTAAATACAATACCCCCAACGGGCGCGTAGGGGAGCTTTGAGCGGCATGCGAAGTATGTTTTAAGCGCAAATCCAATGGCGCCACCCGCGCGAATGCGCATTTATCATTTCCTCTATGAACCGAAAGATCACCTTGTGTGGTGGGGTAGCCAGCTCCCTTTTTTTTCGCTGCCCAAGCGATCGCTCGTGGCGGGGGTTTGCGATCTTCACGCCAGCGGATTCGGCCCGACGCTAAGAGGCCGCTACATGCAGAATACCCAATCTCGCCGCCGCTTGCGGGCCTCACATGCGTTCCTGGCTGAAGACGATGCCGAAAAATAGCAGATTGCCTGTGTCGTCAACGTCTTCGGTCAATCTAGCGTTGCCAATCCAGGGGTCGATGCCTCCTGAAAATGGGTGACTTTTCCCGTGACCAGAGCTGTGCTACCCTCTTGCTCATCGGAACTTTCGAGAGAAGCCGGGTAGTAAATCGGCGAGAACTAGCTACCCTATGCGTACAAGAGTGCCTGTTCGGCCTTCGCGGGGTTGCGGAAATGGCTTTCCGTCTCCGTTGACGTAACTCGTTAAGGCACCTATGTTTCATTCGAATAGGTCGATTCAGAGCCTGGACATATTTCAGGATCTTGAAGAATCGGTGCGTCACGACATCGAGGGTCAGGCGAGGCGGATTTCCCTCGCCAACGGCAAGAGTGCGCCACCGCTGATGGGGGATGAGGTGGTGCTGGTGCTTGCCGGCAGCGTGGTTGTTACCGGCACGCAACCCAACCCTGGGAAGATTCGCCTCCAGCCCGGAGAGTTCATCGCGGATTCCTGTCCGGGCGCGAATGAAATCAGGCTGGAGATCAGAGCCGAGGGCCCCACTGAGCTGGCGATTCTCCCCCGGAACGCGCTTCCCTTGAACCTGCGGCAGCGGGTGATGAAGGAAATCCTGACTCGGGTGTTATCCATCGAACTCGCATCGACTGCCATGTTCAGGGAATTGGCGCCTGAGGAAATTGCCGGGCTCGCCGCCAAGTCTGAATGCCTCTCTTTAGTGCGAGGCGATCGCCTGATTCTGGAGGGTGAACCCCAAGACGGATTGTACGTCTCCTTGCGCGGAAGCCTGGAGATTTACCGGCGAAGGGAGGACGGGAGCATCCACTCCATCCATGTAACCGAACCCGGAGATTGCGTGGGCGAGATGTCGCTGCTCTCGGAAAACGTGCACTCGGCCAGCGTACGAGCCCGGCGTCACTCGGCGGTCCTCAAAATCCCGTTGGAATCCTGGGAGACCATCCAGCGCCAGGCGCCGGTGATACTGCACATCGCCAAACTTCTCAGCAGGCGTCTAAAACAAACGACCACACGATCTTCGAACGCCCCGGGCATCGAATCCATCGCGCTGGTTCCCTGGTGTGACCCGCCGGCCTTCCGGGATTTCGCCAGGTGTTTTGCCGAGGCATTCGCACGCGCCGGCTATAGAGCCGCGACATTCGAGCCGCTCACCACCATGGCGAGTGACCAGTTCGGCGCCTTATTGGATGGCGCGTCTGCCGAAAACGATTATACGATCTTCATTTGCAGTGAAGGGGGGTCCGAATGGAATGAGTCCGTGCTTCGGGAGGCGGACCTGATTCTGTTCGTCGGGTCCCTGGACGCGCGACCCACCGGTAAACTCCCACCGGTGGCCAAGGAGGCTCGCAATGCCGGCGCCCAGGTGGAATTCGCGCTGGTGCGCGGAGAACAACAGACCCCAAGTGGCACACTGACCTGGCTGAATCGCGCACCGTTCGATGCCCACCACCATCTGGTTTCCGGAAGACACTCCGACTTTGACCGCCTGCTCCGCCGGATTTCGGGGAAAGCGTGGGGGTTGGTTCTGGGCGGCGGCGGCGCTCGTGGTTTGGCGCACATCGGTGTGATTCGCGCGTTTGAGGAAGCAGACATCCCGATCGACATGATCTGCGGCAGCAGCATGGGTGCAATTATTGCGGCGCAATACGCATCGGGCCTCAATTCCAAACAGATCCTGGATGTCACGCGGGGGGCCTACACCGGCGGTTCGAGCGTCGCCGATATGACGATCCCTCTTGTCGCAATGCGCACCGGCGGGGGGACCATCGCCCGGCTGCGAGAGATTTTCGGCGAGCGCAATATCGAAGACCTGCCGATTCCGTATTTCTGCGCGACCTGCAATCTGACGCGCGCCGTCACGGCGATCCAGGAGCGCGGGCCGGTGGCCTTGTGGACTCGCGTGAGCTGTTCCGTGCCGGGGCTTTTGCCTCCGGTTGCCTGGCATGGGGACCTGCTGGCGGACGGCGCGCTGCTCGATAATCTCCCAGTAGCCGCGATGCGGGAAAGAATGCGAGGGCAAATTGCCGCCTCCGATGTCAGCGTGCGGGTGGATCTCTCCGTCAGCCCGGGGATGCCGCCCGAACCACGATGGTCCGGCGTCGCGCAGGTATTTCGCAAGGCCCTGGGTAAGCCGTCGCTGCCGAACATCGGCAGTTTATTGATGAGAACCGCGGAAATCGGAACTATCCGCGATGCCCGACTCGCGGGCCGCCCCGCCGACCTTTATCTGCAACAACCCGTGGATGAGTTCTCAATGAGCGATTTTGCGGCCATTGACGGAATCGTCGACTTGGGCTACCAATACACGGCGGACCGTTTGCAGAAGTGGCGAGCCGGCCAGTCCTAGGCGCGCCGACAGAGGGAGCTCGGTGGAACAAGACGCACGCATTGCCATTATTGGAATCAGCTGCCGCTTTCCTTCGGCAGACGGGCCCGCTGCTTTCTGGAAGTTGCTGGAACAAGGCATCGATGCGATCACGGAGGCTCCGGAAGATCGTCCGGAGTTCGCGCAGCTCTTCGATCCGGATCCCAAGACACCGGGGCGCACATACGCACGCTGGGGCGGTTTTCTCAAAGATATCGACCAGTTCGACGCCCCCTTCTTCAACATCTCCCCACGCGAAGCCTCGCACATGGATCCGCAGCACCGGCTGCTTCTGGAAATGGCGTGGGAGGCGGCCGAGGACGCCGGCGTTCCGTTATCCTCCTTGGCGGGCACCCGGACGGGTGTCTTCATGGGTGTAGCGACGCACGATTACGGCGACTTGCAGATGTATCCGCAGAATCGCAATCACATCGGCAAGCACACGAACAGCGGCATGGCCCAAAGCATTGCGGCGAACCGCATCTCCTACCTGTGGGATCTGCGCGGCCCCAGCCTGGTCATGGATACCGCTTGCTCTTCGGCGCTTACCGCGGTCCATGCGGCCTGCCAGAGCTTGCTGCTGGGCGAAAGCACGATGGCGCTGGCCGGCGGCGCGCAGGCGACGCTCACGCCCAGTGTGACGATCGGATTCAGCAAGGCCGCCATGCTCTCAAGAGACGGCCGGTGCAAGGCGTTCGACGCGGATGCAAACGGTTATGTCCGCAGCGAAGGCGTGGGGATGGTGCTGCTCAAGCCACTGGCCGCCGCGCTGGCGGACGGCGATCCGATTCAGGCGGTAATCCGCGCGACGGCAGTCAATCAGGATGGCCGCACCATCAGCATGACCGTGCCCAGCGCTCAGGCCCAGCAGTCCTTGATCGAGGAAGCACTGGAGAAAGCGGGCCTTCAGCCCGAGGATGTCCAGTATGTGGAGGCACACGGAACGGGAACGCCCGTCGGCGATCCCATCGAAGCGGCCGCCATCGGCGGCGCACTCGGCGCCACCCGTTCGCCCGATCAAGCGCTGCCCATCGGATCCGTGAAAACCAACATTGGTCACTTGGAGGCCGCTTCCGGAATCGCCGGATTGATCAAGGTTGTGCTGGCGCTGAAACACCGCATGATTCCGCCATCCCTGCACTTCCGGAAACCACACCGGAGACTGGATCTGGATGCCCTGAGGCTACGCGTGGTGACAGAGCTGGAGCCTTGGCCCCATCCCGACAAGCCGCTGATCGCCGGCGTGAATTCTTTCGGCTTCGGCGGTGCGAACGCGCATGTTTTGCTGGAGGCAGCACCGGAACTGCCGAGCGCCACCACGCCTGAAGAAACGTTGCCGCGCCTTTTGGTGCTGTCCGCAAAATCGAAGGAGTCGCTGGCAAAGCTGGCCAATGCCTACGCAGATTGCTTCCGCGACGAGAGGAACACACTCCGCGATATCTGCCACACGACCGCCGAACGGCGGTCCCACCTCGAGCATCGGGTCGCCATCGTGGCCACAGAGCGTGACGAGTTCCTGAGCCGCTTATCCGACTACGCTTCCGGCAGCTCCAACGCGAATATCGCCCATGGACGCATGAAACGCTCCGGCGCGCCTCCAGTAGCGTTCGTCTTTTCCGGGATGGGGCCTCAGTGGTGGAGCATGGGGCGCCAGTTGAAGGAAAGCGTTCCCGTGTTCCGCAGAGCTCTGGAGAACTGTGACGCGCTCCTGCGCCCGTATTCCGGCTGGTCCTTAATGGACGAGTTCGCGCGCGATGAAGCGAGCTCTCGCGTGGCCGCCCCGGAGTTGGCCCAGGTGACGAACTTCGCGTTGCAAATCGCGTTGACGGAATTGTGGGCCTCTTATGGCATCGTGCCCAGCGCAGTGGTCGGTCACAGCGGCGGCGCCATCGCCGCGGCCCATGTCGCAGGTGTGTACGAACTAAAAGATGCGCTGCGGCTGGCATTTCATCGGAGCCGCCTTCAGGGTAGACCTGCCAACCAAGGCAAGATGTTGTCGGTCGGTGTGCCCTATGACGAGATCGCGCCTCTTCTTGAAGCCGAAGGCGACCGTGTGTCTCTGGCAGCCGTAAACGGACCAACCGCCATCACATTGTCCGGACATGCTGATTCGATTGAGCGTCTGGCGCAACAGTGTTCGGACCGTCATATTTTCGCCCGGATCCTGGCAGTGAATATCGCCTATCACAGCCCGGTAATGGAGCAGATCCGCGAGGAGTTCCTGACCGAGGTGAAAGACCTCCGCGGCCGGGCGGCCTCCATTCCGTTCGTTTCCGATGTCACCGGAACGTGGGCCAGCGGAGAAGAGTGCGATGCGCAGTATTGGTGGCGCGCCATTCGCCAGCCGGTGCTGTTCCGCGATGCGATCCGCACGCTGTTGGATCGCGAACTGCAGACCTTTGTCGAAATCGGTCCACATCCGGTGCTGTCTTCATCCGTGCTTGAGTGCATGAAGGAAGCTGGAATCAAGGGTACGGCGATCCCCTCGCTGCGCCGATCCGAGAGTGAGCGGTTGACGCTGTTGCGCTCCCTGGGTTCCCTCTACGCGCTGGGCTGCGATCCCAAATGGCGTGCGATGCGCGAGCCGTTGGCCCGGCTCCTCGATCTTCCAACCTATCCGTGGAATCGCACGCGCCATTGGTTTGAAGCCTCGGAGACCACCGGCGGCTGGCAGGATAGTGGACCGCCGGAGCATCCGCTGCTCGGCTCACGCCTTCCCACAGCAAGGCCTGAATGGGAGAGCCGCGCGGGCGACGGACCCACCGCCTTTCTCAAGGATCATAAGGTGCAGAACGCGGTGATCTTCCCGGGAGCCGGATATGTGGAAATGGCGTTAGCGTCCCGCCGGCTGGCGTTCCGCGACGCGCGGGTCACGCTGCGGGAAGTGGAGTTCCTGCGGCCGCTCGTTCTCAGCCTCGAAGGAGAGACAGCCCTGCAATTCGCGACTTCCCCGGAGAAGGGGAGTTATGAGGTCTTCTCCTCCGCGACCGCGAAGCCAGGCTCGTGGATTGTCCACTCGCGGGGATTAGCGGGCGGCGCCCCTCCCGCCAGTTCGGAGGCGCTGGATGTGCAGGCGCTGCGCGAGCGTGTCGCAATCCAGCGGGATCGAGATGCCTTTTATGAGGGTCTAGCTGCTCGCGGTCTGTTTCTGGGACCCGCCTTTCAAGGAATCCGTTCGTTGTGGACCGGAGAAGGGGAGGCGCTGGGACTGATCGAGTCACCTCAGGTGACCAGTGTGGATGGCTACCAGATTCACCCGGCGCTGCTGGACGCGGGCTTCCAGGTGCTGGTGGCTGCTGTCGATTCTGACCCGTCCTTGAACCTGCAGATCCGCCTGTTTCTGCCGGTGAAGATTTCCGAAATTCGTTTCTTGTCGGAGCCCGGGACGCGATTTCTGAGCCATGCCCGGGTGGTGGAGGTGAAGGACGCCTCAATCACCGGCGATGTGCAGTTGTTCCGCGAGGACGGAACGCCGTGTGTAGAAATTCGCGGACTGACGGCGCGTATGGCGGATTCCAACGCCGGAGCGCGCGCGGAATCGGTTGAGGACTGGCTCTACGACTACCGGTGGGAAGCGTTGCCCCTGGAGCAGCGCGTAGCCCATGTGCAGTTTCCTGAAGACGTTGATGCGTTGCGAGCCAATGCCGAGGCCACCTCGCTAGAGCTCGGCTGGCGCGACTACTACGCGACGGTCGAGGGACAGTTGGGTGAAATCGGCGCGGCGTACGCCTATACAGCGGTGACGCAGGCCGGCCAGGGCAAAGCTCTGTCCCCCACGGCGCTCGCAGGCACCGGTTGGCGGCGTTCGCTTGCACAGCAGTTGTTCGAAAACCTGGAACTGGCAGGATTTCTGCGAAGGCAGGGAGATGGCTGGGAGACAACGGGTATCGCTCCCAAATCGAGCGCGGCGGCGCTGGGCGAACGGCTGCTCCAGAACTATCCGCAATACGCTCTTGAAGTGGGTTTGCTGGAACGCTGTGGACCGCGCATCGCCGAGGTCCTCGTCGGTAAGGCAGAGGGAACTGAAGTTCTGTTCGGCGCGGATGGTTTCCAATCGTTGGAACGGTTCTACACGGATTCGCCGGCGCAGGCGTTCTACAACCGCGTGGTCACTCAAGTAGTCGACGCCTGCAAAGGGGAATCGCTGAGGGTCCTCGAAGTGGGCGGCGGGACGGCCGGCACCACCGCCCATCTGCTGCCGCGACTAGGCGGAATTTGCTCGAGCTATGTCTTCACCGACGTCTCGCCGCTTTTCTTGGAACGGGCGAAGGAACGTTTTGCGGATTACGAACATTTTTCCACACGGATCTTCGATCTCAGCCGCGATGCGACGGCGAAAGGGCTGGAGCCGGGTTCGTTCGACTTGATCCTGGCGGCCAACGTTCTGCACGCGACCAAGGATGTTGCCGCCTCGGTCAACCGTTTGCGTCCGTTGTTGGCCCCTGGCGGAATTCTGGTGCTGCTGGAGATCACGAGGCATCCACGGTGGGTGGATACTGTTTTCGGCCTGACCGAGGGATGGTGGAAGTTTGAGGACAGCCAGCGCCGGCCCAAGTATCCGCTGCTGAGCGGCCGCGCGTGGGTGGATCTGCTTGGCGAAACCGGATGGGAACATCCCACGGTCATCGCGGACGCAGCGCCGGGCGAGCCGGCACAATCAGTGGTGATTGCGCGCCGTCCTCTGCGCGATGCGCAGCCCTCCGCGCAGAAGTGGGTGGCGCTCGCGGACGCGCGGGGCGTGGCGGATCGCACTGCGGCGGCTCTGATCGCGCGTGGGCATGAGTGCGAGGTGGTTCCGGCCTCAGGGGATCTGGCCGCGCTTGTGGCCGATCCCGAACGATGGGCGGCCGGGGTCCTCTATTTCGGCAGCATCGAAGCTCCCCGGCTGGACAACACAACCCCGCTCGATCCAGGTGTCATTCTGGGTTCGGCGTCCGGTTGCAACGCCGCGCTGGCCGCGATTCAGCAGCTATTCCAGAAGACGCCTCTGGCCGAGCGTAAGCTGGTGCTGGTTACCGCGGGTGCCCAGGCCATCGGTGGCGAAGCTCCCGAATTGCTGCAGGCGCCGCTGTGGGGCCTGGGGCGAGCGGTCTGCAAGGAATGGCCGAATGTCCGCTGCCAGATGATCGACCTCAGCGCTGCCCCAACCGATGCCGAGATTACGGATCTGGTCAAAGAAGTACTGTACGAGAACACGCCCGAGGCGCCGCTCGAAGAGGAGATTGCGTTGCGAGCGGGCGTGCGGCTGGTGCATCGCCTGCGTCGTACAACCCTGGCCGCGATCGAATCCCTTGAGCCTGCGGTGATAGCCGCGCCTGAGGATCACTGGCGCGCCGAGCTTTCGACCGCCGGATCCTTTGAAGATGTTGTCCTGCGCCTGCACGAGGCACCGGTATTGCAGCCGGATCAGGTTGAAGTGGCAATCTCCCAGGCCGGCTTGAACTTCCGCGAGGTGATGCTCTCGCTGGGGGTGGTACCCGGAATTGAACTGGAAGGCTCATTTGGCGGAGGCCGTCTCGGAGCCGATTTCTTTGGCGTAATCACGCGCTGCGGGGACGCCGTAACTCATCTGAATCCGGGAGATAAGGTGGTCGGAATCGGACCAGGGACATTTGCGTCACACGTGGTGACCCCCTCGGCGCTCGTAGCAAGGTGTCCTGAGAATCTATCCGGACAGCAGGCCGCTTCCATTCCGGCTGCATACATCACGGCGCATTACGCGCTGCGTCATCTGGCGCGGCTGAGCCGGGGAGAGAGTGTTTTGATTCATGCAGCCACCGGTGGCGTCGGCCTGGCGGCAATCCAAATGGCGCAAGATGTCGGCGCCGGGATTTTTGCGACCGCCGGCAGTCCGGCCAAGCGCGCCTACCTGGAATCGATCGGCGTGGTTGATGTCATGGACTCGCGCAGCACGGAGTTTGCCGATCAGGTTCTGCGGAGCACAGGAGGGCGCGGCGTAGATGTAATTCTGAACTCGTTGGCCGGCCCTGCCATCGGGAAAGGAATCAGCATCCTCGCTTCCTATGGACGCTTTGTGGAAATCGGCAAGGCCGACATCTACCAGAATCACAGCATCGAGATCGGCCCGTTCCGCAGGAATCTCTCCTTCTTTGCAGTGGATCTGGATCGACTTTGTTACGAGCGTCCCGGCTTTACCGGTGAGATGCTGCACGATGTCCTGGAAGAACTGCGGTTGGGACTGCTGAACCCGCCGCCCATCACGGAATTCCAAATGACCGAGCTGGCCTCCGCGATGCGGTTCATGGCTCAGGCGAAGCATATCGGCAAGATCGTTCTGACGAATCATGCGGGCACAGAAGTACGCCGGGCGATTCCGGAACACACCCCTGTGGGTGCCGATGGGACCTACTTGATCACGGGTGGTCTCGGCGGCGTGGGTCTGCTGGTGGCGCGATGGTTGCTGACCGAAGGAGCGCGCTCCATTGTCCTGATGGGCCGGAATGCACCGTCGCCGGAGACGGAAGCTCTGCTGGACGAAATGCGGGAAGGTGGCGCGCGCATCGAGGCGGTGTCCGGCGACGTCTCCATTTTTGGAGACGTGCAGCGCGCAGTGCGGTTCATTCGTGACACGCTGCCTCCTCTACGCGGTGTGATTCACGGCGCTATGGTGCTGGAAGACACTTCACTCGAGGCCTTAAC
The DNA here is from genome assembly GCA_037916615.1 of Bryobacterales bacterium. GTDB lineage: Bacteria > Acidobacteriota > Terriglobia > Bryobacterales > Bryobacteraceae > Palsa-187. The sequence goes on from JBAIXM010000201.1 coordinate 37,741, forward strand.
GCCCGAGTCGATGGAACGGGTAATGAAACCGAAAGTGGCGGGCGCTTGGAATCTGCATCTTGCCACCCTGCGGGACCCCCTGGAGTTCTTCATTTGTTTTTCGTCGATCGCGGCGCTGCTGGGGAACGCACAGCAGGGAAATTACGCGGCGGCGAACTGCTTCATGGACGCTCTGGGACCGTTCCGGCGCGCCCACGGCCTTCCAGCCACCACCATTAATTGGGGGGTGATTTCCGGGTCCGGTTACGTGGCTCGGCATCGCGAGGTTCTGGACTTCCTCGACCGTCAAGGCTACCTAAGCCTCAATGAGGAGCAGGTGCTTAAGGCGCTGCAGGTCCTGCTGCGGTATGCGCCTCCACAAATGATGGCGGCCCGCATCGACTGGACCAAGCTGGCGGAGCAATGGCCTCGTATCGCGGCGTCTCCAAGGATCCGCCACTTGCCTTCCACGAATAAAGGCGGACCGGTGCAAGCTGAAGGCGGGGCGGACAACTCGATTCTGCGCCAATTGCAGGCAGCCGATGCCGGGCAACGTGTGTCTCTCATGGAGACCTATTTACGGGATCGAGTGGCACGACTATTGGGAGCGTCGTCCGCCTCGATGGACACGGATCGACCAATCTCAGATATGGGCCTCGACTCATTGATCGCCGTGGAGCTGACTGCGATCCTGGAGCGGGATTTGCGGGTCGAGACTCTGAACACAGGCCTATTGGGCGCGACCATACGGGGATTGGGCGAGGATCTGCTGAAGCAGTTAGCTCTGGAGAGCCGGGATGCCCAGAGTACTCCCGCCGCAGCGAGTTCGCGGGAACCGGATCCGGAGATGGCCCAGGACGCAGAAGAGGACGAGGAGGAGCTGGCCGAGAAAACATCGGCTGTGCTGATGGACGCAGCCCTGGAAAGCCATAGGCGAACGGCGCCGTCGCCCGTGTCCGCAAACGGTGCGGCTGGTGCAGGCGCAGCGTCAGGCGCGGGAGCCGCGGTAAATGGCCAGCGCCGGGTGCACGCCGTGGGACAGAACCTCCAGCGTGACTCTGCTCACAACGGCGCGCATGAATCCGCGCACGGCGGCGGGACGGATTACAGCGCCCTCAACTACTCCAGCTGGTCACCCACGCAGCAGGCGATTCGCGTTGCGGTACGGGCGGGCTTTGGTGCATTGGGGCATGTGAAGGTGGACGGCTTGGAAAACATTCCCCGAGAAGGTGGCTGTCTGCTGGCCGTAAATCACTTGAGCATGGCAGACGTTCCCCTGCTGCTTACGCAACTGCCGCGCCGGGCGATCATTTTGGCCAACGAGCGCCTCAAACAATACGGCATCATTGACTGGTTTATCTCCGACATGGGCCAGGCGATCTACGTGACCCGGAATCAGGCCGATTCGGAGTCTCTTGGCAACGCACTTACCGTACTGCGCAACGGAGGTGTCATCGCATTAGCTCCCGAGGGAACCCGGAGCCGTACCGGCGCCCTCTTGCGCGGGAAGACGGGCGTCGCATGGCTGGCGACGCAAACCGGTGTGCCGGTGGTCCCGATGGCTGCCTGGGGACAGGAAAAGTGGCGCGACCGGTGGAAACGCTTCCACCGGATCCCGATCCATGTTCGGGCGGGTACGCCGTTGCGTTTCCCGAGCGGTCCCGCCTCGCCCGCGGATTTGCGGCAATACACGGACCACATTATGACTTCCATTGCCGCGCTCCTGCCGGAACAGTACCGGGGGGTCTATCACGAGCCGATCCTGGAACAAACGGTCACAACGAAGGATTCCTAGTGAACTTTTCCTTACTAATCGAGATTCAGATCGAAAACCCAAGTCCGAAATCTGAGCGAGAGTCGTTTCGTCATTGCATCGAGCAAGCCGAGCTTGCAGATCAGCTGGGTTACCACGAAGTGTGGGCCGTCGAGCATCATGGGTTGTGGGAGTACTCTCATTGCTCGGCTCCGGAAACCATCCTGAGCCATATCGCCGCACTCACCAAGAACATTCGCTTGGGACACGCGGTAACCTTATCTCCATTCCGCTACAACCATCCGATCCGGATTGCGGAACGGATTGCCACGCTCGATATTCTCTCGGACGGAAGGGTGGACTGGGGCTCGGGAAAGAGTTCCTCCCTGGTGGAGCAAGGCGCATTTGAAATCGATCGTGCGGATCTGGATGGCCAGTGGCGGGAGGCCCTGCAGATGATTCCGCGCATGTGGCGTTCGGATCTTTTCGAGTGGGAAGGCAAGTACTTTCATGTACCGCCAACGGCGATTGTTCCGAAGCCGGTGCAGCAGCCTCACCCGCCCATGTTTGTCGCTTGCTCGCGGCCGGAGACCGTGGAACTGGCTGGTTCGCTGGGGCTGGGATCGCTGAATTTCACTGCCGGCAACGACGATTACTTGCGCCGCAAGATCGAATCCTACCGGGACGCGATCGCGGGAGCGCGGGGAATTGCAGGCGCAGTCACCAACCGCTTCTGCTGCACTCCGACAGCCTTGGTGCTGGACGATGATAAGGAAGCTTGCGCCTGGGGTTTTCGCGGCACGCGGTTCTTCCAAGAATCGCTCTCGACCTATTTCTTCTCGCGCGAACGCATCTCCGGTCCGATCGACGTGAACCGGGACCCGCTTAGCGCCGGCGAATTGGAAAAGGCCATGTCCTCTCGCCACGGGCCCGGTTCTACCCTGACTTCAGTAATCGGAGACCCCAAGGCGGCGATCGAATCGGTGTCCCGTTTTCAAGCGGCGGGCGTGGACGAACTGATTCTGGTGATGGATCTCGGGACCATCCCCCATGAGGTGGTGACCCGATCGCTCAAGACGTTCGCAAACAAAGTGATGCCGCATTTCAGGTAACCCGGCGTTCCGGACTCATGGCATACTGTTCAGCGAGTCGCGCGCGGAAAGACGTCGCGATTCCGGGAGGTAGAGTTTGAGGCCATTGACGATGCTGCAGCGGCTCACATTCGCCCTTTGCGGCGCGGCCCTCGCCTGGGGCCAAACGGCGTTGAGCCTGGAGCAGGCGATCGACCTCGCCGTGCAACAAAACCGGCGCGTTGAAATTGCGAAGTTGGAAATCCAGAAAGCCGGTGAGGCGGTGGAGGCCGCCAAGACCCTGCGCCTGCCGCATTTCAACTTCAACGCGCTTGGAGGACAATTCCTCACTCCGCTTAACTTCAACTTTCCGGCGGGCGTCTTCGGCGTGTTTCCCTCCATCGGTCCGGTGCCGGCGACGACCGCCTCTGTCACGACGCCGCGGCGACCCTTCGGGGCCGTCCAGGCCGGTGTAGCCCAACCGCTTACCCAACAGATTCGCATCGGCTTGGGCATGAAGGCGGAGAATCTGAATCGCCAAGTGGCTGAGGAGCGGCTGCGGCTGGAAGAACAGAGCGTAGTCAATGACGTGAAGAAGGTCTATTACAACCTGCTCCAGACGCAAAGCGCACTGCGCGCCACCGAAGCGACGGTCGAGCTATTCAAGGAAATGGATCGAGTGGCGGGCAACGCGCTGAAGGAGCAAGCGATCCTCCGCTCCGATCTGCTGGAAGCCGAAGCCGGCCTGGCCAAGGCTGAAGCGGAAGCAGCCGCGCTGCGCGACACCTCCGACACGCTTCACGACCACATGAACAGCCTGCTGGGACAAGACCTGTCCACGGCCTTCTCTCTCAGCACGAAACTCGAGGAAAAGCCGTGGGAGTACGATCTGGCCACCACCCGCCAGCGTGCTTTGGACCAGCGCCCGGAGGTTCGCGAGGCACGGTTGAAAATTCAGCTGGCGGAAACCGATTTGCGGGCAAAGAGGGCACAGTACATTCCGGATGTCAGCGTGCGGCTGGACTACCTCTCATTCCCCAATGTGCAAGCGTTGCCGACGAATACCGCCGCAGTCAGCGTGGTGGCTCAGTGGGATGTCTTCGACTGGGGACGCAAGCGGCATGAGATGGCGGAGAAGAGCATGACCGTACATCAGGCTCAGACGGCGGTGGATGAAGCGGTCGAGCAAATCCAAGTGGAAGTGGGGCAGAGTTTCCGCAAACTCCAAATGACCCAGCTGCAGCTTCGCGCGGATAACTTGGCGATGGAAGCAGGCCAGGAAAAGGTTCGGGTCGCCCTCAACCGGTACGAACAGGGCGCGATCCTTCTGCAGGAGGTGCTTCGGCTGCGGGTGGAACTGGCGGATAAGACCTTCCGGTATCAGGAGACGCTGTCCAACTTCTGGAATGCACGCGCGGATTTGGAGAGGGCTAGTGGAGAACGCTAAAACGGTTCTGTACAGCGGTTCCGCGATCCTGCTGCTGTTGCTGTCGGCCTGCAAGAACGAAGTGCCGTTTGAGCAGCCATTGACACCGGTGCGTGTGGAGGCGGTGAGCCTAGAGACGCCGGAGGAGGGTCCGCGCTATTCGGGTAGCCTCGACGCGGCCTCCCGAACGGACTTGGCGTTTCGCCTTGGCGGCTACATCGCACAGGTGATGACGGTGGCTGACGGGCGCGGTGGCATGCGCCTGATCTACGATGGCGACGTGATTCCGAAGGGTGCGGTGCTTGCCCGGCTGCGCGAGGCCGATTACCAAGCGAAAGTGGATCAGGCTGCCAGCCAGTTGGAACAGTCTCGCGCCGCACTCAAGCAAACCGAAGAGGGCGTGCGCAGCGCGGAGGTGACCCGCGACAAGGCCAAGCAGGATTTCGAACGGGCGACTGCTTTATTCCAAACGCAGAGCCTGACCAAATCGGACATGGATGCCGCGACGGCACAACTGCGGGGCGCGGAGGCCATGCTGGATGGCACGAAGGCGCAGTTACCACTGGCGCAGGCTCGCATCGCGGGTGCGCAGGCATTCGTCGAGGAAGCGAAACTTGCCTTGCGCGACACGGCCATGATCTCCCCGGTCGACGGAGTGCTGGTCAAGCGGATGGTGGAAGTCGGATCGTTGGTCGGACCAGGAGTGCCCACCTTCGTCATCGCTGATTTAAACACGTTGAAGGCGGTTTTCGGCGCTCCCGATGCGATGCTTTCCAAGCTGCGACCCGGCGTCAACTTATCCTTCACGGCAGACGCCGCTCCGGGCAGCGAGTTTCGCGGCCGCATCACTGCTGTTGCAACCGTGGCGGATCCACGCACTCGTGTGTTTGACGTTGAGGTGACCTTCGCCAATCCGGATCAGCGTCTGAAGCCGGGTATGGTGGTGACGCTCCAATTGCCCGCCGCACAGCCGCAGTCGCGCAGCCTAGTCGTGCCGATGAGCTCTATCGTGCAAACCACCGGCGAAGGCGGGAGCTTCAATGTATTCCTGCTCGAAAGTCAAAACGGCAAGCCGGTGGTGCGAAGCCGGGCGATCGCCTTGGGTGGGACGCTGCGGAATCGCATTGTCGTCACACGCGGCCTGGCGGAAGGAGACAAGATCGTCGTCACGGGCGCCACGCTTGTCCATGATGGTGAAGCGGTGCAGGTGATTCCTTAGGAGGGTCCAGTAGCGATGGCTCACATCAAAAGTGACGGCGAACGGATCGCCAGCGATCGCAACACGCCGCGCTTTTGCCTCGAAAACCGTCAGATCACGTGGGTCCTGTTTTTCGGCACCATCCTATGGGGCATCTACGCCTACTATGCCATGCCGAAGCGTAAGGATCCGGTGTTTCCGGTAAACCGCGCGGCCGTTGTTTGCCCATGGCCGGGCGTTGCCGCCGAAAAGATCGAAGAGCAGGTCACCAAGAAGATCGAAGCCGCAATCGCCGGCAACGTGAAAGTCGAAAAAATCGATTCGGTTTCCAGGACGAATCTTTCGCTCGTCTACATCATTTTGGAGGAGAACGTTCCCGACACGCAGCGGCAGTGGGATGACATCCATTTGCGGCTGAATTCCATCCACGATCTGCCCGAAGGAGCCGGCCCGATCACCTTTCTGCGGGACTTCGGCGACACAGCGGCATTGATGCTGACGTTCGCAAGTCCGAAGGCGGACGCGGCCGAGATTTCCTGGCGCGGCACGCAGATCCAGAGCGCGATCGAGACGGCCCGAGCGAAGTTTCCGAAGGGGTCCCGCACCAGTGCGGTGCTTTGTTTCCCGATCTCGGTGAGCCCGGCAGTTCCCCGAACAGGGCGGGATGTGTTCATGCGATTCGTTCGCGAGAACAAGCGCGGGCACGACCTGGTTCCTCTCGACGGTCCCGGCTTTGTGGGTGTCGACGGTAACTTCGGAGACGACGACTCGACGCAGACTCTCATCGATCAGTTCCTACACGAACGGCTGAGCCCGTCGAAACTCCATCCGGATTCCTGGCCACCCGTGGTCATTCGCGATCCGAAGGACACCACGGCCCGTCTGGCCGCGTCTCCCGGCGAAAAATACAGCCTGAAGCAACTCGACGACTTCACGGAGTTGGTGCAGCGGACCTTGACGGCAGTTCCGGTCGTTTCCAAGGTCAACCGTTCTGGCGTACTGAAGGAGCGCATCTACCTGGAGTATTCACAGGAACGGCTGGCTGCCGTCGGCCTCCAGCCGGCGTTGCTTCCGCAGCTACTGGCTGGGCGCAATGGGATCTTTCCGGGCGGACTGATGGAGGCGGGCGGCAAAACACTGCTGGTCGACCCAGCCTCTGAATTCCGAAGCGAGAAAGAGATCGGCGATATCCTTCTGACGACCACGCAGCGCGGATCCCCGGTCTACCTGCGTGACGGTATCGACACCTACCGCGCCTACGAACCCCCTTTGTATCTCAACTTCTATATGAAGCGCGATGCGGCGGGCGAGTGGCACCGCGACCGTGCCGTGACACTTTCCGTCTTCATGCGTGAGGGACGCCAAATCGCGGATTTTGCGCGCGATGTAGACGCCGCCATGGCGCAATTGAAGGGACGCCTGCCGGCGGATCTGATCGTAGAACGGACCTCCGATCAGCCGCTTCAGGTAGAGGAAATCGTCTCACTGTTCATGCGCGCGTTGGTCGAAGCCGTGGTCCTGGTCGTGCTGCTGTCGTTGATCGGTTTCTGGGAATGGCGCTCGGCTCTGTTGATGGCGATTTCCATTCCGATTACGCTCACCATGGCTTTTGGCATGATGGCGGCGCTCAACATCGACCTGCAGCAGGTATCGATCGCCTCACTGATCATTGCTCTGGGGCTTCTTGTGGACGATCCGGTGGTCGCAATCGATTCCATCAAGCGGGAAATGGACGCCGGTCGCCCCCGCCTGATTGCCGCTTGGCTCGGACCGACCAAGCTCGCCACGGCTATTCTTTTCGCCACGATCACCAACATCGTCGCCTACCTGCCGATGCTCCTCATCAACGGCTTGATTGGAGCCTTTATCTACAGCTTGCCGATTGTGCTGGCCTGTGCGCTGGTAGCATCGCGCATCGTGTCGATGACGTTTGTGCCCCTGCTCGGCTACTATCTGTTGCGCAAGAGCTCCGCCCCAGCTCCGCCAATGTCCGAGCGGCGGCAAAAGGGCTTCGCCAAACTCTACTATCGTTTTGCAGGTAGCTTGATCGATCACCGAAAGCTCGTGCTGACGGCCGGAGTCCTGATTCTGCTTATCGGCGGGTATTCCGTCAAAGACCTACGCCTGAACTTTTTCCCCCGCGATCTTTCTTACTTGTCCTACGCGGACTTGTGGCTGCCGGAAGACGCCACGATAGAGGCCACGGCGCAGGCCTCGAATGAGGCTGGAGACGTCATTCGCAAGGTCGCCGAAGAGTACGCGAAAAAGCATCCGGATGCAAACGGCAAGCCGCGCGAGGTCCTTCGCTCCGTGAGCACCTTCGTGGGCGGAGGCAGCCCGAGATTCTGGTACTCCGTCGCACCCGAGATTCTGCAGCCGAACTATGCTCAGCTGGTCATCCAGGTGGCGGACAAGCGGGACACCGAAGGCTTGGTTGCGCCCCTTCAGGCTGCACTTTCGGCATCCGTGCCGGGTGCCCTGATCGACGTGCAGCAACTCGAAACCAGTAACCCGATCGGTGTTCCTATTCAGATCCGCATTTCGGGTGAAGACGAGCATTTGCTTCGCGGCTACGCTGGCCAGGTGGAAAATATCTTCCGCAAACTGCCGATTGCCGCACGCATCCGCAACAACTGGGGCGCCAATGCATTCTCTTTGTCCCTTGACGTGGCCCCCGACCGTGCGAACCTGTTTGGAATCACCAATCGTGATGTCGCGCTGTCCTCGGCCGGTGGCCTCAGCGGGCTGCCCGTGACTCAGCTCCGGGAGGGAGACCAGGAGATTCCCGTCGTCAGTCGGCTGCGGACCAACGAACGAGCGCAATTATCGGACGTCGAAAACCTCTACGTGTACTCCTTCGCGGGTGCGCAAAGAGTGCCCTTGAGCGAGATCGGGCACGTCACCCGGAAATCAGAACCGGAAAGGATTCAACGCCGGAACCAATTCCGGACCATCACGGTGCTCGCGTTCCCGGTGCCTGGCAGCCTACCTTCTGACGTCATCCGCGCGGCACGTCCGCAGATCACCGCGGTAGAGAAGCAACTGCCGCCCGGCTACTCCATGCAGATCGGCGGCGAGGAGGAGGAAAGGACCAAGGGCTTTGGCCAGGTCACCATCGTATTAATCGTTTCCACCGCATTAATCTTTCTCGCGCTGGCCTTCCAGTTCCATAGCGCGGTGAAACCGTTTATCGTTTTTGCCGCGATTCCGTTTGGCATGGTCGGCGCCGTGACTGCGTTGACCGTAATGAACACCCCGTTCGGATTCGTTGCATTCCTGGGCATCGCCAGCCTGATCGGCGTGATCGTCAGCCATGTCATCGTGCTGTTCGACTTCATCGAGGAAGCACATAGCCACGGCGAACCGTTACGTGAGGCGATCCTCGACGCAGGCATCCTTCGCCTGCGGCCCGTGCTGGTCACCACTGGCGCCACCATCCTCGCTCTTATTCCGCTCGCGGAGCATGGCGGTCCGCTATGGGAGCCACTATGTTACGCGCAAATTGGAGGTTTACTGGTCGCGACGGTAGTGACGCTGCTCCTGGTGCCGGTGCTGTATGCGTTCTTTGTCCTGGACCTGCGCGTGGTGAGATGGGACCCTCCGGTAGCGGAATGACATGGCGCTCCTGCCAGAAATCTGCTCGCTTATCTCGCCCACAAGCGGCTTTGGAAGAATGATCTGGCCGACGAACAAGGCTATTATGCGGACAAGCTGTACAGATCATTAAGGCGGAAGACCTCACCGTTTGTTCGGTATTAGCCAGATGGGACTGAGCGCTATAACGGCTGGCGAGGCAAGTCTTGGGACGAAGAGCGCCTTCGGGCATTGCTGGTGAGTTTGCATCTCAAAGATAGGGCGCTTCTAAAAGTGCTGGCCGAAGCCGGCGGGCAATGCGGCAGGATGTACTCACACAATCCCTGCCGATGTTGCGGGGCAAGAGCAGTACGTCACTTCGTGCTCTCAAAGCACACGTCAACGAGCAATGCAAGCAATTGGACCGGGCTCCCTTACTCACTGAAGGGGTTGGCGCGGGCCCTTCACGCATCCATGAGATTAGTCGCGACCTTGTCTCCCTTCGCAAGATCGTGATAGGCGTGGCTCACTCTTTCGAAGTAGACTCGCATCTGTTGATGCCCGTATCGCTTGGGAGCTCAAGGGACGCTGCTCAGACCGAAAATGCTCAGTCGACTGCAAAGGTCCCTAAGTTCGACAGTGTCAGCATATTCCGGAGACAAGGCATGGTACGTGATTCGGCACGCTGAAGCTGGCGAAATCGCTGTTTTCGTGAACGCCAAAGGGTCGTGCAGTCGCCGTAGAGTTTCCACATCCGGCTAGTTCATCGACGTCAGACGCGCTAAAAGGACAGTTTGCACAGTTACTCGCCAGCACTATTGCGAACGGTACTCGTTTCTTTCCTAGCCGGCATCCAGCACTACTGGATACCAAAAAGACCGGATTGCCAATTGAGATCGTGAATTCCCGTTCACTCAACTGCTTGCCCCAGAGAATTGGGATCGCCGTACTGCATCAAAATCATGAGGTTTTCGCACCTTCGATCAGGTCCAGACAGTACAATCGAATCAATCGATGCTCAACCAAGGTTAGACAACCCTTTTCACACCCCTTCTCCGGGATGGCGACGAAACCCATGACTTACAGCCT
>JBAIXM010000202.1:0-38545 GCA_037916615.1 Bryobacterales bacterium
GGGAACCTGACGCGGTGGCAGGACGTGAACGAACTGCTCGAAGCGGGAATCAACGTCATCGCGTCCATCAACGTTCAGTATGTAGCCGAGCTGCGCGGACAGGTGGAAGCAATCACGGGAAAGCGGATCCATCAAACCGTGCCGCTTTCTTTCATCCAGAGTGCGGATGAAATCGAAATCGTCGATGCTCCTCCCGAAGCTCCCATGGAGCGCAGCGCGGACGAGCAGGTGGAAAGCCAGAAACGCCAGGAGCGGCTCTCGAAATTACGCGAACTGGCGCTGGTCGTTACCGCGGATATCGTTGACTATCAGTTGAACGAGTATCTGGAGAGACACGGGATTCACCAGCATTTCGGGGCGCACGAGCGCATCATGGTGTGCATCACGCCACGGGCGAATCTTCGGGAAATGATGGATTTGGCCCAGATCACTGCGAAACGGTTCCATGGGGAGCTCATCGTGGCATACGTGAAGCAGGCGAAAATTTCTCCGGAAGACCAGTCAGCTCTGGATGCGAGGCTAGCGATCGCCAACGCGGCGGGCGCACACGTCGAAATTCTGGAGGGTGACGATCCCGCGGATGCGATTTTGAATTTCGCCAGAGCCCGAGGCATCACCCAGTTGTTTGTCGGACACAGTCAGCGCACCGGCCTCGCGCGCCTCAAAGGTAGTCCTCTCGACAAACTGATCTGGGAAGGGCACGGCCTGGACGTGTGCGTGTTTCCTCAATAAATGATGCCCGAACAGCCGCGCGGAAAACTCAAGATCTTCATGGGCTATGCCGCGGGGGTCGGCAAGACGTTCAAGATGCTGGAGGAATCGCAGCATCTGAAAGCGTCCGGCATCGACGTCGTGATCGGGTATTTTGAGCCGCACGGCCGTAAGGAAACGATTGCCAAAACCGAAGGCCTGGAAACAGTCCCTCGAAAGAAGATCGAATACCGCGATTCGCTCTTCGAGGAAATGGACACTGAGGCCATCCTAAGCCGGCATCCCACGGTATGCGTGGTGGATGAGTTTCCGCACACCAATGTCCCCGGCTGCGAGCGCCGAAAGCGCTGGGAAGACGTGGAGGTACTGCTTGCCGCCGGAATCGACGTCCTGACCACAATGAATATTCAGCATTTGGAAAGCCTCAACGACCAGATCTGGCAGATCAGCGGGATTCGCGTCCGAGAAACCGTTCCGGATTGGGTGGTACAGCAAGCGAACGAGGTCGTGATGGTGGATCTCACTCCACGAGCGCTTCTCAATCGGCTCCAACGAGGCGTGGTTTACGAGCGGGAGAAGGCCGAGCGTGCGCTCCAGAACTTCTTTCGCGAGCAGACGCTTGTTGCGCTGCGAGAGCTTGCGCTTCGCCAGGCGGCGCACGAAGTCGAGCATCGTCTGGGAGGACAGCAGACGCGGCAGGGATCCGGCGAAGCCGCGGCTACGGAAGCACGGAAGCACGACAAAATTCTGGTGTTAGTAACGGCCAATCCAAAGACTGCGATGGTCATCCGGCGTGCCAAACGCATCAGCGACTTTCTGGGAGCCGAGTGTTTCGCCGTGGCCGTTCAGCCCACGGGCGATCTGAGTACGTTGACGGAAGAGGACCGCATAGCCATCGAGCGGCACTTGAACTTTGCGCGCAACTTGCACATCGAGACAAGGATCCTGGAAGGGGACGATGTCGCCTCCTCGTTGGTCGATTTCGGGCGGCGTAATCGGGTCACCCAAATTTTCTTGACACGGCCGAGCCGCAGGGTATGGTCGCCGGCGCTGTCGCGGGAGCCGGCGCAGCGGGTGCTGGGGCTGGCGAAAGATATGCTGATCGTCATCGTCTCCGACCGCGAGCCGCTGGCGCATTAGCCGTTATGAACCGGCCCGGCCGCCCGCTCGCTTTTCAGGCTGGCTCTGTTCCTTCTGCCGCCGGACTCCGCGGACGCAGTGCTGATTCACGTGAAGCAATCCCTTAGGCCAGGCGGCCGCCTCGTAATTGTCGATCGGGCCCAGAATGATGCCGATTCGGAACAGGTCCACGAGGTGCCGCTCGCAAGGGTGGAAGAAGAGATCCGGCAGAAGGGTTTCGAGATCGTTCACGAGGACAACCGCTTTATCGATCGACCGGGGGATATTTGGTGGATGGCGATCGCACGCACGCCGTGATCAGGCCTCAACCATCGCGCCGTCTTTTGGTGTACTGAAACCACCAGCGACGCGCCGCGACCCCGGCCCACACGGCTTCCACCAGGCCAAAGGGCCACGCGCCTTGCAGAAAACCATAAGATGACGCCAAAAGACACGAACCGGCGAATGCCAAGGTGAACCAATGGCTGCGCCCTTCCGCGGCGTAGAAGACCAGCATCGCAGTCACCGCTACCAAGCCAAAGATTGTCAGGCCGTCCATTTCTTATCCAGTTTCGGATGTTCTAAGAGCGTCGCGGGACGTAGATCCGAAACTCGAAAAGTACAAGCGGGATCATGGCGACCCCAGCGTAAATGAGCGCCGGTTGGACCAATGTGGCCATCCGCTTCCCGCGGCAGAACGGCGCGAATCCTTCACGGCTCGTACAGCAGGAACTTTCTCGTGCAGGATCTCGCGAAGCAGTCGCCCGTCCCACAAATTTCGCGCTCCCAGCGGAACCTGTTCAAGAGTAGGAAACAAGCCCTGAAGAAGTCATGGAAAAAGTATGAAGAAGTCATGAAACGCGCCCGCAAACTACAAAAATGGCCTGGCCCCGTCACTTCGCGTCCTGACGCCCGCGAAAATCTTCGAACCAGTTATGCGCCACGTGGATCGACAGGGGCTTTTCGCCCTCGGGACGGTCTCGCATGACGAATCTCTTGCCATCCGGCGACACGTCGTACTGCGGATACGCCCCGGCCAGTGTCTGTTTTTGAAACAGCGGCGCGGGTTTTCCAGGCGAAAATGCAGGCCGTGTGGCCACGCTCACGGACATGAGCGTGCGTTGGTCCACGTATAAAATTGCCTTGCCGTCCCGGGTCCAGCGAGGCGCGGCCCCGCCCTTGGCCGAAATCTGCCACTTGTTCGCCCCGCTCGGAAAATCGCGGACATAGACCTCCGGCTGGCCCGATTCATCCGAGACATACACGACAAAACGCCCGTCGGGCGAGAATCGCGCAGCCCGCTCGCTGAAGGGAGTGTTCAGGAAAACCTTGGGTTCACTGAAAGTTCCGTCGTTGCCGCGCTCGCGATACAGAAGATCGAGCTTAGTCTCCCGCGTGGGCACTTCGTAGATGAGGAATCGGCCGTCAGCGGACCAATCCGGGAACTGTTCCGGTTCCGGCGTGCCTGCCAGGAGCTTCGCTTCGCCGTTCGCATTGGCGGCTCTCGAGTAGATATCGATGTTTCCCGTGAGAGTGGAGGAGTAGACGATCGAGTCTGCGGAGCCGCTCCAGCCGCCCAGTATCTTGTCGGCCGGATCCGATGTCAGGCGCGTTCTGACTCCTCGGTCCAGGTCGAGGACCCAGACGTCGGCATGACCCTCTCGGATCACCACCGCTAGTTTGCGGCCGTCCGGGGATAAGGTCGGGAAAAATTGAGCCTGGAGGTCGCCAATGGTCGAGAGGCGTTTTCCGGACCGGTCATACCAACCTAACTGAAGATGATCCGGGGGAACGTCACTGTACACCAGCGTCGCGGTTGAGGAAACCTGCGGCGAGGAGCCATGCTCCGCGATACGGAACGGCTTCCCGACCGGCTGAAGCGTAGCCACGGAAAACGGCAGCGCCCAGATGCCGACCGAATCGCCGGTTCCATCCACATACACGATGTGTCCGCTGGGACTGTACGCGGGATACGGGTTGGAGGATGAGGACACAATCAGCCGCCGCCGCTCGCCGCTCGGCAAGCGGACGTAAATCCCGTGGCCGGCAATCCCTGGATCCACTGACTGATGCAGAATGGCGCGGCTCCCATCGGGCAGATCCAGAAACGAAGGATGCTCGATGTGAGGGTGTTCGAGCAGAAGCGTGGGCTGACCGCCCTCGGAAGGAACGGTGTACATTCCGGTCGTGTCGCAATACACGATGGTTTTGCCGTCGGAACTCCACGCAGCCCGCCGGAATGCGCCGGTAAGCCTGGTGATCGCGGAGGGCGTTCCGCCCTGCGCCGGTATTTTCATCAGGTTCAGGCCCGGGGCGAATCCGCCCTGCACGTATCCGATGAACTGATTGTCCGGCGACCAAAACGCCTGGTATACGCCCACAGCGCCCGGAACCACGCGCGCTTGTTCCTGGTCGAGGTCGCGCACCCAGAGCTGTCCGCCCTCGGCTTCCACGTAGGTGATGTGCTTTCCGTCACGCGAGATGGACACTTCTGCGTCGATGTCGGTATCGCTTCCTCTCACCAGCTTGGAGGGGGTGATCGTGAACTTCACGGTTCGCGCCGCCACCGGTGCGTCGGAACCATGGCGCAAGACTCGCCACCCCACAATGGCCAACAGCACGGCCGCGAATCCCGTGCTGGCGAACCATGCGGCGCGGGGGATGCGCGATGGCGCTCGGGCACCGCTCCATGACACGCTCGGTCCGGCGGTGATCGTTACTCCCGAGTCGAGCTTTTTGCGGACCGCCGACAGATCGTTTTGCAACTCATCTGCTTTTTGGTAACGCTCGGCCGGGTTCTTGGCCAGGCATTTCCCGACGATCCAGTCGAGTTCCGGCGGCAAGTCTGCGCGAAAAGATGTGACCGGCTGAGGTTCGGCGCTCTGGATGCCCAGAAGGACCGCTTCCATACGCTCGCCCCGGAACGGCAGTCTGCCCGTGACCATTTCGTATAGCGTCACGCCCAGTGCCCAGATATCGCTGCGCTCATCGGCAGTTTGGCCTTGCACCTGTTCGGGCGACATGTACGCCGGCGTGCCAGCCACATGCCCGGTGAGCGTCATGGTTGCGTCAGCGAGCCGCGCCAGGCCGAAATCCATTACCTTCACCTGGCGGCGCTGATTGACCATGATATTGGCAGGCTTAATATCCCGATGCACGATTCCCTTGGCGTGAGCAGCCGCGATTCCCTCGGCGACCTGCACCGCGATATGGAGAATCTCGTCGATTTTTAAGATTCCCTGCGCGATTTTGGCTTTGACCGTATCGCCTTCCACCAGCCCCATCGCAAGGAACATAGTTCCTTCGGCCTCGTCGATTTCGTACACCGTGCAGATGTTGGGGTGATCGAGGGCGGCCACGGCTTTAGCTTCCTGCTGAAAGCGCCGGCGCACCGTTTCATCGGAAACCAGGTGCGGAGCCAGAAACTTCAATGCGACGTTCCGCTCCAGGCGGATATCCTCGGCCTTGTACACCACGCCCATTCCGCCGGCGCCGAGCTTCGATTGAATGCGGTAATGGGAGATCGTGTGGCCGATCACTCCGCGCCTAGCCCTCCGCTGGTGCCGATGTTATCACGCAAGGCATGGCGCCGGTTTCGGACCCATTCGCTTAATTCCGCTTTCGGTCGAGCCAAAGTTTGACGGGGAGCAGGGCGCGCAGGGTGAAAAGATTGAGTGCGGCCAGCACGATCGCGATTTCCACGTGCCCCATGGCTACCGAAGCCCCGATAACGCCCGCATTCCAGATGCTCGCCGCGGTCGCGGTTCCCCTTACCGTCGCGCCTTCCTTGAGAATCGCGCCGCCGCCTACGAAGCCGATTCCGGTGATCAACCCCTGTAAGACGCGGGATTGCGCGGCGGCATCGGGCTGAGAGCCCAGCACCAGCAGATACCCGCAACTGGCCACACCAACGATCGGAAACGTACGAAGACCCGCGCTGTGAGCTTCCTTCTCGCGATCCCACCCAATCAGGGCGGTTAACACGTAGGCGACGGCGATTTCCTGCAAAACCTGCCAGGATTCCTGCCAGTGTCCGAATGAAACAAACACATCAGCCTCCCTAAGGAATCCTAGCTGAAGTGCGTGCTCTCTGGTGTGCGTCGGCGCATGAAGGCGGATCCGGAACGATTGCGCGCGCAGACGGGCGTCTGTATACTTTGAGACGGCTGGAGGAGCAAATGAGAATCGCATCTCGATGGATGTGGGCCGCGCCCGCGGCGCTTTTGTGCGCGCTACCCTTACCGGCGCATCATTCCTTTGCCGCGGAATTCGACGCGGCGAAGACAGTTACTTTGCGGGGAGTCGTCTCTAAAGTCGATTGGATCAACCCGCACATTTTCGTCTATGTGGACGTCAAGGACGATTCCGGAAAGACGACCACCTGGGCCCTACAATCGCTGCCGCCGCTGTTTTTCCGGGGCAGCGGGCTGACTAAGGATGTGTTGCTGAGTAATAAGCAGGAAGTCACAGTCACGGCAAATCCGGCCAAGGACGGCAGCCAGGCCTACGGATTCATGACCAAGCTGAGTTATCCGGACGGCCACGTATTCAGCATGTCGCCGCAAGACGCGGATCCCAACCTCAAGAAGGCGCAGAAGTAGGAGGACACCATGGCATTGGCTACCGCAATTCACCGGGCGCTAGCGGCAACCCCGCTCGCCGCGGCCATTCTGATCGCCTCGGTGAGCGCTCCCGCGCAGACCAACTACGCGGCGGAAGCCGCCAAGAATCCTGGCGCGGCCTCCAAGCCGACGCCGCGCCTGGCCGATGGACATCCTGACCTGAATGGCGTGTGGCATCACTTTTTCGGCATCGGAACTATTGAGAAAGTCGGCCAGAGCTTCGTGGTCGGCGGCGCGTTCAATCCCAAATCCGCGGCGCTGTACTCGGCTCCGCTGAACGATCCCAATCCCGAGTACAAACCTCAGTTCGTGGCCAAGGTGAAGTCACTGAACGAAAATCAGGTGAAGGAAGATCCGGCGCTGCACTGCATGCCGCCGGGCGTGCCTCGCCTGGGGCCTCCGCACCAGATCGTGCATACGCCCAGGCAGGTGGTCTTTCTCTACGCGGATAGCACCGGCAATCAGTGGCGGGTGATTCCCCTTGACGGACGTCCCCATGGCACCGATCCCGAAACAGCGGCAACGTATAACGGCGACTCGGTGGGTCGCTGGGAAGGCGACACCCTGGTGGTGGACGTAACCCGGCTGACGGACGAAACCTGGCTGGGAGATAACGGCTTGTTTCACACCCGGAAACTGCATGTCACAGAACGTCTGAAGCGTGTCGGCGATACCATCCAATACCAGGTGACAGCCGAGGACCCTGAGGTGCTCCAGAAACCCTGGACGCTATCGCGCACGTTAACGCTTCAGCCCGACGCGCTGGAAGAGGCCGCTCCCTGCGTCGACAAGGATGCCGGGCACTACGTCACGACGGAGCACCACGACAATACCCGGTAGCGGTGGACCTGTGTCTGGCCGCCGCGAACGGATTGCCGTTTCCTCCGCGAGTGCTCCGGCAGGGCGGACTCCAGATTGCTCTCTGATTCCCCCACCGGGGATCGGAGCGGGCCCAACATGAAGTCGCCCGTTCTCTCACGCGGATAGAAGGATTATCTTGCGGAGTTTTCGCACGCCGATTATAATTCTGTTTTTATGCCTGCGAGAGCAGCATTGGAAGAACTCGATCCCCTGGCGCCGCAGCGCGAGGCGGCCCTTTTCTACGGGCTGTTCCTGCGGGGGCATTCTGCCGAAGCTCTGCGCCGGGATATCGATGTTCCAGCTAAACTGCTGAACAAGCTAATGTTCCGCCACCGCAACGAACAGGCGATGCGGGAGAAACTCCAGCGGGCGTACCTGTACCGGAAACAGGTCCTTTCGATTTTTGACCAGCTCGTCACGCGGGAACAGGCGCAGGATCGCGCCTCAGTCCGAGTTCACTGATTTATTCCCGCAATTTCTCCCTGCACGCCGGCCCCTCAACGCGCGTCTAAAATATAAGTCATGAGGACTATGCGCCGGCGCCGCGGTTTTACGCTCATCGAGCTTCTCATCGTAATTTCGATCATCCTGGTGATCCTGGCAATCGCGGTCCCCAAGATGAACACCCAGATGCAAGGCGCCCGGGAAATGGCAGTGATCCGGGAGATCGGCACCATCCATCAGGCAGAGACGCAATACTACTCGCAGTTCGGGAAATATGCCGGCAATCTGAGCCAGTTGGGGCCGCCTATCAGCGGACCGGACGGCCCGGAAGCGGCGAATATCATCCCAAAAGTCCTGGCTGAAGGCAAAAAGAACGGCTACACCTATTCTGTGAGCGCCACCCCCACGGGATACGCAGTCACGGCTGTGCCTGACTCTTTTGGGAACTCCGGCCGGCGCACGTTCTACTCCGATCAGACCCTGGTGATCCGGAACAACTGGGGACCTGAGCCGGCCACGCCTACCAGCCCGGAAATTAAGTAAGTCTTTCCGCCTCAGAGGCGACTGGTCTTCCCGCGGCCTGGTCTTCCGCGGCAGCCGCAACGTACCGAGCTCGTTTCCGCAAATGATTCGCTTCCACACCGAGGCGCATGTGATCGGAGAGATCCGCGCGTAGTTCCAGGTTCCGAGCCAACTCCGCCAGCCGCGGCGGATCGCACTTTTCCCACACCTTCGTCGCTTTTTCCAACTCATCGAGCGCAAACGATACGCGCCCCTCGCGCTCTTCAACATGCGCCAGCGACTCGTGCGCGATCGCCAGCCGGGGTCCGCCCTTTCGCTTCAGCGATCCGAGGCACTCGGTGAGCAACTCGCGGGCTCGCGTGTAATGGCCCCATCCGATGTGAAGAGAGGCCAGACTAAACTGCATCTCGGCGACCTCCTCGATGTTCTCGACGCCCAGTTTGCGGAGCTTTAATCCCAGCGCGCGCTCATACTGCGCCGCTGCCCCATCCAGATCCCCGGTGTCCTCAAGTGATCCCGCCAACTGCTGAACGTCGTTCAGAGTCTCCGCCGAATCGGTTCCGCATTCGGATTCATGAATCCGAAGAGCGCGCTTGAGATAGGCTTGGGCCTGGGCATGGACGCCGCGCGAACGGCAGATCCGGCCGGCCTCGGACAGCAGATTCCCGGTTTCCCGGTGAGCCGGGCCGTAGCGCTTTTCGCGCAACTCTATGGCTCGATCGAACGTCTTGATCGCGTCCGAAAAACGTCCATTTTTGTCCTGAGCCATGGCAAGGCGCTGCAGGCGCTCTTCGATTCGCTCCAAATCCTCATTCGGGATCGAGGCTCCGGCTCGCAAGGCGTCCCGGACGGTCTCTTCCAGAGCGCCATAGTCTTCGATCGCGCAGAAAACCTCGGCCAGAGCATCCAGTGCGCGCAGGTACAGCCTCAAATCGGATGCCTGGGTGCAGACGATAATCGCTTCCCGCAGCGTGGTCTCTGCATCCCGGAGCTTGGCGAAGTCGAGTTGCGAAACTCCATCCTTGCGCGGGCCGGGAGCCGCCAATTTGCGCTGGAGATCCGCAAGCTCCAGCCGCAACTCGACCCTGAGTGAGGGTGCAAGCCCCTGATCGTCGGCTTCGCGGACGGCCAGCGTCAGGTGCCGTTCCGCATCCGCCAGATTTCCCGATTTCAGATGCCGGGCGGCTTCGGAACGGTGCCAGTTCCGGTCGAGTCCCCAGGCTTGGCGCTGGGGCGTCCGGGTCCAGGCCCACTGCCACGTTTTGAGGAATCCACTCATCCCTTATCGGATAGAAATCGGCCGCGTAAGTGTAAGACTTTAGTTCTCTTGCGAAATGGTTCCATGCGATAATGGGGCATAGGCACAGACAATGGTTAGCGGCAGCTCGCCCGTTAACTTTCGATCAATTCTGAATACGTATGACGCCTCGTGACCGCGAAGTTCTGCATGAGATCGTCGAGAGCTATATTTCGAGCGGCGAACCGGTAGCTTCCCGCTCCATCGCGCGCCGGCGGCGCGACGGATTGAGCGCCGCCTCTATCCGCAACGTAATGGCGGACTTGGATGAGGAAGGCTATCTCACCCAGCCCCATACCTCGGCCGGAAGAGTACCCACCGAAAAGGCCTTCCGCAGCTATGTGCAATCGCTCAATATGCGCAAGCTGGTGGCGGCCGAGATCGAGCGCCTGCGGGGAGAGTTCGGGCGCCTGGAAACAGTTGAACAACGCATCGAATACACCTCCCGGACCTTAACGGAATTGACACAAGGAGTCGGAATCGCGGCTGCGATTCCGCGGTCGAACCCGGCGCTGGATCAGATCGAGCTGGTTTCGCTGCCGGACCGGCGTGTCCTGATCGTGGTGGTCACGCGGGATCACCAGGTACGGAATCGGATCGTCACCCTGGAAGAATCGCTGTCTAACGACGAGCTCGTATCCATCCGGAACTATATCAATCAGAACTTCTCCGGCTGGTCGCTCGAGAATGTACGAACCGAACTTGCCAAGCGTCTGGCCCGGGCGGAAGCAATGTATGACGCCATGCTGCGCAAGCTGACTCTGCTCTATTCCAAGGGGATCCTGGACGTCGGGCCCGCGCCCGAAGTACGGATGGATGGCGCCAGCAACCTGGTAGTGCTCGACCTGCACCTCACCAAGGAAAAAATGCGCGAGCTGTTCCGGGCGCTTGAGGAGAAGAAGCGCGTCCTGGAGCTTTTGGAAAAATTCATGGAAAACGCCGCAGGCGAAGTCGGCGTGCATGTCGGCTTGGGCCAGATTCATCCGTCCATGCGGGAGCTCTCTTTGATCGGACTTCCGGTGACGCTGGAAGACGGCCTTTCCGCCGTGATCGCCGTTCTGGGCCCCATGCGGATGAACTACCCTCGCGTGATCTCCACGGTGCAGCACGTCGGGCAAGCCTTCCGCGGCTGAATGCGCCCGTTGCCTGTTACTCTAGAGTTGTGAGCGAGCCCGTCACCGACCCAACTTCAGCCAATCCCGGAGTCCATGACGACCGGGCGGATGTCGATGCCGCCGCATCGCTTGAGGCGATTACCCTTGAACGCGACCGGCTGGCCTCTGAGAATGCGGAACTTCAGGACCGCTTTCTCCGCGCGCAGGCCGAGTTCCAGAATTTCCGCAAGCGCGTCGATAAGGACCGGCTGGAATTCAACGAGTATGCCAGCATGGAAGCGTGCCGCATCCTGTTGCCGATTCTCGACGATTTCGAGCGCGCGCTGGAAACCGAGACGGCCGATAAACAGTACGTGCAGGGCATGGAACTGATCCGGCAGCGGCTGTTCGATGCTCTGAAGAAACTCGGGCTGGAGCCGATTGTCTCTCAGGGGCAGCCGTTCGATCCGCACATCCACCACGCCGTGGAAATGGTGGAGACGGACGAAATTCCCGATCACACGGTGCTGAGCGAATTCCAGCGCGGCTATAATTTTAAAAGTCGTCTGCTGCGTCCGGCGATGGTCAAAGTGGCCGTCGAGCCGAAACGAGATTAGCCGGTGAGCGTTGCGAAACGAGATTACTATGAAGTCCTCGGTGTAGGCCGGGACTGTGACGACCAGGCGCTGAAAGCGGCCTATCGCAAGCTAGCCTTGCAGCATCACCCCGACCGGAATCCTGGCGACCACCACGCCGAGGAACGGTTCAAAGAGGCCGCCGAGGCTTATAGCGTCCTGAGCGATCCGCAGAAGCGGGCGGCTTACGACCGTTTCGGCCACCAGGGAGTCTCTTCCGCGGCCGGCGGCGGCTTCGACGCCAGCGGATTCCCCGACTTGAGCGACATCCTGAACGAGATGTTCGGGTTCGGCGATGTGTTCGGCGCCGGATCGCGCCAGCGCAAAACCCGTCCGCAACGGGGAGAGGACGTCCGGTACGATCTGGAAATCAGTTTCGAGGATTCGATGCGCGGGCTGGCGGTCGACATCCAGGTCCCGCGCATGGAAGAATGCGGGCGCTGCAAAGGAAAAGGCGCCGAGCCCGATGACGGCGTCGTAACTTGCCCCATGTGCCGGGGCCGGGGCGAGGTGATCTACCAGCAGGCGTTCCTTTCGGTGCGCCGGACATGCACGCAGTGCGGCGGGCGTGGCCAGATCATACGTCGTCCGTGCAAGGAATGCCGCGGACAAGGCTATCAGCGCCGCGAACGCAAGCTGAAAGTGAATATTCCGGCCGGCGTGGACAATGGCACCCAACTCCGTTTGTCGCATGAAGGCCAGCCGGGAGCGAACGGCGGGCCGCCCGGCGATTTGTTCGTGGTGCTGAAGGTCGCCGAGCACCCGATCTTCGAGCGGAATGAATACGACCTGCACTGCACGGTTCCGGTAAATGTCGCTCAGGCCGCGCTGGGATGTTCCGTCGATGTCCTCACATTCGACGGCCTTCAGAACGTGAAAATCCCGGAGGGGTCGCAGCCGGGCGCGCGGATTCGGTTGAAGGGCTTCGGTGTTCCGCATCTGAATGCGAACGGCCGGGGAGATCTGTACGTTCACCTGGCGGTGAAAGTCCCGCAGAAGCTGACACGCGACCAGCGCCGCTTGCTTGAGGAATTGCGCGACGTGCTTCCGGCCGAGAATGAGCCGGAAGAAAAGAGCATCCTCGACAGGGTCAAGAACTACTTCGCGTAGGAGGCGGACACGTCCGCCTCCTACAGCCTTCCAGCGCGTTCGAAACGGCGCCGCAAATCCTCCGCCAGCCGGCCCATTTCTTCGACCGGGACTCTCATCTTCCGCCGCCAGTTGGGATGCTGCCACGTGCTCGCGGGCAGATTCTGCTGCTCCGTTTCTCCGGTCAGGTCTTCCTGGTTCACAATCGCCAGGGCGCAGGAACTCGCCAGCACGAATCCGAGCGGATCGCCCCCGAACCCCGCGCGCCACAGCGCGTCCTCCAGCCGGCCGATCTCGTCCCGGCGCGCACCCCACTGCTGGTGATATCCCGGCTCGTCCACCAGCCCGGCCGCGCGGCGCGCCTCGATATCGCGGCCTTGAAAGAATCCCGCCAGCGTGGGAAGGTCATGCGTCGTGGTCGAAACGGCCGCCTGTGCCGGATACTCGTGAGGCAGGCGAAAACTTCCATCGCCGTTCTTTTCAAACCACAGCAGCCGGTATCCCAGGATGCTCAACTCCGACAGCTTATGGCGCACGGACGGATCCACCGTGCCCAAATCTTCTCCGATCACGATGAATCCGCTGCGCACGCTTTCCAGCGCCAGGATCGCCAGCAAGTCATCGACGTAATCCTTCACATAGGCCCCCTGTGCGGCCGTCAGGTCATCCGGAATCCAGAACAGCCGGAAGAATCGCATGACGTGGTCGATGCGCAGGGCGCCTCCGTGGCGCGCGTTCTTGCGGATCGATCGCATGAACAGTTCGTAGCCGTTTTCGCGATGGGCATCGCGGTTCGGCGGAGGGAATCCCCAATCCTGTCCGCTGGGAGCCAGCGCATCCGGAGGCGCGCCCACCCGCGCGCCACTTGCATAGAACCTGCGGTTGATCCACAAATCGGCTCCGAAGCGGTCGGTGGCCAGCGCCAGATCGTGATAGAGACCGATCTTCATGCCGCGCGCAATGGCATGATCGTGGGCCTCGGCCAATTGCTGGTCCACTTGCCATTGCAGGAATTTGTAAAACTGGATGTCGCCGTGCTGTTCTTCGGCGAACCGCGCCACGGCGGGCGAGCGCGGATCCTGATATTCGAGCGGCCAATCTTTCCAAAGCCACACTTCGGAATTCTCGCGGTGCATGCGCTCATCCAGTGCGCAGAAAACGGCGAAGTCGTGCAGCAGGGATCCTTCGAGGCGCGCAAATTCCTGGAATTCGGCGCTTTCGCCGGCTTCCTGGAAGCGCTTGAACGCTTGCCGCAGCACGCGTGATTTGAGCGCGGCGACACGCTCATACTCCACCAGTTCTGTCGCGCGCAAGGCTGCGATCTCTTCGCGCGGAGCGTCCGCCGGATCAAATCCGGGAACACGCTCGACGTCGAGATACAGAAAATTTCTGTAATACGAACACAGCGGCAGATAGGGGCTGGTGTTGTAGGGCTGCCGGTTGGGAATCGCATGCAACGGATTCAGAGCAATGAATGCCGCACCGGAGGGAATCAGAGCGTCGATGGCGGTTCGCAGATCCGTAAAATCGCCGCAGCCCCAGTTGCGATGCGAACGTAAGCCGTACAGACTCAGAGCCACTCCGGCCACGCGTCCTTGGACGGAACGCGCGCGCCGGGGACAAACGATGAAGCGAGCATCGGCGAACGGCTCGAGCTCCGGATCTTTCATCCAGTAGACGCGCAGATGGTGATAGCCGAGCCGCAACGTGGGCAAGGGGGCGCGTTTGGCAATGAACTCCTGCCCGCCGACGTGGGCGTGTTCCAGATCGCGCAACTCGGGCAGCCAGAACCAATGGTGTTCGATCTCGCCGTTTTCCCATTGGAACTCCAGCTTCACTGAAGCTCCCGCGCGCGCGGCGGGGATGTTCAAGGTGATCGCGTCGGCATCTTCGCAGACGACCACGGCGGGAGGAAACGCGCGCGACCACTGCAACCGGTCCGGTTCGCGTGCGGCCCATTCAAGATCTTCGTGGCTCGTGACGGGCAGGCCCAGCGCAGCCAATGCGCCGCGCAGAGTTTCGTCCGACGCCGCGTGGACCCTGCCCCAGGTGTCGGTGTATTCGAGCTCGACGCCCCACCGGGCGGCGGCGCGCTCCAAAACTGCCCGGTCGGACGCCAATCTTCAGTGTACGCTCGCGTGAGATAATGTGTTCGTGGAAGAGCCTAAATTTCAGTTGAGCCAGCCGCCTGCCTTGTTTGCCCGTGTCGATCAAGAACCTGAGCCGGTGGACGAGTTCGGGCAATCCATCCTGATCACCTCGCTCGATAAAGTGATCAACTGGGGACGGAAAAACGCCATCTGGCCGATGAGCTTCGGCCTGGCGTGCTGCGCCATTGAAATGATGTCGATGATTGCTTCTCGCTACGACATCTCGCGTTTCGGCGCGGAAGTGATGCGCGGGTCGCCCCGTCAGAGCGACCTGATGATCATCGCCGGTCGCGTGTCCAACAAAATGGCTCCCGTGATCCGGCGTTTGTACGAGCAAATGCCCGAGCCGAAGTGGGTGATCTCCATGGGCGCCTGCGCGACATCCACCGGCGTATTTTCGAATTACGCGCTGGTACCTGTGAACCAGGTGATTCCCGTGGATGTGTACGTTCCCGGCTGCCCGCCACGCCCCGAGCAGTTGATCTACGCCATTATGCTCCTGCAAAAGAAGATCGAGCAGGAGAAACACGTGGTGGCGAAAGTTCTGAACCTGGCCTAAGATAACACTGCCTGTATTCAGCGCCGCTCGGCGCAGACTGATATACTCCCTGGCTGCGCCATCCCGGCGCTGGAGTCAGGCAATGAAACGTCTCTACCTCGCGCTGATCGCGCCCCTTCTGTTGTCGGGCGCCGATCCCTACGCGGAACAGCTTTTTCAGAAGCACTGCGCGTCGTGTCATCAGGCGGCCGCGGGCGCCGAAGCGCGCGTGCCCCAAATCGCCACTCTGAAGACGATGACTCCCGCCGCAATCTTGCGGACGCTGGAATCGGGAATCATGAAGACCCAAGCCGCGCCGCTCTCCGGTGACGAGCGCCAGAAAGTCGCGAATTTCCTGGGCACGGCCGTCACGGTGGAACGCCGGCGCGAGGAGATCGCGAACCCTTGCCCGGCAAACTCCGGATGGAAGGACGCCGCCGGCTGGACCAGTTGGGGCGGCGGACTCACGAACACCCGGTTCCTCGCGGCGAAGGACGCGGGAATCGAAGGCGACGCGGTACCCCGCCTCAAGCTGAAGTGGGTTTTCGCGTTTCCGGATACATCCACGCTCCGATCGCAGCCGGCTGTGTATCGGGGGCGAATCTTCGTGGGCAGCCAGGACGGCAGTATTTACGCGCTCGACACCGCAACGGGCTGCGTACACTGGAGCACCACGGTTCAATCGCAGGTTCGCTCGGGAATCACGGTCGGCGAGATCGCGGGTAATGCGGCGATCTTCTTCGGCGATTCCGCGGGCTACGTGTACGCGTTGGACGCGGCCGGTGGAAAGCAACTATGGAGAATGCGGCCCGAGGAACACGGCGCGTCCACCATGACCGCCACACCGGTCTTCGATCAGGGACGACTGTACGTGGGCGTGGCTTCCCGCGAAGAGGCGCTCTCGGTTTCTCCCGGCTACGCTTGCTGCACGTTCCGCGGAAGTGAATCAGCGCTGGATGCGGCCACGGGCAAGGTCATCTGGAAGCGTTACATGATCCCGGAGACCGCGAAACAGCACGGCAAAACAAAAACCGGCGCGGCCGTGTTCGGACCTTCCGGGGTAGGCGTTTGGACAGCGCCGACGCTCGATCCGGAGCGCGACACGATGTACGTGACGACTGGGGACAATTATTCCGAGCCGGCAACCTCGCTCAGCGACGCGGTGGTTGCGCTGAAGATGTCCACGGGCGAGATCCTGTGGTCGAAGCAGTTCACCTCGAAAGACGCCTGGAACAGTTCCTGCCAGCTTCCGGGCAAGGTGAACTGTCCGGATACGGAAGGCCCCGATTGGGATTTTGCTTCGTCGGCGATTCTGATGCCGCTGCAGAATGGGAAACGTGTGTTGCTGTTGCCGCAGAAATCGGCAATCATCTACGGCGTCGATCCTGACCAAAAAGGTAAAGTTCTGTGGCGGGCCCGCATCGGAGAAGGCGGAACGGTAGGCGGCATCGAGTGGGGCCCGGCCAGCGACGGCAAGAACGTCTATGTGGCGCTTTCCGACATCCGGTTTGAGGTAACGCGGAAACCCGACAGCAACGATCGCAGCTATCAGCTCGATCCGAATAAGGGCGGCGGCCTGTTCGCATTCCGGATCGATAACGGCGAACGGATGTGGCAGACTCCTCCGCCTCCTTGCGGAGAGCGCCGCCCATGCAGCCCGGCCCAATCCGCCGCAATTACGGCGATTCCGGGCGCGGTGTTTTCCGGTTCGGAAGACGGGCACATTCGCGCGTACTCCACCGCGAACGGGCGCATCATCTGGGATTTCGACACGGCCCGGGAATATCAAACCGTGAACGGCGTGCCCGGCCACGGCGGCGCGATCGATGTCGCCGGTCCGGTGGTCGCGGGTGGAATGCTGTTTACCGTATCCGGATACCCCGCGCGCGGCGGCCTTGGCGGAAACGTGCTGCTGGCTTTCGGCCTACAGTAATCGCCTGCCCGGTCGGGCGCTACTATAGAGGACGCATGCCCGAGCTTTCTCCGGCCGCGGCCTCTCCCGCTATTGAAGTTCGCGACCTTCGGAAAATGTACGATCAGAAGGCCGCCGTGGACGGCTTGACGCTGAGCGTTCCGCGCGGCTGCTTCTTCGGATTTCTGGGCCCCAACGGCGCGGGCAAAACCACCACGATCAAAATGCTGATGGGCCTGGCGCCGCCCACCTCGGGCTCCATCCGGCTGCTCGGGTTGCCCATGCCGGAGGAAAGTCTTGCGATCAAGCGGCAGATCGGATTGGTCCCCGATGAATCGCTTCTGTTCGACCATCTGACCGGCGGCGAGTTCATCGAATTCGTCGGGCGTGTCTACGGGCTGGAACGTACGGTTGCCCGGGAACGCAGTCTGGAATTGATGAACCTCTTCGAACTGGGCGATGCTGCTCGGAAGCTGATCGCCGAGTACTCCAAGGGCATGCGCAAACGCGTAGCCATGGCGGCCGCGCTGATCCACCGGCCTCAGTTGTTCCTAATGGACGAGCCTTTTGAAGGCGTCGATGCCGTGGGCGCGCGGCTGATGAAGGATATTCTGCTCGAGCAGGTCCGCCACGGGGCGACGATTTTCCTCACTTCGCATGTGTTGGAGGTGGTGGAACGGCTCTGCGACCGCGTGGCGATTATCAACGAGGGCAAGCTGGTTCGGGAAGGATCCATGGAAGAGCTGCGCGGATCGGCCGAGACCCTGGAGGATGCCTTTGTCAGGGCAGTAGGCGTGGGCACGATGCGCGAGACGCTCGATTGGTTGTGAGCCGGCGATGAACCCAGCGCGTGCAATCCTGTGGGCACAGTGGCGCTCCATGCGCAATTTCCTGCCCCGCCGCGGACTCGGTCTCACCGCCGCAGTTGGATTCATTTGGTACGGCGTTTGGGTGGTGGTGAGCCTGTCGGTGATGCTGCTCATCAGCTCTCCCGCTGCCGACCGGATGCTTGGCGGCGTTCTGCTGCTTGCGTTTCTCTACTGGCAGGTGGTGCCGGTTCTTATGGCGGCGTCGGGAGCAGCACTCGATTTGCGCAAACTGCAAGCGTATCCGATCCCGGTGTCGCAATTGTTCGGGCTGGAAGTAATTCTCCGCGTCACCACAGTTCTGGAAGTGATTTTCGTGCTGATCGGCGCGGGAATCGGGATCCTCCGGAATCCGATGATGCCGTTCTGGGGCGTGTTGGGCATGATACCCTTCATCGGCCTCAACCTGGTGCTGGGCGTCGGCACCCGCGATACGATCGCGCGGATTCTGGCCCGCAGGCGAGTGCGCGAGGCCGCATTCTTCCTGCTTATCCTGTGCGCCGCGCTGCCGCAAGTCTTGCTCACACGAGGCCGCGGGTTTCAAGGCCGGCTTCGCGCGATCATGACGCGGGAATCGTGGGCGGGCTGGCCCTGGACCGCGACGTCCCACTTCATGCTGGGACAGGATACGCTGAAATCCCTGGCGATTCTGCTGGCCTGGCTGGCTGCCGCGGGCGTGTTCAGCTACTGGCAGTTCCGCAGGACGATGTCTTTCGATGTGCAAGCAGCTTCTGCTCGCCCAACAACCGAATCCAAAACGGCCGGACTCGCCGAACGGCTCTTCCGCTTGCCTTCGGTGTTGCTGGGAGATCCATTAGGCGCGCTGGTCGAAAAGGAAGTTCGCTTCCTGACGCGGTCGCCGCGGTTTCGGCTGGTCTTTCTCATGGGATTCACATTCGGGCTGCTGGTGTGGCTTCCTGTGGCGCTGGGAAGGCAAGGGAATTCGCAGTCGTTCTTGAGCACGAATTACTTGACTGTGGTGAGCGTCTATTCGCTGCTGCTGTTGAGCGAGGCCTGCTTCTGGAATTTCTTTGGATTTGACCGTTCCGCTGCGCAGATTTATTTCCTGGCGCCCATCCCGTTCACGCGGGTGATGATCGCGAAAAATCTCAGCGCGCTGTTTTTCATCGTTCTGGAAATCACGATGATCGCGCTGGTCTGCGGCCTGCTCGGCATGCCGCTCCGGCCGCGCACGCTGGCAGAATCGTTTGGGGTGGCCGGCGTCATCAGCATTTTTCTGCTCGCTGCGGGCAATCAGCTTTCGGTCCGCCAGCCGCGCGGAGTCAATCCTGCTGCGTCTTTCCGGTCCGGGGCAGCAAGCCGTGTGCAGGCGATTCTCTTCCTGATATATCCGATCGCGTTTATCCCGGTCGGCTTGGCCTATCTGGCCAGGTACGCATTCGACAGCGAAGCTGCATTTTTCGGAATCCTGGCAGTGGACGCGGCCATAGGAGTGGTGGTTTATAAGATGTCCCTGGATTCATCGGTCGAAGCCGCGGGCCGGCTCAAGGAACAGATGATCGCTGCACTTTCCCGCGGAGAGGGACCGATTACGGCCTGAGGTATACCAGGAGTGCACCGCGAGGCGCGGCCGTTAAGACCGCGCGGACCGGCTCAGCCGTCCTGAAGAAGCAACCTGCTCTTCCAGATCGAGCAACTTTTCTTTGGTTGGAAGCCCGCCTCCAAATCCGCCCAACCCGCCATTGGAAGCGATCACGCGATGGCAAGGAATCACAATGGGAATCTGATTTTTTCCATTCGCGGAACCGACGGCTCGCGACGCCTTCGGATTTCCGACCCGCCGCGCCAGTTCGCCGTAAGAAATCGTCTTCCCGTAGGGAATCTCTTGCAGCTTTCGCCAAACCTTCTTTTGGAAACCGGTGCCCTCAGGCGCGAGCGGCAAATCGAACTCGGTGCGGCGTCCTGCGAAATATTCCCGGAGCTGCCGGGCCGCCTCGGCAATCGCGCCGCTCGCGGATTCCGTCCAGCCTGCCTCCGGCTTCCGGGGCTTGCCGTTTTTGGGAAACGCGATCAGGCGAACGGCATCTTCATCGCCGGCGATCAGCAAAGTCCCGATCGGACTGTCCGTGTAGCAGTACTTCATAGGGTCAGTATAAGATGAAAACACCGATGGCCCTCGCCGTTTTGCTGTTTGTCTTCTTCATGATCGTGGTGCTGATTGCACTGTTCATCTTCCCGCCCAACAAGTGGGTGGAATGGTTCGTGAAGAAGGAAAAGAAGTAGGATTCAGACGGGTTCAATGCCGCCGAAACTCTTGCCTTCGGCCGCGAGGCTCTCCAGAAGCCGCGCCGGCTGCCAGCCGAACGCACGCACACGATCGAGGATTTTGTCCAGGCCTGTCGTGTCGGCGTAGAACATCGGCCCGCCGCGATACGCAGGAAATCCGTAGCCGGTCAGATAGATCACGTCGATATCCGCAGCGCGCGAAGCGATGCCTTCTTCGAGGAGATGGGCGCCCTCATTGATCAGCGCGTAGATGCACCGCTCGACGATCTCCCGGTCTGAAATCGCACGGTGATCCCTCTGGAGCAGTGCAAGCACTTCGGGATCAGGATGCGGTTTGCGATTTTCGTCATAGCGATAGAATCCAGCGCCGGTCTTCTGTCCAAAGCGTCCCGCTGCGTGTAGTTTCTCAATACCGTTATCTGTTATCGCTGGAAACTCCTGCTGAATCCGCCAAAACACATCGATGCCACTCAGATCGGCTACAGCGAGCGGTCCCATGGCCATGCCGAAATCCGTCAGTGCGCGGTCGACCTGCTCGGGAGTGGCTCCTTCTTCCACCAGCCACTGAGCCTGGTCCATATACGGGAACATCATGGCGTTGCCCACGAATCCAAATCCGTTCCGCACCACCACGCCGACTTTCCTGAGGGTTTTCGCCAACGCCATGGTGGTCGCGATCACGGGTTTTTCGGTGGCCTTGCCCCGTACGATCTCCACCAAGCGCATCACGTTCGCCGGGCTGAAGAAGTGCATGCCGATCACCATCCCCGGCCGCGACGTCGCCGCCGCGATCGCATCGATGTCCAGGGTCGAAGCATTCGTCGCCAGAATGCAGCCCGGCTTGGCGATCTGGTCCAGTTCCGTAAACACTTGCTGCTTGAGCGCCAGCGACTCGAACACCGCTTCGATTACGATATCGGCGTGCTCGAATCCGGTCCATCCGAGTTCCGGCGTGATCCGGGCCAATCGTTCGTCCGCGGCCGCCTGGGCGAGACGTCCGTTCTTCACAGAGCGATCATAGTTTTTCCGGATGGTGGCCATACCGCGCTCGAGCGCGCTTTCTTCCGCGTCACGAATGATCACGGGGATGCCGGCGTTGGCCAGCGCCATCGCGATCCCGCCGCCCATGGTGCCCGCGCCGATCACGGCGGCCTGCCGGATCGGATAAACCGGCGTCTCTTTGGGAATATCAGGGATCTTCGACACGGCGCGCTCCGCGAAAAATGCATGGATCAGCGCCTTGCATTGGTCCGAATGCAGGCACTGCTCGAAGAGTTCTGCCTCGCGCCGGAGGCCTTCCTCGAACGGTAGCGTCATGCCCGCTTCCACTGCATCCAGCGCGGCGGAGGGCGCAATCAAGGCGCCTCGCAGCTTCCGGCGCACCTCCCCTACATCCCCCGGCGTCACCGACAGATCGCGCGTTCGGCGAACGCCAGCAACGCTACCCGCAAAAGCGATCGCACCTTCCAATAGGTTTCCTTCGATCAACTTGTCGAGGATCCCGGCTTGCAAAGCCTCGCGCGCTGAAACCGGTTCGCCGAACGCGCACATTTCCGCGGCCTTGACGATGCCGGCGAGCCGCGGCAGCCGCTGTGTTCCTCCGGCGCCCGGGATGAGGCCGATTTTCACCTCCGGCTGACCCACTTGGGCGTCCGGAGTCGCCACCCGGTAGTGCCCCGCCATCGCGAGTTCCAGGCCTCCGCCGAGGGCCGCGCCGTGAATCGCCATCACGACCGGTTTTGTACAATCCTCGATCGCAAAGAGCGCCGGATGAAGCGCAGGCATCCTTCCCCGCCCTTCGATGACTTCGACAAACTCGTGGATGTCGGCGCCCGCGACGAACGTGCGCCCGCCGCCGATCACGACAATCGCGCGCACTTCCGGACTCCCCTCCAGCGCCTGCACGGCCGTCTTGATGCCCTCCGGTACTCCCGAGCTAAGCGCGTTCACCGGTGGATTGTTGATGGCGACGACGCCGATGCCGTCATGGACCGAGAAGGTGACCAGATGCTCCATGTATTTCCGTCTTTAGCTTGACACTTCTCGGACCAGGTTTTAAGATTGAGGCATCACTGAGAAAGGAGGTGGTCCAGTCGAATGATATCTGGCAGTAGTAAGAACAGCACTCAAACCACGCGTGAGGTGGCCGACTCTTAAAGTCGACCCGCTAACGTTCAGGTTTCGTTCAGTGACGAGGCCGCTGCTCCTGTGGACCGGCCCCTTCACGCGAAGAGAGTCCTGATAGCCAAGCCCCGCCGGCCTTTTCCAGGGTCCGGCGGGGCTTTATGTTAGAATGGAGTTTCCCATGAAAGCCGGCATTCATCCCGCCTACGAAGAAGTCAACGTCATCTGCGCCTGCGGGCATACGTTCCGCACCCGGTCCGCTCACAAAGGCGACATCCGCGTGGAAATTTGTTCGAACTGCCATCCGTTTTTCACGGGCCGGCAGAAGCTGATCGATACCGAGGGGCGCGTGGACCGTTTCCAGAAGAAGTACCAGAAAGTTCGCGAAGCGCAAGCCGCCGCGAAAAAGAAGCCCGCCTGACCGGCGCCCTTTAGCGCACCTTTATCGTCAACGTAGCGGTCTTTCTGTTTCCCTGAGCGTCTTCCGCCTGAAGTGTGTAAGTGGTGGTCTTCTCCGGATACACTTCGAGGCAGTGAGACAGGGCCGGCTTGATCGGCTCAACTCCTGGCTGGATGCTTACTTTTGTGGCGTTTGAGACGCCGTAGCACATCAATGCGCGGCTACCGGCCGCAATCTCGCGTTGGGCCGAATTGAACCCCAGGATCGTCAATTGGTCGCCGCCAAACGCCGAGACCAGCTTCCGGTCGATCTCGGCCTGTTTCTCTTTGGCTTCACGATCTGCCTCGGCGGCGCTCTCGCGGCGCGAGTACAGGATCCAGCCCACATAAAGTGCGGCCAGAATCGTAAGAACGCTTGTGTAGGGAAGCAGACGCCGGATCAAGTTTCAGGAAAGGTGAGGCTAGAATCCGCCGGGGCCGCCACGCGGGCCGCCCTTCTTCAACCGGTCCTCGCGAGCTTTCTGGAGCCGGTCGTACTCGGTCTGCTGCTCCGGCGTCAGGATGGCGCGCATTTTGTCCATCTGCTCCCGCCGGATTTCCTGCTGCGCCGGAACGGTGGACCGATGTACTTCGTCCATTCTGGCTCGGGTCTCATCCATAATCAAACCGACCTTGATGACCTGGTCGTCGGTCAGCTTCAGATGGCTTTTCCAGAAATCGATGATGGAGCGCCGTACCTGCTCCGGCGTCTTCGGAGCTTTGGTGTCTTTAGCCTTGGAAACAGATGCGTTATAGGTGCGATCGCCGAAGATACCGAGAGTCGCCCCGCTCACAAACACGAGTCCCACGTAGAGGGCAATGGCCGTGCGCGAAAGCTTCATCGGAGGTCAGCGGCTGCCAGCACATCCACGTAATCGTTGGAGTGCTCCGCGGCGAGCGCATCGACGTAGGTTCCGCTATAGAACACTTCGTCGGTGTTGGTGTGAGGAACCAGTACGACGCTCATCACCAAAGCCAGAGCGATGGTGGCCATCACGCAAATCTGGGCAAGCCGGCGAAAAACGGACGTGGTTTCAACGCGGCGCGCTTCAATCTTCTGCCACAGTTGCGGCATGAAGTTCGGGCTGGGTTCGGGATCAGGAATCGCTTCCCGATATTCAGCCCACAACGCGTCGAGCCTGTCTTTCATGCGATCCATTCTATACCTCCGGACTTGGATTTTCTACCGGCCTTCCTCGGGCTCGCCAGCCTCGTAAGCCTTTAAAACCCGTTGCCTTGCCCGGAACAATCGTACCTTTAGAGCGTTTTCGTTAACCCTGTATATCTTCTCTAGCTCTTTGAGAGATAACCCTTCCACTTCCTTCAGCGTTAGCAGGATACGGTCCTCCTCGGAAATCTTCCCGAGCAAAGCATCCACCGTCTCCCGAATATTCGTCCGACGCTTCTCTTCAGCGCTCCGCTTCCCTCCGGCGGCAGCATCGGCCATCATGACCTGCTGCTCGCTCAGGTCCGACATCCTGCTTTCCTGGCGCCGGCGCTGACGGCGCAAATAGTCATACGCCGCATTCACCGTGAGCCGGTACAGCCAAGGCTCAAATACCTCCGGCGTCCTTAGCTGGTCAAGCGAGAAATACAGCCGGAGAAAAACTTCCTGTCCGACGTCTTCCACGTCCTCCGGCCGGCCGATAAGGCGCGCGATGGTACCCAGGATCCGCTTACGGTACGCCTGCACCACCTGGTTAAATGCGCCATCATCACCGCTCCGAGCCCTTTCGATGAGTTCGAAGTCAACCAGCATGCCCGCCGCCACCGTTCCCAGTGTTACCGGCGGTCGTCAAAGTCCATTTCCTACAGAAAAATAGGCGCACCGGCTCCCTGCTAGGTTACAACAAGCTAGGTTACAACAACTTCGGAACTGGGGGATCGCCGGAGCTGGGGTTTCCCCCTGAGCCGCCGGCCTCCCAAGTTCCATAGGTCAGGCACAAATCTATATTATCTTTCGGATACAGGGATTGACCGGGCCGCGCTATCCGTTCTAAAATCCATCTAATTGGTGAGCTTCTTCCTCCGAGGGCTCGCCCCAAAACCGGGGATAGAGCGGCGGTCCGTTTCAGCGACCGCCGATCCCTGGGCTGGAAGCTTTAATATTCAGTAACATAGCCCCGCTTCCCCAGCGGGGCTTTTCTCTTTAGAACTCTAGCCGGAAGGTTAGCTGCGTCGTCCGGGGATTGCTGCTGAAAACCTCGTCCGGACGGTTGAAGAGGGGATCGCTCGGGATCAAGTTACTCCGCGTGATATTGGAATCATGGAACTGGACGTTGTTGATGTATCCCGAAACGTATTGAGGGTGGTTCAGAACGTTAAAGAACTGCGCGGCCACCTGAACCTTGACGCGCTCACTGAAGTTCAACTGTTTCTTGACCTGTAGATCGATATCATCAATGGGCCGGAACGCCATCGTTTGCCGCCCCCCGGTCGCAAGCGCTCCATACCCTGCAATGATGTACTGAGCATTGGGATTCTTCGCAACGTAGGCGACCGCCGCGGTCGATTTTGTGCTCAGCGGAAGGATGTTTCCGCTGCTGTCGACGGCGTTCACTCCGCTCCCAGTGTTCGGAATGCCGTTCGGATTCACGATGGTTCGGTCCCCGGCGCTATCTCCATTCAGGTTCGAATCGATCCCGCTCTGCACGGTCGCATACTGCGGAGACTCGTAGGTGTACGTCCCGCTGAGCACATAGCCGCCGAGCAGGTACCGTTCAAACGCGTTGCCGGCTTTGTACCAGGGGGTTTCATAAATCAGGTTATAGGTGAACCGGTGTCTCCGGTCCAGGAACGAATCGGATTTCTCAGCGGCCATGTTTTGGAAATCCTGAGGTCTGCGCGGCGACAGCCAGGTCGAGAACAGGTCGGCTGTGCTGTCATCGATATTGTGGCTCCAGGTGTAGGCCGCCTTGTATAGGAGCCCTCGTGCGAAGCGCCGCGTCAACTCCACGGCCAGCCCGTTGTAGTGGGAGTTTCCTCGATCCGGAAATGCCGTGATATAGCTGTTATCGAAATACGGCTGCCATTGCGGAAGAATCGGATCGATCTGCTCCAGGCTGCCGAGCGTGGTTTTAAGTCCGGCTAACGTCGCTGCGCTCGGCATGGTGAGATAGGTCGGAAGGTACCGGGCCGAGGTCACCACGTCCCCCACATTGATCCGGCTCTGCGTGAACAGATGCACGCCACGCGTGCCGAGATAGCGGACATCCAGGGTGTAGTCGTTGTGAAACACGCGCTCGACTCCGAAGTTCCACGAAATCGCGTAGGGCAACTGCTGATCGTAGATATATGCGGATGACGCATCCCGGCAGGATTGTACGTCGTCGCACGGCGGCTGCCCCGCGGCTGTGGGCCGGATGCCGCCGTTGGCGAGGAAGCCGGTCGTCACCGGCGTGAACGGGATATCCACGGTGCTCGACACTTGTGGAGGCCGGCTATTGGTTCCTAGATTTTCGAAAATCTTGTCGTAAGCGATTCCGAACCCGGCACGGATCGAGGTTTTTCCGCTCTTCCCGGGCGAATACGCCAGTCCGATCTTAGGGGAAAATGCCGTTAACTGCGGGCTGGGTTTGCCGAACGTGATCAGGCCAGGAACACTCGAAATCGAGTTCAGAGTTTGCTGCGCATCGTCTCGGGGAATCCCTTGGTAATCCCAGCGCAACCCGATGGTGGCGGTGAGATTGGGCCGCCAGCGGAAACTGTCGTTAAAGAACAGTCCGTTATTGATGGAGTTCCCGATATACGCCGCGGCCCCGACGTTGCGCTCGGCCAGCACATCCGGGTTTTGATCCAGAAGATAGCGCTCCAACGTAGAGTACTCGTAATCGCCACGGACGCGCTGGATGGCAAAGGTCGCTGTAATGTATTTTCGCCCTTCCCATCCGAATTTGACCGAGTTGCGTCCCTTGGTCCACGTCACGTTATCGATCAACTGATAGGTGTTGAGGATGCTGCTTTGCGGCGAGGTGTTATACGGCCCAAGCTGAACCTGATTCAGATCGTCAAGCACCAGGTTCGGAAAAACGTCCAGGCCGGGGAAGCTGATATTGCCCGATGGGATGTCGTCATTGTAGCGGTCGTAGCCGAAACGAAACTCGTTCAGCATCGTGGGGGAAAACGTGTGGTACTCGCTGAAGGCCATCAGCTTGGCCGTGGTATGCCGGTTGTTGAAAAACGACGGAAGCGGCGGCAGCACGGACGTGTCGAAGCCGCTGTGGATATTATTCACAAACCGGCCGCGAAGCTGATCCGCCGAACTGGGATTGTAGTCGAGGTTGATGAGGTAGCTCGTGATGTTGGTGAAGCTCGGCTGCGTCAACTGCACGATTCCAAGGGGAATCGACGCGCCGTTCACCGTGACGGTTTTCGTCGGAATGCTCGCCTGAGGCAAGAATTGCTTCAGGACGCCGAGGTTGGTTTGCGACAGGCCTGGCATTCCGGAAAGCTGCGAGAAACCCGCCGCGGTGGGCGCCAGGATCGGGCTGGATGGCGTCCCCTGCTGCCCCGTGGGGTTGTATTGATATAGCCCGTAGTAGAACAGCTTGTCATGGATAATCGGTCCACCGATCGAGCCGCCAAACGTGTTCTGGTCGTAGCGGGGATTGGACAAGATTCCTTCGCGCGCAGCGGACTGGTCGACTGCGTTCAGATTCCGGTTCTGGAAGTACTCGAACAGTGAGCCATGAATCTGGTTGCCGCCCGAGCGGAGCA
Organism: Bryobacterales bacterium; assembly: GCA_037916615.1. GTDB lineage: Bacteria > Acidobacteriota > Terriglobia > Bryobacterales > Bryobacteraceae > Palsa-187. Next base: position 27,386 of record JBAIXM010000202.1, read on the forward strand.
CGGTATTGAACTGTCCCCCGGTGCCCGAGCCGAATTCCGGCGAGAACTGGTTTTCCAGCATCGAAAATTCCGAAACCGCCTCGTTGGGGATGTCGACGTTATGGCCGGTCACATCCCTCCGGTTATTGTCGACGCCTTCGACGTTGAAGCTGTTGTTGCGAGGCCGCTGGCCTCCCACCGAAGGCCCATCGCCCAAGCCGATGCCTCCTGGATTCGCCACCCCGGCTCCGAGGAGAGATAAGTTCAAGACGCCCAGCGGCAGAGCAGATGCGGGAGTATCGATCGACTCGCGCGTTTGAAAAGTGGAGGAAATTTGCGACGTGGTGGTATCGATCACCGCGGCCGTTTCGGCAACTTCCACTACAGTCGAGACATCGCCGATCGCCAACTGGACGTTTTGCGTGGACGTGATGTTCAGCCTTACGGCTACGTTGCGCAGCGTGGCTTCATTGAAGCCCGGATGGGTCACGCGAACATCGTAATTCCCGGCCGGGAGATTCTCGATTTGATAGTGACCCGCCGGGTCGGTCTTGGTTGAATTTTTCACATTCGTCGCCGTATTGGTGACCTCGACCGTGGCGTCAGGGACCAATGCTCCGCTCGGATCGATTACCGACCCGACCAGGTTGCCGCTGGTCGCCTGAGCGGCGAGCCTGCTCTCATGACCCAAGCAGAGAGTAGAGATTAGAATCGCTTTCCATACGAAATTTGCAGTGCGAGTACGCATGACGAGACTCCTGAAGGTTTTCGAAAAACGGGTACACTTCCGCTCAACGCCGCGTTCCGCCGCGGGTAGGTATTCTTTCGGGGAATTTCAGTGCCCCATGGCACTGCGTTGGAACGCGCGCAAATGGGATGCGAGGACATAAAGTCCCGCGAAGGGAAATGCAAGCCCTCCCGGACCGATGGGTAGAGCCGTTTCGCTGTAATTCTGTTACAACCCCCGTAAAGCGCGTTTTTTTCGGCTCACAAACGAGCGCTGTTTTGTTTCCGGCGCCGCCGGAGTTAACCGCTTGAAAACGCGGCAATTAGGAACTAGACGGACCTCGTGCCAAAATCAAGTCATGGACTTTCTCGACGGCCTGAATCCCCGCCAGCGTGAGGCCGTGGAGCATACCGAAGGACCGCTGCTGGTGCTCGCCGGTGCAGGCAGCGGTAAGACGCGCGTGATTACGCACCGGATTGCACACCTGGTGAGCGCCTATCGCGTGCCTGGATGGGCGATTCTGGCCGTCACCTTCACCAACCAGGCCGCGGGAGAGATGCGGGACCGGGTTCGGTCCCTGATCCGGAGCGAGCCCCGCGATACGCCAACCGTTTCGACCTTCCATTCGTTTTGTGTGCGCCTGCTGCGCCGCGAAGGAGCCGCACTGGCGCAGATCCGTCCGGGGTTTACGCCGCAGTTCACCATCTACGACGATGACGACCAGCTCTCGATTCTGAAATCGGTCTACAAGCAACTCGGCCTCGACGACCGCTTCATGCAGCATCGGGCGGCCCTTTCGCGGATCAGCCATGCCAAGAGTCATAAGCAGACTCCCCCCGAAATGGCGCGCGCGGCAACGGATCCAACATCGACTCGGCTCGCGGTCGTCTACGAACGATACCAGGCCCGGCTGCTCGAATCGAACGCCTTGGATTTCGACGACCTGCTGCTCGAAGCCGTTCGCCTGCTGGCTACCGACGATGCGACCCGCGAGCGCATCAGCCGCCGCTACGAATTCCTGATGGTGGACGAGTATCAGGACACCAATCGCAGCCAGTATGAATTGATGCGGCTCCTGACCGGCGAGCGCCGGAACGTGGCCGTGGTGGGCGACGAGGACCAATCCATTTACGGCTGGCGCGGAGCCAACATTCGGAACATTCTCGATTTCGAGCGCGATTTTCCAGGCGCTACGGTAATCCGGCTGGAGCAGAACTACCGCTCGACGAAGAACATTCTGGAGGCCGCCAGCGCGGTGGTCGCGAACAATACCGAGCGCATCGGCAAATGGCTCTGGACCGAATCCGGAGCCGGCGACAAGATCACCCTCTACGAAGCCCCGGATGCCGAAAACGAAGCGCTCTGGATCGCGGATACGATCGAGGCACACTTGGGCCGGAATCCGGGTGACCACATTGCGGTGCTCTACCGCACCAACGCACAGTCGCGGCAGATCGAAGAAGCGCTGCGCCGGTACGGCCGAAAATATGTTGTTGTCGGCGGGTTCAGCTTTTATCAGCGCGCCGAGGTCAAGGATGTGATCGCCTATCTGAGGGTGCTTCTGAGCCCGCATGACACGATCAGCCTGCTGCGGATCATCAATACGCCGGCTCGCGGGATCGGCAAAACGACCATCGACCAGGTGGAACAGTACGCGCTGGCGCACGAACTCTCGATGTGGACGGCGCTCGAGCGCATGCTGGAGGACCGTGCGTTTCCCGCTCGCGCGGAGGCGGCGCTGTCGGAATTTCTCCGGCTCATGCGGGAGCTCGCAGAAGGGATCGAATCGCGGCCGCCGGCCGAGACTCTGAACGCCGTGCTCGACCGCACAGGCTACCGCAAGATGCTCGAGGACGAGGGCACGGAGGAGTCCGCTTCGCGCCTGGCGAACCTGGACGAGCTCCTGAACGCGGCGGCCGATGCGGCCGAACGCGGCGAGACGCTGCGGGATTTTCTGGATCATGCCGCTCTGGTCTCGGACGCCGATTCGGTAGACGAACGGGCTCCGGTATCCCTCCTGACGATGCACAACGCCAAAGGGCTGGAGTTCCCGGTCGTGTTCATCGCCGGGCTGGAAGAAGGACTGTTCCCGCACAGCCGGTCGATTAACTCGGGCGATCTGACAGCCATGGAAGAAGAGCGCCGCTTGTGCTACGTCGGGATGACACGAGCGCGGCAGAAACTGTATTTGAGCTGGGCGCGATACCGGCGGCGTTTCGGCTCTGGGCAGCCCGAGGCTTCCATCCGGTCGCGCTTCCTGAAGGAGGTTCCCGCGACGCTGCTGGAACACGTCCGCGGAGACCGGGGACACGTCGATCTGTTCGCAGAGCGGCATATGGTCCGCGAAAGCGCCCAGCGAAACCTCTATACTGGGAAGACTTACAACTCAGTGGAGGCGATCCAGCAGTTTTTCGCCGGCAGTCCGCCCAAACCTGCTGCTCCCAAACCGGCGGTGCCGCCGGCACAGCAGGCCGTGAAACCGGTGAAGGCCAAGAAGGTCGGCCCCGGCGCCACCATCGAGCATGCAAAGTACGGCCGCGGCACGGTGTTGCGCCTGGAAGGGTCGGGTGACGACACGAAAGTGACCGTGAGTTTTCCGGGGTACGGACTGAAAAAGCTGATCGCGAAATACGCGGGAATCAAGGTCGAATGAACACAAAGAACGTAACCGACAGAGCAGAACGGAAGAAGCTGAAGCGCACGGCCCGGAAGAAGGCCGCTCCCAAGGCTAAGCGGCCGAACGATGTGCCGCGCGGGTCGCGGAAGAAGAAGGTCAAGAAGATGGCCAAGGGCCAGTCGAAGCGCTAACGGCCTTGGACGGGCGGGCTCAAAAGCCCGCCCCACTTCATGCCGAGCCTCACCCGCACCAAATCCATCGCCGAACTGATCTCGGCCAGCGAGGCGCATGCCGGCCAGCTCCGCCGCCACCTAGGGCTGTGGAGCCTGGTGGCGCTCGGCATCGGGTCGGTGATCGGCGCCGGAATTTTCACATTGACAGGCACGGCCGCGGCCGGTCTCCAGTTCGATTTCCAGTCGATCTATAAGGCTCCCGTGCTCGATTTGCTGATGCACGGGCGAAATGCCCTCGGAGTCACAGGCCGGCCGGGTGCAGGCCCGGGGATTTCGCTTTCGTTCCTGCTGGTGGCGGTCGCCTGCGGATTCGCGGCTTTGTGTTACGCCGAACTCGCCTCCATGATTCCGGTCGCCGGCAGCGCTTACACCTACGCGTATGCCACCATGGGCGAAATCTTCGCCTGGATCATCGGATGGGATTTGATCCTTGAGTACGCCGTGTCGAACATGGCGGTCGCGGTCGGGTTTTCGGCGTATTTCAACGATCTGCTCGAAAACGCCACGGGGCTGCGGCTGCCCGAATCGCTCTCGAATCCGGTCTTCATCGAAGATAAACCCACCGGCGCGATTTTCAATCTTCCTGCGTTCGTGTTGATCATGATTCTCACCTGGATTCTGGTTCGCGGCGTACGGGAAAGCGCCCAGGCGAACAACTGGATGGTGTTGATCAAAATCGCCGCCATCCTGCTGTTCGTATTCGGAGCCGCGCGCGCGGTGAACGCGGCCAACTGGCATCCTTTCTTGCCGAACGGTTTTTCCGGCGTGCTGACGGGCGGCGCGATCGTTTTTTTCACCTACATCGGCTTCGATTCCGTGTCCACCGCAGCAGAGGAGTGCAAGCAGCCGCAGCGCAACATGCCTCTCGGCATCCTGATCACGCTGGGCGCCTGCGCGATTCTGTACGCGGCGGTCGCGCTGGTGCTGACGGGGATCGCGCGCTGGAACACGCTCAACAACGCGGCACCCGTTGCGAATGCCCTCAAAACGCTGGGATTCAACCGGCTCCGGCTCATTGTCACCATCGGCGCGCTGCTGGGAATGATCTCGTCGCTGCTGGTGTTTCAGTACGGGCAGGCGCGCATCTGGTTCGCGATGTCGCGCGATCGTTTGCTGCCTGGATTATTTTCGCGGGTGCATTCGCGCTTTCAGACGCCGCACATCAGCACCTGGATCGCCGGATTCGTGGTGGGCATTCCCGCCGGGATTCTCGATATCGGCACGCTGGGCGATCTGACCAACATCGGGACGCTGTTTGCGTTCGTGGTGGTGTCGGCCGGCGTGATCATCTTGCGCCGGAAGCAGCCGGGATATCCCCGAGGATTCCGCGTCCCGTGGGTGCCGTTTCTGCCGGTGCTCTCGATGCTGTGCTGCCTGGTGCTGATGCTGAGCCTGCCGCTCGAAACCTGGATCCGCTTCGTAGGGTGGCTGGTGATCGGGCTGGCGATTTATTTTCTTTACAGCCGCAAGCGGGTCATTTCGCAAGGATGATGCCGGAGTCCGGATCCTGAAAGACAGGTTCGAGCGCGGGTGCTTTGTCAGCGGGACGGTTCTGGTTGTAAACGTAGTAGTCGTGGCCGGTGAACTCGGTGTTTTCCTGCCAGGCGAACGGCACTGCACAATCGATCCGATACTGCTTCCGGTAAAACTCGAGCGCGGGCTGATGCCAAGGGCTGACGCTGACGGAAACGCGTAGCAATTTTCCGCGGCACTCCTGCTCGATCCGCCGGGCGACTTCTTTGACATTGGCGTCATAGGCCCAGGCTTGGAATTTATGCCACTGCAACTGCGTCCCGAACTGAATCAGCAGAAGGGACGCTGCCAGCGTGCCGGTGAACCGCAGGATTTTCGGGGCGCCATCGGCCAGCAGCGCCGCGCTCAAACCGGCGAAATAGATGAGGAAGAGGCCGGTGCGGTTGAGCGGATACGGCAGGCCGAGGACCCGGTGCGCTGCCAGTAGAATCAGGATCGATACGGCTAGCGTTGCAGGCGCAATCAGCCAAACGCGCGACTTACCGCGAAAACGCCAGGCGACGATTCCCATCAGCGCTCCCACTGCCAGCGCCACGGGCTCGACGACGTAGGAAATAAAGCGTGCCGTCTCGAATCCTCCTAGGAGACCGGCTCGTTCCGTGACGTGCAGCGATGGATAGGTGAGATCGAAGACGGAATCTTTCAAGTTTTCGAATCCCACGTAGAAGCTGCCCGGAGTTGCCGTTCGCAGCGGCAGGTAACAGATCGCGGCGGCCAGGGCGATAGCCGGCGCGGGGAACTTCGCCAGCTCTCGGAACCGGCCACGCCAGGATTCGCCGGTTTGGATGAATCGCGCAGCCGCCAACCCTACGCTCGCGGTGATCGCCGTGAGATTCGCCCCGATCGCCAAACCAGCGAAGAGGCTCGCGGGGATCGGCCGGTCGCGCATGAGGGCCGCCAATGCCAGAGCCAGAAACGCGAGGCTCAGTCCGTATCCTCGGGCTGCGACCGAAAAATCCAACAGCAGCGGATGCAGTCCGATCGCAACATAGACGAGCCATCGAAGAACCGTCGAGCGGCAGGCGGACAATATTTCAAATGTTGCGATCGTCAGAACCAATCCGGCCAGCACGCTCGGCAATCGCAGCGTGAACTCCGACAAGCCGAAGAGTGCGATCGAGACCTTCGTCAAGAAAGCGTACAGGACATGATTCGCGGCATCGTAAGGCGACCAAAGCTGAGACCAGGGGCCCTCGGCGAACCGCTCGAAAGCGAATGCCTCGTCGTGCGTGAGAGCCTGAGTGGCGGCACGGTAGACGCAGAAAGCGGTACGAGCCAGCGCAAATGTGAGCGCCAGCAGAGCTTCCAGCCGGATTCGCCGCGACCCAGTCATTTTTAACCCAGGCAGGAACTGGCAGCGAATTCCCGCGCGGATTGCGGATCGGCAGACAGCACCAGATCCGTGGTCGGGCTGCGGTAGAAAATTTTAAGGTTTTTCCCTTCCAGCGCTTCAGGCGTGTGGAAGGAGTCGACGACATACACCTGGGTGCTGGCGGGATCGAACTTTTGACCGATCTCCGCAATTGAAGACGAATGCGCCAGGCGGTAGAAATTGAGCGCGGCCTCGTAGGACCAGGTGGAGGCTACCTGACGCACGCCGTGCTCGCGATTCAGGCAGGAGAGGACCGCATAGGTTCGTTGGACGTCGGCGTCCCAGAACCACTCTTTGAAGTACGTCAGGCGGAGGCAGAGCAGAAAGTAAATCCCCATGAACGCCAGTGAAGAAAGGTAGGCGCCGCGCAGGTATCGGCCAAGGTGGGATACCGCGGGAACCGCCGCGAGCGCTCCCGCGGCGATCATGAACAACGGGAAGAAGTAGATGGCCGTGCGGTCCTTCGGCAGAAGCAGGCCGAAGATCCGGAACGCGAGCCAGTGTGCCGCCAGAGTGACAGCAAATACCGCTGCAGCGAGCGCGCCGACGCTCGCGGTTTTCGATTTGGCGCGCGAGGCGATCGCGGCCGCCAGCCACGCCGCTCCCGTAGCTCCGACGAGCGCGAAAACCAGCGGCTTCAGAAAAACGAAGCGGTTCTGGAAGAGCGAGGCCTCGATAATGCTGCCGAAGGTTTCGCCCAGACTCCGGGCGCCGTAGATCAATTCATTGGGATGGCGATGGGTCAGCGCATACCCGGAGACGACGCCGATGAGCGCCAGCGCAGGCACCACGCAAGCCGCTAGCAGACGTCCCCTCCGCTTCGGATCCTTCTGACAGGCGGCTATAAAGATCGCGAGCAGCACAACCGCATTCACGGCCCCAAACGAGAAGTTCGCATCGAAGGACACGCCGGCGCACGCCGACGAAACGGCGCACGCGAACACCAGATCCTGGCCTTTCAGGTATGCTTCGGCCGCATATACGATCGCCCACATCAGAAAGGCCAGGGCGAGTCCGTAGCCTCGCGCTGCGACAAGGTGATCGAAGACGAACGGATTGAACACCAGACCCACGAACACCGCGAGTTGAACGAAGAGAGACTGGCTCAGCAAGCGGCACAGGCGGCAGGACGCCCATATGTACAAAGCGGCTCCCAAGAGCGCGGGCAGTCTCGCGGTGAATTGCGAAATTCCGAACAGCTTGGTGGAACCGTACATCAGCATCGAGTTGAGGATGTGGTTGTTCGCGGCGTAACGAAGGAAGCGATGGTTGAAGACGAAGACATTGTGAGTGACTGCTTCGTCGATGGTGATGGACTGAACCGCGGCGCGCGTGATGGCCCAAGCCATCGCGAACGCCGCCAGAGCGCCGAGCATCCATCGCGAACGAACCGCCGAGGCCGAGTTCATTCGGTGGAATAATAACCGTCCCGGGCGGCGGCGGTCATGCCTTTTCGCTTCACCGAGACTCGAATCTTCCGATAACCAGCGCGTCCCCCGGCTGGCGTAAATCCGAGGCTGTACTGGTTCCGCAGCTCGTCCTCAATGCGGGTGTAGATGCGATCCAGATTTTCCGCGGCGGTCAGGTCGAAATACGCGCCGCCGGTTTCGCGGGAGATCCGTTCGAGCGCCTTGCGGCCTTCGCGGGGAACGGGCGAGCCGCCTTGCGACACCGGAATTTCGAACTTAAAAACCTCGCGGTCGAGAAAACGGATCGTGTAGATGAGGGCGTCGGCCCGCTGCGCGGCCTCAATCGCTGCCGTCAGTGTCGCTGAGCTGCTTGTGTCATATCCGTCCGAGAGAACGACCAGGGCCTTGCGGCCCGCGTGTGCTTGGATTCGGCTCGATGCGAACGCGATGGCGTCATACAGCGCCGTGCCCTGCGCGGACGCATCATGGGACTGCGGTTCGGGAAAATCCAGGCCCGGAAGCAGTTCGGGAGCGCGGTCGAAGCGAACCAGAAAGGCACGATCGTCCTTGCGAAGAATCTTGTTCAGGAACTCGCGCCCGGCGCGGCGCTGCTCGCCCATCACGGAACGCTGGCTGCCGCTGGCGTCGATGAGCAATGCCAGCGTGAGCGGCTGGCCGGCCTGCGGCGAAAAATAGCGAATCGGTTGTACGCGGCCATCTTGCTCCAGGACGAAATCATCCTTCGCGAGCCCTTTGACGAGCCGACCTTCCTTGTCGCGGACAGTTACAAGAACGTTGACGACGTCGACGCCCGTGCTGAAGGTGGGTTCCTGCGCTCGGGCGAACGTGCACAGCGCAACCGCAGTAAAACGGAGAGCGTCGCGTCGGGACGGAGACCGGTCCACGCTTACAAGGTAACTAAATCGACAGGGGATCTTGCCGCCAGTCAGTAAGAGAGCGTCCGTTCCGCTTCGGCGACAATATCGTCCACCTGCGGCAGGATCTCGGCCTCCAGGCTCGGGTGGTAGCCGACCCAGGTATCCAGCGCGCCGATGCGGCCGACCGGGGCATCGAGCGAAGAGAACAGCTCGCGGGCCACGCGGGCCGAAATTTCCGCTCCGAATCCCCACGAAAGCGTGTCTTCGTGCACCACCATCAACCGGTTGGTCTTCTCCACCGAAGCGCGGATCGCCTCCCAGTCGTAGGGCGATAGCGTCCGCAGGTCGATCACTTCCACCGTGTGGTCGGGATTCCGCTGCTCAACCTGTAACGCGGCTTGCAGCGACTTCTGCACCAGCGCGCCGTAGGTCACGATGGTCAGCCGCGAGCCGGTTTTCGCGATTTTTGCCTTTCCGAACGGGATCGTATAATCCGGACCGGGATGCGGCGAGCGGTTGTACGCCTCGCGATACAGCTTCTTGTGCTCCAGGAACAGCACCGGATCATCCGAGCGGATCGCGGTGCGCAACAACCCGCAGGCGTCCAAAGCGTTCGACGGGAACACCACGCGCAGTCCCGGAATGTGCGTGAAAATCACCTCGCCGCACTGGCTGTGATACACCGCGCCGCCGTTCAGGTATCCGCCGATCGTGACGCGGATCACCATGGGCGCCGAGTATCCGTTGTAAGACCGCCACCGCAGGCTGGCCAGCTCGTCGCGAATTTGCATCATCGCCGGCCAGATGTAATCGAAGAACTGGATCTCGACGATCGGCTTGAGCCCGCGCGTGGCCATGCCCGCGCCGCGGCCGACAATAGCCGCTTCCGCGATCGGAGTGTTGAACACGCGCTGCGATCCGAAAACCGTCTGAAGGCCCTGCGTGGCTTTGAACACGCCGCCCTTACCCTTGACTTCCTTAAGATTCTCTTCGTGGCTGCAATCGGCCACATCCTCGCCGAACAGCACGATCTTGTCGTTGCGGCGCATCTCCTCGTGCAGCGTGAGGTTGATCGAATCGACCATCGTGCGCGGCTCGCCAGAAAAGCGCGGCTCGGTTTCGAATTCCGAAGAAGTCGGGTCCACCAGATCGGAATAAAGGAACCGCAGGGCCGACCCGCTCGGAGGCGGCTCGGCCTTCAAGACGCGCTGGCTGATCTGCTGGATTTCCAGTTCGACTTCATGAGTCAGCAGTTCCAGCCCGTGCGAATCGAGCAGACCCTCCGCAATGAGCCACTCCGGAAACCGGACCACCGGATCGCGAGCGGCCTCGGACGCGCGCTCGGCCTTCGTCTTGTACGAGCGCTCGTCGTCGGAGAGCGAGTGCGAATAGGGTCGGGTGCAGCGCGCATGCACCAGAACCGGCGACTGTCTGTTCCGGCAATGGGCGACGGCTTCCGACATGGTGTTGTACGAGGCAACGAAATCGGTGCCATCGACTTCGAAGATTTTCAGGTTCGGAAAGCCTGAGACAAGCCGCGCAACGTTGCCGCCCGCGGTCTGTTTCTCGACCGGAACCGAGATTGCCCAGCCGTTGTCCTCCACCAAGTAGAGGATCGCCAGGCGCTCCAGGCAGGCGATGTTCAGCGATTCCCAGAACTCGCCTTCGCTGGTGGCGCCGTCGCCGGTGGTTGCGACCGTAATGGCATCCGTTCCGGGCTCGAGCCGGCGCTGCGCATCGGCGCAGCCAAGGGCGGGTAGAAATTGCGTTCCCGTCGCAGACGACGGCGAAACGATGTGTAGCCGCGGATTGCTCCAATGCGACGGCATCTGCCGTCCGCCCGAGGCAGGATCCGATTCGGCGCCGACGGCCTGCAACAGCATGTCTTCGGGAGTTACGCCGAGCGTGAGGCACAGCGCGCGATCGCGGTAGTAAGGAAAAAACCAATCGTGGCCGGGCTTGAGAACCATCCCGGCGGCAGTCTGGATCGCTTCGTGCCCGGCGCCGGAAATCTGGAAGAAAATTTTATTCTGGCGCTTGAGCAAAATCTCCCGGTCGTCGATGCGACGCGAGAGATACATGATGCGGAAAGCTCGAATGAGATCGTCGCGCCCGAGACCTTGCGGTCCGGGCGGCCTAAGGGCCAGGTCGGTGACTCCTGTAGCCATTCGGATCGTCCGCTACAAGTGTATACCAGTGAAAAGCGCCGGGCGACAGGATCGCCTGGCGTACTGCCGTTGTTAGAATGGAGCTTCGCTATGCCCACTACAACTGCTGGACTCGAGGGGATTGTCGCGACCGAATCGCGGCTGTGCTTTATTGATGGCGACGCCGGATTGCTCAGTTATCAGGGCTATCGGATCGAGACGCTGGCCGAGCACGCCACCTTCGAGGAAGTCGTGTTTCTGCTGT
>JBAIXM010000203.1:0-19668 GCA_037916615.1 Bryobacterales bacterium
CGGCGGATGCGGCGGCCTCCATGCCTGCGAGATCGCTGAACAGCTAGGAATCCGTTCGGTAATCGTGCCGCAGTACGCTGGTGCTCTATCCGCGCTGGGCATGCTGATGGCCGATTCCGTGCGCGACTATGCCGCTGGTGTGCTGGGTCACGCCGATTTCGACAAAGGCTTCGACGCGCTGGAGCGCCGCGCGCGCCGTGACTCGCCTGGCGCTGCCATCGAGCGTTCCGCGGATCTCCGTTATCGCGGCCAAAGCTACGAGCTCAACGTGCCGTGGAAATCGCTGGAAGCGGCTTCAACGGCGTTCCATCGCGAGCACGCCCGGATCTACGGCTACTCCCTTCCGGATCGCGAGGTCGAAGCGGTCACTATCCGTGTGCGAGCCCGAACCGCATCCTCCAAGCCCAAGCTGCGCCGCCCGCCGGCCAAACGCGGCAAACCTGAGATCCGAAAAATTTGGATGCATCGCTCCTGGCGCAGAATCCCCGTGTGGACCCGGGGGCAACTCCGGATTCCCCTTCGCGGACCCGCCCTCGTTCTCGACTATGGGTCCACCACTCTGATCCCGCCCGCCTGGCGCTTTCGCGTGGATGCACGGGGCAATCTCGTCATACAACAATAAACCGACCGTATACACTGAAAGTTCACACATGAGACAAAAGATCCGCTCCACGACCATTCTGTGTGTCCGGCGCGATGGCAAGGTGGTCATGGCGGGCGATGGCCAGGTCACCCTGGGTTCCGAGGTGCTCAAGGCGTCCGCCAAGAAGCTGCGCAGGCTGTATAACGGCAAAATTTTGGCCGGTTTCGCCGGTTCGACCGCCGATGCGTTTGCTCTCTTTGCCCGATTCGAATCGAAACTCGAACAGCACAACGGCAATCTTTCGCGAGCTTCGGTCGAATTGGCGAAGGAATGGCGAACAGATCGTTCCCTACGCCATCTCGAGGCGCTCTTACTGGTCGCTGACAAGGAGAACACCTACTTGCTTAGCGGGAACGGCGATGTGATTGAGCCGGATGAAGCTGTCGCCGCGATCGGTTCCGGCGGCGCCTACGCCAAATCTGCCGCCACGGCCCTGATCGAGAACACGAAACTCTCGGCCCGCGACATCGCGCAAAAATCCATGGTGATTGCAGGCAAGATTTGCATCTATACAAATGAATCCGTGATTTACGAGGAGCTCGGCTGATGGTCATCTATCTTCCTGCCCAAGCGGCCGAGGATACGCCGCTACTCGACGAGCTCACACCGCGCGAAATCGTGCGGGAGCTCGACAAATACGTGATCGGCCAGGCGGACGCCAAGCGAGCCGTCGCGATCGCCCTGCGAAACCGTATCCGCCGCCAGAAGCTCGATCCGGAAATGGCCGAAGAGGTCATGCCCAAGAACATCCTCATGATCGGGCCCACCGGGGTCGGGAAAACCGAGCTGGCGCGCCGTCTCGCCAAGCTCGCCAACTCTCCTTTCCTGAAGGTCGAAGCGAGCAAGTTCACCGAGGTCGGCTACGTCGGCCGCGACGTCGAGTCGATGATCCGCGATCTGGTGGAAATCGCCATCGACATGGTTCGCGAGGAGCGCCTGGCCGAAGTCGAGGATCGCGCCGAGCGCAACGCGGAAGAGCGGTTGCTCGATCTGCTGATGCCCGCGCAGCCCGAAGAAAGCGAGAGTGCCGAGCGGACTCGCGAAAAACTGCGCGAGCGCTTCCGCTCCGGCAAGCTCGACGACCGCATGGTGGAGATCGACGTTCGCGAGCGCGGCCCCTCCTTCGAGATCAGCACGGCCGGCGGCATCGAGGAAATGGACATCAACCTCAAGGACATGCTTCCGGGCCTGTTCGCGGGACGCACGCGCAAGCGCAAAATGCGCGTCGCCGAAGCCATCGATTACCTGGTGCAGGAAGAAGAACAGAAGCTGGTGGATATGGACCAGGTCACGCGCATCGCCATCGAGCGCGTGGAACGCAGCGGCATCATCTTTCTCGATGAGGTCGACAAAATCGCCGGTCGCGAGGGCGGCCACGGCCCCGACGTAAGCCGCGAAGGCGTGCAGCGCGACATCCTGCCGATCGTCGAAGGCACCACGGTCAACACTCGCTACGGTTTCGTCCGCACCGATCACATTCTGTTCATCGCGGCGGGCGCGTTTCACGTTTCCAAACCCAGCGACCTGATTCCCGAGTTGCAGGGCCGGTTCCCCATCCGCGTCGAGCTGAAATCCCTCAGCGAAGGCGATTTCATCCGCATTCTGAAGGAGCCGAAAAACGCGCTGATCAAGCAATACCAGTCGCTGCTCGATACCGAGGGCATCAAGCTGACGTTCTCCGAGGACGCGCTGGAGGAGATCGCTTCCTTTGCCGCGCGTGTGAACGAATCCACCGAGAACATCGGCGCGCGCCGGCTCCATACGATTCTCGAGAAACTTCTCGAAGACGTGTCGTTCGACGGGCCGGACCTGAAGAAGAAGAACGTCAAAGTCGACGTCGCCTACGTGCGCAAGCAACTGGCCGACATCGTCAAGGATCAGGATCTCAGCCGGTATATTCTGTGAAGGCCTGGTTGCTGGCTGTCGCGGCGGTGCTTCTGTCCGCATGCGGCTATGTAGGGCCGCCCCTGCCGCCCACTCTCGATATTCCGCTGACCGTCACGGATTTCCGCGCGTGGGAATACGGCGAAAACATCGAGCTCGAATTCACTCTGCCCAGCACGACCGCCGAAAATCTCCCGCTTACGAACGTGCGAGCCGTTGAGCTGCGCGTGGGAGAAGACGTCGTCCTCCCCTTGCCGGTCAGCAAGCCAGGAAACGTTACGAACCGGATTCCTGCCCGCGATTGGATCGGAAGAACCATCGTGCTCGCGGTGCGAGCCGTCGGGCCTAAGGGCAAAGCGTCGGCTTGGTCGAATCCCGTTTCGCTTGCAGTGATTCCTCCGTTACCCGAGCCGCCCGCGCCCAAACTTGAAAACGTCGCCCGCGGCGTGGAGCTCACCTGGACCGGCCCCGGCCCGCGCTATCGAATTTTCCGCGCCGAGGGCGATGGCCAGCCCCAGCCGATCGCCGATTCCGACCAGCCGCGCTATCTGGATGAGTCCACGACCTACGGCTCGCACTACCGCTACATGATCCAGGCGATCGCCGGCGCGAATCAATGGAGCCTTCTGTCGCCCGAGGCCGAAATCACCCCCGAGGACAAGTTTCCACCCGCCGTGCCCGAGGGTTTGTCAGCGGTTCCGACTCCCACCTCGATCGAGCTCGCCTGGACGCGAAATACCGAAACGGATTTCCGCGGTTACAACATCTACCGCTCAGTGGACAACGCTCCGTTTGACAAGGTCGCCTCGCTGATCGACGCTCCAGCCTTCAGCGACACGAAAATCGAATCCGGGAAAAAGTATCGCTACACGGTTTCCGCCGTCGATCTGACAGGCAACGAGAGCGCGCAAACGGCGCCTGCCGAAGCTGTAGTGCAATAGAAGTATGCCTGAAGAACCCTGGCTTCGCGGACCCATCGAAGGCGTGCCAGCGCACCTGATGCCGGTCTTTCATTCCTTCCAGATGGCGCGCGAGGACCTCGCCCGCTACACCGACGGTCTCACCACCGAAGACATCTGGCGCCGCACCGGATCGCTTCCGCCGCTTGGTTTTCACTTGCATCACATCGGCCACAGCGTCGACCGGCTGGTGACCTACCTCTGCGGCGAACAATTGAGCGAGCAGCAGATCGCGGTTCTAAAGAAGGAAACCGAGCCCGGAAATGCTACTCTTCACGAGCTGCTGGCGGACGTGGATGCAAAACTCGGCGACGCCGAACGGCGCATCCGGACGATCCCGCCGGAAATGCTCAACGAACCGCGCTACATCGGCAAAAAACGCCTGCCGTCCACCGTGCTCGGCTTGCTGGTGCACATCGCCGAACACACGCAGCGCCATCTCGGCCAGGCGATCACAACCGCGAAGCTCGCCCGCGAGACGCGCGCTTAGCGTTCCTTCTTTCTCCGCACCAGCCGCTTGCGCCCCAACCGCGCCACCGTCGGCGCGGCGAACGCCGCCTCGATCAACTGATTCTGCTCGCGCTGGTGGACCTTCGGCGATCCCGGCGCCGGACTCGCGCTGCGCGGACGCCCTGCATATCCGATCGCCTGGTGCGAGCCTAACATCGGCTGGATGTGCCCGCGCACAAAAGCCCAGGCGCCCATGTTGCGCGGCTCCTCTTGCACCCACACCACGTGCTGCGCGTTCGGATAGCGCCGCAATACCTCTCCGAACTCCGCCTGCGGGAACGGATAAAGCTGCTCCAGACGCACAATCGCGAAATCACTTCCGCGCGCTTCCTGCGCCGCCAGCAGTTCGTAATAGATCTTGCCCGTGCAAGCCAGGATCCGGGTCACGCGCCCCGGATCGGTCACGCGCGGATCGTCCAGCACGGCGCGGAACACGCCGCTTGCCAGCTCATCCACCGTCGAAACCACTTTCGGGTGCCGCAGCAGACTCTTGGGAGTCATCACCACCAGGGGTTTCCGCAGCCCGCGGCGATCCCCGCCGCCGCGCATCTGACGCCGCAGTAGATGGAAATACTGCGCGGGCGTGGTCGGATACGCCACCTGCATGTTGTTTTCGGCGCACAATTGCAGGAAACGCTCCAGGCGGGCGCTGGAATGCTCCGGACCGCCGCCTTCCTGCCCATGAGGCAGCAGCAGCACGATCCCGCTCGGCTGGCCCCACTTCGATTCCGCCGCCGAAATGAACTGGTCGATGATGATTTGCGCGCCGTTGGCGAAGTCGCCGTACTGCGCTTCCCACAGCACCAGGGTCAGCGGATCCGCCACGCTGTAACCGAACTCGAATCCGACCACGGCGAATTCGCTCAACGGGCTGTTGTACACCTCGAAGCGTGCCTGATCAGGGGACAAGTGCTGCAACGGCGAATACACCCGATCCGTCTGCGCATCGTGAAACTCTACGTGCCGCTGGCTGAACGTTCCGCGCCCGCTGTCCTGGCCGCTTAAGCGCACCGGAGTTCCTTCCAGCACCAGGCTTCCGAACGCCAGCGTCTCGGCTAATGACCAATCCACGTGCGGACCTTCATGCGCCTGCTTCCGCCGCTCGATCAGCCGTGTCAGCCTCGGATGCAAATGGAAATCCGCCGGGAACGTCGTGATCCCGTCGATGATCCCGTGCAGCACTGCCCGATCGGCAGCCGTCGGAGGCAGATCCAGCGGCATGCCTTCGGCGGGAATCGGACTCATCTCGTGCAGCTCGAACTCCTCCTTCACCTTCTGCGTGTGGTCGTAGATTTCATAGAGCTGCTTCTTCTGCGCTTCCTGCCAGCCCGCGACTTCCTGCGCGTTCACTACTCCGTCGTGGATCAACCGCGCGGCATACTGAGCCGCTACCGGCTTGTGATTCTCCAGCTTCTGATACACCAGCGGCTGCGTGTAGCTCGGATCGTCTCCTTCGTTGTGTCCGTGCTTGCGATAGCACACCATGTCGAGCACAACGTCCTTGTGGAACCGCTGGCGGTACTCGAACGCCGTCTCCAGCGCGGCCACGCACGCTTCCGGATCGTCGCCGTTCACATGAAACACCGGCGCCTGAATTCCTAGGGCCACGTCCGTGCAATAGGTCGATGATCGGGCCTCCCGCGGGTTTGTCGTAAACCCGATCTGGTTATTGATCACCAGGTGAATCGTTCCACCCGTGGTGTAGCCTTCCACCTGGCTGAAATTCAGCGTCTCGGCCACGATGCCCTGGCCCGACATAGCAGCGTCGCCGTGAATCAGCACCGGAATCACAAGCTCGCGGTTCCGGTCTCCCAGGCGGTCCTGCTTGGGCCGGACAATCCCCTCCACAACCGGGTTCACCGCTTCCAGGTGGCTCGGATTCGCCGCCACCGATACGGTTATCTGCTGGCCGCCCGCAATCTGGCGCACGCTGCTCGCGC
This sequence comes from Bryobacterales bacterium, assembly GCA_037916615.1. Taxonomy (GTDB): domain Bacteria; phylum Acidobacteriota; class Terriglobia; order Bryobacterales; family Bryobacteraceae; genus Palsa-187. Next base: position 5,937 of record JBAIXM010000203.1, read on the forward strand.
CCAAGTGGTATTTCACGTCGCCGGTGCCTTCCCCGACTTCGGAAGCGATATCGCCCTCGAACTCCGAAAAAATTTGCGCGACGCCTTTGCCGATCACGTTCGCCAGTACTGCCAGCCGGCCGCGATGGGCCATGCCGATCACGACTTCCTGCACTCCCGCCGGCGCGGCTCGCTCCAGCAATTCCTCGATCATCGCAATCGTCGTCTCGCCGCCTTCGATCGAAAAGCGCTTGTGCCCCTTGAAGCGGTTGTCCAAAAATCCCTCGAACCCTTCGGTAAGGACCACGTGCTTCAAAATGCGGCGCTGCGTGCCCGCGTCGAGCGTGAAGTGTTCGGCGGCAGCTTCCATCCGCTGCCGGATCCAGAGCCGCTCCTCGGGATTGTCGATGTGCATGAACTGCGCGCCGGTTTTTCCAGCATACGTGTGCCGCAGCCGGTCGAGCAGCGTTCGCAGCGGAAGCACGCCGAACGATTCCGCATGAAACGTCCGGTCCAGGTCCCAGATTGTCAGTCCGTGCGCCGAAGGCTCCAGGTCCGGATGCGACGGCCGCGGCATTCCCAGTGGATCGATATCGGCAACCAGGTGCCCGCGCTCGCGCCAGGCCTGGATTAACCGCGCCACGCCCGCCTGCTTCATCGGATCCGCGCTGACCATCGGAGCCGTCGCCTGATCCGGTTGCCAGCGCCAGGCCTGCGCCGGAATCGCCAGATCGCGGAAGATCTGATCGTAGAAGCCGTCCTCGCCCTCCAGCAGCGCCTGCACGCGCGCCAGGAACATGCCGGATTCGGCGCCCTGAATCACGCGGTGGTCGTACGTGCAGGTCATGGTCATGACCTTGCTCAGACCCATCGAAGAGCGCACGTCTTCCGGAACGCCGCGATATTCCGGCGGATAATCGATCGCGCCGGTGGCGATGATCGCGCCCTGGCCCGGCATCAGCCGCGGGATCGATCCCACGGTGCCAACCGTTCCCGGATTCGTCAGCGAGATCGTGACGCCCTCGAAGTCCGCGACGGCCAGCTTGTTGTTTCTTGCCCGCGTAACCAGATCGTCATAGGCAGCCACGAATTCCGCGAAATTCATCCTCTCCGCGCGTTTGATCGCCGGCACTTTGAGCGACCGCGATCCGTCCTTGCCCGCGACATCCACCGCGATTCCGAGGTTCACATGCCCGCGCGCCACGCGGAACGATTCGTCGCCGCGTTCCGAATACGCCTGGTTCACCGCGGGCACCGCTTCGATCGCACGCACGATGGCCCATGCGACCATGTGCGTGTAGGACAGTTTGCTCTGCCCGGTCGCCGCCCGGTGCTGGTTGATCAAGCGCCGGTTTTCGTCGATCACTTTCACCGGCATCACGCGCTGGCTGGTGGCCACCGGAATGGTCAGGCTGGCCGCCATGTTTTCGGCGATGCGCAAGGCCGGACCTCGCAGCGGGATCAGTTGATCGTCTTCCGCGACGGCCACCGCTGGCGCTTCCGGCGCCCGCACGGCCAGCGCCGGCGGAACCTCCGCAGCCGCGGTGGTTTTCGCGGCTGGAGCGGGAGTGTATCCGTTGCCTTCAAGCACGGGAGTCCATGTGGCGTCCACGGTCTTTCGATCGTGCTTGTATTGCTGGAGGAGTTCGTCTTCCAGCCAGCTATTGATGTCAGGTTGCGTTGGAGTTTCAGGCATGCAAGGGGAACGCTACTACTATGGTATCTGTAAGCGCAGATGCCGCGCCTTTTGATTTTTTCCGATATTCATAACGACCTGCGGACGCTGGAGAAACTCATGGCGATCGAGGCCGATTCCTACTTTGCCGCCGGCGACCTGGTGAGCTGGGCGCGCGGCCTGGACAAGATGGCCGAGCCGATGAAGCGCCGCCGCGATCGCGTGTACGTACTGCCCGGAAACCACGAATCCGAACAAAACATCGCCGATTTCTGCGCCCGCCATGGCTTCGTAAATTTTCACGGCGGAACGCTGGATATCGCAGGCGTGCACATTGCTGGACTCGGCTATTCGAGTCCGACGCCCTTCGACACCCCGGGCGAGTACTCAGAAGAGGAGATCGCCGCACGCCTGGAACAATTCACCGATTGGAAGCCGTCCGTGCTGATCTGTCACGCGCCGCCGCTCGACACCGACCTCGATCGCATTCGCATTGGGCTTCATGCGGGCAGCCGGGCTGTCCGCGAGTTCATCGAAAAGCACCAGCCTGCTTATTTCTTCTGCGGCCACATTCATGAAGCCGAGGGCAAAGTGATCCAGATGGGCGCAACACGAGCCCAGAACGTCGGCAAAAAGGGATACCTGCTGGAGCTGTAGACCGAGCGTTACCGAACCACGAGCGCCAGTGAGTGGCTCTGCTCCCCGCACTCCAATCGCAATTCCTGCTCGCCGCGCCCGGCGTCTCCGGGAACCTCGGCATTGATCTGCCGGAACCCTTCCGCATTCGGTTCGCCGACATAATTCACTTGCAGCCGCCGCGTCCCCAACAAAACGCGCACATTCGCGCGATCCGCGTTTTCCGGCAGCCCGCGCGCCCAGCAGCTCACGAAGCCTCGCTCGCCGACCCGAACCTCGCCCTTGGTCCACGTGACTCCGTCGTAAACACCCTTCAGCTCAATCCGCCCGGCTGCCAGCGGCATATCCACCGCGATGCGGAATTCGCGGCTCCATCCACTATCGGCGAAACGCAGGCGCACCCTGTGCCAGCCCGGATCCAGGCCAGGAGGCAGAAAGAACGTGCCGCGCCACGCGCCTTCTTCGGCGGTGACAAACAGTGCGGCCGCGCCAAATTCATCCATTTCCAGCCGCAGTATTCCGGGCGTCACGGACTCCCGGTTCGCGCGGAATACGCACGAAATGTACTCTTCGGATTTCCGTGTCGAAAAATTGATTCCGTTGGTGCGCGCGTTTTCTACCGTGAGCACGTCGGGAGCTTCCTCGGACGGCTCCGCTGGAGCCGGCTCCCACTTTCGATAACACGCCACCACCGCATGATGATCGCCGGTGCCCAAAAATTCGACCCGCGCGAATCCCGCGGTCCGGCACATCCCGATTAAGCACGCGACCGACGGCCCGAACCAGTTGCCGAACTGGTTCCCGAGTTCATCCAGCTCGTAGAACTCCATGCTGGGAATTTCGCCCGCGTGCTCGCGCCAGTCATCCGGATCGGTGACGAAGGAATCGACGATGGCCACATCGCGCGTGAGCCCGCATACGATTTCGAGCGCCAGCAGCGGATGCCGGATGTGGTACAGAACGCCCAGGAAGAAAACGATGTCGAACTTCCCCAGCCCGGCCGAGGGAAGCTCGTAAAAATCCATGATCCGGTAATCGACCTTGGATTGCAGCCGAGCGCGGATATCCCGGAACGTAGGCAGTTCCACGCAATCGAGCGCGGTCACATCCGCGCCGTGCCGCTCCGCTTCGAAGCTGAACCATCCGTCCCAGGCGCCGATATCGAGCAGCCGCTTGCCGCGCAGATCGTCGGGGATCGGGAATTGCGCGTAACGGCGTTTCTGCTGTGCGACGGTCATGAACCCGTCGATCGCCGTGCCGTCGGGAAGCTCGAAGCTGTGATACCAGCCCTTGGCCGCGAGTTCCTTGCTGAAGTCGATGCGCCGGCGCGCTTCGATCGCGCCCGGAGACGACATGTTACAGAACCTTCACCGGCTGCGCCTCCGAACTCGCGCCGGCATACCTCACCCGGAACGCGTGCGAGCCCTTGGGCAGGTCCGGCGGAATTTTGGCGTTGATCTGGCAATAGCCGCTCGATTCGTCCGGGCCGATCCAGGTAATCTGGAGCGGAAAATCGCCCAGCGTCGCGCGCACGTCCAGGGCGCTCCGGTTTTCCGGCAGGCCGCTCACCCAGAAGCTCACGAAACCGCCGTTCTCGTGGCTGACCTGGCCGCGATCCCACGACCGTCCGTCGCACACGTCCTTGATCACGATCTGGTTCGGAGTAAGCGCGGGAAAGTCGACCGCGATCCGCAGTTCGTTGCTGAATCCGGTATCGGCCAGCCGGAGACGAACCGGGTACCAGGCCGGATCGAGCGCCGGAGGCAGCCGGAACGATGCCGCCCAAGCTCCGTCTTCACGGCGTTGCGCATAGATCGCACGGGTACCAAAACCGGCCACTTCCAGGCGCAAATCCGCCGGACGAATTTCGCGATCCGGCACGGGCCGGAACACGCACTCCAGGTACTCTTCTGATTTGCGGCTCGAAAAACAATTGCCGGGCGTTCGGGTGTTCGAAACGAACAGCAGTTGCGGCGGTGTGGCCGGCTGCGCCGGCGGCTCCTCCCATTTTCGAAAGCACGCAACGCCCGCGTAATTCCCACCCGCATACATCAACTCGACGCGCGCGAAACCCGCGGCCCGGCACATCGCCAGCAAACACGCCACGGTCAAGCCGCTCCAGTTGTCGTACTGGTTCCCCAACTCGAAATTCTCATAGAACTCGAGCGTCGGAATTTTGTCCTGGTGTTCTTTCCAGGTTTCGGCATCGATCACGAAGGATTCGACGATCGCCACGTCCGTCGTCAGCCCGCACACGATCTCCAGCGCCAGCAGAGGATGCCGCAGGTGATACAAAACTCCCAGAAAAAATACGATGTCGAATTTGCCGATCCCCGCGGCAGGCAACTCGTAAAAGTCGAGCACTTTGTAGTCGGCCTTCGACTCGAGCCTCCGGTGAACCTGCAAGAACGTCGGGATCTCCACGCAATCGATGGCGGTGACACTCGCTCCATGGCGCTCGGCCTCGAAGCTGAACCAGCCGTCCCATGCGCCGACGTCCAGCACGCGTTTCCCATGCAAGTCGAGGGGAATCGGATAGCGGGCGTAGCGTTCCCTTTGGACCGCGAGCGGCATGTATCCGTCGATGACCGATCCGTCCGGGAATTCGAAACTGTGATACCAACCCTTGGCGAGCAGGTCCTGGCTGAAATCCAATCCGCGCGCAGAAGCAGGAGCGGTCTTTGTGGAGTTTTCGGGCACCTGAACAGTCATTCTCTCATTTGCGGTACCGGCTCAGCTTACGAACATAAATCAGCGTGGGCGCGAGCATCACCACCAGGAACACAGCGAGGAATCCGCGTCCGGCAGTCCGCATTCGGCCGACCGGCGTGTATCGTACGATCCACAGCAAGGCGGCCAGCAAGACCATCAGCACCGCCTTCAGGACAATGGTCATTTCCAAAAGCAACTGCTTGACTTCGGCGCGGTCCCGATCGATTTCGAACGGAACGCTCACCAGTTGCTGGTAACGCGAGGCCAGCGTCAGAACCAAATAAATCCCGGCGTTCAGGAGCACCATGACCGCCAGGCTCTCGCCGCTGCCGCGCTGCGCGAATCCGGGCAATCGCCGCCAATGCCCGAACACCATGGCAAACGTCGCCGCCAGCGCCGCAAGCGCGATCGCTTCGAGAAACCAGTCTTGGGCGGACCGCCGGGGCACACGTAGCTCCGATCCTTTAGCATACGATGCCGTGAGAGAATAAGAGCGTCGGCGGACTCTATCCGTGAACTACGAGCAAGCCATCAAGGACCTCCAGGACAACCTGGTGGTGATTGCGGAAATCGAACGCCGCCAATCCGCGATCCTCCGGGAACATGCGGAACTGCTTCGCTATCAAGCCGAAGTGCTTGAGAAGCACGAACGATACCGCGCCGAGACCGAAGAATACCGCCGGCGGACCGACCTGAACCTGGCGGAAATCACGGACAAGCTGAACGGCCTGATCGGCTACCTCGACCGTCAGCCTCGCCCTCCCGCGTGAGTTCAGCGCCGCGCCTGCTAAACTAAAGATTCACGATGACTCTCGACGAACTGCAACGCGAGTACACTTCGCTCCGCCAGCAAGCTGACGCTGTGCGGAGCTATCTTTGACGCTCCCTCCCGAAGAAGCCAGTTAACCAAACTCGAAGAGCAGATCAACGCACCCGATTTCTGGTCGAACCCGGAAAAAAGCCAGAAGATCATGCAGGACCGCAAGCGCCTGGAGGAGCAGATCGCCCAGGACGCGAAGATATCCGGCCTGACCTCGGATCTCGATACGCTCTTCGAGCTCGGCCGCGAGGGCGAGAACGTCGCGGGCGACTTAGAGCGCGAAATGAAGAGCTTTTCCGGATACCTGGAAAAGCTCGAGACCCAAATGCTGCTCTCGGGCGACAACGCTTCAAAGAGCGCGATCGTCACCATCCATCCGGGCGCTGGCGGCACCGAAAGCCAGGACTGGGCCGAAATGCTCCTGCGCATGTATTACCGCTGGGCCGAGCGCAATAATTTTCAGATTGTCGAAACTGACCGCCTCGAAGGGGAAGGCGCGGGAATCAAGTCCGCGACTTTCGAAGTCAATGGCGAAAACGCTTACGGCTTGTTGCAAAGCGAAGTCGGCGTGCACCGCCTGGTGCGGATTTCACCTTTCGACGCTAACGCGCGGCGGCACACTTCCTTTGCTTCCGTGTTCGTCTATCCGCAGATCGACGAAGAGATCAAGATCGAAATCCGCCCTGAAGATCTGCGCGTCGATACGTTCCGGGCCTCGGGCGCAGGCGGCCAGCACGTCAACCGCACCGACTCGGCCATCCGAATGACCCACCTGCCGACCGGGATCGTCGTGCAGTGCCAGAACGAGCGCAGCCAGCACAAAAACCGCGCCAGCGCGATGAAGCAGCTCCGCGCCAAACTCTACGAGCACGAAATGGACAAGAAGCGCGCCGAGGACCGCAAACTCGAAGACGCCAAGCTCGAAATCAATTTCGGCAGCCAGATCCGCAGCTACGTGCTTGCGCCTTACAGATTGGTGAAGGATCACCGCACGAAACTTGCAATCGGCGACGTCGACCGCGTCCTCGACGGCGATCTGGATGCGCTGATCCACGCGTATCTGGTATTCCGCAAGACCGGCAAGACGGCATCCGACAAAGATGAGCCTCTCGATTAAAGAGGCTGCGGAGATTATCCGTTCAGGAGGCCTGGTCGCGTTTCCCACCGAAACGGTGTACGGCCTGGGCGCGAACGCTCTCGACGAATCCGCGGTGCAGAAAATTTTCGAGATGAAGGGCCGGCCCGAAACCAGCCCGCTGATTGTGCATGTCGCGTCGGTCGAAATGGCTCGCGCGATGGCCGCCGAGTGGCCCCCGCTCGCCGAAGAGCTCGCGCGGCAATGGTGGCCCGGTCCGCTGACGCTGGTGTCGCGCAAAACTGACAAAATTCCTTTCAAAGTGACAGCAGGCCTTCCGACCGTGGGCATCCGCATGCCGGATCATCCGATCGCGCTCGAGCTCATCCGGGAAGCCGGAGTGCCGATTGCGGCGCCGAGCGCGAACCGGTTCACGGGGCTCTCTCCCACAACCGCGGATCACGCCCGCGCGGCATTCGGCGACGCAGTGCCGGTGCTCGACGGGGGGCCCTGCGCTGTGGGGATCGAGTCGACGGTGGTGGCCATCGAGGGAGACAAGCTGAAGCTGCTGCGGCCCGGGATGATTTCGTTCCCCGAAATCGAGCAGGCTGTGGCCCAGGCCGGAGCCGCGCACCCGGCTCCCGGCATGCACGAAAAACACTACAGCCCGCGCACGCGGCTGATTCTTGTAAAAGGGCCCGCCGAGCTTCCCGATCGTACCGGCGCGTATGTGTGGCGCGTCACGCTCGGCCCGGCGGCGCGCAGCGTGCGGATGCCGCTCGACCCCGCGCCGTACGCTGCGCAGCTTTACCGAGTGCTCCACCAGCTCGATGCTGAGAACTGGCCGTGGATCGCGGTGGAGACTCCGCCGGATGCGCCCGGATGGGAGGCGATCCACGACCGTCTCCGGCGCGCGGCAGGACGGTAGAATACATAGACCCCGATCAACGTGCAGAAACCACTGAAAAGCGGCCCCGAGCTGGTGGAAGAAATCGACCGCACCCTGTCCGTGACGCCGACGCTGTGGTGGCTGGGTCATGCAGGCTTCGTTATTCGCTTCGCGAACATCACGTTTTACATCGATCCATGCCTTTCGAACCCAGCCGGGCGCGAGCGGCGGGTTGCGGCTCCGCTGGCTGCCAGCGAAATCCGAAACGCGGATATGATTTTCGCGACTCACGCCCATCCCGGACACCTGGATCGCGCGTCGCTCTGCACGATTCTGGAAACCTGCCGCAGCGCCAAGCTGGTGCTTCCGAAAAGCGCGGCCGAGTCGGCTCACGCGGCCGGGATTCCCTACCCCCGCATGACCACGACCGACTCCGGCTTGCGGATCGAGTATTTCAAGGACAATCTTTACGGGCGCGTCTACGCGGTACCCTCGGCGCATCCGCGGCTCGACTGGACTTCGACTGGAGGATATCCATATCTCGGGTACCTGATCCGGTTCGGGCGCTGGACCGTGTATCACGCGGGCGATTGCGTTCCATATTCGGAGTTGGCGGCGCATCTGCGGCCGTTCAACGTCAGTGTGGCGCTGCTGCCGGTCGGCGGCAGTAATTTTTCGGTGAGCGAGGCCGCGCAACTTGCTTCCGATATCGGCGCTGCCTGGGTCGTGCCTATGCATTACGGCGTGTTTTCCGAGGACCTTGAAAGTGAATTTGTGTCGCACATGCTCGGGCAGCGGCCGGAGCAGCAATTCAAGGTGTTTCAGTGCGGCGAAAAGTGGACGGTTCCGGAGGAGTGATTTAAACACCCGCTGTGATCACGTTCCCGCTCGGCGTCACAGGCGCATCGAAAGCGGCGAGCCGCTTTCGAAATCGCAGATGCCGGATGCGGGTGAATTCGACCAGAGGTTTCCAGGCGTGGTGGACCAGGTCGTGCTTGATGAGCAGGCGCCAAAACCGGTTCGAGCGTTTGTAGAGATACGACATCGCCAGATAGGGCGCGACGGCGCGCCAGTCCTCGGGACGGCGTTTCCAAATCGAGGTGTGCGAGAAGAGCCGCTCATAAAGCCAGCCGTAGCCTTGCTCGAGTTCTTCCGGCGTCATGTGTTTCGGCCGGAACACGGCGTGGGCGGTGTCGTAAAGCGTCCAGTCCCGATGCAGCAACCGCCGCTCGAATTCCATTTGACGAAACAGCGGAGTGGCGGGATAGGGAGTGAGGATGTGGAACGTCGCGCACTCCAGGCGGTTCTCTTCCACCCATGAGGCGGTGCGCGCGAACACATCCTTGCGGTCGTGATCGAATCCGAGCACGAACGATCCGTTCACCTGAATGCCGTTATCGTGCAGGATGCGGACGCGCCGGGCGTAGTCGGCGGTGCGCGGAGTCTTTTTGCGGGCGTCCGCGAGATTCTCATCCGTGAGCGATTCGAACCCGATGAACACGCCGGTGCAGCCGGCCAGGGCCATGGCGCGGATCAGGCTCGGATCGTCGGTGACGTCGATCGAAACCGCCGCGCTCCAGATCTTCTGAAGCGGCCGGAGCGCCTGGCAGAGCGAGCGCAGATACTCGCGCTTCGATCCCAGATTGTTGTCGGTGAAAACCGCGTAGGGCTGCCCGTCTTCTAAGAATTCCGCGGCCACCTGCGCGGGGTCGCGCATGCGGTAAGGCATACGCAGGCCGTCAGTCGCGAGATAACAGAAACCGCAACGATTATGACATCCGCGCGTGGCAATCAGGCTTGTGGTGGTGAGGAAACTGGCTCGCGGAAGAATATTTCGGCGCGGCGCCGGATCGCTCCGGTAATCGGTTTCGTATGTCGCCGTATAGCGCGGCTTCAATTGACCGGCTTCGACGTCGGCCAGGATTCGCGGCCAGAGCTGGACGCCATCCCCGAGCGCAAGCGCGTCCGCATGCGGCGCGCATTCTTCCGGACAGGAAAGGACATGCAAGCCACCGAGAATTACCTTGCTTCCACGCCGCCGGTACCATCCAGCGAGCTCGAAGGCGCGGCGAGCGAAGGTGAGATGGACCGTGATGCCGACCGCTTCCGGCACGCGATCGCGGGGCGGCGGGCCAGCGAGCAGGTTTTCATCCCAGTATCGGATGCGCCAGTGCGCCGGAGTGGCTGCCGCAAAGCTGGTGAGAGCGAGCGTGGGCGTCAGGACGTGTTTCCCGAAGCTTGCGTGGGGATCTTTGGGATAGAACGGGTTGATGAGCAGCGCATAGCGCGGCTCGAGGGTTCCGGATTGCGCGCCTGAGTCCAGATTGGGCGGGTAGAGCATTTCCTGGGGAATCCAGCGGCGGCGCAGGACGTGCCGGAACGGCTCGGCGGACTCTATCATGACATGTACTCTACAATACAGAGCACTCTCTGTCAATAAAAGCTGCGGCAGCGGAATTTGGTTACAATCCACCCATGCCAGGAATACGCTGGAGCGCCATCGCGCTCGGCTCGCTGTTGCTCATCTCGCCGTGCGCAAAAGGAGGACAGAAAGTGCCGTCTCCGCAGCCCGAAAAGTCAAAGCCGCCCGTCAAAACAGAGCAGCGCGGGCGCATCCTTGGAATCGGCGGTATCTTTTTCAAATCCGCGAATCGCGATCAGACGCGCGAATGGTATTCGAAGCATCTTGGACTCACCGACAAAGGGGGCGGGGCGATGCTTGCGTGGCGCGAACGCGATGACCCGAACAAGGAACACGTTACCGTTTGGACGGTTTTCTCCAACTCCGCTGACTATATCCCAGCCACACAAGCCTTCATGATCAACTACATCGTGGAGGATCTGGATGCTTTGCTCGACCGCTTGCAGAAAGACGGAGTGAAGATCGACGCCAAACGAATGAACGAATCCTACGGCCGCTTTGCCTGGATCTACGACCAGGATGGAAACAAAATTGAGCTCTGGGAGCCGGCTCCCGCCAAGCAGTAGACGAAGCGGAAAGACCGGTTTTTCGTTACAGCTCGATCCCCCTGCCCCGCACATCCGTGGCGAACATCCGCACAAGGCGGTCTTGCCATTTTACGTCCACCATCGGATGGTGTCCTTCCCCCCCAAGCTCCGAAACGATTTCGATGATTGAGCCGCTAGGGAGCGTAATCGCGCGCCTCCGGTCGTGAAGATCGAGTGCCATTGTAGGCGCCGTTATCTTGTAGATCTTGCCGACCATGGTTCATACCCGAACAGCCGCTCCCTGTGTTAGATGCGTCAGGCATGGACTGGCATTAGCTGGGGGTGTCCCTGAATTTTTTTGAAAAATTGTGTAACGGGCCGCTCGCCAGTTTTACGGCGACGATGGCGCCGGCGCGGTCGCCCTAGAACTCGTCTCTCACCGGACGAGTCATCTTCGCGCCTGCAGAGACAGCCTTGCTGACTACGCTATCGACGTTCTCGATGTAAAGGACTAGGCTGACGGGCGAACCCCGGTAGGGAAATTCTTCCGTAGCAAGAGCGCCGGGAAGCTGGAGCGCAAACCATCGAGTAGGTTTCGGAGTCTACCGGATGGTGGAGCCTCCGGGAGCGGGGCGGAAGCCCCCGCTATCGGGCAAGCCGCCCGTGGTCAGTATTCGTCGTACCAGTGGCGCCAGCGCTGGCGCGAGCGGAACATGCGGATCAACAGGATCCCGGCGATGAAGCCGCCGATGTGGGCGAAATAGGCGACGCCGCCGCCGGTGTAGCTCCGCTGGCCAATCGATTCGAAGCCGCTCACGAACTGCATGGCGAACCAGAACAGCAGGTAAAAGGGCGCGGGGATCGAGAGGCGTGTGAAAAAGATGAACAGCAGAACCAACGTGTCGATATTCGATCGCGGGAACTTGATCAGATACGCGCCCATCACGCCGGCGATGGCGCCGCTGGCGCCAATCGTGGGAACTCGCGCATAAGGATTCGCGATCACCTGCACGACTGCGGCTGCGAGTCCACAGACCAGATAGAAAACCAGAAAGCGGCCTCCGCCGATCAGATCCTCCAGATTCCGCCCGAAAACCCAAAGAAACAGCATGTTTCCGAGCAAGTGGAGCCAGCCTCCGTGGAGAAACATCGAGGTCAGCAGGGTGATGAGGCGCAGATCGTCCGGCACGATGCCCCAGTTGTAAACGAATTGATCCAACTGGTTGTAACTGAGCGTGTTCTGGTACAGAAACACGAGCGCGTTGAGGGCGATGAGCGCGCCGGTGACGACAGTATGCGAGGAAACACGCTCGCTCGAGCGCAGCGGGATCATTGGTTGCGGGAGACGTGATTACGGGCGAATTCCGGGTGAGAGTGGCGCTCGCCGCGCCGCATCAGATCGCGCGCCTGGTCCCCGGTAGCGATTCCGCCTCTTGCTCCGAGCCGCGTGCAATTCAGAGCAGCCATGGCGTTCGAAAATTCGAGAGACTCCCGCACGGTTGCTCCACTGAGCACAGAATAACAGAACGCTCCGTGAAACACGTCTCCGGCGCCGGTGGTATCGACGCAGTTGACGACGAATCCCGGCGAATAGACGAACTTTCCGTTTTCGCGGGCGAGCGCGCCGTCGCGCCCGAGAGTCATGGCAGTGAGGCGCATCTTATATTCGTTCTGAATGAGTTCCAAAGCGCGGAACGGATCGCGCTCGCCGGTCCAACGCGCGGGAAATTCGGTGCTTCCGACCAGGTAATCCACGCAGGCGAGCACCTGTTCGAATCCCGGGTAAATGTTATCGACATCCACGCTCACGGGAATTCCGTGCTCGCGGGCGATGCGCGCGGCGCGCGCCACGGCCGGCGTGTCGTGTCCGTCGATGTGCAGCATCCGCGCGCAGGTGATTTTCTCCGGCGTGATCTGCGCCGGATTGAGCGTCAGGCAATCCGGCCGATGCCAGAAAATAGTGCGCTCGCCAGTGGACTGATCGATGATGATGTAAGCGCTCTGATTCGGGCATCCGGCGCGGATCTCGACGTCCTCCAGATTCATTCCCGCTTCGCGCAGGCTGGCTAACTGGATGCGGCCGCGTTCGTCATCGCCCACCGCGCCGATGTACTTCGTTCTCAGGCCGAGTTTGCCGCACGTGGCGAGCGCGCTGGCAACCTGGCCGCCGGGGCTGACGATTTCGCGTTCGAAAGCAACCTTGCCGCCGAGTTCCGGATATTTCCGGACCAGCAGAAGCGTGTCGGTGGCGTTTAGCCCGACGCCGACCAGATCGAAGACGGGCGCGGTCACCGATTCTCGTCGTGCACCACGTTCAGGATGGTATCGGCAAGCAAAGAGCGATCCGCGGCCAGGCTGACGACTTCGGAAATGTGATTCTCTCCGGGCACATACAGGAGTTGCGCGCCGACGAAGTTCTTCCTGAGCGTCAAGGTAAAGTCGCGGGCCTGTTTCGGAAGACCGAAATAATCCCACTGGCAGTAAGCGATGGTGAATCGGGGCGCGCCGGAATGTGCGTGAGCGACCGGCGAGGCATCGTGCCTGGCATCTGGTTCGCCGGCGCCCGCGGCCGTCAAGAATGTATCGAGCTTGCTGACGTCGTAGATGCCGCTGATCGAGATCACGCCGCGAATCGAGGAACGGGGCAGATCGAACTTACCCAGGTAGTTTTCATCGAGCGCAAGCAACGCGGCCAGATGCGCGCCCGCGGAGTGCCCCAGCAGGTAAATGCGAGCCGGGTCGCCGCCACGCTGCGCGATGTTTCGATATACCCAGTTGAAAGCGGCCGCCAGGTCCTCGATCTGGGCCGGGTGCGGATTCCGGGGCATCAGGCGGTAGCTGGGAATAGCTACCGCGATTCCCTCGCGGGCGAAGCGGTCTCCTAACGCTCCATAAATGGAGCGATCGCCGGTTCGCCAGGATCCGCCGTGCACGAAGATCAGTACGGGGAAATCTTTCTTGTCGCGGGGGAGATACAGATCGAGTTTGTGTTTCTCC
>JBAIXM010000204.1:0-15953 GCA_037916615.1 Bryobacterales bacterium
TCGGCCCTGAAGATGACAGTGGCAGCGATCGGCGGGAACTACGAGGGAAAATGGAGCGGCGACACGATCACAGGCACGTGGACCCAGGGTCCGCCGCTGCCGCTGAATCTTACTCGGGCCACGCCGGAGACCGCCTGGGCGATTCCGGAGCCGCCTCCGCCGCCGAAGCCCATGGCCGGCGACGATCCGACTTTCGAAGTGGCCACCATCAAGCCCAGCAATCCAGACACGCCGGGCCAGTCGATTCTGGTCGGACGAGGAGGAGGGAATCTCTTCACCACGACGAACACGCCGCTGCGGGACCTTATCATCTTCGCGTATGGCATTCATCCCCGCCAGCTTCAGAACGCACCCGGCTGGACGGAAACAGAAAAGTACGACATCACCGGCAAGCCGGACCGGGCCGGCATGCCGAACGACCGTCAATTGCGCGCGATGGTGCAAAAGCTCCTGGGGGAGCGCTTTCAGCTTTCCTTCCATCGTGAGAAGAAGGAACTCCCCGCATTTGTCATGACCGTCGCGAAATCGGGACCGAAACTGGCCAAGGACGAGGGAGGAGGACTGCTACCCGGTTTCGGCGGAAGGGGACCAGGAAGCATCGGCGTGCGGAACTCAAGCATGGCGGAGTTCGCGGGATTCCTCCAGGCTCGCATTCTTGATAGACCAGTGGTGGACCAGACGGGTCTCACGGATAAGTACGATTTCACGCTGACCTGGCGTCCGGATCAGTTGCCGCCACAAGGTCCGAATGCGCCGCCGCTTCCCGCGGACCTGGAATCGCGCTCGGATCTCTTCACCGCCATCCAAGAGCAGCTGGGGTTGAAGATTGAATCGAGCCGGGCCCCGGTAGAGGTGCTCGTGATCGATCGCGTGGAGAAACCATCGGCAAACTAGGATCGCGGCTCGGCATCGATCAGCCGGATCATGCTGAGGTTCACCGTGAAGGTGCGATCGTCGGCTGGATCCATCCAGGTGGGCGTGCCCTGAATCTCGACGAGATATTCAGCGGCCTCGGGCAGATCGGTTTCAAGGATAAAAACTCCCGGCCGGTCGAGCTTCCAGTTTCCGGCCGCCGTTCCGTTGACGAGCACTTTCACTTCGCCCGGAACGAACTTCGCCGAGGCGTGTCCGCGGATCCGCAGCCGCTGAGGACCGGATTTGACCCGCATCAGCCGGGCGGAGGCGCTCGCGCCGATCCAGCGGTATTTGTTTCCGTGAATGCCCTCAAGCTCGTACCATTCTCCAAGCAGTCCACGCTCGTGGCCGGGCAGGCTGAAATCGAGGATATCGTCGCGCTCGCCGGGATACAGCTCGCGGCGCTCGGCCGAGGGAAGTAGGTTGTAGACCTCGCCTTCGTTGGCAGCCACGTAAGAACAGACGGAGCAGTGCAGCGTGTCCTGCGAATCGCGCGTCAATGGAGAGCGGCAGTCGGGGCACCGGAGTAGCGATTCGAACCGGTCGAGATCCACAGGCTGGCGGCCCGTGCCGCTCTTTTTGCAGACGGCGGCCAGCGTGCCCCCCAGCCAGCGAGCGGCGCGGAACTCTGAAACCGCCGCCCGTTTGACGATACGCTCTCCCCATCCGCGCTCGGGCGCGAAAACGTCGTATTCGTGCGCAGCGAAATATTTTTCTACCAAAGCGTTCCAGCGCGGAAGCGTCATCGTGTGATTCTGCCGGATGCCAAAGCTGTCTTCCTGATACGCTCCGATCACGTCCTGGACCACATAGCCGAGCAGGCCCCAATCGTAGAGACGCCGTTCCCACGGCTTCATGTTGTGGTAGTAAGGGCATCGGTAAAGCCGGAGTGAAAGCCTGCGGCGCAGAGGCTCCTCCGCGAACAGAAACACGCCGCCGGGCTGGAGCACGCGGTGCGCCTCGCGGAACACGGCTTCGATGTCCAGGAACTGGCTGAGCATCTGGAATGCGCAAACGAAGCGGATGGATTGATCCGCGAAGGGAAGATTGGCGGCGTCCCCGGCCAGGCGAATGGGCGCGTGCTCCAAGCCCCAGGCTTCCATGAGAGCCCGGCCGTGGCGCAGCGAGTCGGCGGAGAGATCCAACGCGAAACCGCGCGCGCCAAATTCGTTCGCCAGCATGTAGCTGGAGTGCCCGGCGTTGGCGCCGATTTCGAGAAACGGCGTCATATCGCCGATGAAATCGAGGTGCCGGCGGATGATGCTGCCGCGGCGCACGTTCTCTTCGGCGTAGATTTCGAGGTTCCGCTCGGGCTGGCCGAGCGAGGCGAAATTGTGGAATTCGACTTGGGCGCGCTTGACGGAAAAAGGCTGAGACAACGTCTCAATTTTAGCCAAGCTCAAACGTGCGCGCGCAATGATGAGTAATCCTGGGGCGTATCGATATCGATTTCCGCCTCGGGACAATCGAGGTGAAACGCGTGATCGGGGTGCGAGAGGATCACGCCCTTGCATCCCTGCTGGGGTTTCAGCGCGAGCAGCTTGGGAAAGAACTCGCGCGAGAAGAACACCGGCACGCCGACAGTTCCTGCGTATTGAGCTGCGACGATCGGCTGGCGGGTTTCCATGTGCGTATGAATCAGGCGATCCAGACTTTCCGGCGTGATCAGGGGCTGATCGGCCAGCGCCAGAATCACGCCGTCGAGTCCCGCGGCCTCGGCGTGAGCGACGCCGGTATGGATCGACGTTCCCATGCCCTCTTCCCAGCGCGGATTTTCGAGGATGGTTACCGGCAGACCGGCCAGAGCCGGCAGAAGTTCCGGAATTCGCGAGCCCAATACCACGCTGACGTGGCTCTGGGACATCGCCCGCACAGCCACCTCGACGGTATGGCGAAGCAGCGGCTTGCCGCAGTAATCAAGCAGTTGCTTCGCCGTTCCCATGCGGGTTGAATTTCCTGCGGCCAGGACGACGATTCCGAATTGCATCATTGCTCAACTCCTTTCCTGGGACACTTCGCAGGCCGGCAGATCGGGAGCCGGCAGCGGGAGAGTATTATCTTCGCCCGCTTCTTCGGCGGGCTCATGGATCGGATCGCGGCGATGCCTCAGCTTCATGCCGGGACGTCCGGCCAGTTCGGCCTGGATTTCCGCGACAATCGACAGCGCGATTCCTTCGGGAGTATCGGCGCCGATGTCGAGACCCACGGGAGCGTGCGCGTCTACGGTTTCGGGCCGGATGCCGAGCTCGGCGAACAGCAAATCGGCGCGCTTCTTCGGACCCAGCAGGCCGAGGTAACGCGGACGCGCGGGAAGAATCTGGCGCAGCAGGTTTACGTCCTGCGGGAAATTGTGGGTCATGAGCACGACCGCGTTGTCTGAGGTGATCTCGATTCCTTGGAGCAAGTCGGGCGGCTTCATGACAGCGACGCGATCGGCCTCGGGGAAACGGCCGCTGGTGGCGTAGGCGGGCCGGCCGTCGGCCACCGTGACGTGCCAGCCGAGCTGCTTGGCGATGTTGACCAGAGGGATCGCATCGTGACCGGCGCCGAAAATCACAAGCGGAACCGGCGGCGCGATCCATTCAACGAAGACCTCGCAGCCGGGCAGATGGACCAAACGGCTTTTTCGGGTGTGGACAGTTTCGTCGATGTAGGGTCTTAAGGCGTACGCAAGCGGTGAGTCGGCAAAGATGCGATCGCCAATGTTGTGGCGAGAGTCTCCCGAGACGCGGATCACCGTGCACAGCACGGCGGGTTGGCGCGAAGCACGGCAGGAATCGAGAAATTCCAGCGATTGCCGTGTAGAAGATGATTCCACACGTTCCAGCAGAACCTGAATCACGCCGTTGCAGCCGAGGCCGAATTCCCAGACGGCATCTTCGTCCGAAGAAGTATCGTAGACGCGCACCGAGGGCCGGCCGCCCTCGGTGAACCACCAGGCTTTCCTGGAGACGTCGCCTTCCAGGCAGCCGCCGCTGATGGATCCGATGCGGCGGCCGTCGGGGAAAATCAGCATGCGTGCGCCGGGCCGCCGATAGGCCGAGCCCTTCACGTGAACCACGGTGGCGAGCACCGCGTCATGATTGGCCGCGTCCAAACCGCGCCAGGCGTCGAGGATCGAATGCAGTTCGTTCATGTCAGGCTCACAGGTCGCTCATCGTCGCGGCCGGGAAGAACGGCAGCGTCCGCACGCGCGTTCCGGTGAGCTTGAAATAGGCGTTGGCAAGCGCCGGAGCGAACGTCGGGACTCCCAGTTCGCCCGCGCCACCGATGTTGACCGTGCGGCTGGCCGCAGCCGGACTGGGGATGATCGCCACATCGATCTGCGGCATTTCCTGAAGGCGGATCATGCGGCTGTTGTTGAAGTTTTTCGCTTGCGCCGCGCCGTTAACGAAGTTTTGTCTTCCGTACAGCGCGGCGTTCAGCCCGTGGACAACGCCGCCCTGCATCTGGGCCTGAATCTGACCAGGATTGACGCTGACGTAGCAGTCGATCGCCACAGAGACGCGGTTCACGCGGAGACTGCTAGTTGTCACCTGCGAGATCTCGACTACTTCCGCGACGATGCTATTGAACGCGGTGCCGATGGCGATGCCGCGCGCGCGGCCCGAGGGCGGAGGCGAATTCCAGTTGCCGAGATTGGCGGCGGCGTCCAGCACGGCGATCCAGCGCGGATCGGTGAGCAGGGCCCGGCGGAACTGGTAGGGATCGGCGCCGGCGGCAGCGGCGAGCTCGTCGATCATGCTTTCGACGCCGAAGGTGTTGATGGATGCGCCGACGGATCGCCAGAATCCGACGGGAATCGGCGAGGGATGCGAGACCCACTCGGTGAGACGCGATCCGAAGTTATAGGGAAGGCTCTGCGCGCCTTCGATGCCCTGGCTGTCGCCCTTCGCGCCGAGAGGCACGCCGCGCTGGCCGAGAATCGAGGGAGACACGTTGCGGTAGGTCCAGCCGGTGACGTTGTTCGAATTATCGAGGCCGGCGCGCGCGTGGATCATCGCCATGGGCCGGTACTGATCGCGGGTGAAATCTTCTTCGCGCGGCCACATCAGCTTCACCGGCCGGTTGACGGCCATGGCGACCTGAATCGCTTCGCTGACGAAATCGACCTCGGCTTTTCGGCCGAGCCCGCCGCCCAGATACATCGTGTGAACCACGATTGCGGATGCGGGCAGGCCGGTGATGGTCATCGCAAGCTGGAGCACCGCTTTGGAGGATTGCGTGGGAGCCCAGATTTCGCAACTCACGCCGGCAACGTAGTTCACGGTGCAGTTGAGCACTTCCATGCAGGCGTGCGCGACGTAGGGAAGCGAGTAGACGGCGTCCACGGTTTTGGCGGACGCGGCGATCGCATCGTTGGGCGCGCCGATGGATTCGACGGTGTAGAGTGTTCCGGCGGGATTCGCACCGCCGGCGACATAGGGTGTGGCAGAGGCGAGCAGCGCCTGCGCGTCGGCGAGAAACTGGGTGTTGTTCAGACTGGAGGTCGAGGCCGGAAGATTCCAGGAAACCTGAAGCCGCCGGGCAGCCTGCCAGGTGTCCCAGGTGTTCGGACCGACCACGGCAACCGCGTTTACATTGCCGGTCGCCTCCGAACCGCGGCCCGTCCCGGCGATGACCTTCGTGGGTACGACCGCGATCATGCCGGAGGGTTTCGACGGCGTCGCAGCGAGAGTGCCGCCGAACGAAGGGCAGTGCTTGATGACGGCGTAGCACATGCCGTCGATGCGGACGTCGATGCCGTATTTCGCGCTGCCATTGACCTTCAAAGGAATATCGAGGCGCGGGACGGTGGTGCCAATCAGGCGAAACTGACTATCGGGAACAAGGGGGGCAGTAGACGGCGGCGTGAGAAGGGCCGCATCGGCCGCCACCTGGCCGTAGGTTCGCGTGACGCCGTCGGGAGTGTGGGTGATGACGCCATTGCTGACGGCGTAGTTGGCGCGGGTCTGATCGCCGATCTGGTTCATCGCGGCCTGGACCAGCGTTTCGCGCGCGATCGCCCCGGCGTCGCGCATCTTCCAGAAGTTCGTGCGCGTGACACTGCTGCCGACGGTGTTGATCGCGGTGCCGACTGGGGCAGGACTGGCGATGGTCGGGCCGCCTTGGACGGCGTGGATGCGGGCGTAGTCGACCATCAGGTCTTCGGCTAGAATCTGCGCCAGGCCGGAGAAGGATCCCTGGCCCATTTCAGAAGACCCGATGGTGAGAGTGATGCTTTCGTCGGTGCCGATGTTCAGCCAGGCGTTCACTTGTCCGGGCGTGGCTCCTTCGGCTTCCGAAAGGCGGGTAACGTCGGGCACCAGGAAGGTCAGAGTGAATCCGCCGGCGGTGGCGAGGAATCCACGGCGTCCAATTTTATGCGATGCGGTCTTGCTCGGGCGAGGTCTGAGTGTTGTCGCTGACATGATTCTCCTTGGGTCTTTTCTAGAGGTACTGAACGGCTTGCCGGATGCGCTGGTAGGTGCCGCAGACGCACAGATTCTGGACTTCGGACAAAATTTCACTGCCGTGATGCCCGGCCTGCATTGCGCCTGCGACCGACATCAGCATGCCGGACTGGCAGTATCCGCACTGGGGCACCTGATTCGCGATCCAGGCCTGCTGAGCAGGATGACTGCTGTCGGCCGACAAGCCCTCGATGGTGACGATTTTCTTTCCGACCGCGGAAGACGCGTCGTAAACGCACGAGTGCTCAGGCTGTCCATCAATCAAAACCGTGCAGGCCGCGCACACTTCGATGCCGCAGCCGTATTTCGTGCCCGTGAGTCCAATGAGATCGCGCAGGACCCACAACAGAGGCATGTCTGGATTGTTCACGTTCACCGAATAGTTTTGGCCGTTCACGTTTAGCTGAAGAGTAGTCACACTTCCCCCTTTCAAACCGAAGTTCTCGAAAAAAATCTGGACTGAGTTACTGCCGCGAGCGCGCTGGAGGCGGGATGGGAGCTGAGCTGCGCGCCCGTACTAACAGGGGCAGTGTACTAGCACTTTTGGTTCCCAACAATCCGCGTTTGTTCTTAAGCAAATCGTAAGGTTACCTATGTGTAAGAATTCCCGTGCGAGTATTTGTTCCTTGACGCTATTACAGCCCGCGATTCTTCGCGGAATAGATCTGCCAGGACTAGGACTTCTCAGGCTAGTTAGAACCCTGGATAGGGCAAGATTTCGTTTGTAGAAGTAAGAGAAATCGGCGATCCTGCTAAAGACATCTATGCAGACTCAACATTGGGCGGCAGGCTTCTTTACTCTCGGCGTGATGCTCGCGCCGATGGCGATCGCGCAGAACGAAATCCATCATGGACCGGACATTCCCGCCGACGGGCGCGGGAACCTTATCCGCCAACTGCCTCCACGAGGGCAGAGCTCGACCTCAGTGGTTACGGGGAACGGGATCAGCTATCACAACGGTCCTGTGATGGAGAACGGCGTCAATATTTATTACATCTGGTACGGGGATTGGACCCAGGATTCGACAGCCAACACGATCCTGACGAATTTCGCGAACGCGATCGGCGGCTCGCCCTACTTCAACATCAACACGACGTATGGCGACACGGTCGCTAACGTTCCGAACACAGTCCACTATATAAAAAGCGCTACAGACCTGGGATCGCTGGGAACGTCTTTGAGCGACGCTAATATCTGGACGATCGTGAGCAACGCCATAAGTGGCGGACTCGGCGCAGACCCGAATGGGATGTATTTCGTGTTAACGGCGCCTGGCGTTGCGGAGACTTCCGGGTTCTTGACGCAATATTGCGGCTGGCACACGTACAACTTTTACGGCAACACGCCGATCAAGTATTCTTTCGTGGGGAATCCGGCGGCGAATCTGGGAGCGTGCTCCATACAATCGACCGGTCCGAATGGCGATGTCGAGGCCGACGCGATGGCATCCGTGATTGCGCACGAGCTGGAGGAGTCTGCCACGGATCCGCAGTTGAACGCCTGGTACGATTCCACCGGCGCGGAGAACGCGGACAAGTGCGCTTGGACGTTCGGGACCACCTACAAAGCGTCGAACGGATCGCTAGCCAACATGAACCTCGGCGGCCACGATTATCTGATCCAGCAAAACTGGGTCAACGCCGGCGGCGGGTCGTGTGCATTGTCTTATGCTGCCAGCACCACTCCCGATTTCACTCTGTCGGTGTCGCCGAGCTCGCAAACCGTCATAGCGGGAGTAAGCACGGGACCGTACAGCGTGACGGCTACTGGATCGAATGGCTGGACCGGGCCGATAAGTTACTCCGTCTCGGGTCTGCCGACAGGCGCGTCTTACTCTGTCTCGAGCGGGAGTCAGATCACAATCACTACCACCTCGAATTTGACGCCGGCCGGGACCTACAATTTCACGATTACGGGCACCAGTGGAACCCTGATCCACACGACCACCGCGACTCTGGTAGTGACCGTCCCCACGTTCAACATAAGCATCTCGCCAGGATCGCAATCGGTAAAACGGCCGGGGTCGACCAGCTTTACGGTCACCCTATCGGCAACGACCAGCTACACCGGGACAGTGAACCTCTCGTGCACGGGTCCGACGGGGATTACGTGCACCCCGACTCCGACCTCAATAACCATCCCGGGATCTGTCTCTTCTTCAACAGTCAATGTGACCGTGGCCGCGCAGGCTAAAAAGGGCGGCAACACGATCACGGTGACCGGCAAGGACGCGAACACCACAAAGACCGCCACGGCCCAAGTGCGCGTGAATTAACCACCAGGATTCGGGCGGGCGCAAGCCCGCCTTTCTATCGGGGCTGGCTGGAGTTGGCTGCGTTCCCCCGCCGCACCGCCATCGCTTTGTCCAGATCCACATCCGGCGGCACCACCACGCCGATCCAGGCGAAGATCATCTCATCCCAGCTCTGGTCGCCCCAGCGGATCGTCGCCGCGGGATCCGGATTCATGCGGTTGTTCGCGGAATTATCCCAGTGCGCGTCGAGCGTGATCTTGGTTCCCTTGGGAAGCTGTTTGGGCTTGTCCTCATAGTAGATGAGCTGCCAGTTGAAATCGAAATGCGGGACGCTGACCAGCATCTGGGATTCGCCCGTGGGATACACCAGGCGAATATCCATGTCTTTGCCACGCAGGTGCATATGCGGCTGTGAATAGACCAGTTCCACCGGCCGGTCGAACTCGGCTTCGGCGTGCCCGGCGTGATTCGGATCGCCCGGCGGAATTACGAAGCCCATATCGGCCACAGGCACCGTGAGCAGCCGCTTCTCGGGCGGTTGTTTGGCGAGAACGAACCCCACCTTGGTCTGATCCGCGGCAGCCAATTTTCCGTTCGCGGTGTAGTGCATCTCAAAAACCAGGTCGGATCCGGCTGGAATCAACTTGGCGGCGCGGTGGTCTTTATCGAAATACTCCCCATGCACGCCTGGAACATACCCCAGCAGCCATTCGTTGCTCTGATTTCCCGGTGGCGGCGGATCTCCCGGCTTGCTGTGCGGTGGTACATAGGGTTCTCCGGGCTTCGCGTCCTTCATCCACTGCGATCCGGGAGGACGCACGTGAACGCTCGCGTGATGGACCACGGTCCGATTGCTGGGGCGAACCTCCCCATCGATTACCCAGGTGTCTTTGGTAAAGCCGCTCGGGACGACGAAGTAGGTATACTCTATTGTCCCGGTCGCCGGAACGGTATAGGGTTTCGGTATTTCGAACACCACATCTGGCTGAACGTTCCAGCCTTCATGCCACTGAACCGGTGCGGGCTTGTCCTTGGGATCGCCCTCCGGAGCCCCGGCATCCACCCAGGCTGAAATCTTGGCCACATCTGCGTCGCTCAAGCGCCGGTCATTGGCGAAATGGCCGTATTGCGGATCGGCGAACCAGGGCGGCATTTTGCGGGTAACTACCGCTGTTTTGATGGCCTTGGCCCAGGGACGCGTGCTTTGGTAGGTCAGAAACGAAGAGGGCCCAATCTCGCCCGGGCGGTGGCAGGTCTGGCAGTTTCTCTGAAGGATCGGGAGTATATCCCTGTTGAACGTGACAGGCGCTTCCGCAGCCCAGGCCCCGCTCCCCGACAGAATCCCGACGACTAAGAATCGAAACATGCCCGAATGTTAGCACGCAATTCCCTGGAGAAAAACGGCATACTTGGCCCACCAAGTGGATAGAGAGAGCGCCTCCGCGACGATGAAGATCGTAATGGTAGACGATTCGGCCGAAGACCGCGCGCTCTGCCGGATCCTGTTGGAAGGCGTGTATGGAGCGGGCCTTCAGTTTTTTGAGGCTCCCGACGGCGCTACGGGAATCAGAACCTGCCGGGAGATAGTCCCTGACTGTGTGCTGCTCGACTACAATCTGCCGGATATGACCGGACTCGAATTTCTGGCGCAGTTGCGGCTGGAAACACCCCTTTATGCGACTTTCGCCGTCGTCATGCTGACCGCGTTGAGCAGCGATCAAATCGCTCTCGAAGCGATGCGGTCCGGCGCTCAGGACTATCTGCTCAAGAGCCGCATCAGCGGCCCTGCCCTCCGGATGGCGATTCAGAAGGCGACGCAAAAAGTGGATCTGATCCGCGAACTCAAAGAGGAGCACGCCCGGCTGGCGCGATCGCTGCGAGAAAAAGAAGTGTTGATCAAGGAAGTCCACCACCACGTCAAGAATAATCTCCAGGTGATCGCCAGCCTGTTGCGTTTGCAGGAAGAGGCCGCCACCGATGAGACGGCCAGGTCCGTTCTCCGGGAATGTCAGCATCGCGTCGAAGCGATGGCGATGATCCACGACCAGCTTTATGAATCGGGTGACCTCCGGGAGGTGAACCTGGCTCAGCAAGCCAATCTGCTGATGACCAATTTATTCCATTCCTTTGGAGTAGATCCGGCGAGAATTTCCGGGCAGGTTGTGGTCTGCCCGAAACCCGCAGGAGGACCGCTGGCTCTGGGGGTCGATCAGGCCATTCCGGCAGGCTTGATCCTTAACGAAGTGATCTCAAATGCGCTGAAGCATGCGTTTCCGAATGGCCGCACAGGCTCGATTCGCGTGGAAGCAGAGGTCCGCGATGGACAGGTGACGCTGGCAGTAACCGACGACGGAATCGGCCTGCCCGCGGATCTTTCCAACCGGGCCAGGAATTCCCTGGGACTTCAAATTGTCGAAATCCTGGCGCGCCAGCTCCACGGATATACAAACCTGACGACCGGATCGGGAACAATCTTCCGGTTGTCGTTCCCCGAAATTCAGGAACATGCAACCCGCGAACTCGTATAAAGTACTGGTGGTCGAAGATGAGGGCCTGATCGCTCATGATATTACCGCCCGGGTGGAAGCGCTCGGGCACGAGGTGATCGGGACTGTAGCCACGGCGGATGAGGCCGTGGAACAGGCTGCCGGGGCCGACCTGGTGCTCATGGACATCCGTATCGACGGCCAGCGAGACGGCATTGCCGCGGCCCAGGAAGTTCGCGCACGCTACCGCGTTCCGGTTGTATTCCTCACCGCGCACGCCGACCGGGCCACCCTCGAGCGCGCCAAAGCGGCGGGACCGCTGGGCTACATCACCAAGCCGGTAGGACCTGCCTCGCTGCACGCTTCCATCGAGATGGCGATCTATAAGCACCGCATGGAGCGCCAGCTCGAAGAGCAGGAGGCCTGGCTCCGCACCACGCTGGCGTCCGTGGCGGACGCGATTATCGTCGCGGATGCCTCGGGCCGGGTGCGAATCCTGAACCGCGCCGCGGAGGCGCTGACCGGCTGGACCGCCCAGGAAGCAGCGGGACAAGGGCTGGATTCCATCGTCAGACTGGTTGAAGAGGAATCGGGAAACGATCAGGGCGATCCGGCCTCGCTCGCCATCCTGCGCGGTGAACCAGTCTCGCTCGACCGCGGATCCGCGCTCATCGCGCGAAGCGGCCGCCAAATTGCTGTGGAGGGGACCGTTTCGCCGGTGCGAACCGGTTCGGAAACGTTACTGGGAGTAGTTCTCACGCTGCGGGACGTCAGCACCCGCCGCTGGGAAGAACGGCACCTGCGCCAAGCGCAGCGAGTAGAGGCGGCGGGGCAAATGGCCGCTCGAATCTCAGCCGAGTATTCGAACCTTCTGGGGATTATCCGCAGCCGGACCGGCCAGCTCGCCCGTCAGTTCGGCGATTACTCTCCAGCCCACAGCGCCCTGGAAGAGGTTCGCGACGCAGTTTTCGCGGCCGAGCAACTGACCGAAAAACTCGCCGCGCTCGGAGAGCGCCGGGTCGTCCGGTCGGAGGTGATCAGCCTGAACATGATCCTGCGCCGCCTTTCCAAGTCGATTGAGACGGCTGCGGGAGCGAGCGTCGTGACCGTGATCCAACCGGACCCGTCTGCCGGCCGCATTAAGGCCGATCCTTCTCAGATCGAACAGATCCTCATGAGCCTGGTTCTGCACGCCTGCGCCATGATCCCTTCCGGTGGACGGCTGGTGATCCAGACGACGCGCGTCGAAGCGCCGCAGAATGGCGCCCTGGCGAGCTTCGCGGCCTGCCTGCTCTCCTACGGCGCCGCCGAGCCCAACCCCGATCATTTGTTCGACCCGGGTGGCTGCGGACCGGACAGCCTCGCTCTCTCGGTTGCCCACTCGATTGCAGCCGAGCACGGCGGGTATCTGACGGCCCGCGCGGCCTCCGACGGCACTCTGCTGGAACTCCTGTTGCCGCGGCTTCATGAGGAAGCGGCGATTTCCGCGCCGCAGATTGGCGCTGGAGACGCCCGGACGATCCTGCTGGTCGATCGGCGCGACCGGGTCCGCGCTCAACTGCACAAGTTCTTCGAATCCGCGGGCTACAACCTGCTGGAAGCAGCCGACCCGGAAGAGGCGCTCGCGCTCGCTCAAGTGCACGAAGGCGCTCTCCACTTGTTGATTGCCGACGCGAGTGAGGCGGGCGCGATCCTGCCGGAACTCGCCGAAAAACATCCTGAGATCGACCATCTCAAGATCGTAGACGCCGCGGAAACATCCGAGCGTGAGATTCGACGCCCGTTTACGCAACAAGCGCTTCTCGAGAGATGCGCTACCTTATTGGAACGCAGCGAAAGCGCCGCGCCATAAGCTCGATTCGGCGCTGCCGGAAGATTATTTCTTGCGAACCGGGGCCGCTTTGGTGTCGGGACCCGGGATAGCGAACTGATCCTCCGGCAGCCCCTGGTTGATGGTCACCGACTCGGAATAGATGTCGTACACCTTTTCGCCGTTCCTCTCGCGATGGATCTGCTGCGGCCACTGGATTCCGCCGGCCGGCCGATATCTGGCAAAGCGGGTGACTTCTTCTTCCCGTTCCTTGGTCTCCGGATCCCGCCACACCCAGGATTGCTGGACCGGCAGTTTCGTGGTCTGGTGGAAGTAAACACGCACCACGCGGTTCTGGGAATCCGTAATATCCACGACGTCCACGGGCTGGTTCTCGATGACATCCGAGCCGCGAGACTCGAAAATCAGGCCAGGCTCGTGCAGCCGCTGGCGGAAGATGTACAGCACGTTGTTGAGCGTCGTATTGCGATAGCGCTGCACGCGGTCTTTCTCCAGCTCTTTCGGCCCCCGGAAGGTGACTTCCCACGCGCCTTCCTGGCGGAACAGCACGTAGTAGTCCTCGTTCTTGCCGAACGCCTGACGCTCCTGGACGCCCAGATCGATTCCGGTGCGGTCCTGCGGAACATCGATATAGCGAGTGTAAATGCGCGCGACGGAAAGCCCGCTGATCTGGTCGTGGAAAAACGAATAGGCGCGGCCCGTTTCGATGCGGTCCCGCATGGTCAAAAACTTCTGCCCGCCGAGCGCGGCGACGGCCTCCTCGACCACCTTTCGTCCGCGCGCTTCGATTCCTTGCCCGCTGGCCAGCGCCGCGGCAGCCATCCACATGAAAAAGAACTTCATGGTTTCTTGCTCAAATCCGGTTCCGTGAGCCCGCTATTGATCTTGTATTCGGAAACGGTTACTTCCAAAACTTTCATTCCGTTTTCCTGCTGTACGGCTTTGTAAGGAAGCTTGAATCCGGCCGTGTCACGCCAGTCGGAGAGGCTTTCCGTGGTCTCGGCCGGCGCGCCGTTTTGTCCGGCTTCCTGATACATGAGTCGCGACGGCAGCCCGCTTGCCGGATCGAATTCGATCCTTACGTTCTGCCCGTCGGCGGCCGAGACTTCCACTGTGTTCTCGCCGACCGCATTCACCCTGCGCGAAGGATCGCGATCGGAGAGCAGTACAACGAACAGCTCGCGAAACAGCTCCCCCTGCGCCTGCTTCACGAGGTCGGGCGGCATATTCTGCACGCCTTGCGGCGTTGCGATCCAACCCGAGTTCCTATCGGCGTAAGAGATAATTTTGCCCACCGGCAGTTCCTGTTCCTGTCGAACTTTGTCAGGCGCGAGGTACGCGTTCACGACCCTGATTTTCAGCCCTGGAGGATTCTCCAGAGTGGCTTCCCCAATGTAGGTCCGGTCTTTCACGGCCGCCATCCTGTCGGCGCCACCGATGGCCTGCTGAGCGCGCTGCAATAACTGCTTCCCACGCTGCAGGCTGGCGGAATCCGCTTGCGACAACTCCTGCTTCGGCTCGGGGATGGTCAGGTCGAGCTCGTTCACTTTTCCCAGCGTAGTGAGAGGCTTTCCGAAATCTTTCGGATTTCCGACCGCGACGATGGCCAGTTCCTCGGGATGAATGTGCTGCTTGGCGACACGCAGGACATCGGCGCGGGTGACTTCCTTGAGCGCCTTCTGGTACTGGAACAGAAAATCCTTGGGATAGCCGTAGTATTCGTAGCGCATCACGCGGTTGAGCGTCTTCGCGGGGCTATCGAAATAAAACACGAAACTGTTCAGCGCGGCTTCCTTGGCGTCGTTCAGTTCCTTGTCTGTTACTTCGGTGGTGCGAAGCTTTTCGACTTCTTCCCGAATCGCCTGAATCGTGTCCACGGTGGTCATCGACTTGGTGCTGCCGCCGATGCGAAACGTTCCAGGGTAGGCGTAGTTCGCGGCCCAGCTTGCGCCGATGCTATAGGCATACCCCAGCTCGGTGCGGATGCGCGAAACCAGCCGGCTGCTGAAACCTTCCCCGAGAATGTTCGCGGCCACTTCGAGCGCCGGATAATCCGGGTCCTTGAGAGTTCCTCCCAGCTCTCCGATGGCAAAAAATGTCTGCGTGACATCTTCGCGCGGCGCGAAATAGATACCGGGAGCGGGCTTGGCGGTCACGGGCGGAAATGGCGGCGCCGGAGGCTGCTCCACGTTCCAATCGGCGAAGAGCTTTTCCAGCTTTCCTCGCATTTCGCCGGAAGAGAAGTCGCCGTACACGGCGAGCATGATGTTTTTCGGGAAATAAAAACGCCGGTAAAAAGCGATCAGGTCGTCGCGATGAATGTTGGCGAGATCCGCGTATTCCGGCTGCCATCCATAGGGAGTGTCCTTGCCGTAGAGCACGCGCGTCAGCTCACGGTTGGGGATGTCCCCCGCGTCGTCATTGCGCCGGGCGATCGCGCTGCGGTACTGCGTGAGCGTCAGATCCAGCTTGTCCTGGCGAAACTCCGGATTCGTGAGCACATCTTTAAAGACGGCCAGCACCTGATCGGCGGTTTCCTTCAATCCAGAAAAGCTGACGCTGGCGTTGCTCTCATCAATTCCGGCTTCGACCGATGCGGCGATATTTTCCAGTTCCTCATCGATTTGATCGCCCGTCTTGGATTTCGTCCCGCCGGACCGGAGGACGTCCGACATCACCTGCGACAGACCGCGCTTATCCGGCGGATCGAACAGATTTCCCGTGCGAACCAGCGCAAGCCCGCGTACCAAAGGAAGCTCATGATCTTCCAACAGGAACACTCGCATGCCGTTCGGAAGGGTGAACTCGACAGGCTCAGGAATCTTGACTTGCGGAAGCGGAGGATACTTAAGGCTCTTGTAGGAGGGCGCCGGCTGGGCCGCCGCCAGGCCGGCCGCAGCCAGCAACAGAAGGAAGCCACGACGGTTCATTTCCCATCCCCCTTCGACGGAGTGTACGTATAGGCCACCGTTCGCGCGCTTTCGATCAAATACTTTTGCGCGACCCGCTGGAC
>JBAIXM010000205.1:0-29206 GCA_037916615.1 Bryobacterales bacterium
CGCGGCTCTGATCGCGCAAAATAGCCGCGACACCTATCGCCAGGCCTTCGATACCTGGGTCCAGGCGCACGCCAATCTCGAGCGCGACGCTGGAACCGAAGGCAGCGCGCTGCTTCCTCGAATCGACCGCGCGGCAGCCGCCGCAGCGAGTTTTCAGAATGCGCGCGCCGCCTATGCGAAAGCCACCAGCCAGAGCGCCGGGCAACGAAGGCAAATCCTGCAAAACCCGGTTGCGAGGGTCTCGAGCTCGGTTGCGCCCGCCGAGATCGGCGCGCTGATCACCGCCGAATTGCAGCTGGACAATCGAACCATTACTCGTTTCGCCGATGACAAAGACCGCGGCATCCAGCAGTTCCGCCAGTCTCTGGAGCGCGAGCGGGATACTTTAGCAGCTCTAAATTCTTCCATCCAGGCTCGCGAGAAGAGCGCTTTGGCCGCGTCGGCGGCCGCGGACGCTCTGGACCAGGCTCGCATCAAGGCCGCGGACGCATTCAGAGATCAGACGTCACAGACCGGCCAGGACGCGGCGGCGCTCGATAAAGAGGCTGCCGCCTGGACCGGCTATTACGACAAGCTGACGCGCGCGGTTCAGGCAGCCAGCGCTCCCCCGCCGCCACCGCCTCCGCCTGTAACAACGTCCGTAACCACGTCCGTAACCACGCCGGCTCCGCCCAAGAGCGCCTCGATTGCTCCGGTGCCTTTGGCTCGCTACGTCGGCGGCTGGACCTATCCGATGAGCAACGGCCAGTTCCATGGCCTCCAGCCGGAGTTCGTGGATCTGGTCGTTCACGAGGAGAACGGGCACGCCGATGGAACGCTATACGCGCGCTTCAAACTGCCTCCGGGCAACACGGCCGATCCCGTCATCCGCTTCGATTTTCAAGGCGATTTCGGACCCACCTTGAACCAGCGTTTCCCGATGTCGGCGAGCGATGGAACGCAGGGCACCATTGAGTTGATCCCGGGCCCTGCGTTCAATTTACTCGAAGTGAATTTCCAGACCGCGCCGAAGCCGAATAAGATCGCGACGGGCAACTTTATTCTGGTGAAGAAGTAACCCGCCTGAGGTCGAGCTGTCCTTCCGTTCGGACCTGCCCTTCGGGGCGCTTATAGGTAAGCACCAGGATGGCCGGGCCCGAATCCGGAACAAAAGTCATTTTCCCGGCAGACCAGTCTTCACTGGCCGCAATCGCAGCGCCGCGCGAAGCGATTCTCCATTCCAATCCAGTGGGGGAGCCGATTTCTTGTGTTCGCGATTCCCATTGCAGAACATAGCGGACGCCGGGGCGAAGGCCGCCCAGAACCTGTCGCAGCAGTTCACAGGATTCGGGCTGATGGCCGTCGAACCGGATCCGGTGGCCCGCGGATTCCGCCGGCTTGCTGTGCGTTATGCCGGGCGTTTCCGGGATACGCCAGCCGAATCCTTGGCCCGTGGCGGGCTTCTCGAAATTCGGATCCGTGACTCCCGCCGGAGGCGGGTTTCCAAGAGCCACCCACAGATCCTCAGCCGCGCGGCCCTGGCCCGCTTCGAGCAGCGAATCCGCGGCTACAGAGAGCAGAGGCAAGTCGTCTGCCTCGCGAATCCGGGCAAGTAGCTTCGCCGCGCCGGCAATCGCGTCCGTACGCCGGTGCTGCACCACGTAATCGAGGTATGCGGCGGCAACCTCGCGGCTTTCGGGGATGGCGCGGCCCAAGATCGTCTGCGGATCGGCGCTCATCTGCCAGCACAGATTGAAAACGGCGCCCCGATCCCCATATGACATTTCCAGCGCCGACCGGATCCACTTCCAAAAATCATTGGAGCGGCCTTGCCGAAAATAGAAGTTGGCGAGCGTCCAGCGCGTCTCGAACTGGCGATCGACGGAATAGGCTTCTTGCAGCCAGCGCTCGGCTTCCCGAGCGTCGCCGCGGAGCTCGGCTGCAAGGCCCAACCGGATGCGAGGAGCGGAAGAACGCGGATGCTCGGCGGCGAGTTGTTCGAGAAGCGGCGTGGGATCCTGGCCGCTGTATTCCGCTTGTAATGCAAGCGTGGACAGATAGTCGCCGTTTCCGGGCGCGAGTTCCACCGCGCGCGCCACTTGCTCCGGCGCGCGATTCCGAAACGCGGCGTCAGCGCGAGCTAACCGGACTGTCCACCATGCAGCGACTGCAAGTGCGATCAGGCAGACGAGGACCACTGACCGGCGAATGTAATACATCTGGATTACGAGAAAATTTCTTGCCGCGCGGAACCGAGTGACCGTATACTGATTCCAGTGTTGGCACGAAGCATTCTTTCTTCTCTCTTCTTCTGCACAATCATCTCCGCGGCGCCTGCCATCGGCATTGTGACCGCAAGCGGTCATTTTAGCGTGGAGGGATCGCAGGTTTGGGGCAACGCGACATTATTCGATGGAGCCAGAGTGGAAACCGCCTCCGCCTCATCGGAGCTCGTTTTGCGCAACGGAGTGAAACTCCAGCTTGCAGCCGACTCGCGCGCGCAGATCTGGCAGAACCGGATGGTGCTCGAAAAGGGCGCGGCGCAGCTGGCCGCTCCGGCGTCGTTCCAGGTCAGCGTTCTGAACCACGCGAACCTGATTCGCGCTCCGTTCCGCGGCACGGCGTTTCAGGCCGCCCAGGGGCAGGCAGTCCACACCGGATGCATGGTGTACAAGAACGGCCGCTTCCTTTTGCAGGATCAGAACACCATGGAAGTGATCGAACTCTCGGGTCCGGACCTGGCGGCCAATGTCGGGAATCGCGTGGAAGCGCGCGGGTCGGCGTCGAGCGTCCGTCCGACCGTGACGCCGGCAACCAGCGTCATGAATATCGCTTCGATTGCCCCGCAGTCGCAAGGGGGTTGCCTGAGCGTCGCGGCTGCGCTGAATGCTTCGACGGATGTTCCCGCGGGCGCCGCTCCTGCGACCGCCGGGGCCAAACCGCCGGCCCCAGGCACTCCCGCCCCGGCTCCGACACACGCCGGCATGTCCACCGGAGCGAAGATCGCGATCGTCGGCGCGATCGCGGGCGGCGGCGCTGGCGCGGCCTTGGCGCTGGCTGGCGGCAAGAAATCCACGAGCCAGTAGCCGTAGCGCATTTCCTACCCGCCTCTATAATGGAGTGTGTCCCTCTCCACAAACACCTTTGTTGAATCGAACAAAGACCGGCTGCTTTCCGAGCTGAAAGACTTTCTTCGCATCCCCAGCGTCAGCACGCTTCCGGAGCACGTTCCCGACATCCAGCGCGCAGCCGAGTTTGTCGCTTCCAGCCTGCGCAACGCGAAGATGGAGCACGTCGAGGTCATCCAGACCGCGGGACATCCACTCGTTTACGCTGACTGGCTGCACGCGCCCGGAAAGCCCACCGTGCTGTGCTACGGACACTACGATGTGCAGCCGCCCGATCCCCTGGATGAGTGGATCACGCCTCCCTTCGAGCCGACAGTGCGCGACGGAAATATCTACGGGCGCGGCTCGGCCGACGACAAGGGCCAGATGTATTCGCACATCAAGGCCATCGAAGCTCTCTTCGCGGTGAACGGTAAGCTGCCCGTGAACGTGAAATTTCTGATCGAAGGCGAAGAGGAAGTCAGCGGCGCGGCGATCGCAAAATACGTCGCGGAGAATCCGGCGAAGCTCACATCCGATGTCGCGCTCGTTTCCGACACCGAGCTCTACGCCGAAGGCATCCCCACCCTGTGCATCGGCCTGCGCGGGCTGATCTATACCGAGATCGAAGCACGCGGGCCGGCTCGCGATCTGCATTCGGGGATGTACGGCGGCGCGGCGCCCAATGCAATCTTCGGGCTTATCGAACTTCTGGCAAAGCTCAAGGACGCGCAAGGGCACATTCACATCCCCGGAATCTACGATGATGTCGAGCCGCCTTCGCCCGCCGAGAAGCACTCCTGGTCGATTCTGCCGTTCGACGAAAAAGAGTTTCTGAAGAACGAAGTCGGGTCTACGCAGCTCACGGGCGAGCCGGGATTCACGGTGCTTGAGCGCGTGTGGGCGCGGCCGACGCTCGAAGTCCACGGGATCGTCGGCGGATTTGTTGGGGCCGGCGCGAAGACCGTGATTCCCGCCAAGGCGACGGCGAAAGTAAGCATCCGTCTGGTGCCGAAGCAGGACCCGGAAAAAGTGATCGCCGGCTACAAGAAGGCCGTGAAGGACTTCACGCCCGCGGGGATTCAGACCGATGTCAAAGTGCTGGCCTACGGGCCCGCCATCAGCGTGAATCCGGATCATCCGGCGATCCGCGTAGCCGCGAAGGCGTTTTCCGACGTACTGGGCCGCGAGACAGTGTTCATCCGCAGCGGCGGCTCAATCCCGATCGTGGGCGATTTCGCCAAACATCTCGGCATCCCCACCATCCTGATGGGATTCGGCCTTCCCGACGATGGATTACATTCGCCCAACGAGAAATACAAGCTGGCGAACTACTACGCCGGGATCATGACGATTGCCCATTTCCTTGAACAATACGGTCAATGACGATCCGAAGCGTGTAGCCACGACGACGCCCTCGCAGGCGGAAAGCGTCGTGCGGTCCGCAGGCGTGGTTTCGATTGCGGTGTTCATGAGCCGCATCACCGGCCTCCTGCGCGAATCGGTGATGGCCCGCCTGTTTGGCGCCGGCCTGATCTACGACGCGTTCATGCTCGGGTTCCGGATCCCGAACCTGACGCGCGATCTCTTCGCCGAAGGAGCGCTGTCGAGCGCCTTCGTTCCGACCTTCACCGAATATCTGAGCAAACGCAGCAAGGAAGAAGCCGCGCGGCTGGCGAACCTGGTTGCGACTGCCTTGATCATCGTGGTGGGTGCAGTGTGCGCTGCGGGGATGATTTTCGCGCCCACGCTGGTGCATCTGCTGGCTCCCGGATTCGCGGCGGTTCCAGGAAAATTCGAGCTGGCGGTGACCATGACGCGGATCATGTTCCCGTTTCTGCTGCTGGTCGCTTTGGCGGCGCAAGCGATGGGTGTGCTGAACGCGTGCAACCGCTTCGGCGTGCCCGCCATGGCGTCGACGTTTTTTAATATCGGCTCAGTCGGCTTCGGAATCGTTTTGGGAATCTGGCTCGGGCCGTTGCTGCACCTTTCGCGCATCGAAGGAATGGCGATCGGAGTGGTGCTGGGCGGCGGTCTGCAACTCGTGTGGCAGTTGCCGAGCCTGCACCGCCTGGGGTTCCGGTTCCATCTCATGCTGAACTGGTCGGATCCCGGATTGCAGCGCATCCTGCGGCTGATGGTGCCCGCGATCCTGGGGAACGCGGCCGTGCAGATCAACGTGATGGTGAACACCAACTTCGCCTCCACCATCTACGACCCGGTGCGCGGGCTGGATGGCCCGGTGAGCTGGCTGAGCTACGCGTTTCGCTTCATGCAGCTTCCCTTGGGCTTGTTCGGCGTGGCGATGGCCTCGGCGACCTTGCCCTCGATCGCGCGCAGCGTCGCGCAGGGTCACATGGACGAGTTTC
The DNA here is from genome assembly GCA_037916615.1 of Bryobacterales bacterium. GTDB lineage: Bacteria > Acidobacteriota > Terriglobia > Bryobacterales > Bryobacteraceae > Palsa-187. The sequence continues at coordinate 5,456 of JBAIXM010000205.1, forward strand.
GCCGGACGCTTTCGCATTCGCTCGGCACGGTGTTCCTGCTCACGATTCCGTCTTCGGTGGGGCTCATGGTTTTGGGGAAATCGATTATTGGCGCAATTTATCAGGGCGGCCGTTTCCAGCTTTACGACACGCAGCAAACAGCTCTGGCGCTTTCCTACTACGCGATCGGGCTGATGGGCTACGCGGCTTTGAAGGTGCTCAGCCCCGCGTTTTACGCCTTGGATGACGCGCGCACGCCGATGCTGGTGAGCCTGGCGTCCATCTTGATCAACTACGCCGGCGCGTCAACGATGGTTCGCCTGGCCGGACTGCGCCACGCCGGCCTGGCGCTCTCGACTTCGGCCGTCGCGCTGTTCGGATTCGTGGTGCTATTCGCGATTTTGCGTAAGCGGATCGGCGGAATATACGGGCGCGAGCTTACGGCGCGCGTCGGCAAGATCGCGCTGGCAGCGGGAATGATGGGCGCGGCGATTTTCGTCTCCTCGCGCGGAATGGAGATGTGGCTCGGCGTTTCGCAGATGGCGCGGCTTGCGGACTTGGCCGTATCGCTGCCGATAGGACTGCTCGTCTACTACGCCGCCTGCCGCGTCCTGGGGTTGACCGAGATCGACAGCGTGATCCGCGCGTTTGCTCGGCCGGTGCAGCGCCGGTTGCGCCGCTAGTGTGGCAGACGTCTACGTCTGCGCCGGACCTCCAGGTCCGGCTATTCGGAAACAGGCCAAAATACCTGCGGGCGTCGACGCCCGCCGCGGGTCTGGAGACCCGCCCCACGATTATGGCCAAAGACAAACCTTCTGACTCCGGACGCTAGGATAGTCGCTAAGAACGATACCTGCGGAGATTCGTCGCTGAGGGAGACACATTGATGCGAGCCTTTGAAAATATCGCGATGGGAATCCTTCTGGGTGTCCTTGGCATTTTCTAGTTCACAGTCCCGGCCGGCCGATGCCAAAATGGATTGCGCGTCCATTTTTATTCGTAGTAGGTTTGTTCCTCATTTGGTTTTATTCGTAGTAGGTTTGTTCCTCATTTGGTCGGCATTCGATCTGTCGATGAAGCCAGGTAAGTAGAGTGCGATCTTGGTCACACCATCAGGAGTTTCCGGAATCCCTCCCCATCCAGCCTTCGCCCGACGAAGAACGATCCAAACAACGCATACACCGCGCTGACTTCGTCGAAGCGCATTTCGTAGATCAGTTTCTTGAACACCAGCGGATCGTCGGCGAACAGGTCCACTCCCCACTCCCAATCGTCGAACCCGATCGAGCCGGTGATGATCTGCTTGACGGTTCCGGCATAGCGGCGGCCGACTGCGCCGTGCTCGGCCATCTGGCGCGCGCGTTCGGCGAAGGGAAGCTGATACCAGTTCTTGTCCTCGCCGCGGCGGCGGTCCATGGGATAAAAGCACAGATACTTCGCCGGCGGCATGTCGGGAAACAGGCGCGGGCGCATGGCCTCGCGCTGGCGCTCGAGGGTCTGCTCGATTTCCGCATTCCACTCCGAGCTGTGCGGCGCGATTCCCTTCTCGGCGAGCGTCCCGTAAGCCTTCCCCGTCGACTCATACAGCCCGAGTTCAACCACCGAAAGATACGAACTGGTCTGTTCCAGGTAATCCCAAAGCCGCAGGTGAGAAAGGCACGTCTGAACTTCGCCGAGATGATCGAATCCCGGCCGGAAGTGCACCAGCATCAGGTCGCCCTTGTGGCCTAGAAGGCCGAATGCGGCGCTATTCTGCTTCTCGAGGGAAGCAAGCGCCGACGCGGCTTCCTCCAGAATCGCCGCGCGATCCGCAGCCGGGAGTGAGCGCCAGGCCGCCCAGCGCACGCGCATCATCTGGTGGAGAACGCTCGAACCTTCGATGGTCAGAGGTACCGGAGGGGTCTTGTCGGCTTTGTTTTCGGCGTGTTGCATGTTCGTCTCTTCACTGTATCGCGTTCGACGCATGCTAAAATCAAGACTCCATGCACCCAGATGTTCATCTGGTGATTCAGATTCAATCCCTAGATCAACGAATCGCCACGCTAGAGAAGGAAGTCGCCGCTCTACCCAGGCACATCGCCACCATCGAGAAGGCTCTTGAATCGCACCTCCGGAAGCTGGAAGCGGACAAAGCCGCTCTTTCGGCCAACCAGAAGGATCGCAAGAAGCTGGAAGGCGATATTCAGATGCACCAGCAGAAGATCTCCAAGCTCCGCGACCAGATGCTGCAAGCCAAGACCAACGAGCAGTACCGGGCGTTCCAGCACGAGATCGAGTTCATCGAGAAGGAAATCCGGACCGCCGAAGACCGGATCCTGGAGCTGATGACCGAGTCGGAGCCGCTCGACCAGAACGTCAAAGCTGCCGAGAAGGCCCTGGCGGAGGAGAAGAAGCAGGTCGAGGCGGAAAAGGCCAAGGCTCGCGAGCGTACGGCCGTGGATCAGAAGGAACTCGACACGCTTGGCCAGGAGCGCCAGCAATCCGTAACCAAGTTGCCGAAGGCTGCGCTGAACGCATACGAGCGGATTCGCAAGAAATGGCACAACACGGTGGTGGCGGAAGCGACCAACGGACGCTGCTCGGCCTGCCAGATCGTCCTGCGGCCGCAGTTTCTTCAAGACTTGCGGAAGGGCGACCAGTTGATGTTCTGCGAAAGCTGCGGGCGGTTCCTGTATTACAATCCGCCGGTCAGCGTCGAAGACGTAGCCGCAATGCGATAGCGCGCTAAACCTTATACGGCGTCCGCTCGAAGGACTGCGCTTCCACACGAGCCCGTGCCCGCCGGCTGCCCGGCCAGTCCAGCCGCATGTCGTGGCAGACCTCGTCGAGCATTTCCATGGTGCAAACTTTCGTCTCCATGGCGAAGGCCGTCAGCAGCAGGTTGTCGCACACGCCGTTGATGATGCGGGGAATCCCCTGCGTGCGGAGGTGGATTTCCGCCATCAGCTCTTCCGAAAAAACCTTCTGATCCGGCATGCCGACGCGGGCCAGGCGGGAATCGATGTACTCCACCGCCTCCCGCAGGGCGAAGGGGGTTAGATTGCACCGCAGAACGACGCGCTGTTTGAGTTGCCGCAGATTCGGAGCGTCCAGCTTTCGGTCGAACTCGGGCTGCCCCGCCAGGACGATCTGCAACAGTTTCCCGTGGCGGTTTTCGAGATTCCCCAGCAAGCGGATTTCCTCCAGCACTTCCCATTCGAGGTTATGCGCTTCGTCGACGATCAAGACCACGGTCTTGCCGTCCTGAGTCTGTTCCACCAGAAGCTGGTTGAGCGCGAACAGGACGTCGGTCTTGGAGGTACGCGTGCACTGCAGGTCGAGATCGTAGGCGATCATCTCGAAAAACTGCTCGACGTTGATCCGCGAGTTGAACAGGAACGCGAACTCGATGTAGTTCGACTCCAGATAATCCCGGAGGCACTCCAGCATCGTGGTTTTGCCGGTCCCGACTTCGCCGGTCAGGACGATGAACCCCTTGCGCGCCTGCACGCCATAGACCAGATTCGCAAGCGCTTCTTCGTGCTGCTCGCTTCGAAAAAAGAACGCCGGATCGGGGCTAAGGCTGAAGGGACTCTCCGAGAAGCCGAAAAAAGCGTTATACATGTAAGAGTTTGGGCCTCTCTTCTTCCTCTTCTACTCTCTGGATCGATAGTATCACGGGGCAGCTTTAGGGCGAATACCCCTCCCGTTTACTGGGTACTAGGTCAGAAGTTGCGGTGTTTAGCTCACTTCCAGCAGCACCCAGCCAGGAAGCGATACCGGCTGGCCACCTTCGAAGACGATCCGGCGGGTCTTGGGGAACGGAAGTCCGGTCTGTACCGCCTTCTGGAAGAGAGGCACGTGCCGGAGAACCGCTCGATAGCCGGGATCGGCGGTATCGGAGACGGCGATTTTCGAAAGCATTCCCGCTCCCCAGCCGAGCGCGAGCAGGCAGGCCGATCCTGGCCCGTTCCCAGGAGCTGGGACGCGCTTCTCCAGGTCGGCCAGGCTGGCGGCCAGGCGTTCCAGCCCGGCCAGGCTGGCGTATTCCTGATGGCGACGTATCTGGCTGGAAGCATATAAGTTAGCTGCGTGAAACAGCTTTTGGCGGTCGTGCGGAGAGGTTTCCTTCCAGATCCCCTCAAACGTCACCCCAGCAGGAGCCATTTCCGCGAAAGCCGGAGTGCTTTCCTCGATCTTGCGCTGCTCAACCGTTCCGCGTAGGGATTTCCAGCCAAGCTCGAACTTCCCCTGGCCCCGAGCTACGAGCGTCGATACGCGGAGGAGGTAGACCTTCATCGGAGCGTAAGAGACCGGAGCTGAATCAGCCGTCGCCACGCACCTCATGCGGTTCGTACCGTGCCCGCCGAGCACGGCGTCCTCGGCTTTGCTGGCCGGGTTGCGCGGAGGCCGGGCCTCTTCCATCCGGCTCGCAAGTTCGCGGAACACATTTTCGTTCCAGCGGCCGAACACGGCCCCGGTTCGCAGCGCACCCTTGATCGCGCTTGCCGGCAGATAAGGCCCGGAAGTGCCGGTCGCGAAGGTTGGGATGAACAGATTCTGCGCCTGGGCGCGCTCCCACACGGGAATCGAGCTCGAGTGTTCGAACGGAATCCGGCGGCCTGCGAAATTTTGCGCGAAACCGCCCCAGGAGGCAAAATCGAGTTTATCGGACTTCTTGAGCTGGGCAAGATATCCATCGAGCCGCGGCCCTTTTGCCAGCAGGCGGAAAATCCGGCGCTGGTCGAGCACGTTGACGTGCTCCTTCCACACCATGTAGTCGATGGGCGCAAGCTTCTGGCCGTCGCCGACCAGCGTCGGAGTGAGACATGTGACTCGGTATCTCACGATGCAGCCCTGAGCGGAATCGGAATCGCGAGCGCGAAACCGGCGCGATACACCGGGTGAGGAAATCCGTTGGGCGCGACGTTGGCCGCCGAACCGCGCGGCTCCGCGGACGCCACCAGAACCGAACCCTCGGCGACCATGCGCATCTGCTTCTTGCGATCGCCCCAGCGCGCCTCGCTTTCGACGCGCCCGCCGCGCGTGGTCAGCGTGTAGTTGCCCTGATTCCAATCGATCGAGTCGGACGATCCCGGGTGGAACAATGACAGCAGCCAATAGCCCTGATTCAGCTCTTCACCCGCGCCAAACGCAAGTTCGTCCAGGCCCGCGATAATCTGGGGCATTTCCGCGCGGCCCCAACCTTGCGATCGCTTTCCGCCGAAGCCCGAATCCGCCAGGAGGCGGAATGCCGCGTGGAGCGGAGTTGTCCAGCGCTCGCGGGCGGCTTCGTCCGCAAACTGGCACGCGCACCACAATCCGCTTTCAGGAGTAAACTCCAGGCACGCCGTCGAATGCGCGAGCGCGCCCGCGCCCTCGCGATCCATCGCGGCGCTGGATCGCACCGAAACCCGGAACGGGCCGGATTTGGGCGGCGTGCTGAACGCAAGCAGACACTCGCTGGGGCCGTCGATCATCCAGCCGTCTTCGGAAATCCCCCGCCCGGCCGCGAGCGATTGCACTACGCTCAGCGGCACAAACCGCGCGCCCTTCCACCGGATCTTCGAGGAGGGCGGCGGGGGCCAGAGATTGCGCGGCGGCACCACGAACATCGTGTCGCCCTGATACGGGAAACACGAGCTGAAGCGGACGGCCGGATCAGCCGAACCCGCGGTGGCGGCGATCCACTCTTCCAGCGCGCCGAGGCGCGCCATTGCTGAGGTCACGGCCGAATACAGCGAATCGCTGTGGTAGATGCGATCCACGCGATCGCGGTCTCCGGAATCCGGACCGATCCGCCACGGCCCCGCCGGGCGAAGCCGGATGAGCAAGCCAGAAGCCATGTTATTCCGACAATTTTTCGGCAAACGAAGATTCGTTCACCGCGCCTTGAAGCTGGCCGAGATCGCCCGAGGCAAGCTCGGATTCCTGCGCTCCGGACGAATAAAATCCGCGGCCGCGCCAGGTGAGCTTCAGGTTCGCGAACCGCACCCGGCCGCTGCCGCGCGATCCGCCGCCGCCCAGCGCATCGTCCTCGAGGAGCCGCAACCCTTCGAACAGCCGCGCCGCCAGAGCCTTATCCTCTTCACAGAGGATATCGAGCACCATGCGGATCCGGAACCGCGCCCCGGCCGGCACCCGCTCGAGCGTCCTCGGATTCGCCTGCGAGGTGATGCGGTCGATCGCATTCTCGCTCTTCACTTCCGTGATTTCGTCGTCCAGGTTCTCGCGCATCTGCGCCGTAATGCTTTCCTGATCGAGCGGAGCGTCGTAGACCGCCAGGCGAGCGGGGCTCGCCGAGGTCGATTCAAGCGCCTCGCCCTGCACGCGCTCCATGCGCCCGGGATTCCGGCCGAACAGCAGGCAGATCTCGTCATCGGGCCGATCGCTTTGATGAATCCGGACTTCCTGGCCGCGCCGCTTCGATAAGTAGACCAGCTCAGAAGGGGCGGTTACGCCCAGCGAATTCTCCAGCAGCGAACGAAGTTTGCCGCGCAGCGAACTGCCCGGAATATAGGGCAGGCCGAAAGAGTCCTTGACCACCGGGTTATCGGCGCCGCCGATTTCCAGCGATCCTTTGCCCGCGCCGATGTGCAGGCCGGTTTCACAATGCAATTCGCCGGCAAGGATCAGCTTGCCGACCAGTTTCAATTGAGTTTGAGCGGTATGTGTGCTCATTGCGTATTTTGGTTACTCGTTGTAAGCCACGATGGCTTCGAACAGATCCTTGAACCTCTCGTATCCTTTGGCCTCGTTCTTGCGCGTCACCTGGAGCAGCAGGCGCTCGAGCGCGTCCAGGCTCCGCAGCGAATGACGCGCGATGGTGTAAGCCAGCCGTGCGCGCAGCATGACGAACTGGTGCTGGCGCTCGGATTCACGCGCCCGCACTGCCCGGCGCACGGCGTTGTATAGGCGCCGCAACTGGCTCTTGGTTCCGCTATCCATATCGCGCATGCGGGCGACCACCGCATGAGCTTGATTGTCCAGATACAGGCTGTCGGAAATCAGCTTCTCGATATCGATGTCCGCGAAACCCTCGAAAGTGCGTCCGCCGCCCCCACCCGGCCGTCCCTCGTGCCGGCCTTCGGGTCTGCTTCCACCTTCCCGTCCGCCCGCTGGCCCCCGATCTGGGCGCCCCTCGCGCCGTGGGCCGCCGCGATTCTCTCCGCCAGGACGTGGCGGACGATCGCCGCGCGGCTCGCGGCCGCCGCGGTTTTCCAGGGCCGCATGTTGACGAGATTGTTGGGCAGCTTCACGCTTGGAGGATTCCGCTTCCGCCTTCCGCTTGGCAGCCTCCAGCGCTTGGGCAAGCGTCGATTCTTGTGGCTCCGCCGCTTCCGGACCCGGCGGCGCTTCCTGCACAGCCTCGGTCGACATTTCCTGCGGTTGTGGATCCAGCGATTGATGATCTTGCATGCAAATTCCTTCCCTGAGCCTCGGTGGTAATCCTAAGCCTCGGCGGATAACCTCGCCCATTCTAGCGCCACGCGGCCCGCAGGCCGCAACTTCACGGTCACGGCGCTGCGCCCGATCAAGTCCGCGATCAGCGCGGTCCGCGCTTTCTGATAGTCCCCGCGCTCGGGCCCCGGCGGGCGCGATGCATTCAGAATGCGGCGGATGCGGCGGTGATACCGCCACGGCCGCTCGCCTCCCATACGCCGGGCCTGGCGCTTCGACATTTTCGACTGGGTCTCACGGTAGATGCCGCACAAATCGCGAAGATACTGCGGCGAGCATCCGAAATCCGTCACCATCCGCCCGAGGAAATCCTTGAGCGTGGACGCTTCGGCGAACTGCTTCCATTCGAGCGTGCGCCCGAGAATCCAGATGCAGTCCTTGTCGGCCGATTTGGCAGCTTCCAGGCGCTGGCCCGCTTCTTCAAACACGGCGCCAAGCGAAGCATCCGTCGCCGGCGCCAAGGCCAGAGCCATGCTGATGGTTTTGCCTTCAGGCCCGGCGAACTCCGCAAGGTTCTGCTCGGCGAACCGGCGGAACAGGCGTTCGAGTTCCGCTGCGAGTCCGATCAAAGCGTCCCAGGCGCCATAAACGGCGAAATCGTCGCCGCCCGAGTAGATCACGGTCACCTTGCGCCAGAACTCTGGCATCGAGCACAACACTTCGAGTTCGCCGGCGAAGAACTGCTTGTACATCACCGAAAGCTGGATGTGCTCCTCGATGCTCTGCGCGCGATGCAGGCGGATGGCGAAATTATCGACATCCCCGCGCAGCACGCCCCAGGTCGCCAGGCCGCCGGCGCGGGCCGCCAGGACTGCCGTGGATGCCGGCTCGCTCCCGTCGTCGCTGGGCGCTGCGTGGCGCGCGAACGGAATCGCATCCGGGGAATTGGTCAACGGCCAGGAGTGTTTGCCGCTGGTGAGAATCCGCCCGGGCGTTTCGGGAGACCAGGCAACACTGTTCGCATCGCGCAGCGAAAATCCGAGCTGCCCGCTGAAATAGTCGTCTACGGCGGGATCGGGCTCGGGAACGGCTGTGGAGAATAATGCGGCACCGGACTCGCTTGCGGGAGCGTGACGGCCCCGGTCGAGCCCTTCTTCCAGGCGCCTTCGGACATCGCTCCAATCGCCCAGGTTCTCGGTCATGCTCCAGATAAGCTTGAGCGCGCCCGCGCTCACTGCGCCGATCTCTTTCGCGGCGGCGGTGAGAAAACTCTCGGCTGCCGCGCGAGACTCCTCCGGAAGCACCAGCAGAAACTGGCTGCCTCCGCTCGATCCCAGCAGAATTTTCGCCAGGCCCAATTCGGCCAGCAAGGCTCGCGGCAGAACTTCGCTCAACAGGCTGATCCAGTGCGACCGGCCGGTGAAAACCCGGTCAGGGTCCCGGGACGCAGGCGCCAGCAGGCAGTCGTCTAGGCCCAGGATTCTGCCTTCGAGAAATATCTGCAAGGACATGCGGAGGCGAAATCAACACTGTATCACGAGGCGGGCGGAGAGCGAGAGGCGGGCTACTTCCCTTCTCTGACCGATCCGGAGAGCGTGTGAAGAAACGCGACGAGCGCCTGCTTTTCTTCGGCGGTGAGATGCAGCGGCCGCAGATCTTCGTCCAGGGCCGGATTCTGGTTGCCGCCGCGATCGTAGTATTCGACGACCTCTTCCAGTGTGGCGAGACTGCCGTCGTGCATGTAGGGAGCCGTGCGGGCGGCCTCGCGCAACGTGGGAACCTTGAACTTGCCCTCGCCCGCGCCTTCGTCTGCGAGCTTTCCGTCTTTCCAGGCGATGCCCGAGTTATGGAAGTTTTCGTCGGTGAAATTCGGACCTGCGTGGCAGGAGGAACAGCGGGCTTTGCCTCGAAACAGGGCGAGGCCCTGTTTTTCGATTTCGCTGAGCGCATTCTGTTTGCCGGCGGCATAGCGATCGAAGCGCGAGTCGCCGGAGCGGATGGTGCGCACGTAGCTCGCCAGCGCGCCCGTGAGCTCCGCGATCTTGAGCCCCGTGCGGCGCTCGACCTCGGGAACCGTCATGCCGAGTTCTTTCGGATTGAGGATCGGCTCCAGCGCCTGCTGCTCCAGCGATTTCGCGCGACCGTCCCAGAAGAACGTCTTCCCATAGCCGCGGTTGATGATCGCCGGAGTGCTGCGCGTCCCTTCTTGCCCGTTGATCCCGCGCGCGACCTTCCGGCCATCCGAAAACGCCAGCTTCGGATCATGACAGCTCGCGCAGGCCAGCGTCTCGTCACGAGAAAGGCGCTTGTCGAAAAACAGCTTCTTCCCCAGCGCGATCTTCTGCGGCGTCAGCGGATTCGCGTCGGGCACGGGCATGTAGAGGTCCAGCCCGAGAGGCGGGCGAAGCACCAGCGAGAGAAGAAGCAGCGGTTTCATTTTTCTCTTGCCTTGGGCAAGAAGTTCTCGAGCGTCCAGAGCTCCCCAGGCGCCGGCTCCGAGGCGCTGAAGTAGATCTGCTTCCCGTCACGGCTCATTTGCGGAGACTTGATCTGACCCTTGCGTGCAATGCCGGTCGGCTCGGGACGGCCTCCGGCGCCAGGCACGCGCCAAAGCACGGTCTCACCATTCTGCGGCTTCACGAACAGCAGCGACTTGCCGTCAGCACTCCAGCCGAGGCCGTTGACGTTGGACGGTTCTTGCCATGGGGAATCGCTATACACCTCGCGCGGTTTTCCCCCACCAGCAGACATGACCTCCAACCGGGTTCCATCCTTCTTCGGACCGGCGGCCTCCACCAAGTAAGCGACTTGTTCGTTGTTCGGCGAGACAGCAACGGACCTAATAGAGGTTGCGTCGATATCCTGGGGTGTAACTACCGTCTGCCGCTTCGTCTCGATGTCAAGTCGAAACAATGCCGGTGTGCTGTCGCTGGTTTCTTGTCCCGCGTAAAAGAGACTCTTGCCGTCCGGTGAGAGTGCGTAGGGTCCCAGTCGCGCGACGTGGAGCAGATCTTCCCACTTGCCATCGCTGAGATGCGCGCGCAAGAATGTATAGCCGGGCCGATTCGATTCCCGCGAGTACATCAACACGGAGTCGCCGCCAGGGAACCACATCGGACCGTAGCCGGAGTTGTTGGGGTTTGCACCACGTCCCTTTTCGCGTTCCTCGCCGGTTTTGAAGCTTCGAACCATCAGAACGCGTCCGCGTCCGGGAAGATTGGAGAAGTAGGCCAGACGCTCACCATCGGGGGATATGGCAGGTCCTAGATTCGAGTTGAACGAACGTTCAGTTGCCGCACGTGGCTCCCCCGTCACCTTACCTGTGGAATCCATGTCCGCAACGTAGACATTTGTTCCTCCGTTGCCCTTTGACGTGTAATAGAGCGCGCCTGCGCGCGTCACCCCGAGCGGAGCTTTATTGACGAAATCAGCCTGGATGAGCACGGCCGGTCCATTCGGTTTGCCGTTGCGAACGGGCGCGGCCCATAGAGATGGCGTCCCCGTGCGGTTGCTCACAAACAGCACCTCAGTCCCATCGGGGGACCAGATAGGGGCCCCGCTTTTGCCCGGGCCGTTCACCAATATGGTTTCTGAGCTCCCATCGGCGGCGAGCAGCAAGATATCTCCGCCGCCGCGCTGGGCGGCGTACGCGATGAAACGGCCGTCTGGAGAGAGCCGCGGGTCCGTAAGCTCCCATCCTACGGATTTGATCGGGCGCACTGTCCCGTCAGCCACCGAAACCATCGCGATCTGCCAGCTGTTGTCCGGGAGCTTGCGTCCCACCAGGAGCTGTTTGCCGTCAGCGGTCCAGTCGTGGGGAAGCAGATACTCGTTGGGAGAGTTACCTCGGTACACAGTGCGCGGTGTGCCGCCCGCTGTCGGAATCACTCGCAACTCGGCCACGTTTTCCATCGTCCATGCGTAGGCGATCATCCGGCCATCCGGCGAAATGGCTTTGGTGGGCTCCGCAAAGTCATGGCCGCTGCGATTCGTCAGCAGCCGGCTGGTGCCGGAAACAAGGTCGCGGACACCCAGATCGCCTGTGGACCAGTCGGTGTAGGCGATATACCGCCCGTCTGCCGAAGGGGCCGTACAGCATGGGTCCTGGTCGCCAGTGAGCCATAACTGTCGGGCGGTTGCGGCCGCCTGCTGCGCCGAAACCGGCCGCACCCCGTTGCCGACCATCACCAGGCACAGCAGCATGGTCGCCGCGAGCGCCGGCCATCGCCAGAACACTTTGACCGGCGCCGGCTCCGCCACCACTTTCCGCCCCGCCCGCCATGCGTCGATCTCGCTGGGGTAGGCGTACACGCTCGACCGGATCTTGTGAGAATGCCGGTGGACCGGCAAACCTTCCCTCTTCTCCCACCGTTGCACCGTGGTGACGTCCTTTTGCAGGTACGCCGCGATCTCTTTCCAGGACTCCAGAGGTGCTTGGTCGTTGTTCATGACCAAAGACTAGACTCGCATGTCGCTTCCGGCAAGCGGTATCAGGCCGCAAACGGCTTGCTCAGCGTGATTTCCATCAATTACCTCGGGACGGCAGGAAGTTTTCCAACGCCCAGATTTCGTCGCCGGCCGATTCGATGACTTCGTAGGCGATCTTCCGGCCATCCGGATCGATTCGCGGGGTCTTGAAAACGCCCTTGGTCGAAAGTCCCAGCTTTTCAGGTTCTCCCCCGCTGACTGAAATCTTCCAGAGCGCGACCTCGTCCTTGTCCGGTTGCGCAATCAGCAGATACCTTTGATCCCGCGACCAGGTAAGAGTGTTCATGAACGTGTCGTCGGTCAGGCCTTTTCGCAATGTGAACAGCAATCGGGGCTCGCCGCCATCCACCGGCATAGTGTGGACGGAAATCGAATCGCCCGTGGAGCTTCCCGACCGATATGCGAGCGCCAGAAGTTTTCCATCCGGCGAGATTGCGATCTGCGCGGCACCCAATGGTATTTTCCGTATTTCGATGTCCTCGCCCTTCTGGATGTCAAAGCGCCGCAGACCGCCATCTACGTAATAGACGAATCTGCCGTCTGGAGCCAGATCCATCCGTGCGGGGCTCAACCCCGTTGCCTGGGGACCCTGAGGACGGTGCAGCAGCTCGGTTTTTCCGCCTGGCACGTCAACGCGAAAATAGCCCAAGCCTGGACGCTCGGATGTCCAGCCCGTGACTAGAATGGAGCGGCCATCCGGAAACCACTTCGGCTCCGCGACCACGGGATACGCGGGAACTTGTAATGGCAGGCGAATCTCGCGTTCTTCACCGGTCTTCGTCGACCGGATCACCAGGACTGTGGTGCCTTCGGGCGCCATCGGACCCAAAGGCCGTTGATACGCGCCTTCGCGTTCCGAATAGTATGCCAGAAACTCTCCGTTTGGCGACCATGACGGATGAAAATTGTAGTTGAGAAACCGCTCGACGGCCGGTACGGGGGGCTTCGAAACCTTCAAGCCCGCGTCCAGTTCCGCGAGTTGTATATTGCGGGTCCCGCCCGCAAGCATGTGATACAGCGTGCCATCGTGCGTGATGCCCAGCGGCAACATTTGTCCCGCTTCGGCTTTGATCATCTTCGGCTCGCCCTGAGCCTTTCCGTCTTGCACGCGTATACTCCAAAGCGAGGTTCTTCCGGTACGATCACTCAGGAACAGCACGCGATTGCCGTCCGGGGTCCACATGGGCGAAAAATCTTTCGCCGGATGATTCACAATGACGTTTTCCTGGCTCCCATCCGAGGCCAAGACCACGATATCCGATGAAGGCGCGCCGTGGCCCGCGGGGCGATCATAGGCGATATAACGGCCATCCGGCGAAACCCGCGCTTGGGCGGCCAGCCATCCGAGAGACTTCAACGGACGGAGATTACCATCGCGAACGGAGATAGCCGCCAATTGATTGGTCTGATCGACCAGCCGTCGCTCGACGAATATTTCCTTCCCGTCCGGTGACCAGCCGAACGGCCAGATAGCGGCGTCCTCGCTGTTCTGACGGATAATCGCTCCGGCCGAAGGTCCGGCGCCGTGGAACGGCACGACTCGAAGATCGCCATGCCCGGTCTTGTAGTCCCACCAAGACAACGCGACTTGATTCCCGTCGGGTGAGATCACCGTTCCGCGTTCGACATAACCGGGATAGGTCTCTTTCCATCCAGCCGAATTCGTAAGGAAACGCACAGCGCCGCTTTGCAGATCTCTCGCCGCGAGGTTTCCGGAATCCCAGTCGACGAAGACGATCGAACGTCCGTCGCGGGAGATCTCGTCTGCTCCGCCGCCCAAGGCGTTCGCCCACACCCGGCGAGCTTGCTGCGATCGCTGCTGCGCTGCAACCGGCCGAGTGCCATTGCCGACCATAACGAGGCACAGCAGCATGGTCGCCGCCAGGGCCGGCCAGCGCCAGAACACCTTAACCGGAGCCGGCTCCGCAGCCACTTTCCGCCCCGCCCGCCACGCATCGATCTCGCTGGGGTAGGCATAGACGCTGCTTCGGGCTTTATGGGAATGCCGGTGGACCGGCAATCCCTCCTCTTTTTCCCAACGGCGGGCCGTGGTGGCGTCGCGCTGAAGGTAGGCTCCGATTTCTTTCCAGGATTCAAGGCGTTCTTGCGGATTCATGCTGCCCAGAGTAGGGTACACCGTCACGAGGGGCAACGTGCATTAGCGTGCAAACAGGCCAAAGACGCAAATTCGAGGGGCAACGCGGGGAAATTACCTGGCTGGCGGCTTGGCGGGCGCCACCGGAATCAGCCCCGTCCCCGGCTGGGTGTCCGCCGAGGGCACAATCGCCGGCCCGCGCAGGTGCTTGGACGACCGCTCGCTCTCCTGGCAGATGTACTCCATGAGCTCGCCGTTCGGCATCAGGTTCGCCGTGAACGTCACCGTGAACGGCCGCGAATACGCACCCGGATCCTCGATCGTAATCGCGTTGGTCAGCTTGTCGTACTCTTTGCGGGTATAGCGCTCGACGGTGTGCAACTGCTCGGTGTGCGGATGCCCGCGGAAATCGAACCAGAACTTGTCGTTGAACCCGATCGTGTCGATCACCAGCGCGTCCCCGTCCCAGCGGCCCACCGAGTGCCCGTACCAAGTCGGATTCATATCTTTGGGATGTGCGCGGCCATCCATAAAGACCTGGCGATAGCTGTGGATATTGCCTTCGAACAGGATATACAGGCGGCCGGGAGCGGTTGCGAACGTCCACGGATACGGCGCCTGGCGCGGAATGCCCGTGGGCAAACAGTTGGCCTCCGGATCGTCCTGCGCCTTCCGCTCGCTCATCAGCTCTTTCGCGGCGGGAAGCAAGGGAACCGTCTCTCCCGGCTTCAGACCTGCCTCAAGATCCGCGACAGGTCCGCCGCCGATCCAGATGCCGGAGAAGTCGGGCTTGCCGTCCGGGAGACGCGGGACGGGGCGGGTGCTCCCGGATCCGGCTTGCGCCCATGCCGAACATATCAAAACCGTCGAAATTGCAAGCGAACCGATGGTGCGCACGGTGAAACCTCTGTGGAGGATTGTAACGCGCCGTCAAGGCAGAATCTTCGGCCGGATTTTCCCGTGCAGCCGGTAGACGGAAAAATCCTTGCGGTCGATGGTGAAGATTTCGCGGATTCCTTCGCGCTCGGCGACCCGAATCAGCGCGGCGTCGGCCAGATCCATGGGCCGGTCCGCATATTGAAGCATCAGCTCGCGGATCCGGGGAACGTCTTTGGGGCCAAGAGGCAACAATTCCACCGCGCCGCGAGCAATCATCTCCCAAATCTCGTCTTGAGCTTGCTGTAGATCGTCGAGGAAGTGCATGACTTCCGTGAGCACCGGCCACACGGTTCCCAACCGCTGCCGGACGAGTGTTCGGAGTGCCTCGGAGCAAATCGCATGATATTGATCGTCGGCATCCACCAGAGCCATCAAGGGACTCGAATCGACCAGAATCATTTCGCGCGGCGTTTCTCGAGGACCTGGGAAAGCTTCCTGGTGGACCGGCCTGGATCGCCTCCGCGGACGTTGCCGATCAGGTCCTTGATAGAGTCATAAACCGAGCCGGCTTCTTCCTCCCGGTCGACCCAGGCAGTGATCGCCTCACGCAGCACGTTCGAGGGGGTAGTCCGTTTTCGCCGCGCAATGCGGTTTACGCGCCTGCGCGTTTCTTCGTCAAGCCGTAATGTGAGGGGCGATGCCACACCCTCAGCGTAGCGTATTACGATGGCGTATTACAGGGTCCGCCTGGACAGGCGGCCATCTTCGTGCAAGCTCCATGTCATCGTGCAGAAACTCCGCGTGAAATCAGCAGGCCAGGAGTTGCCTGCTGGGTTGGAACGCCTCGCAGGTGCGGCGCCAGGACTCACCGCTCTGATTCGATGCCTGCTATTGCTGTGGTGCTGTGCTGCACTTGCTTCCGCGGAGACGAATCCGCAATTTCCCGCAGGAGTCCACCCGATTCAGAGGATCGATCAGCAGTTTCCGTGGCTCTCGCCCGCCTGCTTCACGATGGACCGCAAGGGGAACTTCTTCATCGGTGGAACCACAACCGCGCCTCCGCCGAATGTCCCGATCTTAGGAGGACGCCCCGGCGGCCAGGACATTGTCCTGATCAAGCTCGACCCGGTGGGACAGGTCGTGTTCACCGTGATCATTGGAGGATCGGCCGACGACTACCTGAATCAGATGCGCACGGATGCAACCGGAAATCTGTATGCTCAAGTGAGAGCCTACTCGACCGATTTCCCTACGACAACCGGACCGGCTCCCACCCCCGACACCAGCAATTTGGTCCTGAAGCTCGATCCCAACGGCGCCCTAGTGTACAGTACGGCCCTCTCCTGGGCAGGCTTTTTTCAGGGATTCGATGTGGCCAGCAGCAGCAAGGTCTACCTTTCCGGAAATATGCTGGGCGTCAATAACCTGCCGGTGTCGCCGACGGCCTTTCAGAAAACGCCGGTGCCTTCCTCCCCTTGCGCGCCGGGATTCCTCGCGCAGTTGTCCGCTTCCGGGGAGAAAGTCGAAGCGGCGACCTACCTGCCGTGCAGCGGCGGGAACCTGGTCCTGCGGAAAAACGGCGACGTCCTGGTGGCGATGCTAGGCGGTATCCGGGCATTCGACGCTTCCCTCTCCCGCCAAACGGTGCCAGCATTCGGGGTTAACACCGATTCCGGCATGTCCATCGCCGAGGACGGATCGGGCAATATATTTTTGGCGAACGATAGCACCCTGTGGATTTACTCGCCCGACGGGAGCAGGCTGCTCGCATCCACTCCGCACCCCCAGGGGATTTCGCTTCTGGCGGTCACCGCTTCCGGCCTAGCTTATTTCTGGGGCGCGGGCACTCCCCTGTTTCCGACAACAAATGGCAGCCAGCCATGCTACATGAATCTCGCGGAGCCGTTTTTCGGTGGTTATCCGCCCAGGCCTGGAGTTCTCACAGTGATCGATGTTTCGGGAAAGACTCGTTACGCGACTTTCCTAGAGGAGGCTATCGTTTCGACGAGTCTGGTCACGATTTCGCCGGTCGACGGGCGTCCTTACGGAATCGGCTCGACCTTCCCTGCCTTCCCTCCATCCGGTACCTACTGGACCGGCATCCTGGCGTTCGATACCGACGGGTTCCCGGAGGGCGGGATTTTCGCCGGCTGCCTGGCGCATAGCGCCTCGCTGCAGAGTTCCGCGATCGCACCGGGCACGCTGATGACGATTATCGGGGAAAAAATCGGCCCTGATACGGGAGTCTCCTACACGCCTGAAAACGGCCGCGTCCCGTTCAACGTCGCCGGGACAACGGTAACGGTTGACGGCGTGCCCGCGCCGATTCTCTACGCGCAATCGCGCCAGATCAATTTTGTGACGCCATGGGGCATTCGCACCGACGGCGCGAGGATCCCGGTGTGCGCGGCGTTTCGCGGCGCCACATCCTGCTTCTATGCACAGACTGCGGCGGCCGCGCCGGGCTTTTTCAGTTCGGGCAATAGCACCGCCGCCACGAACGAGGACGGGACCGCGAACACGCAGGATAACCCGGCCCGTCCGGGCTCTTACGTTTTGCTCTACATGACCGGAGCGGGTCGGCTTACGGATGCGGTGCCTGATGGAGGCATCGCCGAGCTTGTTCCCAAGTGGCTGGCGGCTTCTGCGACCGTGAAACTGGCGACCTTGCCGGGAATCTGTATTCGGATAGTTTGCCCGGAGGAAATCCCTGCCGACACGCTCTACGCCGGGTGGGTGCCGACTTGGACCAACGGCGCCCAAGTGCTGATCATCCGGCTTCCGCTGAACAGCTACGCGGGATCGCCATGGGTCGAGGTGGCGTTCGACGCGGGGAACCTGCACACCACCGCCCTTGGTCACATCTACATCGCACCGTAATGACAGCAGGTCTGGCGAATCGGGCAGCTACCGGGCGGCCAGCAGTGCCCGCAGGTGCCGCGCGCGCTCGGGCGAACGCAGTTGCCGCAGCGCCTTGGCTTCGATCTGCCGGATGCGTTCGCGGGTGACGTCGAACTCCTGGCCGATCTCTTCGAGTGTGTGCTCGCGCTCGCAGCCGATGCCGAAGCGCAGACGGATCACCTTCTCCTCCTTGGGAGAAAGCGTCTTGAGGATGTTGGCGGTCTCGTCGCGGACGTTGGTGTCGATCACCGCGTCCACAGGAGATCCCACCCAGCGGTCTTCGATCAGGTCGCCCAGCGCCGATTCGCCGTCGCGGCCCACCGGAGTTTCGAGCGAAACAGGATCGCGCGAGATGGTCTTGAGTTTCTGGACCTTCTCGACAGGAATATCCATGCGCCGGCTGATTTCGTCGTTCGAGGGCGCGCGGCCCATTTCCTTTTCGAGCTCGCGCGTGGCGCGCAGGAACTTGTTCATGCTCTCGTTCATGTGAACGGGAATACGAATGGTGCGCGACTGGTCGGCGATGGCGCGCGTGATGGCCTGGCGGATCCACCAGGTCGCATAGGTCGAGAACTTGTAGCCACGCCGGTATTCGAACTTGTCGGCGGCGCGCATCAGGCCGATATTGCCCTCCTGGATCAAGTCCAGCAGGTGCAGCCCGCGGTTCACGTACTTCTTGGCGACCGAAACCACCAGGCGAAGGTTGGCTTCCACCAGATCCTTCTTGGCCCGCTCGGCTTCGATCTCTCCGTGGCGGATCACGGAGAGCGTGTGCTTAAGGTCGTTGAGATTCGCTCCGGCGGCATCTTCGCGCTTGCGGATCTCGCGGCGAATTTCGCGCGCTTTCGCCTGCGCGGTCTGGCTGGAACGTCCTTCGATCTTGCGGAGATCGGCTTCCAGTCGCGACAACTCTTCGGCGACCTTCTCGATTTCCTTGGTAAATTCCTTCCACTGCTGCAGGTAGTAGGGAATCTTGCGAATCGCCTGGGAAACTTCGACCCGGGCACGCTTCAGCTTGCCCATCCACTTGCGCCGTAGTTTTTTGTTGCTCAAAGGGACGGAATCCAGCTTGTCTGACGTCTGCTGGAGTTTCTTGTGTAGCGCGGCGAGCTCAGCCAAATCCCCGCGGACTTCGTTGCGGCGCTTGTTGTAGGCCGGGCTCTCTTCTTCCAGATCGCCCAGATCGACGTAGGTGTCCAGCTCTTCGGGCTCGCGCTTAATCTGCTCGGCGATCTCCACGGCCCGAAGCTGCACGAGAGCCGACCGGCTGATCGCCTTCTGCATCCGCAATTTCCCGCGCTCCATGCGGCGGGCCAGATTGACTTCGCCTTCGCGCGTGAGCAGCGGAACGGCGCCCATCTCGCGCAGATACACGCGGACCGGGTCATCGGTATAAATCGATTCTTCCGCCGGATGGGCATGGGCGAAATCCTCGCCATCATGCACTTCCTCCGGGTGAAAAAAACCGCCTTCTTCGTCGAACGGAAGCCCTAACGGCTCGTGACCTTCACCCAGAAACTGGTCTTCGAAATGATCCACGTGGTTCACCCGCGCCAAACTACAACACCTTCTTTTCTAACTACTTAGCCGATCCTAGCTCCGGTGTATGCAACTCCCGCGCTGGCTTCGGAGCCGCATCTAGTATAACAGCGTTCCGAAGCTAAGTTAAGTCTCTATTTCAAAAGATGCTTGAAATCGCTTCTGGTTACATGCCGGGAGGGCTACTTTCCCTCTCGAAACAGGTCCTTGAGCTCGACCAGGAAAGCCTCCGCGTCCTGGAAGTCCCGGTACACAGACGCGAACCGCACGTATGCAATTTTGTCCAGGCTTTTCAGCCGGTCAAGCACCAGATCCCCGATTACAGCGGTGGTCAATTCCCGCTCAGGAGTTTCCGCCAGAGCGGACTCGACCTCATCCACGATCTGGGCCAGCTTGGCCATGGGCACTGGCCTTTTTTCACAAGCTCTTAACAGCCCCTCCAGGACTTTTTGACGATCGAAGCGCTCCCTGTGCCCGTCGCGCTTGACAACCATGTAGGGGATCTCATCGCTTCGCTCATAGGTCGTGAAGCGACGCTGGCATTTGAGACATTCCCGCCGCCTCCGGATCAGGTCTCCCTCTTTGCTTTCCCGCGAATCGATCACCCGGTCCTGGCGGTGGCGGCAGAAGGGGCAGGTCATAAACCGTAGCCCGAGGAGGATTCCTCTATATGCCTCAGACTACGCCATTTAATTCCTTCATGGAAGGCCATCGCCAGACCCAGTGGAACAATCACCACGAACGTGATGATCCACAGCACCAGGGCGATGCCGCTAGCCGCCTCCAGGCTGATCCCGTAGAACTCGGTCAGCACTAAAACCGTGGCGATCTGCATCCCCCCGCCGACGCCGGGAATCTGCAAAACGCTGCCGAAGCAAACAAAGCCGAGGGCGATGATCACGTCCGTGACATGCATTCCGGAGGTCGCCGGAAAGGCCCGGAATACGCAGAAGAACGACCCAGCCACCACCAGCCATTCGACCACCGTATAGGCCACCAGGAGTCCCACGTAGGATTTCCGCTGCGTGGACTGCATTCCCTCCTCGAAAGCGTGGAGGAATTTCGCGACCCGCTCATGAATCACGTCCGGAAGGAACGATAGCGCCTCGATCAGGCGGACCCGGATCGTCCCGCGGAAATAGCGCAAGCCGAGAAGAAGAGCCAGCGACAGGGCGCCGGTGATTCCCGCCAGCATCCCGGCGGCTTCCAACGCGGACCGGATGTGCGGACCCGGTTGGATCCCGCTGCGGGAGATCTGGGTCAGGGCCACGCCGAAGATCAGCAGCACCATCAGGAGGTCGAGAATGCGTTCCACCAGCCACGCCGCCACCTGGCTTGAGAAGGAGACGCCTTCTTTCCGGGCAATCAGGTAAGGCCGAACGGGTTCCCCGGCTCTGCCGAATAGAACAACCGCGGTAAAGCCGATGCAGGTGGCCACCACCAGCCTCCAAAGCCGGACCCGGTTGCTCAAGGGGCGCAGCATGATTTCCCACCGCATGGCGCGGCCGACGTAGGTGATCAAGATGAGGGCGAGCGCCAGCGTGAGCCAGCTCCAGTTGACGCCGCTGAACACCTCCACGAACTTCTGCCAGACGAAACCGGAGTGGCGCCAGCGGTAGGCCACAAACACCGCGGCTGCAACGATGGCCAAGACCCCTACACCCGCGCCCAGGTGTCGTTTTTTCAAATCCTTGCGTCCTCCCCCGTCGGGCTGGCCTTACCAGGCTTCGGCCCGCCCCACCCCATTGTACGGATAGAATGTAGAGCGAACTTTCGATGCGGGGATTGCGTTCTCATTTGTGGAGCCCTATCATCTTGAGCCCTCTCATGGGATACGGGATCCAGGACAAAACGTTCGTTAGCACAGGCCATGGCGGCTATTGCTACAGTTCGACAGATTACCATGCCCGCCCGCTCGGCGGTCCAGGCCGGTTCGTGGTGGCCTCCTGCTTCCACTGCGTTTTCCGGCCGCACCCCGATTTCAAAATCACGTGAGACCCTGAGACCGTTCTTGGACGCCGACAACCAACTGGTGGAGCGCTGTCTGGCCGGGGAGGAGGCCGCCTGGGAGGACCTGGTTAAGGTCCATACCCGCCGTGTTTACGCCATCTGTTACCGATTCACGGGCTCGGATCACGAAGCCCAGGATTTGACGCAGGATGTGTTCCTGCGCGTGTTCCGTTCGCTCAAAAGCTTTCGGGCGGGAGAAGGGTCGTTTACGGTATGGCTCTCACGGCTGGCTCGAAATCTGCTGATCGATCATTACCGCAGAAGCAAGCTCGAACGGGCCAGCGCTTCGATCGAAGAGCAACTGCCGATGCTCGAAGAGAAGACAGCGGTCCTGGGCCGGACCGAAGGACTGCTGGCGGGGCGCGAGACCAGCGAGGTGCTCCAGGCCGCCTTGCAAAAGCTTTCTCCCGATTTGCGGGAAACGGTCATTTTGAGAGACCTGGAAGAACTCGAGTATCGGGAGATCGCCCAGGTGCTGCATGTGCCGGAAGGCACAGTCAAATCCAGGTTGAATCGCGGTAGAGCTGAATTAGGCCGAATTCTTCGCCATCAAAAAGGTTTTCTGTGAACTGCGCGGAAGTTGAAATTCTGCTGGCCGACTACGTGGATGGAACACTCCGCGGAGGGGAGAAACCCGCGCTCGAAGCCCATCTGGCCGGTTGCCAGGCATGCGCAGCCATGGCCCAGGATGCCGCCGGAGCGGTCGCGTTCATGGAACGGGCGGCGGCGGTCGAAGCGCCTCCCGAACTGATTACCAGGATTTTGTTCGAGGTGACCGCCGGGCCCAGCCGGTCGGTGGTGAAGCCGTCTCTGACGCGGCGGCTCTTTGGCCGATGGCTCGAACCGATTTTGCAGCCGCGATTCGCGATGGGAATGGCGATGACGGTTTTATCGTTCGCGATGATCGGCCGCTTCACGCATGTGCGTCAGTTAACTCCCGCGGATCTGGATCCGGTGAAGGTCTGGACTGCGGCGGAGGATCGAGTAGTGCGCTGGTACAACCGCGGCGTAAAGTATTACGAAAGTCTGCGGGTGGTTTACGAAATCGAAACGCGGCTCAAGGAATGGGCCGAGGAACAGCCGGCTCCGCAAACGGCTCCGCCGGAATCCGGCAACTCGGCAGGAGAAACGAAATGAACCCGGAAGCACCGCCTTCTCTTCCACCCGAAACCCCGATCGTCGGCTACTGCCGCGCCTGCGGAAAGGCTCTCGATGCCGCCAGCGTCCGCAGCGCGCACGGCACGATCTATTGCGCCGAGCACGTGCCTCCCGAGCCGCCGCCGATATCCGATTCGCCTTACGCCAGCCCCTACGTGTCCAGTGCTCCGCCGCCGGTTCCCAATCCCGAGGTATCTCCCGGGGTAGCGTTTGTTCTCGGGCTCATTCCTGGTGTGGGCGCCATCTACAACGGCCAGTACGCGAAGGGGCTGATTCACGTTTTTATCCTGGGCATGCTGTTCACGCTGGTCGGCAGCAACGACGTCGGCGGATTCGAGCCTCTTTTTGGCATTCTCATCCCGGGCTTCTGGGCGTATATGGCGTTCGAGGCGTATCATACGGCCCGCCTGCGCCGTATGGGCCAGGCGGTGGATGAATTCTCGAGCCTGGTTCCAGGACGCGGCGGCTCCCGTTTCCCCGTCGCACCGATACTGCTGATCGCGCTGGGCGTAGTCTTCCTGCTGAATAACCTGGATATTTTCGAGCTGCGGCGGATGTTGCGGTTCTGGCCGGTGCTGCTGATCGCCTTCGGGCTCTACATGCTGTATCTGCGAATGAGCGGAAATTCGGAGGGGATGGATCGTGAGCGCTAACTCCCTGCTGCTGGCCATTCGCGGACCGGTGTTGCTGATCGCCCTAGGTCTGCTGATGGCCGCCGATCAACTCGACCGCATGAGCTTTTGGCGCACTTGGCCCGCGCTGCTGATTCTGTTCGGGCTTTTCAAACTGGCGGAGCATTTGGGATCGAAAGATGAAGGAGTTCATGGCGAGGGGGTCCAACAATGAGACGAGCTTCCCTGGTCGCGCCGCTGCTGCTGATCGGAATCGGGCTCCTGTTCCTGGCCCGCAACGTTTTTCCCGAGATGCAGCTTCTGGATTATCTGGCGAAATACTGGCCTCTACTGCTGGTGGTGTGGGGCGGATTGCGATTGCTGGAAATCCTGGTGTGGGCCGCGACGGGGAAGCCCCTGCCTGTGCGCGGGCTGAGCAGCGGCGAATGGGTGCTGGTGGTTTTCCTGTGTTTTCTCGGCGTGAGCCTGCACGCCGTGCGCGGATTCTCCGAATGGCTCCCAGGCAGCCGCATCCAGCTCGGCGGGCTCGAGATTTTCGGCGAAAGCTACGATTATCCTCTCTCCGCGGAGAGACCGGCCGGCAAAGCCCCGCGCGTAATTTTGGAGAGTTTTCGCGGAAACGCGCGGATCGTCGGAGGCGATGTGCAATCGGTCAAAGTGACCGGCCATTCCACCATCCGCAGCCTGGAC
>JBAIXM010000206.1:0-42173 GCA_037916615.1 Bryobacterales bacterium
CCAAGAACGCGAGTCTATCATGCCGCACGCCGCCGGCGACGTATGCTTACTTTTTCGAGGCCTTCGCTTTGGCCTCTTTCTCCGCCCGGATGAGATTGTCCAGGTGCCTGGAGTCGCGCTCGTTTTCCGTGCAGATGTACTCCATCAAATCGCTGTCCGTGATCAGCGGCGTCCACTGCGTGACTTTCCATGGACGCGTGTAGTAGACCGGGTCCTCGATGGTGATCTCATTCTTGAGGTTTCCATAGTCCGGGCGCGAATAGCGTTCGATCACGTGAAGCTGTTCCGAGCTGCCGTGGCCCGCCAGATCGAGCCAGGTGAGGCCGTTGAATCCGACAGTGTCCACCACCAGCTCGTCGCCTTCCCAATGCCCGATCGAATCGCCCCACCAGGTCGGATTCAGATCCTTGGGATGATCCCGATCCAGGAAAATCTGCCGGAAGCTGTGCAGATTGCCCTCGAAAAGAATGACCACCAGCTTGGGCAACTGGATAATTTTCGAAGGGTACGGATCGCGGCGCGGGACGCCCGTGGGTAGGCAGCGCGCCTCGGGATCTTCCGTGCCCTCGTTGGCCTGTCTATCCTTGAATAGCTTCTCGCCGAAAGGCGTCATGGGAAGCTCGCCGACGTCGTAATCTTTGGCGATGTCGGACGTGTATCCGGCGTAGCCCCAGACGCCCGAAAGATCGGGCTTGCCGTCGGGAGTGCGCGGCGTCGGACCCGGCGGACCTTTCTTGACGCGCGCGTTGCCTTTCCGCTTCGCCTTCGGAATCGTGCTCTCTGCCGGAAACTGGCCTTCGAGAAAGGGAAGCGCCGTCAGGACGAACGCCACTGTCGTCAGAATCGGCACCAGGGTCTGTTTTCTCACGGGTGAACCTCTCCAGGAATTATACGTGCCCGTGATTGATCAAAACCAGCACTCCGTCGAAACCGAAAGCCGTCTGGTATCCTCATACACTTATGAGCCTCTTCGCCACCAAGCCGCTGGAGGCGCTCCTCAAGGACGCCGGGCACGAAAGCCTTCGCCGCACGCTGGGTCCTTCCCAGCTTGTGGCGCTCGGAATCGGTGCGATTATCGGCGCGGGACTTTTTTCCCTGACCGGAATCGCGGCGGCGAACAACGCCGGACCTGCCGTGATTCTCAGCTTCGTTCTGGCCTCCGTCGGGTGTGCGTTCGCGGGTCTGTGTTACAGCGAGTTCGCCACCATGATTCCGATCGCCGGCAGTGCGTACACCTATGCGTACGCCACCATGGGCGAACTGATGGCCTGGATGATCGGCTGGGATCTGGTGCTCGAATACGCCGTCGGCGCTTCCACGGTCGCGGTGAGCTGGTCGCGGTACGTAATGAGCTTCTTTCAGGATTTTGGAATCCACTTCCCCGCGCAACTGGCGGCTTCTCCGTTTGAGCCGGTCACGTTGCCGGACAGCAACACCGTAATCCAAGGCGTGATCAATCTGCCGGCGATGTTCATTGTGGTCGCGATCTCGCTCCTGCTGATCATCGGCATCCAGGAATCGGCCCGGGTGAACGCGATCATTGTCCTTCTAAAAGTGGCCGTCGTGGTGGTTTTCATCATACTGGGATGGGGCTACATCGATCCGGCCAATTTCACTCCTTTCGTTCCTCCGAACACAGGGGAGACCGGAGCCTTCGGCTGGAGCGGCGTGTTGCGCGGAGCCGGGCTGGTGTTCTTCGCCTTCATCGGATTCGATGCGGTATCGACGGCCGCTCAGGAGGCCAAAAGGCCGCAGAAAGACATGCCCATCGGGATCATCGGATCGCTGGCGGTCTGCACCTTGCTATATGTTCTGTTCGCCCACGTGCTCACCGGGATCGTGAACTACACGCAACTGAACTCTGCTGCGCCTGTGGCTGTGGCGATCGACAAAACCGACTACCGCTGGCTCCGTCCCGCGATCAAGCTGGCGATCGTCGCGGGGTACACGTCGGTGATCCTCGTGATGCTGCTCGGCCAGAGCCGGGTGTTCTTCTCGATGTCGCGCGACGGGCTGCTCTCAAAGCTGTTCTGCGACATCCATCCGAAGTTCCGCACCCCGTGGCGCTCGAACCTGCTGTTCATGGGCGGGACCGGCCTGCTCGCAGCTTTCGCTCCCATCCGAATCTTGGGAGAGGCCACCAGCATCGGAACGCTGTTCGCGTTTGTGCTGGTGTGCGGCGGAATCATCATCATGCGGCGCACGCATCCGGACCTGCCCCGGCCCTTCCGGACGCCGTTCGTTCCCGTGGTTCCGATCCTGGGAATCGCGTTCAACCTGTTCATGATCTACGGCCTCGGCTGGACCAACTGGGCGCGGCTGTTCGGCTGGATGGCGATCGGGCTGATCGTTTATTTCACTTACAGCCGCAAGCACAGCATCACGCACAATTCGTAGGAATCAGACGAGCATCCTCACGAACCATCCGATGCCGGCGATCAGCAGCACGCCCGCGGCCGGACGACGCCAGGTTTTCGGCATCCTGCGAACGGCGAGCCACAGCGCGCTCAAGATGACGGCCTGACTCATTTCCGCGGAAGCCAGATACGCCGGAGGAAAAGCCGCGAACGCGAGCCCGTGTGCCACGCCTAACAGCGGAGCCACCGCCCACCGTGCCTGGCTATCCGGCAGGAAGACGATTTCCGCGGCCAGATAGGCGACCGTCAGAGCCAGCAGCGCTTCCAGAAACTCCGGGCTGAACGACAAAGGCAGCCGGGGAGCGAGCGGCCGTGCCAGCCACTCCCCCAGGAGAAACACGGCTGTAAGGAGCGCCATTTCGCGGCCCCGCCGCGCCGCCAGGGCGAGCACTAACAGGAATAGAAGCCCCGAAACCGATTTGAACAGCCGCGCGATGCCCGCTGCCGCATCTTTCGCGATCAACTCGGCGCGCGACGGAGGATGAAAACGCACTTCCGCTTGCCGGAAGGTTTGATCGAATACTACTTGATCGCTATTCGGTCCTTGCACGGCATAAAGCAAATGCACGTGATTCGGAACAGTTACCTGGAAGAGCGTGCATTCGGCTTCAATCTTGTCTGGAACCGGCCGGTCGAATTCGTATTCGGCATGGCAAACGTACGTTTCGCCCTGCGCCTGACAGCTTCCCGAGATCCTGTGTGCTCCTTGGAATTTCACGTGATCCAGGAGCGCTGTTTCCGGATTCGCCACATGGGCGACTTCATACATCGGGATCCGCAGCTCATAGGTTGCGGCGCGTCCGTCGACGTGCAACTCGCCATTGCTCATGCTGACCACATGGGCGTGCACCAGGCTTGCCGATAGCAGGAGCAGCACGCACCTAAGCACGAACTTGCTCCCGGCGGGAACGCACCACGATAATCCGCAGCGCGGCAATCACCGGAACCGAAAAGAACATTCCCGGGATGCCGGCGATCTGCTCGCCCGCCAGCACTCCGAACAGCACCAGGAGCGGATGAAGCTCGATACCGGCGCCGAGCAGATTCGGGCTCAAAACGTAATCCTGGAAGAGGCGGTAGACAATCAGGAAGATCAGAATCCAGAGAACGTGCTGGTACCCGGCGAGGCCGGTCACGACCAGCATCAGGATGGCGCCCGCCAGCGGGCCGAGCACCGGAATCACCTCCAGCGCGGCCGCGATGCCGGCCAGCAAAACCGGGTAGGGCGCTTGTACGGAGGAAAGGAAAATCGAGTAGGCGGCGAAGGCGGCCATCGCCAGCAGGACTAGCGCCCGGATGTACTGCGCCACCAGTACGTGCAGGTCGTTCAGGATCTCTTCCAAGAACGGGCGGCGCTCGGCACTGACGCTTTCCACCAGCGCATCGTGAAGCGCCGGACCGTCTTTGAGAAAAAAGAAACTGAGGATCGGAACCAGCACGACCGCGAGCACGGTGCTGATCCCGGCCAGGATGCCTGGGCCGATGTCCTTGAGCACCGGCACGGTGCCTTCCACCAGCCGCGCGCCCTGTTCCTTCAGAAATTCAGAGATTCCCGGCCGCCACGGTTCGAGAGCGGAAGGCAGCGGCACGCGGCTCAGCGGATCGGATTTCAGCGTTTCCGGGAGCTGGCCCGCCAGCGCAGCCGCCTGTTCTCCGATTTTGCCTCCCAGAGGAATCAGAACGGCTAAGGCGACTCCGATAAACGCCAGGTAAACGATCGCCAGCGCGAACGTGCGGGAGATACGCTGCGGCACCAACCGCTGAAGCCGGTTCACGAGCGGAACCAGCAGGTGGGCCAGGAAAATCGCCAGGACAAAAACGATCAGCGTGTTCCGCGCGCGATACACCAGCGCAACCAGCAGTGCAAACAGGAACACGGTCCACACGATCCGCAATGCGCGGAGATCGAGCCCGAGCATGGTTACTAGAATAGCGGGCCAGCAGTGGCTGTCAGGCTTCCAGGGTCGCTTCGGCCGGCGTCGCCGGCGCGTTGGACTCGAGGGGCAGGCCGAACCGGGCGGTGAAGTAAAACGTGCTGCCCTTGCCGGGCTCGCTTTCCACCCACATCTGTCCGCCCAACAGCTCCGTCAGTCGACGGGAGATCGTCAGGCCGAGGCCCGATCCGCCGAATCTGCGGGTGGTGGAGTTGTCGGCCTGGGTGAAGGCGGAAAAGATCGCCTTCTGCCGTTCCGGCGGAATGCCGATTCCGGTGTCCTGCACCGCAAACCGAACCACCATGGACCTCTGGTCCTGCGATTCGTGCTGTACCGAAACCCGGATTCCGCCGGAGCTCGTGAATTTGATGGCGTTTCCGATGAGGTTCAGCAGAATCTGGCGCAACCGCACGGGATCGCCCGAGACAAGGCCGATGACTTCCGGGCCGACCTGGAGAGTCAGATCCAGATTCTTCTGCTGGGCCCTGAGGCTCAGCATCTTCACCGTCTGCGCGAGGCTCTCGCGCAGGCTGAAGTTGACGTTCTCGATATTCAGCTTTCCGGCTTCGATCCGGGAGAAATCCAGGATGTCGTTGATGACCGTCAGCAGTCCTTCGGCGGATTGCTTGGCTGTGGACAGGTACTCGCGTTGCTCCCCGTTGAGCGAAGTATCCAGGGACAACTCCATCATCCCGAGAATGCCGTTCATCGGAGTGCGGATTTCGTGGCTCATGTTGGCCAGGAACTCGCTTTTGGCCCGGTTCGCCGCATGCGCGGCGGCTTCCGCCTGGCGGCGCTCCACCATTTCTTCTTCCAGCTTCCGGTTTAAGCGGCGCAATGCTTCCCGCTGGACGTGAGCCTTGAGGGCAAGATGCACGACGGCGCCGAACACGATTGCGCTGAGTACTCCTCCCACCAGCGTCAGATTCGTTGTGAATTCGCCTCTGACGGACCCGGCTCCGGAAAGTGTCTGCCACAATCCAACCCGGAAAATCGCAACCGCGAGCCCGCCGCCTACAGAGATCCATGCAGGCTCGGAAAGGATGGCTCCGGTCCTAGCCCAAGCCATCGACGTTAGCCCCGTGCCCAGAATCAGAAAACCAGCCGCGGCCGGCAGGGCTACACGCGTAAAGCCGCCCCAGGTGAGGACGTCCGTGGTTCCCGACAGCAAGCCGAACCCGCAGGTGAATCCGACGGCGGTGAGCGTCAGACCAGTGATGCCCAGCATGTTGGTTCGGGCTCGGAACCGGGTCTGGAGCAATATCAATGAGATCGAAAAGACGATGAAGCACAGCGCCGAAGTCAGCGACATCCGGCCCGGGTGGGAACTGTTTATATGGAAGTAATCGGCGCCCAGGAGTCCGTCAATTCGGAGGTCGATGTGCAGCAAGTCCTCGAGCGAACGTGCGATCGAGACACCGGCGGTCAAAGCGCTACTTGCGAACGTTACGTGGGGTTTATGGAAGGCGGCGCCCATCAGAGCGATTCCGCTTAAGACAAAGCACAGGGCGGTGTTTCGTTGTGTGGCCGGAAAATCGGGCGCAACTTGAACCAGTAGCGTGGAGTGCGTTGCCCATCCGATAAAGACGGATGCTCCCAGCAGGATGGCAAGTGCGCCACACGCGGCTGCGGTGATCCGGGACCAGTGCATTGAAAAGGAACTTGTAGCGGCTTCTTCTGATCGGTGAATCGGCGTATAGGCAACAAAACTTTACGCCTACCTGCGCGCCAAGATCGCCGTTCGGGAGCGGGGCCTCACTATTTCGCGGGAGCGCAAGCACCGCCCTGGCAGCGGTTGTTTTCTTCGCAAACCTGTTCCAGAAGCGACCAGGTCGGATGCAGCTTCATCCGGAACTCCTGGGACCACGGCCGAGTGAAAATCTTCGAATCGTCGATGGTGATTTCGTAGGACACGGTAGTCGGATCCAGGTGGCGCAGGCGTTCGATAGTGTGGAGCGCGTCGCTGTGCCACCCGTTGCTGGCCGAAAGCGTCCACTCTTTCAGCCCGATCGTATCGATCACCAGCGTGTCGCCCTCCCATTTCGCCACCGAATTCCCCATGAACGTCAGATCGACGTCGGCGGGATGCTGTTTGCCGATGGGGATAAACCGGAAGAAGTGCATGTACTCGTACAGGAACACGATGGAATCCGGAGTCTGCACGATCTGCTGCGCATACGGCGCGAGCGCTTCTCGCGGATGGCCGTCGGGAAGGCACAGCTCGGTGGGATCGTCGTGGCGCGGGTCCCCGGTCGGCGGCTGGAAAAATTTCGATTCGGCGCCGGGCTGGAACGGAGCCATCTTGTTGCGATCGAAATTGGTCACGCGCGGCGTATCGGTATCGCCAGGACCGACCACATGCGTGAACGCCGGTCCGGCCCACACGCCCGCGAAGTTCGCCTTGCCGTCAGGGGTGCGCGGAATTGCCGTGGTCTGAGCGGAAAGCAGGGTTGCGCCAGCCAGCAGTAGAAGGAATCGCGCGCGCACTATTTCTTCTCGGTTGGATTCACGGCCTGATCCTGGCCGATCCAGGTTTCGCGGCCGTCGGCGGCCGTGACGATGTTTCCCGACGCATTATTCGAGCCGTCCTTGGCGCGATGCCCCGAAATTGTAAGAACGTCGCCGACCTTGAGGCTGCTCTTGGTGATCCCGCGGCGCAATAGCATGCCGGGAGGGGAGGCCGAAAACCCCCAGTTGGTCACGTTGCCCTTCTCGTCTTTAACGTCCAGATAGATCCAGATGTGGGGATTGGACCATTCGAGCTTGCTCACGGTTCCGGTCACTTTTACGGGCTTGGTGGTATCGAACTCCGCAGTGTAGGCGTGATGCGCGAAAGCAGTGGAACTCGCGACCACAAAAGCCAGGGCGGTCAAGCGCATTCCACGATTCTAGCTCTTCACCGGCCAGAATACCTCGGTCTTCCAGTCTTTGGGATCGGGGTGTTCGGAAGGATCGTTCAGATATTTCTCCCACGGCGCTCCTGCCGAGGCGAGCTTCTCGGTTTCCATCCAGTGCTCGATGGCCGCGTACGCATCGGTGAGCTTGTCGTAGCTACCGGCGTGGACCGTGGTCACGGCCGGCCCGCCCGGAAGCGTATCCGCAAGGATGTCGCCCTGGCCTGGCGGAAGCTTGCCCGCGACGCGCATGCCCGGCTCCATGGTGATCAGCCCGGGCCCCATTTCGACGTAGCGCGTGAACGGCAATCCGGCCAGCGCGATTCCGTTCTGCTGGGCATAAGCAAAGATGAGCGGCAGCGATTCGCCGATGGTAGCTGCGATATCGGATCGTTTCACTCGCCTGCGCACGATCAGCACGGGCTGCGGCGAGAGTTGCTTCTTCACGACGGTGTACGGCATTGGATCCTTTCTTGTGTTTTCGCTGGTGCGAAAGAGCCGCAGGCACGGGGCGATTTCGAGGGCGAGATGGGCGTGTCTCTTCGCCTGTGCTCGATCTACTTCGCCCCCAAACCCGCGTTTCCGATAGGCGGTGGGCGTCATCCCGAAACACCGCCGGAACGCCCGGCAGAACACCTCATGATTCTGAAAGCCGGAATCCAGCGCGATTTCGAGTACGGTCGAACCGCTGGTCAACAGCAGGGCCGCGGCGCGCGCCAGCCGAAGCCGCAAGGTGAACTGCTTGGGGGTTTCCCGCGCGGCGGCGGAAAACGCGCGGTGGAAGCGAAACGGAGACATCCGCGCATGCTTTGCGAGCGCCGCCAATGACACGTCCCGATCGAAATTCGCCGCTGCGAATGCCAACGCTTGCCGGACCCGCCGAATCATCACCTAAGTCTACTGGAACATCCCTTCGCGGGCTTGACGATTCTTGCTCAATTACCATGGAGTGGATGACCCAGACCCCGGCCGACCGCATGCGCACGCTCGTGGCCGGCCTTCAGGACCTGGAAGACAAACTCAAGGCCGGCGGCGGCGCTAGAAAAATTGAAAAACAGCACAGCGAAGGCAAGCTCACAGCGCGCGAGCGCATCGCGAACCTGATCGATCCCGGAGCGATGCTCCTCGAGATCGGGCTGCTGATCGCTTATGACCGCTACGACGGGCAGGCTCCGGCCGCGGGCGTGGTCACGGGACTGGCGCACATCGAGAAACGACCCACGGTCATCGTTGCGAATGACGCGACCGTGAAAGCGGGCGCGTGGTGGCCCGAAACGATTCACAAGATCCTGCGCGCCCAGGAAATCGCCATGCGCAACCGGCTGCCGATCGTGTATCTGGTCGATTCGGCCGGCGTGAATCTTCCCTATCAGGACGGAATTTTTCCGGGACAATATGGCGCTGCGCGGATTTTCTACTACAACTCACTGATGCGCCGCAGACTCAGGATTCCGCAGATCGCGGCGGTGATGGGCATGTGCATTGCGGGCGGAGCGTATCTGCCCGCCCTCTCCGACGTGATTATCATGGTCGAAAATACCAGTTTCATGGGGCTCGGCGGCCCGAACCTGGTAAAGGGCGCCGTGGGGCAGGTGACCGACGCCGAGTCGCTGGGGGGCGCCTCGCTTCACACGAAGGTCAGCGGCGTGGCGCATTACGCGGCCAAAGACGATCGAGCCTGCCTGGCTCTGATCCGGGAAAAAATCCGAGAACTGCCGGAGCCGCCGCCGAATCCCAGGGGCACGGCTCCGGCGAAACCCGCCGAGGGCTTGTACGATCTGCTGCCGTCCGATCACCGGCTGCCCTACGACATGGAAGAGGTGATCGCGCGCATCGTAGATGCGGACGGGTACCTGGAATTTCAGCCGCAGCATGCTCCGGAAATGCTGTGCGCGCATGCCCGGCTGCACGGCCGTCCCGTCGGCCTGATCGCGAACCGCCGCGGATTTCTAAAAACCTCCGAAGGGCCGCGCATCGGCGGGATCGTCTACACCGAATCGGCGCGCAAGGCAGCTTATTTCGTGGAAGCGATCGAGCGCGAAGGGCTCCCCCTGATCTACTTGCAGGACGTCTCGGGTTTCATGGTCGGCGTCGAGGCGGAAAGCGAGGGAATCATCCGCGCCGGCGCAGAAATGGTGGAAGCGATGGCCTGCGCCACGGTGCCCAGGATCGTCGTAACGCTGAATCATGCCTCGGGCGCAGGCTATTATGCGATGGCCGGCCAAGGCTTCGATCCTAATTTCACCTTTGCGTGGCCCACTGCGAGGATCGGCGTCATGGAGGGCGATGCGGCCGTGCAAGCGGTCCACGGGCCGGAACTCGAGAAATACCGCGCCGCGGGACAGAGCCCGCCGCCCGAACTCGAAGCTCGCATCACGCAAACCCGGCAGGATTACGAGCGCTGGCTGGACGTGCGCTACGCCGCTGCGCGGGGGCACGTGGATGCGATCGTCGATCCGCTGGAAACCCGGCGCGTGCTGGCGTTCGCCCTGGAGGCGGCCGCTGCCGGACGGCACCGGGAACACCTCCCACTGGAACTGCTGTCATGAATCTGCGCATCGAGCAGGACGGCCGTGTCCGACGCTTAACGCTCGCCGCTCCGGCGCGGAGGAATATCCTGGATGCCGCGCTCGCCGCGGAGCTGTTGAAAGAATTTCAGGATGCCCAGGCGCACGCCGGTACGGGCGCGATCCTCATCGACGCGGAGGGGCCCATCTTCTGCGGCGGACTGGATTTCACGCAGCCGCCGGCCGAGGAGATGTTCACGTTCGGCCGCAACAGTTCGAAACCCATTGTGCTGGCGGTTCAAGGAGTCGCGGTATCCGCGGGCCTCGCGCTCATTGCAAACGCGCACGTCGCTGTGGCCGCGCAGGGCTCGAGTTTCGGGCTGACCGATATTCGCGAGAGCCGGTGTCACACGCACATTCTCGCCGCGGTTGCCTCCGCCATTGGAGCCCGGCGAGCGCGCGAACTGGCGCTCACCGGACGCGTATTCACCGCTCCCGATGCGCTGGCCTGGGGATTGATTCACGCCGTCGCTCCGCCGTTTGAACTGGACGACCGCGCCAGCGCGACTGCCGCCGCGCTGGCGAACGCCAATGCCTCGGCCGTGGACGCAATTCTGTCGTTTCAGCGCACTTAGTCGCGTGCTGGAAAATTCGGAACTTTCCGCAACACGCCACGTCTAATCGAGAAACATGCTGCCGCCTTCGCGCTGTATTGTCCTCGCGGTGTGCGGAGCCGCTTATGCTCTGGGACAAACCCCGGCGCCTGCCCGCGCCAATCGAAATTTGCACATTTCTCACGTCACGTCAGCGCCCCGCCTGGAGGACTACATTAACGGCAATCCTCCGGACGGCGCGATGCCGGTCACGAATTTCATCCAGCGTAATCCGGATGACGGCAAGCCCGCGAGCCGCCAGACCAATGCTTGGCTGGCGTACGACGATGCGAACCTGTATGTCATTTTTGTCTGCAAGTCGCCGGCGGGAGAACTGCGAGCGCGATACACCAAGCGCGATGACATCTTCGCGGACGATTTCGTCGGAGTGCTGCTCGATACGTTTCACGACCGGCAACACGCCTTCGAGTTCTTCGTAAATCCTTACGGGATACAACTGGACGGCATCAATACGGAAGGGCAGGGCGACGATTGGAAATTCGATACCTACTGGAAATCGGAAGGCAGGCTCACCCAGGATGGGTATGCGGCGCGTATGATCATCCCCTTCAAGAGCCTGCGATTCACCACCATGGACATGCAGACCTGGGGGTTCGCTTTTTTTCGCAATATTCCCGCACGAAACGAAAATTCCTTCTGGCCGCCGGTGACGAATCGAGTCAACGGTTTCGTTCCTCAGTTCGGAGACCTGGACGGGTTCAGCGACATTTTGCCGGGGCGCAACATTCGGCTGATTCCGTATATCGCGGGCTCCAGTGCGCACCTGCTCGATCAGCCTCCGGACCAAGCTCCATTGTTTCGAACCAACCGTGATGTCCGCGTCGGCATGGACGCCAAGCTCGTGATCCGGGAATCGCTCACGCTGGATGCGACGATCAATCCCGATTTTAGCCAGGTGGAATCGGACGATCCGCAGGTTACGGTCAACCAGAGATTCGAGGTGTTCTTCCCCGAGAAGCGTCCTTTTTTCCTGGAAAACGCGAGCTATTTTCAGACTCCCGAGAATCTCTTCTTTTCGCGACGGATCGGCGATCCAGTAGGCGGAGTGCGGCTTACCGGGCGCATCGGCCGCTGGTCCATCGGCGTGCTCGCCGGCGCCGACCGCGGTCCGGGGAAGCGCGTCGATCCGACGGATCCGCGCGCCGGGGACGACGCGCCCGGCGGCGTGCTGCGCCTCCAGCGGAACGTGGGCCAGGAATCAACGTTCGGCGTTTTCTTTTCCGATTACAACTTCGGAGCGAGCCACAATCGCGTCGCCTCCGCGGACGCGCGCTGGAAAATCTCCAAAAACTGGGTGGCCGTAGGGCAGGCGATCGCCAGCTCCACGCGCTATCTGGATGGTACGCGATCGGCGGGACCGGCCTACGTGGCGTCTCTGAATCGAAGCGGGCTCCACTTCAATTACTTCGGAAATTACCTGGACCGCAATCCCGGATTCCACACGGATCTGGGATTCGTGCCGCGCACGGACATCCGGATGACACAGCAGAATCTCAACTACTCGTGGCGGCCCAATGCGACGCCCATCGCGGATTTCGGATTCAACAGCTTCAGCAACGGAGACTGGAACCGGCAGAACCGGTTTCAGGACGGCTACACCGGCGCCAATTTCTTTCTGAATTTCCGCCGCGCCACGGGATTCAACATCAATCACATTTTTGCCTATGAGCTGTACCAAGGCATCGGTTTTCACAAGAGCGCCAGCGAGATGTTCTTCTACTCGGACCGGTTCAAACGAGTCGGTATCAACGCGTTTTTCGGGACCGGCACGGGAGTGAATTATTCGCCAGCCGAGGGTGTCAATCCATCGCTGGCCAGCAACCAGTACGGAAACACGACCATCACGTTTCGCCCGAACTCACGCCTGCGCGTCCAGCAAACGTATTTCTACACGCGCCTGGAACATGTGTTCACGAACCACATTTTCCGGAATACGGTGAATTATCAGTTCAGCCCTGCTTTCTCGTTGCGCGCCATCGTCGATTACAACGCGGTGCTCTCGAATCCGTTTCTCGCGTCCTATGACACGAGCAAGAAATTCACCGGCGACCTGCTGCTGGCCTACCTGCCGTACCCAGGCACCGCGGTTTATGTCGGCTACACAAATAGCCGGGAAAATCTCGCGCTCCTAGGCTATCCGGCGGCGCTGATACCCACGCGGAATCCAGACTTGCAGACTCTGGCGCAGGTGTTCGTGAAAGTCAGCTACTTGTTCCGATTTTGAGGCCGATCTGCAGCAGGGAAGAATTCGATCGAACGGATTGCGGTCAAGTCGAGCTTTTCCCGCCGGCCTGATTCATTGGTCACATAGAAAACCCGCCAATCGGGCGTGACCGTTGTCCGCTGGTTCGTGCCGTCCTTCATCCCGAACAGTGCGGCGCCGCCGCTGGAATCCTTGATGGACGCGATCGCATCCAGCCAGAGCCGCCCCGCGTTGGTCATGAGGAAAACTCGCGAACACATCGTCTCGCGACAGCCGGCGCCGTCGACGCGAACGTCGCGGACTGTGCCGTTGGAATCGACAACTCGGGCGGCAATTCCTGAGTGGTGCCCTTCCGCCTGTGCGGGCAGCGTTGCGCCTCCGACTCGAATCCCCGGCATCGACAAAACGGCAGCTATGGAAGCAATCTGAAGTATTCTCATGTCCTGCTCTTTTCACTCTTCTTCCGTGAGCACGGTTTGAATCACAGATTGGTATTCGTTCTTCGAGCACAACCCCACGTGGGTAGAGGCGATGCGTCCGGAACGATCGACGATGAACGTCATGGGCAGCGATTCGGCTTTATACATCTGAGCAATTTCGTCGTTGCCCGCCACGACGCGATAGTTCACCTTGCGCTGCTCGATGTAGGGCTGAATCGCAGTCCACCCGTCTTCATCCAGCGAAACGCCCAGCACCCCGAATCCGCGGCTCCGATAATTTCCCTGGAATTCGATGAACCACGGAATCTCCAGGCCGCAGGGCGC
The DNA here is from genome assembly GCA_037916615.1 of Bryobacterales bacterium. Taxonomy (GTDB): domain Bacteria; phylum Acidobacteriota; class Terriglobia; order Bryobacterales; family Bryobacteraceae; genus Palsa-187. Next base: position 13,394 of record JBAIXM010000206.1, read on the forward strand.
GCACCAGGTGGCCCAGAAATTCAGCAGCACCACGCTGCCGCGCAGCTCGGATAGCCGCACCGGTTTGCCGGATACGTCGTTCAACTCGAAATCCGGAGCCATCCTGCGATCGGCCGGCTTCACATAGCCTGCGGCTAGAGCGCCCGCGGACCTGGATCCCGCGAACAGATCCATCACCCAAGTCGACTGGCTCACGCACGCCGAGACGCAGCGCTGCGCGAAAGCCCGCGTGGAGGGAAACGCCATCAGCGGCAGGCCCACGGCGACGGCTGCTGCGGCGATCCAGGTGAACCTGCGCCCATGCCCGCCGGTGCCGTCGCGCTGTTGCCGAAACCGCGCCAGACCGCGTACCGTGTCGGGCTGCCATTCCGGGGCCGGACGCAGCGAGTCCAGTCTATTTTCGATCCACTTGTCTTGATCGCTATTGCTGCCCATATCGCTTGACGTACTCCTTTCGAAATGTTTGTCCGGCCCGGTTGAGAAACGTGCCGATCGAGGATGGCCGGAGGGAGAGAGCCGAGGCCAGTTCGTCGTAGCTCAGGCCGTCACTGCGGAGAATCAACAGTTCCGCATCCCGCGCCGGGATCGCCTCCAGCACCGCGCGAACGCGCTCCTGTTCCTGATTTGAGACGTGGATTTCCTCGGGTGTCGGCGGCTTCCTGCCGAACGCCAGCAGTTGCTCGCGCCGCATTCTGCGGGACTCCCGCCGCAACTCGTCCAATCCGGCTCTGACCGCCACCCGATAGAGCCACGCCTGGGCACTGTCTCCCTGCACTTTTTTGCGGCGCGACAATTTGAGAAAAACCTCGACCGCAAGCTCTTCGGCCCGCGCCGGATCCCGCAGCACGCGCGCGATCACACGCGCAATCCGCTCGTACTGCAACTCAAAGATCGCCTCCAGATCCAAACGGCTCTCGCCGGAGGTCATCCCTGCGACCGCTTCCCGTATTGCATCCACACTCTTAGAACGCCGAGCAAGGCGGATTTGTGACAGATGTTTTCGGGTTTTCGTCGACTCCGGCAAACTGCCCCGATGCTGTTTGTTACACTCGCTTTGAATGGCACAGATCCTGGACGGCACGGCCGTCCGCAACGATATTCTCGCGCGGCTGCGGCCGCGGATTGCGAATCTTTCGCGGAAACCGGGCCTGGCCGTGGTCCTGGTGGGCCACAACCCGGCCTCCGAAGTGTATGTTCGCAGCAAGATCAAGGCTTGCGGTGAAATCGGAATCTACAGCGACAAACTCACGCCTCCGGAAACGGTGACCACCGAAGAGCTGCTGGCGATCATCGACCAGCTCAACCGGCGCCCGGATATCGACGGAATTCTGGTGCAGATGCCTTTGCCCAAGCAGGTGGACACGCGCCGCGTGCTCGAAGCCGTCGCCGCGGATAAGGACGCCGACGGATTCCATCCGGAAAACGTCGGACACCTGGTCGCTGCCCGTCCGGCGCCGCGCGCCTGCACCCCGGCGGGGATCATGGAGTTGCTTAAGCACTATCACATTCCCGTGGATGGCCGGCGCGCCGTGGTGCTCGGCCGCAGCGATATCGTCGGCAAGCCCATGGCGCTCATGTTGCTGCATCAGAACGCGACGGTCACCATCTGCCACTCGCGGACCGCGGATCTTCCGGAAGAATGCCGCCGTGCCGACATTCTGGTCGCCGCGATCGGCCGGCCCGCGCTGGTGACCTCCGATTTCATCGCGCCCGGAGCGACGGTCATCGACGTCGGCATGAACCGCGTTACGGATCGCGAAGAAGCCGCGCGGCTCGGCAAGTCCGAAGAATTCGACCGCAAAGGATCGGTCCTGGTCGGCGACGTTCATCCGCTGGACGTGGCGCGCGTCGCTTCGGCGTACACGCCGGTTCCGGGTGGCGTGGGTCCGCTGACCATCGCCATGCTGATGGCGAACACCGTGGCTTTGGCGGAGCGGCATCAGGCGGCGGCTTCCTCCGCTGGCGCGCCTGCTCGCTGAGCGATGCTCAAGGTCGGCCTCACCGGCGGCTTGGCCAGCGGGAAAAGCTTCGTCGGGCGCGCTCTGGCCGAGCTGGGCTGTTACCTGATCAAGGCCGACGAGCTCGGCCATCAGGTGATCGAGCCGGGCGGGGAAGCCTACGACGGCGTGATCGCCCTTTTTGGCCGCGAGATCCTGCGGCCCGATGGGCACATCGACCGCAAGCGGCTCGCCTCGCTGGTGTTCGGCAATCCGGAAAAGCTTGCCCAACTGAATGCTCTGGTGCATCCTCCGGTGAAAGCGCGGGAGCGCGCCTTGGCTACCGCGTTTGCTCGCGAGCATCCGGATGGCATCGTCGTGACCGAAGCTGCGATACTGGTTGAGACGGGGAGCTATAAGGACTACGATCGTCTAATCGTCGCCATTTGCCGCCCCGAGCAGCAGATCGAGCGGTCGATGGAGCGGGACTCAGCCAGCCGGGACGAGGTTCTGGACCGGCTCCGCAGGCAGATGCCGCTCGAAGACAAGGTAAAGTATGCAGACTTTGTCATCGATACGTCTGGAACCAAAGAGAACACTCTTCAGCAGGTCCGCGCCGTTTACCGATCCTTGCACAGCTTGGTTGAAGTACCCGGTTTGAAGCTATGAGACTACGCACATTCCTGATTGCAGCCGTTTTCGTGGGCGTGTTTGTGTTCCTGACCAGCCGACAGAATTCGCCGGTCCGTACGTTTCTCGAAGATCGGGGTCCGGGCTGGAGCGGGCCGACGGTGGCGCACTCGGCGGGGCTGGGCGCCGATGAAACCAACAACATCGAAATCTACAAGGCCGCCAAGGACAGCGTCGTCTACATCACCAGCACCGTCTACCAGCGCGATTTCTTTTTCGGCGTGCAGGAAGTTCAGGGCCTGGGTTCGGGATTCCTGATCAATGCCGACGGCCAGATCCTGACCAACTATCACGTCATCAGCGGCAGCTCTGACGTTGAGGTCACCCTTCCCGATCAGACCCGCTACAAGGCGCGAGTTCTGAACCGCGACCGCTCGCACGATTTGGCCCTGATTCAGATCGATCCCAAGAAGAAGCTCAGCGCCTTTTTGCGGCTGGGGGATTCGGATGCGCTTCAGGTTGGCCAAAAGGTACTCGCGATCGGAAATCCGTTCGGTCTGGCAGGCACGCTGACTACAGGTATCGTCAGCTCGCTGCATCGTAAGATCCAGAGCGAGGATCGCGGAGACCTGGAAGACATGATTCAGACCGATGCGGCCATCAACTCCGGAAACAGCGGCGGCCCGCTGCTCGATTCGCAGGGCAATGTCATCGGGATCAACACCGCCATCTACGGACCGAGCGGCGGGAATATCGGGATTGGTTTCGCCATGCCGATCAACCGCGCCAAGCTGATGCTCGACGATTTCCGTTCCGGCAAACGGCCGGCTTCGACCGCCATCGGAGTGACCACTCTATCGATTTCAGGAGATTGGACTCAGACTCTGAGATTCCCCTCCGATGGCCTGCTGATCACGCAGGTACGTCCGGGCTCCCCCGCCAGCCGCGCTGGTTTGCGCGGACCCACGCAACGGATCCGCGTCGGAAACTACATCGTCCCCGTGGGAGGCGACCTGGTGGTCGCCGTAGACGGAAAGAAGGTTGAGGAAGAAAATGCCATCGCCCGCGCCATCACGCGAAAACATGCGGGCGAAACGCTGGATCTGACCGTCTGGCGCGATGGGCGCAACGTCGATGTGAAGGTGATTCTGCCGGCGCAGGGCGATGATGTTCTCTGAACATCCGTAACGATGCAGGTTCATCCTCCGGAACCGGCGACGATGGCAGGCCCCGCGCCTGGTAGCGATCCGCTCGGCTCCTCCAGCGCGCGGCGCGCCTTGACCGGATTCTTCGTCTCGGGATTCCTGCTGTCATTCCTGGGCACGATCCTGTTTTCGTGGCAGCATCATCTCACTTCGCAGTACGGCGTCGTGGGGCTGTATTATGCGGGCCTGATTGTAGGATTGATCGGCTCCGCTCGAACCTCGCCTGCGTTGTTGCGGCAGAAAGGCCTTTCCTGGACGATGTCGCTGGCCTGCATTCTGGCCGGCGTCGCATTTCTTTATCTGGCATTCGTCTCGCCTCCGTTTTCCTACTGGTGGCGTGTGGCGGGAATGGCCGCGGTCGGATTTGCCGCCGGTCTGCTGCACACGGCGATCTTCCACGCGATCTCTCCGATGTACCGGCATGATCCGGCCGCCACGGTGAATCTAGCCGGTATTTTGTTCGGTTCCGGCTGCTTCACCCTGGCGATTCTGATTTCCGGCACGTTCTATCTCTACACGGCCGCTGCCGTGCAGGTCTGGATCGCGATCATTCCGGCGCTGTTCGGATGGATGTACTGGCGGACCTCGTTCCCTGCGGATCTCGCTTCGCCCCAGGCGCCTGCCGGCGCCACGCTGCCTTCCCGCGGCGCTCTGCGAGATCTGCGCAGCACGGGCGCCGTTCTGCTAAGCCTGCTGCTTTTTTTCCAGCTCGGAAACGAATGGGCGCTGGCCGGATGGCTCCCGCTGTTCCTGAACCAGCGGTTAGGGATCAGTCCGACCACCGCGCTCTGGATGCTGGCTCTTTATTGGCTCGCGCTGACGGTGGGCCGCGCCGCATCGCAATGGATTTTGCCGCGCGCCGGGCATGGACGTTTGCTGCTGGCCACGGTCACGGCCGCGATGTTCGGCTGCGTGGTGCTGGATTTCACCGACAACAAATTTGGAGCGATCGTGGGGGTGCTGCTGGTGGGCGGCGCTTTTGCTCCCATTTACCCGCTGGTAGTCGAAAAAATCGGCCACCGCTTCCCGTACTATCACCCCGGTTTCTACAACGGGATTTTTTCCTTGGCGATGGCCGGCGGCTTGCTGACCCCGGGATTGATGGGCTACATCGCATCGGGCTGGGGCTTGCGGGCGATTATGCTGCTACCGCTGATCGGATCCGCAGTGGTGTTTCTGCTGCTGATGCTGATCTGGCTTGAGTCGCGTCTTCGCGCCTATGCGACTCCTCCTGCCGTTCCCGGACACTCCGCTTAAGCGGAGTTACTTGCCGACCATGTGCTTCGGGTCGCGGTTATTCTCTTCGCAAATGCTCTCGATCAAATCCGTATCGGGCAAAAGCCGCCATGCGAGATGCACGTCCCACGGCTTGGTGTAAGCCTCGGGATCGTCGATCGTCACCAGAACATCCATATGGCCGATCTTCGGCCGGTTGAAACGCTCGATCACTTTCAGCTTCGGCGTGCCCGGCAGACCTTTCATGTCGAGCCAGGTTCTGCCGTTCTGGCCGATGGTTTCCACCACCAGAGTGTCTTTGTCCCAATGCCCGATCGAGTATCCCATCCAGGCCGGCTGCGGATCTTTCGGCAGCGGGCGTCCATCGGTGAATATCTGGCGGTAAATCGTACGGGATTCGTGCAGGAGCAGAGTCAGGTCTTCCGTCTGCACGAGCTTGAGCCCGTCCGGAATGTTGTCCTTTTCCGGAATACCCGAGGGCAGGCAGGACACGCCTGGGTGATCCTTGCCGTTGTTGGCAATGCGCTCGTTATAAAGAGCGCGGGCCCGCGGCTGGAGCGGGATGTCCTCCTCCTTCATGTCGGCCGCGAGGTTCAGCAGGTACTTGGTCGGGTTTTCCGGCATCCAGAAGCCCGAGAGATCGGGCTTGCCGTAGGAGGTGCGCACCGGAGGCGCGTTCATGTCGACCTTGCCGTCCGGAGTGCGAGGCACTCTCTTCCACGGATACGGGTCCCACTGCGCGCTGGCCACCACGCTGATCGTCACCATCATCGCCGCTACCAGCGGAATACTGAATCTTCGGGTCATGTCGTCTCCTGGTTGAGCTTTTCCCTCTTGCAAGCCTACTAGCTCGCGGCACCTCAGGCAATTGGCAGGTTGGGGCGAGCGATCGCGAAGTCAGGAATTTGTAGCTCGCCGAGAAACGGGCCTACCTGCGGCTTCAGTTTTCAGTCGGCCTCTCCAACCGGTCGATCACAATCGACTCGACGGATCCGTGCGTCGATTCCAGCTTGAATCCCAAGTAACTCATCACCTGGGGCCACGCAGAGAAGCCGGCTTGAAATGCAGCAGGGCCGACATCAATCGCGCTCGGCTGGACATCATAAAGGCCCGTTAAACCTGTCTTGTCGATAACCAGACGGCCTTCCCGTACCTGGCCCGCCAAAATCACCGTTCGGATAGGAACCGCATCGCCGCGGACCCGGACAATCCCTGCCGCAGGATCGTTCAGCAATTGAAAAGGAGAAGCCATCGGGTTGGGAGTCTGACCTGGTTTTGTTTGGTCTGCAGACAACTTGACTTTGCCTTCTTTCACGAAATAGACGTTGAAGATGGGAACGTCCTTTGGTGTGCGATGCAGGACCAATTGAAACCGATCGGCCAGCAGGTTCCGCAGCATAGCTTGAATCTTCGGAGCTTCGCCGTTTTGCAATTGCTGGAAGGTGTAGAGAGGAGTTCCCTCGGGCAACGTTGCTTGAATGCTGAACGCCTCCTTTCGCAGCCAGTCTGGACCACCTGAGATGAGGCCCAGGTTACTCGCCGCACCGCACGACATCCCATACGCCAAAGTGACCAAGCGGTGAACCGTTGCGGCAGCGATGGTAATGCGGCCGGCGGTCTGCTCGATCACTCCGCTGCAGGGCACATTCGTCTGCAATACGATTGACCCAGGGAGCCTCTGGATATCGACTGGACGGACGGACGCGACTTCAAAGACGTCCCGGTCAGTCTCGTTCGATGGGGCGGAAAGGGATGTTGTCGGCGCGGTCTGGGCCAGAGCTGCGATCCAGCCTGCCAGAGCGAACAGCACTGCGCCTGAGATGAGCCTCCAGCTCATAATGTTCAACATTTGTGCGATTTCTACGACGTGCTTCCTCAGCCGGAGCATATGCCCAAGTCTACACGCAGCGTTCGCCACATGCCTGGCCGGGCTGCCGAGGGCCTGCGTATTGGTGGATGTTGCCGGCACATGGACCGGCTCCCGCACTGGGGAGCTAACCAGTGGCTCGGGGCCCGCAAAAAAAATATGCGATTCTCGAAACATGGGGCGACTGTGTGCCGCCGTTGTTTTGGCCGCCGTTAGCGTCGTCGGCGCGGATTTGCAGCGCGCAATCGATGCGCTGCTCAATGCTTCCCCTGTCGCGCGCGCCTCGGTCGGAATCCAGGTGCTCGATCTCAAGACCGGCGTCCCCTTGTACTCCCGAAATGCCGATCGTCTTTTCCTGCCGGCTTCGACCATGAAGCTGTTCACGGCAGCGTTGGCGCTCGACAAGCTCGGTCCCGACTACCGGATGATCACGAAGCTGGTTCGCGCTCCTTCAGGCGATCTGGTTTTGATCGGAAGCGGCGATCCTTCGATGTCCGGCCGCGTGTACCCTTACAAGAAAGACACGCCTGCCGGCGATCCGATGCGCGCCATCGAGGATCTTGCCGATCAGGCGCTCGCCTCGGGCATTACCCGTGTGGATGGCGACATCGTCGGTGACGATCAGTTGTATCCCTGGGCGCCGTATCCGCCGAGCTGGACCGTCGATGACATCGCGGGAGAAGACGGCGCTCCTGTTAGCGCCCTCACGCTCAACGACAACACGATCGCGATGACCGTCCACCCCGCGGCGCGCGCGGGCGATCCGGCAACCGTTTCGTTCCAGCCTGCATTCGAATACTACGCTGTGGACAATCGCGTGATCACAGTTCAAGGAGAGAAAGAGCCGCGCATCCGGCTCAGCCGCGCGCCCGGATCCCGCCAGATCCTGCTCTGGGGCAGCATTCCGCTGGCCGGCGCGGCAGTCCGCGAACCGCTCGCAGCAGACGATCCGGCGCTGTTCGCCGCGTCCGCGCTCTACGATGCCTTGGCACGCCGTGGCGTCGCCATTCGGGGACGTCCCGTGGCCCGGCACCGCGCAGTTTCCGGGGATGCATGGCCGGTGGAAGGCGAGGTAATTGCGACGCGCAGCTCTCCGCCTCTGGTCGAGTTGCTTCAGACGATGGAAAAAGTCAGCGAGAACCTGCATGCGGAACTGATTCTGCGCGAGGTCGCGCGGGTCACGCGAAGCTCCGGCACGCGCGAATCCGGATTGCAGGAACTTGGCGCGTGGCTCGCCGGCGTCGGAATCAAATCTGAGGAATGGCGGGCCGAAGACGGCTCGGGACTGTCTCGTAACGACGAAGTCTCGCCGCGAGCCATGACCAGGCTGCTGAGCGTCATGGCAGCATCGAAGCATAATGAAGCGTGGCTCGGTCTGCTTCCGATTGGAGGAGAGGATGGAACGCTCGAACATCGCTTGTGCTGCGTGGGCGACGCGGGCCTCGCCCGGCAAGTGCGGGCCAAGACCGGCACGCTGACGCGGTCGATCGCGCTGTCCGGTTACGCCAATAGCAAGGCCCGCGGACGGCTGGCGTTTTCCATCATGGTGAACAACTTTTCCGCGCCGCCCGCCGACGTGCGGGCCTGGGTTGATAAAATAGCATTGACGCTGGTGGAGTAGAGCGACATTTATGCCAATCTTCGAATATCTGTGTGAAGACTGCGGAAGCAAGTTCGAAAAGCTGGTGCGGAACGCGGGCCAGAACGGATCCTCCGGGGTGCGATGCCCGTCGTGCGGCCAGGAGCATCCGAAGCAGCAGTTCTCAACCTTCGCGGCGCACGCCAACGGAGCGGCGAAGGATTCCATGCCTTCCTGCCCCTCCGGGATGTGCCGCACGCCGGACCTCTGCGGCCGCAATTAGCGGGCTGACTTTAGCGCTTTTTCAACCGCCTCCGCCAGCATCTGCGGAAGGAACGGTTTTTGCAGGAACCAGATATCGGCGCTGCGCGGCTGGTACGGATATCCGCTCGTGATGATGGCCGGAAGGCCCGGACGGATCTCCCGCAGACGCTCGATCACTTCCTCGCCGTTCAGGGTCGGAAGCGATAGATCCGTGATCGCGACGGAGTAGTCATCCGGTTCGGCTCGAAAGCGCGACAACGCGTCCTCCAGGTTGGAGTGCGTCTCAACTTCGTACCCGAGCCGTCCCAAGTAACGGCGCAGCAGTTCCAGCAGCGTCGGTTCGTCGTCGATGATTAACAGACGCGGCATGCCGATCCGCTCCAGGAATCAGTGGAAGGCGAGCGGAACATCGCCGGGACTGAAGGAAATTCCGATCGTCGCGCGAGAGGCAGTGCGCCGGAACGTCGCGTCGATCACTTCCAGCCGGCGCGCCTGATACTGGGCGACAATGTGAATCGGTTGGGTGATCGAGTAGGTGAGGCTGGTATCGCCGTTGAACCCGGAATAGGGGCTCAGATTCTGGGCGATTCCATTCAGCCGCGTGTATCCGGCGTTCACCGCGAAGCTCAATTTCCGGCTCGCCTGGTAGCTCAGTCCGGCCGTCGCCGTCTGCTGCCGCGAGGTCAAATAAACGCCGTTCCCGGGACTTACCCCGTTGTTGTAGGTGAACGAGAGATCGGCGTGCTGAAAGCGCCGGTCCAGACTCGCACTCCACTGGGGAAAAGTACGCTTTTGATAGAACGTCTGCACCGCCGAGGTGACGCCGAGCAGGGCGACGATGGTGGGATCCACCGCGACCGTCTGAAGGCCTTGCACCTCGGCCTGATAAATCCCGGCGGTCACGCGCGCGGTCCAGAACCGGCTCAGCTGAGCGGCCCACATGCCTGCATACGAGTTGATGTCGGATTCTCCGAAGGCCTTGGGAAAGTCGAAGTGCATGTGGCTATATTGGACGCCTAATGTGGTCCGCCGGGACATGCGGCGCTGAATCGTTCCGTGAAGCTCGTAGCCCTGCATGCCGACCAGGCCGGGCGCCTTCCGCCAGATTCCGAATCCTTGTCCGCCGGCGGTGAAAACCGTGCGGTCGGACTGGATAAAATTTACGTCGAGAGAAGATTGTAAGAAATCCGCGCGATTATCGAACAACAGCGAAGAGGGAGTTACGATCGCGTCCGAGACACCTGCAAATCCGCCGAAGGCTGTAGCCTGCGTGATCGAACCTGCGATCTGGCGCATGTCGAAAGCCAGGCGACGCGATTTCTGGTAAGAGTAGCCCAGCGCCAACTGTTGATCGGTGCCGCTATAAAACGTGTTCTGGTTGTAGTACCTGTACGTTCCCTTGTAGTCCAAGCCAAGGCGGGCGTGGCGGAAATCGTGCACGCCGTAAGCGCCGAAATCGAGTTCAGCCCCCCACAGTCCGTCGACCTTTACCAGGTTTCCGCTGTTATCCAGGGCGAACGGCAGCAGACCGTTGTCGTAGATCCCCATGGCGCTGCCGTAATACCGCAAGGTGACGTCCTCGCCCGCGCGCTTCCCGATATCGCCCGCGCCGCGGCTCAGAACGCCAGGCCCCAAATAGTCCCCGACCTGCGCGCTCGCCATCGAGCAGCAGCAGGCCACGACTATCGCCATCATTCGGATTTTCAAAAAGATTCCTCCGGTGCGTTAGACTCGAAGCAGCAACATTATCGAGTGTGACGCCGTCCAATTGACCGTGTCAACTTCCGCGGATGCCTGCAAGGATCGGCGGTCCTGCGGCATTCCTTTAGCGAAAGGATCTCCTCGATGCGTAAATCCCTTTTGTTGGCCCAGATAGCAGTCGTGTTACCGGCTCTCGCCGCGGATTTGCCGATTCGCGAAGTCATTCTCTACAAGCACGGCGTTGGTTACTTCGAGCGTACCGGCGAATTGCGGCCCGGCGAGACTGCCCGTCTCGACTTTAAGGCTTCCGACATGAACGACGTGCTCAAGTCTCTGACCATCGTGGACCGGGGCGGCGGAGTTGTCGGCAGCGTGCGATACGACGCCGCGGATCCCCTCGACAAGCGCTTGCAGGATTTCCCTTTCGCCGTGGGCTCGCAGGCCTCGCTCGCGGCTTTCCTGGATCAGATGAAGGGCGCGCGCCTGGAACTGCGGCTCGGGTCGGACACCGTTGCCGGAACAATTGTCAGCGCGCGGATCGCCAAGCCGGACGAAAAAATGCCCGAGCGGGAGACGGTTGTTCTGCTGACAGATTCCGGCGAAATCCGTACCTTCGACTTGGGCGCGGCGAGCTCCGTGAAGCTCTCCGATCCGAAACTTCAAGGATTGCTGAAAGATTACCTCACGGTCCTGAGCGGGGCGCGTTCCAAGGATCGCCGCAGCGTCTATATCGACGCGACTGGCAGTGCGCCGCGGCAGTTGCTCGCCAGTTACATGGTTCCGTCGGCGGTGTGGAAATCGAGCTACCGCCTGATTTTCGGTTTGCAGGGCGATCCGACACTGGAAGGCTGGGCCATCGTGGACAACACGTCGGGCGACGACTGGAACAACGTCAAGCTATCGGTCGTGTCCGGGCGGCCGATCTCTTTCATCACGCAGTTGTATGAGCCGCGCTACGTCCAGCGGCCGACGGCGGAGCTGGCGGAGAATCGTCCGGTGGCGCCGGTAGTGCTGCAGGGTGGGATCGCCGGAGCCCCACCTCCGCCCGTGCGCCAAGTGGCTCCTAAAACGGCAGCGAATCTGTTCGATCGGGCCGCCGCCGCAGAAACGGTCAGAGTGGAAGCGTTGTCCTCCATTGCGCCGTCGACGGATACCCGCGATCTTGGCGAATTGTTCGAGTACAGCTTCGCATCCCCTGTCTCCGTGAAGCAGGGCGAATCCGCCATGCTGCCCTTCCTGCAGCAAAAAGTCGGGGCGCGGAAGCTCCTGATCTACATGGAGAGCTTCGGATTGCATCCGATGAACGCCGCGGAAATCTCGAATTCCACGGGCAAAACACTCGATGGCGGGCCGATTACCGTGTACGATGCCAAAGCCTATGCCGGCGAGGCGCTGGTTGAAACGCTCAAAGCGGGCGACAAGCGCCTGATCACCTACGGCGTCGATCTCGGGTCGCGCGTGACCACCGCGTTCGATTCGTCCCGCGCGAATGTGCGGGAGATCCACTTCGCGCGCGGCATTCTTACGACCAAAAACGCGATCGAAGAGACCAAAACCTACACAATCCGGAACGTCGATCCGCAGCGCAAGACTGTCCTCATCGAGCACAAGCAGCGTCCCGGCTACAAACTGCTGGATGCGAAACCCTCGGAGACCACGGCCGATGCCTATCGGTTTGAGATAAACGTCGGCGGGAACACGACCGAAACTTTCGCGGTTCGCGAGGAGCGCGTCTATGATCAGACCCAGAGCCTTTCCAGCCTTACGCCTGACTTGATCGTGACGTATCTGCAAAATCGCGCGCTGAGCGAAGCCGGCCGCCGCCAGCTCGATCAGATCGCGCAGAAGAAGCGCGATATCGCTACGAATGATGCGCAGATTCGGCAGGCGCAGGCGGATCTGAACAATCTCACCCAGGACGAAGAGCGGCAACGCCGGAACATCGAGAGCCTGAGGAATGTCGCCGGGCAGCAGGATCTGGTGCAGCAGTACGCTCGCCAGCTCGCGGCGGCGGAAGTTAAGCTGGCGGGTCTGCGCGACCAGGAGGGCGATTTGCAGAAGAAGAAAGCCTCACTTGAGGCGGAGCTGAATGGGCTGATCGAAAAGGCAGAATTTTAGCGAAATCCGACGCCCGTGATCACCACGCCGAGTTTGCGCAGGTCGCCGGGCGCGGTGTGGGTCTTGTCGACTGCGATCGTTACCGTGGCGGCCGGGTTCGCGGGCTTGAACGGCGCGGAGAGTTTGTACGGGCCCGGTTTCGGGAACGTATCTTCGGCTACCAACGTCCCGTCCACGAACAACTGCAAATGTCGCGCCGGAGCGGTGTCTGGGATGTAGACGATGACTTCCACGGAGGTCGTCTCAACCGGCGATAGGAGGAGCACCGACGCGCGATCGCTCATCCATCCGTCTTCCGGATACAAACCGGAGAGGATATGGGCGGGCGCCTGCGGATCGCGCGGATTCAGATAGCTGAGCATCGGTTTCCGGCCGACGACCCGGTCGGCGCGGACGCGGTCGGCGGAGGCGGCCGAAACTTCGAACGGAAGCAGGCCCTGGGAGGCGCTCGAGTACGCCGAGCGGCCGCTCAGGGAGATTAGCCGCAGTGGAATCGATGGGATGATGTCGGCGCCGCTCAGTTGGGCTACCGGCGCGTTCACCGTGACGGGCGCAGCCAAGGCGGACGATACGATGGTTTCGCCTGGTTGGACTATCTGGTCTTTGGCTAGCGGCAGCGCGCCTTCCGATTCCAGATAAAACCGCAGCCCCCACTCGGCATTGACCCAGACGCGATGCTCGCCTGCTTCGGAAGCCATCGATTTCGCGAACTGGCGGTAGCCGTCCCAGTGCTGATAGTTGGCTGCCGCGAGAGCAAGCCCCAGCCCCATCTGCGCGGCGAATCCGGCGGCCAGCCAGCGCGGGGCGGCGGCACGGGCCGCCAGGATCGCAACGGGTGCGGCCATCGGAAGCAAGTAGCGCGCGGAGCCGGCGAAGAAGATCAGCATCGCTCCGGCGAGGAAGATCGCGGCCCACAGAGCCATAAAATCGCCCTGCCGCGCCTGGGCGAGGATCCATTGGAGCGCCAGGACGCCGCAGCCGATGGAGATCCAGAAGAGCGGATTGAGATCGTAGAACGCTGCGGCGAGGGCTGCGCCCGCCGCCAGGATCGCGCGCCACCTGCTCTTGCCCGGCCAGGAGGCCGCCATCACGAGAACCGGCGACACGATCCAGCCCGAATGCATCACCAGCGCGGCAGCGCTGCGCGCCGTTTGCGAGGTCTTGTGAAACGAGTAACTGCGCATATAGCCGAGCAGGACCGCGGCCGGAAGCGCTCCGCGTGTCGACCATTCCCAGACTTGCCACGCGGCGATTGCGGCGGGCGCGGCCAGCAGCGTGGCCCACGCGGGAATCCAGTCCCGGCGGCGTTGAAACACGTAGACTGCCAGGATTGGCGAGAGCAGCACCGCCTGGTACGCTGTTAATCCAGCAAGCGCGCCTGCCGCCGCGGAACCCGCGAGCGCGGCGAGCGAGCCGGTATCCACGGCGCGGACGAACAGCGCGACCGATAACATCCAGAACGCCAGAAACGGAAGATCGGCTTCGAGCGACGTTCCATTCACCATGAATGCCGGTACGGCCATGAACAGCAGCGTCGACCAGAGCGGCCGGTCGGAGAAGCGGCGGGCGAGCGAAAACATCGCCAGCGCCGCGCCGATTGAGAATAGCGTGTAGGCGAGATGGAACGGAACCTCGCGGATGTCGCCGAGCGCGGCCAGCAGGATTCCCAAAATCCACGAATTCATGGGGCCGTGCGGATGCCCGCGCATATCGACCATGTCGCCAAGAAACATGTAGCGAGTGTCCAGCGGATGCAGAGGATCGATCTGCGCGTGCTGCGCGCCATAGAGATAATAGACGTCGTCGCCCTGAATGGCCTGGTTCAGAAACGGCAGCCGCAGAAGGAGAACCAGCGCGGCGATCAGGACGGCTGCTTTTACCACTGGACCGGTTTGCCGGGTTCGAGCGTCCACACTTCGGTGCCTGGCAGATCGCGGATCAGATCGGCAAGCTGCTCGGGGCGGCCAGTCAGCGGCGGGAACGTTCCGAAGTGCAGCGGGATCACGCGGCGGACGTTGAGCATGCGGCATGCGAGCGCCGCTTCCCGAGGACTCATGGTGTAGAGATCGCCGATCGGCAAAAATGCGAGTTCCGGATGATAGAGGCGCTCGATGAGCTGCATATCGGTGAATACGTTCGTATCGCCGGCGCAGTAGACGCTGCGGCGGTCGGGCAGGCGCACCACGTAGCCGGCGGCTTCGCCCCCATAGATAATCTGGTCGCCATCCAGAATTCCGCAACTGTGAATGGCGTGGGTCATGGTGGCCGAAACCGGCCCGACCGTGACGGTTCCGCCCTTGTTCATGCCGATGGTGTTCTTGGCGCCCTTGGTTTCGAGCCAGCGGGCGGTTTCATAAATCGCCACGATCTGCGGCGAAAACTTCTTGGCCAGCGGGAGGACATCGTGAATGTGATCGAAGTGGCCGTGCGAAACGAGGATAACGTCCACGCGATCGATGGAATAATTCTTGGGATAGGAAGGATTGCCTTCGATCCACGGATCCACCAAAATGACTTCCCCGGTGCTCAGGCGGAGCTGATAGGTTCCGTGGCCGAGCCAAGTGATTTCAACCATTCTTCGATTCTACTCGCTGGTGCCGTGGAGTTCGGCGCGCCTTTCTTGCGTCTGGTATTCTAACGTCTGTGACTGTTCGCTAGATTCCCCTGGACTCCTTTACTGCGGGGTGCAGTGTCTCCTTTCGATCTCGTTACAGGAGCGAACAAGTCATGTCCTTGAACTCAGCAACCGTGGACGATCGTGTCCACATTCGATCCGAAACTCCCGACGACCAACGCGCAATTCAAGCGGTCAACATAGCGGCTTTTGGAGGTCCTGAGGAGGCCGTTCTCATTGGCGAGCTGCGCGCGAGCGGGCACGCACTGGCCTCACTGGTGGCGGAGATCGATGGCTGCATCGCCGGGCACATCATGTTCAGCCGGATGTGGATCAGGACACAGCAGGGCCTAGTATCCGCGGTCGCGCTCGCTCCGCTGGCTGTTCTTCCAGAGCATCAACGCAGGGGAATCGGCGGCGTGCTCATCCAACGCGGATTGGAGCTGCTGCGAGGCTGGGGCGAAAAGATTGTGATCGTCGTCGGGCATCCCGCGTACTACCCGAAGTTCGGCTTCTCAACGGAACTCGCGCGGTCGCTGGAGAGTCCCTTTCCGCGGGAGGCTTTCATGGTAATCGAATTGACGCCTGGCGCTCTGGACGGAGTCCGCGGGACGGTCGTTTATCCGGCAGCGTTCGGGGTTTAATCGCTGCCCTTTTAGCGCTTCAGCATGCTTTTTGCTGAAGGCTGCGCGTGTCCCAGAATCGGATGCGGGCGGTATGGCTTTTCGAGCGCGGCGATTTCTTCAGAGGTGAGCTTCAGGTCCACTGCGCCGATCAGATCCTTCAACTGCGCGGCCCTCGTGGTGCCGATGATGGGCGCCGTCACCCCGGGAGCCCGCAGGACCCAGGCGCACGCGATCTGGGCCGCGGAGACGCCGCGCTTCTTGGCGACGCTCCCGACTACATCGGCGATTATGAAGTCTTCCTCACCGTGGTACATGTCCTTGGCAAACGTATCGACCGTCGCGCGCGTGGTGACGTCGCCTTCGCGGCGGCGGTTGCCGGTCAGGAATCCGCGCGCCAGAGGGCTCCAGGGAATCACGGCCAGGCCTTGATCGACGCACAGAGGTATCATCTCGCGCTCTTCTTCGCGATAGACCAGGTTGTAGTGGTTTTGCATCGAGGCGAACCGGTGCCAGCCGTTTTCCTTGGCCGTGTAGAGAGCCTTCGAGAGCTGCCAGGCAGCCATGCTGCTCGCGCCCAGATAGCGAACCTTACCCGCGCGCACCAGGGAATCGAGAGCCTCCAGCGTCTCCTCGATCGGCGTATTCGGATCCCAGCGGTGGATCTGATAGAGATCGACGTAGTCCATCTGGAGGCGGCGAAGCGACGCATCGCATCCCGCCAGGATGTGCTTGCGGCTGAGGCCGCGCTGGTTCGGCCCGGGGCCCATCACGCCGTGCACCTTGGTCGCGACCACGATCTGGTCGCGCGAAGCCATTTCTCTTAGATGCGCCCCGGTGATCTCTTCGCTTAGCCCAACCGAGTACACGTCGGCGGTGTCGAAGAAATTGATGCCTGCGTCCAGCGCGATGCGGAAATGCTCGCGTGCATCTTCTTTGTTGACATGCCATCCTTTCGTGCCCAGCGCCCAATCCGGCAGATCGCCGCCGCCATAGCTCATGCATCCCAGGCAAAGACGAGAGACAGTAATCCCTGTGTTTCCGAAGTTCGTGTATTGCATTCTCTTGCGATTTTAGCGGCTGCGGACGGGCAATTGGATGCCGTCACCCGGCTTCGCGAATCCCGGAATCGTAACCGGCGTGCGGCCAGTCATGGGAATTTCGCCGAACAGAGCTTTCACTGCGGCAATTTCCGAGGGCGGCGACGAACTGAAGGTCGTGAGAAACACAGGAGCCTGGGGAATCGCGGTCAACAGGTACGGATTTTCAAACGGCAAGAGCACGAAGGGCACGGAGCCTTGCGCCAGCTTTTCGAGGAACGGGCGCACGTCCTTGAGATCGGCGGAAACCGAAGCGAACGAGGCCGCCACGATCGCCGTACAAGAACCGGTATCGCCGGCGGTCGCCTCCAGCGCGGAAAAGGACACCGAAGTATCGACCGGGATCACTCGACCCGCCGGTGCGCGGCGTCGGAATTCCTGAATCGTGCGCTGGCCGAGTTGAGAGATCCGCAGTTCGGTGACGGTGATGAGACACGGGCGGCTCGCGGGCGAAAGCGGAAGGATGCCGCCCTCATTGCGGAGGAGCGTGACCGCATGATCCGCGACGGCCTGCGCCTTTTCCGCGGCCTCGGGCGAGTCCAGCACATCCGAAATCGCGTCGATATTCACCAGTTTCTTTTTGCTGCTGAGACCCAGTGAAATCTTGGCGGCCAGCACGCGCGCGACGCTCTGATCCAGGCGCTGGCGGGAGATGCGCCCGTCTTCCACGGCGCCAACGATGGCGCGGATCGCTTTTTCCGGATCGGGCGGCATCAATAGCACGTCGGCGCCGGCCTGAAGCGATGTGACCGCGCCCTGTCCGCTATCGAAGAGCGTCGCGAGCCCCTGCATGGTCATCGCGTCGGTGACGATCAGGCCCTTGAACTTAAGCTCGTCGCGCAGCAGCGACGTGAGCACCTTCGCCGAAACGGTGGCGGGCATGCCCGAGGGTTCCAGCGCCGGGACGGAGATGTGCGCCGTCATGATCGAATCCACGCCATGAGCGATGGCGGCCTCGAACGGCTTCAGCTCCATTGCGTTCAGGCGCTCGCGCGGGACTTCCAGGCGGGGCAGGCCCAGATGACTGTCCACATCGGTATCGCCGTGACCTGGGAAATGCTTCGCGGTGACCAGCACGCGGTTGGCCGGATCCGAATGCGCGCCTTCGATAAAAGCGGCCACGTGACGCGAGACCTGCTCCGGGTCCTCGCCGTACGAGCGCAGGTTGATGATCGGGTTCAGAGGATTATTGTTGACATCCGCTACGGGCGCGAAGATCCAGTGGATGCCGAGCGCGCGCGCTTCGCGAGCGGCGATGAGTCCTTCGTATTTCGTCGCCGCAAGATCATTGGCCGCCCCGAAAGCCATGCTGTGGGGGAATCTCGTTCCGCCGGTCACGCGCATGGAGGCCGCGCGCTCGAAATCCGATGCCACCAGAAGCGGAGTCTTCGCCAATTTCTGCATCTGGTTCAGGAACACGGCCAGCGCGTGCGGCTCCGCGTTCCGGACCAAGCCGTATTGCGAGCCGTTATTGATAATGATGCCGCCCACGTGCAGGTCGGCCACCCAGTGACGGTATTTCTCGTAATCCGGAGACTTGGTGCTGTAGACGTCGCCGTTTTCGGCGACAATCACGAGTTGCGCGACGCGGTCGCGCAGGCTCATCGCGCGCATCGTTGTTTGCGCGGCCCGCAGTTCGGGCGTCAGCGGCGCGGGTTTCGGCTTTACCGCCTTCGGCGCGGGTGGCGTGGCAGCGATGACGGCCAGCGCGAATACGAACATAGTTGCGAATCGCGCGAGCTGCATGTTCATAGGATCTCACTCCTGGCCGGAAGCGAAGCAGCCACGATCTGCGCGATATCCAGCAACTTTGGCGGAGCCGGCGATACGGCGGTGAGCGCATCGCGGAACATCGTGTTGCAGAACGGGCAAGCCGCCGCTACGGTCTGCGCTCCAGTAGCCGCGAGCTCGCGGGCGCGATTGTGGCTGACGCGTTCGCCTTTTTCTTCCCCGAGAAATGCGAGTCCGCCTCCAGCGCCACAGCAGAAACTCCGTTCGCGAGACCGCGGGGGATCAAGGACACCTCCCGAACGCGCGAGCACGGCGCGAGGCTGGTCATAGATGGCGCGATAGCGGCCCAGGTAGCAAGGGTCGTGATAGACGATCGTCTCCGAGCCGGTCTGCGGAAGATCGGGCAGATGGCGGGCCAGGAATTCAGTATGGTGCTCGATGGGCGGGGCTATCCCGTGCTCGCGCCAGTCGGTCGAGATTGTGCGCACGCAGTGCGGGCAGATGGAAACGATCTTCGCCACTCTGCTCTGGCCGAGAGTTTGGAGGTTCGATTCCGCGAGCTGCTGGAAGACCAGGTCGTTTCCCAACCGCCGCGCGGGATCGCCCGTGCATTTTTCTTTTTGCAGAACGCCGAACGTGGTGCCCAGATGCTGCATCACGCGCGCGAAATCGGCAATGATCTCGCGGCCGCACGGATCGTAGGCTCCCATGCAGCCGAGCCAGAGGCAGTACTCCTGAGTTCCATTGAAGATCGGTAATCGTTCTTTTGCAATGAACTTCTCGCGTTCCGCAGACGCCATCCCCAGCGCGTTCCCGTTGCGTTCGAGCGCGAGAAACAGCTTCGTTCCGTAATCGTCCTCCCATTTGCCGGTGTTCACGGCTCCGCGCCGCAGGCCGACAATGATCGGAACGTGCTCCACTCCCACCGGGCACTGATATTCGCAGGCGCCGCACGTGGTGCACTGGAACGCAGCTTCCTGTGAGAGGTGCCTGCCCAGAAGCGGCTCTTCGGAGGCCGGGCCGAACTCGTTAAGATAGTCCCGCACGCCGAGCGCGATGTTCTTCGGGTCAAGGATTTTACCGGTCGCATTCGCGGGGCAATGTTCGGTGCAGCGTCCGCACTCGACGCAGGAATAGGCTTGAAGCGCGGCGATGTGGGTCAGATCCTTCCCTGTATCCAGCCCGAAGTCTTCATCTCCAACCAGCGGAGGAATTTTCACGAAAGCTCCGCGGGTGAAAAAGATCGAAAAAGGGCTCAGCACCAGGTGCAGGTGTTTCGTATGTGGAATCAGCGGAAGAAACACCAGGAGGACCAGTGAGTGCGTCCACCAAATCGCTTTTGAATCGTCCGCGAAGGCGGCGAGGTACGTGATCATCAGCGCGAAAATAAGAAGCGCGATGAGCCCCGATTCGTAGGAGAGAGGGCCGAGCCACTTCGGACGGATAAAAAACCGGCGGACGAACAGCGCGAAGATGGAGACGGCGACCACAACCGCAAAAGCTGCGGCGAACCAGAAGTACCAGCTTGCCGCTCTGAGAAAGCCGGCGCCGAACCCTCGGGCGACGTGATTTGCCGTTACAAATGCGAACGCGCAAAATCCCCAGAATACGAAGGCATGCGCCACTCCGGGAAAAGGGCGCTCGCGGATGACTTTCGCCTGAAGCAGTACTTCCCAGACCAGTTCACGAAAGCGAGGCCATAACGGCCTAAACGAGAAATCAGGATCACGTTTTGCAGCGGCGATCCGGCGCAGGATAGGAGCGAACCGGACGAGGAATCCCGCCACGGCAGCGGCCAGGAGAGCGGCGAAAAGCAGGCGTTCGGGTCCGGAGAGCTCGAACATCGTCAACCCAAAAGGTAGCATGCGGCCTCAACCCGCTAAAATATTGGAGCATGCGACACCTTGTTTCGGGAGCTGCGGGTTTCATCGGATCTCACCTCTGCGAGCGGCTGCTGGCCGAGGGCGGGGAGGTGATCGGGCTCGACAATCTGATTACCGGCTCGACGCTCAACGTCGCGCACCTTGAAGGCCGCCCCCGATTTCGTTTCCGTGAATGGGACATCACGCGTCCGATCGAAGAAGCGGGCAGGTTCGATCACGTGTGGCACCTGGCTTCGCTGGCAAGTCCGAAATTCTATTTGAAGTACCCGATCGAAACGCTCGAATCCGGCTCGACCGCCACGCGCAACATGCTGGAGATTGCCCGCCGCGACAACGCCCGATACCTGGTGACGTCGACATCGGAGTGCTATGGCGATCCCCTGGAACATCCGCAGAGCGAAACGTATTGGGGAAATGTCAATCCTGTCGGACTGCGCTCGTGCTACGACGAAAGCAAGCGTTACGCCGAAGCGATTACGATGGCGTATCACCGCACCCACGGTGTCCGCACGAACATCGCGCGCATCTTCAATACGTATGGCCCGCGTATGGCGCTCGATGACGGCCGCGTGGTTCCGGCCTTTCTCGACCAGGCTCTCAAGCGCGAGCCGCTCACGGTCTTCGGCGACGGCTCGCAAACCCGTAGCTTCTGCTACGTCAGCGACATGGTGGAGGGCCTGTTCCGGCTGGGTAACTCGGACGAGCGCCTTCCGGTGAATCTCGGACATCCGCTTGAGCTGACGATTCTGGAATTCGCCGAGCTCATCCACCGGATTGTCGGAGTCGATGCGAAGATCGTGCACCAGGAATTGCCTTCCGACGATCCGAAGCGCCGCCAGCCGGACATCTCGAAAGCGAAGCGTGTGCTCGGCTGGGAGCCGAAGGTCGGGCTGGAAGAGGGCCTGCGCGAGACCGTCGCCTACTTCAAGTCGCGTCTAGTGGCCGCGCGAACCTAGCGCGCACACGGCCAGGCAAATCCAGGCTGCGATAAACGAAACGCCGCCAAACGGCGTGATCGCGCCAAGCATGCGGGTGCCGGTGACGGCCAGCAGATATAAGCTTCCGGAGAAGAGAAGGATTCCCGCCAGCAGCAGCCATCCGGTCCAGGTTGCCGCGGAGGTCGAAATCAATCCCGCACGCAACAGCAGCGGTACGGCGAGCATCCCCAGCGAGTGGATGAAGTGATAGAACACCGCCTTTTCATACACCGACATCGAGTACGTATCCAGGCGACCTTGCAAGCCATGCGCGCCGAAGGCTCCGAAGGAAACGGCCAAAGCGAGGAGGATGGCGGCGGTTGCGGTCCAGTTCATCTGGTTTCAGCATAGCGCCAGGCTCGGACGATCCGGGTATGGTAGGGTTAGCGCATACCGATGTCGGTCTTGAGAATCGTCTGCGTCCTGATTGCAGTTCTCGTGGGGTCCTACGTTTTCGCTTATACAAATCCGGACAATCTTGCGCCGGCCGTCGCAGGCGTTGTGCGCATGCTTGTCTTCCCAATCCTTGTTTTTGGGGCGGCAATCGGAATATCTTCGCGATTTAGCGGGGTGACACGGAGCCGGCTTCAAACAGTGGCCTGGATTCTCGTGATTGCTCCCGTGGTTATCGTCATCGCCTATGTGGAGAAGTCCAACGATCTGTTCCTTCACTATGAGGCCATAGTGCTGCTCTTCCCATTCTTTCTTGCTGCCGTTGGGCTGGTTGGCGCCTACCGAGTCGCGACTGGCAGCACTGTCTCAAAGGTAGGGCCGGTACAGCTCGTTCTTGGCGCGGCTGCGATGGTCGCAGTAGGAGTGATCTGGAGTCCCCGGCCGGCGCGCGACTTGTTTCTCCCGGGCGCCCTGGTCGAAGGGACTGTAGTCGACAAGCTTAAGGATGAACAGCCGCGACGAGCTTATAGCTCGGCGGTAACCTCGTACCAAGTGAAAGTCGAGGGTCCGGCGAGAGTGCACACCGTAGGTTCACAAACGGTCTACGAATCCGCGCCGTGGTACTACACGACTCGAGATGTGTTCTCAGAGTTGAAGGCGGGCGACCGCATTCGGGCCGAAGCCGGCGCAGGCACCGGGATACTCCTCAAAGTTCAGCGTCAGTAGCAACCAGAATTACAATTCTCGAACGATTCGAACAGCCGGGCGATGTGCCCCAATCACTTGGAAGACACCAATGAGGACCTCATGTACTGCGTCTTAGCGTCATCAAAAGTCTCGAAGAACAGGGCCGCTCCGCTGATCGTGACGCTGCATGGCTTGGGAGCCGGCCCTGGGGCCATGATGACTAAGAACGCTCTCGACCCGGCAGAGGCAGGGAACGCTGTATCTCGGCTCGAAATGCCTGACATCTTCGCATTCTTCAACGCCCATTCTAAATAGACTTCGCCATACGGGAGGACCTATATTCCTTCATCTGTCAGCAGTCGTTCTTGGATCGGCCGCCTGTGCCGCCCGGGCTATAAGCCGAAGCTCGACAACGCGACCATTATCTCCGCCCAACTCGTGGCGGCCGGCGCGTCGGTCTCCCCTACCCGAAGATTTCCAAATACAGCGGATCGGGTTCGATCGACGACGTAGCGAATTTCGTCTGCAAGTAACCGGGATTTACGCAGCTGTATTTATCTGCCGGCAGCCGAAATATTGACAGCGAATACGAATCTCTGCCCGTCACGGCTGATGTTATTCAGGTTCCCGGGTAGTGGCCCTGGAAGCCGAAATAGCACCTTCGGATCCGACGCTTCAAATTTCTGGGCGTTGGAGACTGCCGCCGAAATCACCACCAGATCGTTGGTATCCAGTTCCATGCCGCGGAAGAAGATCTCCTTGCCGTCGGAGCGCCAGTGGATCATGGCGTTCACGCCGTCCTTGGAGACTCGCCATTTCCCGTCGCCCGGCAGGCCCGTGGCGGCGTCGAACGGCCGCACGTAGACTTCCCCCTTCAGCGCATTGTCCTCATCCGAACGGTAGGCGATGAACTTGCCGTCGGGAGAGAAGCGGCCAGTGGTCTCGTTGAACTCGCCGCGGGAAAACTCGACCGCTTTGCGGGCCAGAGGGTCGGTGCCCGTCAGCGGCACAACCAACAGAACGCCGCCCGAGCCGCCGAGCAGATATTTCCCATCGGGAGAAATGTCCGTCAACTGGAATCCCGCGCCTGGCGTATTCCGGAACAATAACTCTGCATTTCCCGAGCCATCGGCGGATTTGCGGTAGACACCCATGGCGATGCTTGTGCCTTCACCGGACGGCGCCGTATATAGAACGTACTTGCCGTCCGGCGACCACATGGGCCCCTGGCCGGGATGCGTCGCGTCATTAACGGCTGTAGCTTTTCCCGTGGCGATGTCCACGTTCCAGATCAGATTTAAGCCCGTGGTTAGGTCGCTTTTCATCACCACGAGTCTGGTCCCGTCCGGAGAAAACGCGGGCCCGCTCCAAAGACCGGGTTCACCAACCTTCTTCACTTCCATGCCATTGCGATCGAAGATCGTGATCTGCTGAAGCTGCGGCCCGCGCGGCGGCGGCAACACGAGAAAGCGTTCGCCATCCCGGCTTAGGTCCCGGATGTTGAGGGGAACACCGTTCGGGGGCCGGAACAGTACTTCCGGCTTGGTGAAGGTAAACGAGGATGAAGTGTTCACCTTCGCCACCATCACGTTAGCCTCCCGGCTTCCGTAGTACAGTTCTTTGCCATCGTTTCGCCAAAACCCCGGACTTTGCGCGCCATCGGAAATCTGCCATGGTCCGCCGGACCCGTCTACCGGCCGGACGAAGACCTCGATTTTCTGAAGCTGAATGTTTTGCTGGATGTAGGACAGGTATTTTCCGTCCGGCGAGAAGCGGGCCGCCCCAACCGGCAGCGGGCTGCGGGCAACTTCCCGGGGCTCACGCGCCTCGCCGCCGGTCAGAGGCATGACATAGAGAGCTCCTCCCGATAGATCCGACTTGGAGAAGCACAGATAACGGCCGTCTAGCGACCAGTCGGAGAGCCCTAGAAGAGCGCTGGAGTCCTTGTAAATCAATTCCTCGGCTCCGGCTCCGTCTGCCTGGCGCCGGTAGACTCCCGCGGCGCCGTCGCGGATTTGCATGTAGGCCAACTGTTTTCCATCCGGCGACCAGACCGGTGACTGAACAAACTCGGTCTTCTTGCTGGTGGTAAGGCGCGTCTGCTTGCCGCTGGCGATATCGACGACATACAGGTCCGCCGTCTCGTTTTCCAAATCGTTCTTCACCGCCGCGACGCGCGTGCGATCCGGCGAGAGTACCGCCGGTCCATAGAGCGCCCGGTCTCCGAAGGCCGCGCCCACCTGCTTACCGGTGCGGTCGTAGAGTGTCATGACCGTGGCGTTGTTTTCGATCTGCTTGGCGATCTGCTTGGCTTTGAACGCCTTGTCCTTTTCGTTTAACTGGCCGCGAACGGGAACGGGAGCCAGCATCAGCGCAGTGGCCAGAGCCGTGGCTGCGCTCACGATCACAACTCCGTAAGAGTTCTTCATGAACATTCTCCTGTACGATGGGTTAACGGCCGGCCGCAGATGCGGGCGGGGATACGGGCATTCCGAAGACAAACCGCTGGCCGTCGCGGCTGATCCCGTCCGGTGAGACTGCGGTTTGCGGGCTCGCGAGCTTGAACAAGAGCTTGGGCGGTCCGACGCTGAACTTGGGCGTGGTGGTGACGTCCATCGCCATGAGTTCAAAATCACGGTTCATGTAAATGAGTTCTTTGCCGTCCTGCCGTCGCCAGCCGAAGATCTGGGCGCCGCTCTCGGTTACCCGCACGGCCGGACCCGGCCCGGGAGCCTCCGGGTTGCTCGCATCGAACGGGCGGACGTAGACGTCGACTGTGCCGCTGCCAGCGAAGTCGAGCGGATCGGCCTCATCCGAGCCGTAAGCCAGGAAACGCCCGTCTGGAGAGAACCGTCCACCGAATTCGTTGTTTTCGTCGCGGATCCACTCGATCGCTTTCCGGTCAAGCGCTTTCTCGTTGTCGCGCAGGTGCACGACCAACAGAGCTCCGGTCGAAAAGGTGAGGAACCTTCCATCTTGCGACCAGTCGCTGAAGCCTACTCCCGCGCCCGGCGTGTATCGGAACAGCAGTTCCTCCTGCCCGGACCCGTCCCAGGCTTTCCGATAAATGCCCGAGTACTGCTCGCGCGTCGAAACATAGGCGAGATGCTTGCCGTCGGCGGACCAGATGGGCGTATTGTCCTGCCACACATCGTTCGTAACGGCGTAGCCTTTGCCGGTGGCTACATCGAACGTCCAGATATCGTTGAATCCCGTCTTCGGATCGTTTCTTGTGACGGCGACGCGGGTTCCGTCCGGAGAGAACGCAGGCTGCGCGAACACGCCGGGCGCGCCCACGGTCTTCACCACCTTGCCTTGACGGTCCAGGATGGTGAGCTGGCGAAGGCGGTTCGGAGGCACGGCGATAACGAATCGCTCTCCGTCCCGGCTGACGCTGGAAGTTCCCGGAGCGACGGCGATTTCCTCGGCCGGGTGGAACAGCACTCTCGGTTTGCCGATCTCGAGCGCGGGCGAAGTGCTGACGGAAACGGCCATGATGCTGCGATCCGCGCCGAGATAGTAATATTCCTTGCCGTCGCGGCGCCAGAATCCCATTCCTTGGGCGCCTTGATCGGAGACTTGCCGTCCGGTTGCGCTGTTCGAACCTCCGGCGGGATCGAACGGGCGAATATACATTTCGAATTTTCCGGACTCGTTCGATGCGTACGAAAGAAAACGATCGTCAGGCGAGAGGCGCATACCCTGTACCTGCTTCGCGCTGCGGAAAACTTCTATCGGTTTTCGCTCGCCGGAATTCAAGGGCAAAGCAAACAGGATTCCCCCGCCGAGGTCGGTTGCATGATAGGTCAGATAGCGTCCATCCTGAGACCAGTCGGTCAGCGTGCCGACACCCGGAAGTTTATAGAGCAACTCTTCGCTGCCTTGGCCGTTCGAAGCCTTCTGATATAAGCCGTACTCGCCCGAGCGCAATCCGACATACGCGATCTTGCTCCCATCGGGCGACCATGCCGGAGTGCCCGAAACTTCGCGGCTCTTTCCGGAGGTCAGTTGGATACTGCCGCCGGTAGCGATGTCAAATACCCACAGGTCCTGGACCTCCTTCTCCAGATCGGTCTTGCCGACCACGAGACGCTTGGCATCCGGCGAAAACACGGGCGTGTTGTAGATGGCGCGCGGGCCAACCGCCGCTACCGCGTTTCCTTGCCGGTCAAAAACGGTGAGAGTCCGCGCATTCGCTTCGAAGGCCTGCGCGATGGCTTTGGCCTTGGCGGCTGCCTTGGCCTTCGCGTCATTTGCGGGCTGGCCGAATCCTCGAGCGGGCACGAGCATCAGGCCGGCGGCGAGGACCGACGCTGTTAGGACGATCGCAATCTGGGCAGACTTCTTCACTAGGCACCTCCGCTTCGGCGACCTGCGAGATTAAAACTAGGCGCGGATTGTCAGCAATTCTGGGGACAGGCTGAAACCAGTTTCCCGTCCGGCAGCGTCATCACCCGCAAAAGCCCCGTTCGAGAACCGTCCCGGGCGCGGCTCGCCTCGAACTTCACGATCTTTCCGGAGGCGTTCTCGAAATCCATCTTGCTGATATCGCGTAAGCGGAAGAAGCTGGGCGCCGGGCCTTCCACCTGCCAGACTTCCACATCGTCTTTATCACCCTTCACGTCCACCGTGAGATAAATATGAGGGTTCCGCCAGTCGATTTTCGAGAGCGTGCCGCTTAAGCTGACGCGATTGTTGAAATCAAACACCGCCGACATGTTGTGGTGCGCCCAAACGGCGCCCGCCGCAACCCACATCCCCGCCGCAAGCAGTGCCAATGTCCGAGAATTCATTTCGAGCGTCCTCCTTGCTATCACGATACGTTGAGGGAGCAAAAATGGTTCCCTAAAGAATAGACAATTGAACCTATAAAAGACAGGCCGGGATTTTCCCGGTCGATTTTAGGTTCCCGATCGAGCGTTATTATTCCGGATCTCGCTGAAACCGGACGTGTTTGCGACATTGTGGCGGCGATCCGTCGCGAACCGCCCCAAGGCGCTTTACCTTACTAAAGTCCTTTTCGCCGGGCGATATTCACCTCGGTGCACGCCGACATCACATCCACAAACTGTTGATAGCCTCGCTGCCCGACAATGAATGGATTCAACTCGCCCTTCTTGCGGGCCGTCAGCCTGTCCAGCTTCTCCTGAATCGGATCCATCAACGGATGATTCTGCAACTCTACCTCAACCTTGGCCTTTTTCGTCTCTTCCTTGAAATGGGCCACCGACTTCAAGTAGGTTTGCAAGCCTTCATCGGAGACGATTCCCGGCGTCAACACCGTTCCCGCGTACATGGCAGCCATGTAGGTTTTGCCGTTATCCTTCACTGGGAAGATGAAACCCATCGACCCGGGGGTGTGGCCAGGCACAGCGACAGGAGTTACTTTGAAGTCGCCGAGCACAATCGGCTGACCTTCGGTGATGACTTGATCGTGCTTAGGCAGGACCGTGGGCGGGCCTTTCTTGCCTCCCTTGTCTCCGCCGCGACCGGCAGGAGGATGCTCCATCATGTCGTAGTCGGCTGCGGCGATGTAGACCTTCGACCCGAAGTGCTCTTGAAAATACGGAGCCCCGCCAAAGTGATCGGCGTGGCCGTGGCCTACCACGATGATCTTCACCTTGGCCGGATCCAGACCAAGCTTGGTAAAGCCGGGGAGAAGCTGTGTCTCGGTCTGGTCAGCCGGCAGCGCGTCGATCATCAGCAGGCCGCCGGAGGTGTTAATAACGGTGGCCACGGTGCCCTGGTTGCCGATGACATAGACGTTATCGAAAATTTTAGTGGGCTCGATCGGAGGGTCATTGGGGCTATTGGCGCGCGGCGCCTCGCAGAAAAAGTGCGCCTCGCCCGCCCACATCGGGCCGCCGGCTTTTTTAGCCTTCCCGATCAGCGCCTTTACCGCCTCGGAATCAGGCTTGGGCCCCGCCGCGGGCGGCGGTTGCCCATGAACAGCGCACCAGGAGATCGCGCACAAGGAAAAAGCCAGTTTGGCATTGGGACGCATATATTCTTCCGTGGACCAATTCTACCCGGTTGCGCCGCGGGAGGGTTGGGGGCCCGCCGGCCGTCGCAGAACCAACTGTGTAATCATTCTGGTGTCCCTTAATAAAGGATTGGCTCGTGAAGCGGAGCACGCATCGTATCCTGACGACCCACTGCGGCAGTTTGCCGCGCCCCAAAGATCTTCTCGACCTGATGAAGGCACGGGCGCAAGGCGAGCCTTGCGATCGAGCGG
>JBAIXM010000207.1:0-2627 GCA_037916615.1 Bryobacterales bacterium
CGACGTTAATCACCGGCTTCCGTGCGGGAAGACACAGACGAGTATCCGTCTGCGGTGTACGGTTCAATTGGAGTCATCCCCTCCAATTCAATCTGTCGGAGACGCCATGCAACTCACACGCGCCGCAGATTATGCCGTTCGGGTAATGATCCATCTGGCTTCACTGCCTCCCGGGACACGCCTACCCCTCAACGCGCTCGCCGCAGCGGTTCAAGTTCCCGAAAGCTTTCTCTCGAAGGTGCTGCAATCTCTTACGCGCTCCGGATTGGTCGCATCGCGCCGGGGAACGGATGGAGGCTTCACACTCGCGTCGGGCACTTTGGGCGCGACTATGCTGGATGTAATTCAGGCGATCGACGGTCCCATCCAATTGAACGTATGCCTCTCCCAGGAAAGAAGCTGCCCTCGTTCCGGAACCTGCCCCGCGCATCCGGTTTGGGTTCGCGCGCAGGAAGGATTAGTCAGAGCATTAAGCGAGACCAAGCTCAGCGAGTTGGGTGCTCGCTCGCGCACCGCCTCGCTGTTATCGGTGAACTAGGTGCTTCTTGCGCTCAGGCATTCGCAGCCCGATACTGATGGCATGGAGTCGCTCGACGAATTGCAAATGAATGCCGTGGAAGCGCGCGTGATCGGCGCGCTCATGGAGAAGGAAAGCACCACTCCGGACTACTATCCTCTATCCCTGAACGCCCTCGTTAACGCGTGCAACCAGAAGTCGAACCGCGAACCCGTCATGGAGTTGGACGAGAACACCGTTCGCGACGCACTTGAATCGTTGCGCGAAAAGCGTCTCGCCGGGCCGACGAGCAGCGCTGACAGCCGCGTCACCAAGTACGAGCATCGCATTCAGGAAATCTTCAACTTCACTCGCGGCGAGAGCGCCCTCATCTGTGTTTTGTTGTTACGCGGTCCCCAAACCCCGGGCGAGTTGCGAGGTAGAACGGAGCGAATCCACCGCTTTGAAGAGCTAAGCGACGTGCAATCCACGCTCCACCGGCTCATGCAGCGCATTCCTCCCCTTGTCGCCGTTCTGCCACGGCAGCCGGGCACCAAAGAGGCGAGATACACACATCTGTTTTCTGGGAATGTGGAGAACGCCGCCGGGGCTTTGCCGCCGATGCACCCTCCCGCCCCCTCCGATTTGGAAGAAGAAGTCCGCGCCTTGCGAACGGAAGTCGATGAGCTCAAACGGCAATTCGCGGAATTCCGCAAGCAATTCGACTAGAACAGAAAAAACTGCTGTTTGTATCAGGGCATCGCTTTAGCTGCCCTTTAAGCCCTTTGTCATCACGAGCGGACGTGAGTCCGCGAGGGATCTGCTTTTTCGAGTCTTTTCGCGGCCCGCGGCTGTAGCCGCTGTGGGCGCCTTCACTAGGATCGGCATTCCGATCGCGTGTTCAAGCAGATGACGTGCCCCCGCGATCCGCTCAGCGCCTTCCGAATCCGCCTGATAGCCGCTTGCCTGAATCACCAACGCAGTCTCCGATCGCTGGACCTTGACCTTGGCTACGGAGCCGTTCCTCCCGTGATCGAGGGCGTCCGCTAAGCGAATCACTCCGCCAAGCAGGTTCACAATCGGTTTCGCGTCCGCGGGAAGAGCCGCGTACAACTTCTGCGAGCTTTGCGGCAGAGCGCCGCGATGGTATCGCGCGATCATACCTGTCAGCGTGAGATGAATCGGCTGCCATCCCGGTGGAGGTTCGAGTCGTTGCAACATGTGTACCGGCTGGTTGTGATGCTTGCGCTTTTTTCCATGCCCAACCTCGTGGGTCAGCACCGCAACCGAGAGTAAGTCGGCCAGGCTGACGCCCGCATACCTGGCCGATGGCGTGCCCGCCGTTTCCAGGATTGCCCGCGAGGTCACGAGCACTCGTCGGGTATGCGCCAGATGCGGGTCACGGAACTGCGACCATGTCTCGAATGTCCTCAGCACTGCTGCATGTAACGCCTCGCCCGTGGGCAGCGCATTTCGCCAGGCTAGCCATAACGGCTTGCGCCCAGCCATCCTTGCGCGATATGCGTCCACGCGCTGCGTTCGCTCCCCGCGCAGCGTGGTTGTCCATTGCTGGCGCTGCTGCATATTTTCGAACAGGTGCAGCGTTCGTGCCGTCTCGCCAAGCACGTCCAGATCGTGCACCTCGCCGAGCAGGTCCTGCGATTTCTTCAGATCCTTGTGCCACTCGTCGTAAAGATCAGGCAGGAAATTTTCTACGATGTAGCGGAACTTCTTGATCGCGATTCGTAATGCGTGTAGCCCATTTTTGCTTCGGCTGCGCAGCGCAGACGACTGCAACTCACGCGCGTTGAACCAGCGTTCGAGCGCCATTACCTGGAATACTTCTCCTCCGGGTGGCAGCAGTTGCGAGCGCTGTGCAAGAAGCGCGGTCCATTCCTGCCACTGGGCGATGTCGAAACCGGCCAGGGCCGTGCTTGCCGCGGACTTCAGCTCTTCCTCGCGCTGGCGGAAGTGATCCATCAATCGTGCCCGTACCGGGTCAGACTCCGCGCCAAGCTGCTCCACCCATTCCATCTGCACCTGAACGTCGCGAAGTTCGCCGAGTGCGGAGAACAAAGGTTTGGCTGCGCGGCGCATTTTCTTCCACGCAGGGAAGGCATCGATGGCGTCA
>JBAIXM010000208.1:0-3282 GCA_037916615.1 Bryobacterales bacterium
CGAGACGATGTGAGCCCTGCTGAACCATATTGCGGGAAAGAGCACCAGGGCGATTCCAGCCACGCACGCGGCCCAGGAGAAGCCGCGAGGTACGAGGATCTTGGTTCTTTCAAAATTCTGCCCAATCGCCATGCACGTTACCTTCCAGTATGGCCGACCAAGTATCTGGAAGGAAATTGGCTTGGATGTGACGAAAGGGCTGATATTCTCCCCTGCTCCCGGCACTAATTCGAGTGGTGCTATCGGCGATCACTGAGGCCATCGGGAAATTCCTGTCCAGCGCGCGGCAGCCGGTGCTCATCGAGCCCGGCGAGGACCCGATGGAAATTCGTCCAGAGCGCCTCGTGCTGGGGACTCGAGGGTCCACATGCACGCTGGAGTGCTGGGATGACAGACGCAACCTGGTGCGGCGCATCCGCGCGATCGGCAAGGCCCGCCGCGGATTCCTGGAGATGGAAGTGGAGCACTTCGGCCGGCAAACTGGCGCGATCTTCCTGGTGGATCAGGCGGCCGCCTCTAATGCTCCAATGGCCCGCCGCGGCACCCGCCAGAAGTATCGCGAGCAGTTCCGAATGTCTTTGCGGCGTCAATACAGCGGTTGGAAACTCGTCGAACTGAGCACGGAACCCGACCTGCATCACAGCCTCTCGCCTGCATATCCCAGGGCGTTGCTCCGGCGCGGTTCTCAAGGAGTCGCGGCCATTGGCGCGGCCGAAGATTCCCAGGATCCGGACGGCGCGCTCAGCTTCGGTTTGATCTGGCTCGACTATTTGCGAAATCGCGAAAGGCGCCTGGCGATTGGCACACTCGCGCTGTTCCTCCCCATCGGATCGGAGAGCACCACCTGCCACCGCGTGCGCTATCTGAATCCGCGAGCCGCGCAATGCCAGGTGTTCGTCCACGGAAACGGAATTCTGGAAGAACTGGTGGACCCGCGTGACTACACGAATTTGTCCACCCGTCTGGACCCGTTCCGCGCCTCGCCCGGCGATCTCGAGTTGACGGCGTGGCTGGATCGACTTGCAGCAATACCCGAGGTAGAGCGCTGTCCCCGGCCGGATGGCTCAGTAACTCTGGCCGTGCGCGGCCTCGAATTTGCGCGGAGTTCGGGCGCCGCTCTGTTGTTCGGAGTTGACGCTCGCCACGCCGCCGGCGAACGGCAGCTTCCCGAAATCGAATCGCTGGCCCGGGGCCTCGCGCGCTTGCGAAGTCCCACCGCCGCCGACCGCGCCAACCCGCTGTACCTGCGTCATCCCGAGGCCTGGCTGGAGTCGCAAATC
The DNA here is from genome assembly GCA_037916615.1 of Bryobacterales bacterium. Lineage (GTDB taxonomy): Bacteria > Acidobacteriota > Terriglobia > Bryobacterales > Bryobacteraceae > Palsa-187. The sequence goes on from JBAIXM010000208.1 coordinate 1,281, forward strand.
CGGCGCTCACCGAGCGTGCTGGATGCGAGCCTTCGGGACGCGCCCCTGTACAGCCAAGCGCCGCAGTTCGCAGCGGGCTCGCGCAGCATCCTGGACCTGCTGGGCGTGGACCACTCCGGCAGGCTGGTAATCCTCGAAGTGAAGGCCAGCCAGGACATTCACCTTCCTCTTCAGGCTCTCGACTACTGGATGCGGGTCCAATGGCATCTCGAAAGAGGCGAGTTCACGCAAAGCGGCTACTTTCCGGGGATTCCCCTGGTCGCCGCCCCGCCGCGTCTTCTGCTGGTGGCTCCTGCGCTTGAGTATCATCCCTCCAATGAGAAGGTACTCCAGTACTTTTCCCTGGATGTTCCAGTAGAACGCATCGGGATCGGGATACAATGGAGGCAGGAGTTGCGGGTAATGTTCCGAACTCCAGCCACCGACTCGCAAACATGGCCCTCGCAGTCTTCCGGCAGATTCGACAAGCAATCGTGAATCTGAATCCGGCGGAGGTACGCGCCGAAGCCGACCGGCCGGTTCGCGTTGGTCTGATTGCCGCATCCCAGGAATCGCTCGGCAATATGGAGCGTTTCTTCGCCCCCCATCATCTATCGCCCGAGCGCCGGACCGAGGCTCTCCAGATGCTCATTCGGGGCGGCGGCCCGTTCTGCGATGTGCAGATCTACGAATCGTCCTTGCTGCGGCCGTCCAATGCGTTCTCCTTCGATCCGGAAGCTCCGGAGGATTGCGTTCGGCGGATCGTGCGCCGGCGCGAGGACCTGATGCTGCCGCTGGCCCGCCGCCTGGAGCCGTTCCGGAAGGAAGTCGCACATCACGTGATCCGAGCTGTGGCGAAGGAGAACGCGCTGTTTTGCTTGGTGACTGCCTTGCCGGACGTGGTCCCCAGCCTGGCCTCCATTCCCTGGGCGGCCGGAGAATACAGCTCCGACGCGGCGTTCCTGACGATGAACCAGATTCGCATGGGATTTCTCCTGGCAGCCGCCAGCGACCGGACGGTCGGGTATCGCGAGCAGCGATCCGAGATCGCCTCCATCGCGATGGGAGCCTTCGGCTGGCGCTCACTTGCCCGCGAACTGGTCGGCAAAGTGCCGTTCGGCGGGGGACTCATCCCCAAAGCCGCGATCGCCTGGACCGGTACGTTTGTCGCGGGTTTATCGCTCGAACGGTTGTACCGCCTCGGATACGGGTTTACCCGTCAGGAACGCCGCACCGTGTACGAAGACGCGTTCGAAAACGGCAAACAGATCGCCGGGATGCTGCTCGAAGGACTCACGCGCCAGCGCAAGGCGGTTTAGTTCCTATGGAAATTCGCGACGCTTCCGGCTACGCCGGACACGCCGATCAGGTCTTTACCCCCCGCGACGAAGAAGAACTGGCCCGGATTCTGGTTCGCGCTTCCTCCGAAACAGTTCCCGTCACAATCATGGGCGCGCTCACCGGACTGGCCGGAGGCGCCGTGCCGAAAGGCGGATGGGCGGTTTCGCTGTCCCACTTTCGAAAGCTGGACATTTTCCCCGGAAAAGCACGGGTCGGAACCGGAGTGTTGCTGAAAGAAGTCCAGGCCGCGGCGGTTGCTTCGGGACAGTTCTACGCGCCCGATCCCACCGAGAACACTTCCTCGATCGGCGGCAACATCGGCGCAAACGCCAGCGGGTCCCGGAGTTTCCGCTTTGGCGCCACTCGCAGGCACGTGCAGGCGCTTAGAGTCGTTCATGTGGACGGCCGGATCCGGGAATACCGGCGCGGTGAAAAAGTGGACTTTGAAGTCCCGAGGATCGCCTTGCCACAAACGCGCAAGCATTCGGCCGGATACCGGCTCGAGCCTGGCATGGACTTCGTCGACCTCTTTGTAGGCAGCGAAGGGACCCTCGGAGTAGTGACCGAAGCGGAGCTTCAGTTGCTTCCCGCTCCAGGCGAGATCCTGGGGGGCGTCGTTTTCTTTCCCTCCGAGGAGGCGGCGCTCGATGCCGTGGACCGCTGGCGTCCGCAGCCCGGGCTG
>JBAIXM010000209.1:0-5681 GCA_037916615.1 Bryobacterales bacterium
TGAAAAAGCTGCGGGCGCGGTTTCCGGGAGCGCGGCTGCTGGTCTATGAGCGCCGCCAGAACCTGCCGGTCGGGTTCGCTCCCGGCGCGGGCGGCTCACCGGTGTTTTCGATCGTGTTGTATCCGCGCTGGGTGCGGTTCTTCTTTCTCGAAGGTGTGGCGCTTGAAGATCCTGAGGGCCGGCTGGAAGGCTCCGGCAATCAGGTGCGCTCGATCCGGCTGGACGCGCGGGCGTCGATTCTGGATGATCGGTACATCCGGGGCTTGATGGCCGAGGCTCTGAAAATCTCGGCGGTCGATCTTAGGGCGGGTAAAGGTGAGGTGGTGCTGAAGTCGACGATCGAGGGGTAGACGCGGCTCAAGTGTACTTCCGATAACAGATATTATGTATTATTTAGGGCTAGTGGTTCAGTTTGAATTTCGATCGAGTCCGGCAAGGTCGAAAAAATAGCCCGGTGGCGATTCGACTCACCACCGGGCCTTCTTGAGGGAAGAAAAACTTTAGTTACCGCCGGCCGCCGCCATGGCCGCCACCGTTGCCTCCGCCTCCGCCGCGGTTGCCACCACCGCCGCCTCGATTGCCGCCACCACCGCCTCCGCCCTGGGGACGAGGCGCGCCAAAACCCCCGCCGCGAGGCGCTTCAGGCCGGCTCATTTGAGCGGCTGGTGCAGGGGCGCGTTCGCGGACAATCGGAGGGCTGATCCGTACCGGCTGCTGCGGAGCGCTCCGCGGTTCGGCGCCGCGGAACACTTGAGGCCTCGGCTGTTCCTGTCGCGGAAAGCTCTGTTGCGGGCTCTGCTGCGGAAAATTCTGCTGCGGAAAGCTCTGCTGCGGAAAGCTGCGGCCTTGCGGTATGGGAGCGCTGCGCTGCTGTTGTGGAAACCGCTGCCAAGGCCCATTGTTCGCGTTTCCCGGATTTGAGTTTGCGCTGAACTGGCCCCGGTTCGGCCGGGGTGCGGGGTTCGGCTGCGCCTGCGGCAGGGTTTGCACGTTGCCCTGCGCACCTCGAGAAAATCCGCGATCGGACGGTCCGCGAACCACGTTCGGCTGGCCGAAGCCTTGCGAAGGGCGTCCCTGGCTCGCTTGCCCGATCGCTCCCTGAGGTACTGCCCGGTTCCCAAATGCTCCGCGGCTTGCAAACGTCGTATTCGCGTTCACGCGCGGCAGCGCCTGCGTGTTCACCGCGCGATCCGAGAATCGCCGCGATTCGGTCGTTGGATTGAAGGGCAGTCTTCCCTGCACCGACCCGGCGCGCGTCAGATCCGCATTCGAGGCCCGCACGAAATTGCCGGTATTGATCGAGCGGCCACGCCCGAAATCGCCGGCGCTGATGCTGGTCACGCCGTTGCGGCCGTTCACGAACCGCGCGTTTCGATAATTGTTGATCACCGTGACGTTGTTCACGATGGTGGTGTTGTTGAATCCGCGTCCGTACCAGGGGCGGAAGCGCTCGTACGGCGCCAGGGGAACCCAACCCACGTTGCCGAATCCGAAGCCGCCGAATCCGAAGCCGACGCTGAATCCGCCGCCGGAGCCGCCCCATCCGAAGAAGCTCACTAGCGCCGGCCGCCAGTAATAGCGCGGTCCGATCACGCCCGGATACCAGGCCCAGCCGAACGGGCTCATGTACCAATTGCCGTAGTGATAGGGCGCCCAGCCCCAGGGATCGCCGCTCAACCAGGTCCAGCCGTAGTAATCGACCCACACCCAGCGCCCCACGCGGTATGGCGCCCAGCTCGCATCCACGGTCGGCACCCAGACCTGCCCGTACTGCGGGTCCGTGGTCCACCGGCCGTAGGCGTCCAGATCCTCGGCGCCGGTAATGTCGGGGCTCACGTAGCGATAGCTGGAGCTACTCTCGAGCGTGCGATCGCGATCGGCATTCCAGCGGTCCCATTCATCCTGCGGGATCGCGCCCAGGATCATGTATTCGGGGTCGTTCGGATCGCCCCGCGCTTCCATGGTGCGGCCGGCGTTCAGAACTTCCGATCCGCGCGGAGAAAAAATATCGGCGCGGCCCTGCCGGACCGTGATTTCCGTGGTGCCATCGGGCATCACGCTCACGCGATAGGTTCCTTCTTCCAAAGGCCGGACGGAAACGGTGGGAGTGCTGATTTCGACGTCGGCGCCGCTGTTGCGCAGCACCCGGAAACTGGTGGTGCCGGTGGCGATCTGGACTAAATAATGGCGGTCCTGCAAATCGCCCATGCGCACTTCGGTCTCCGGACCGACACGGAGCAGATTGCCCCAGTCGAACTGAACTTCGGCGCGGCCGCCGGGACCGGTGGCAACATGGTCGTTCATCACCACAGGCCCATTGAGAGCCGCAGCCGTCAGTTCGTCGGAATCGCCCCGCCGGATCGAGACCTCGCCGTTGACCACGCTGAGGCGAGCCACGCCGTGTTCGGGCGCGTAGCCGTCATCGGCTGGCTGAGGCGCCGGCGACTGGGCCCAGGCGGGCAGCATCGCGGCACCTGCCAGGAGAACCGCTAGGATGGTCGGCTTCATGGACTTGTTCCCGGCAAAGAAGAAGGCACGCCGGAGGCCAAACGGTAATCGCATGAAGCCGTGAGACTTGCTCGCCGCATCCTGAATTCGGCTATGGTTGAAAACCACCAACATGATGGGAATGCATCAGCTTAAGCGTGATGGAACGTTTCGGCTTCCAGAAATCTCATCTTATGTTGCACAAAGTGTGGCAAACTAAAGGCGAGGGTCGGTGTCCAAGAAAATATGAAGTACTGGGCTTACTTGGCCGCCAAACTGGGGTTGGCGGGAGTGTTTCTGTACGGACTCCGCTGGACGATTGCGCACGTTCTGCCCCCTCCGAAGCCGGTGTTCATGGTCGCCGATCCGTTTGGAACCGACCTCAGCTATACGCTGGTGATGCTGGCCTATACGCTGATCGCTGTCGGCGTGATATGGGCCGTGATTTTCGATCAGCGCTATCGCTGCCGGACCTGCCTGCGGCGTTTGCGCATGCCGATCCTGACCGGGGACTGGACTCACATCCTGCTGGGCCGCCCGCGCACCGAATACATTTGTCCGTTCGGCCACGGAACGCTAAAGGTCGACGAAGTGCAGATCACAGGGCATCAGGAGCCGGACTGGGAGCCACACGAAGACATGTGGAAAGAGCTGGTGGCCCTGGAAGACTCGAAGAAGTGACGGCGCCGTGAGGGCGAATCACACAAAGGCGGACTTTTGGCCGTAAAACTGCGGATTTCGCGAACTTCCCTGGCCTTCCGGATTCTGAGGAATCCCTGGGCCCTGACGTTCCTCGCTCTGTTCCTGCTGCTGGGGGCCACGGCAACGGGAGTTTTTGCCTACTATTATTTGCACTACTCGAAAATTATCGATGGGGAGTTGCGCGCCGGACCGTTTTCCAACGCCACCCTGCTGTACTCGGCTCCCCGGCCGGTGCTGGTTGGCGAGGAGGCCTCGGGAGAAGAAATCGCGGCCTATCTGCGGCGATGCGGCTATTCGGCCTCGAACACAAGCCGCATGGGCTGGTACCTGGTTCGTCCGGACGCTGTAGAGGTCAACCCGGGGCCGGACGCCTACGATCAGGAAGGCGCGGTGATCAAGATCGCCGGCGGCCGCGTGACCGACATTATTTCCCTTCGCGATCATACCCAGCGCACGCAATACGCGCTCGAGCCGGAGCTGATCAGCAATCTTTACGACAAGAAGCGCGAGAAGCGCCGCATTGTCGCTTTTGACGACATTCCGAAGCTGATGGTGAACGCGGTGCTGGCGGCCGAGGACAAGCATTTCTTCTCACACGCCGGTTTCGATCCGGTGGGCATCGCGCGCGCGGCCTGGCGCGATGTGTTCGATCCAGGGCGGCTGGAAGGCGCTTCGACTATCAGCCAGCAGCTGGCCCGGACCCTGTGGCTCGGCACGGAACGCGGATGGCGGCGTAAAATTCCGGAAACGCTGATCACCATGCAGCTCGAGCAGAAGCTCACCAAGCAGCAGATCTTCGAGTACTACGCGAATTCGATTTATCTCGGCAACCAGGGCAGTTTCAGCATTCACGGGTTTGGCGAGGGCGCGCAGGTGTATCTCGGCAAGGATCTCAGCAAGGTCACCCTGACGGATGCGGCGCTGCTGGCCGGCCTGATTCAGAGTCCCGGAGCCCGCAATCCGTTTAGCCATCCGGACAGGGCCCTGTCCCGTCGCAACACCGTTCTCAAGATGATGCGCGAGGACGATTTCATCACCGAGCGCCAGTACCAGGACGCGATCGCGATGCCGCTCGAGGTGAACCGGGGCGAGCTGGAATCAAGCGACGCCCCGTATTTCGTGGACCTGGTGAATGACGAACTGCAGAGCCGTTTCCAGGATCACGACTTTTACAACAGCTCGAATCGCGTGTACACGACGCTGGATCTGGAACTGCAGCACGACGCGGTGGAAGCCGTGCGCGTCGGAATCGCCGAGACCGATCAGCAATGGAAGCGGCGCAATAAGAAATATGGGACGGACGAGTTCCCTCTGGCGCAAGTCGCGCTGGTGGCGCTTTCGGCGGAAACCGGAGAGCCTCTGGCTGTCGTCGGCGGGCGCCGATACGGTGTCAGCCAGTTGAACCACGTGATCGCGAAGCGGCAGCCGGGATCGTCGTTCAAGCCGTTCGTGTATGCCGCGGGAATGGCGAGCGCCCTCGATCCGACCGCGCACACGGTGCTCACGCCAGCCACGACCGTCGTCGATGAAGAAACGACGTTTTGGTACGAAAACGGGACCCGTTCCTATACGCCCAGCAACTTCGGCGACAAATTCGAAGGGCTGATGACGCTGCGCTACGCCCTGGCCCATTCCAAGAACATTCCCGCGGTAAAGGTGGCCGAGATGGTCGGCTACGACAAGGTCGCGGACGTGGCGCGCGCGGTCGGCTTGAATGACGATATCCAGCCGACGCCTTCGATCGCGCTTGGCTCTTACGACGTGACGCCCCTCGAAATCGCGAGCGCATACACGGTTTTCCCGAATGGCGGCGATCTGCTGAAATCGGGCTTCATCAAAGCGATTCGCGACCGCAACGGCGCCACGGCGTTTCTAGCGAAGCCTGAACGGAAACAAGCCCTGGATCCTCGGGTTGCCTACGTAGTCGAGAACATGATGGAAGATGTTCTGCGCGGAACCGGCACCGGCGCCCGCGCGCGTTCCATGGGTTTCGTGCTTCCGGCGGCCGGAAAGACCGGAACCTCGCGCGACGGCTGGTTCGCGGGATTCACTTCGAAGATCATCTGCATCGTGTGGGTGGGTTTCGACGACAATCGCGACTTCAAGCTGGAAGGGGCCAAGAGCGCGCTGCCCATCTGGACCGAATTCATGAAGCGCGCGCATCAGCACGCGGCGTATAAGAACGTGCATCCGTTCCAGCCGCCGGATGGCGTGGTCACAGCCGATATCGACGAGAGTACGGGCGAACTCGCGGCGCCAAATTGCCCCATGGACAAGGTCCGTAGCGAGGTCTTCATCACCGGAAGCCAGCCTTTGCAGATATGCCATCTGCATGGCGGCGGGCGCACGCTGGTTTCGGGCTGGGATCCCTCGCAGCAGAACACACCTTCCGCGACGCCTTCGGCGGAAACCAGCAGCGTGGTCGCGGCAGCCCAGAGTTCGCAGCCGGTTCCGGTCGCCGCTCCATCAATTCCGCCTGCGCCCCGCAGTAT
>JBAIXM010000210.1:0-2700 GCA_037916615.1 Bryobacterales bacterium
AGGTTGGCGTTCTGCTCGATGGTGATGTTGGGATTCTTATCCTTGTTGTCGAGGATCCAGCTCTCACGTTCGGTTACCACCTGGTTGCGGAACTCGCTGGTTGCCAGCTCGTAGCCCCACAAGCGGAACGCGCCTTCGGTGAATTTCTGGATGTTGCCCTTGTGTACCAGCGTGACCTTCTTGAGCCCGTTCTCCAGCGCGTGCTGGATGGCGCGGCGTACCAGGCGCTTGGTCCCGGTAATCGAAATCGGCTTGATGCCGACGCCGGAATCGGTCCGGATCTGCTTGTTGGTGCCCTTCAGCAATTCGCTATTCAGGAAGGTGATGAGCTTCTTCGCTTCCGGAGTGCCTTCGGCCCACTCGATGCCTGCGTACACGTCCTCGGTGTTTTCGCGGAAGATGATCAGATGCATGCGGTCCGGGTGCTTCACCGGGCTGGGCGCGCCCAGCCACTTCACCGGACGCACGCAGGCATACAGGTCCAGGATCTGCCGCAGCGCCACGTTCAACGAACGTATTCCGCCGCCGACCGGGGTGGTCAGTGGTCCCTTGATGCCGACGCGCAGTTCTTTCATCGCTTCGATGGTGTCGTTCGGCAGCCAGGTCTTGAACTGGCTCATCGCTTTCTCGCCGGCGAAGATTTCGTACCACGCGATCTTGCGCTTGCCTCCGTACGCTTTCTCGACGGCAGCATCAAACACCCGCACCGACGCCTTCCAGATATCACGACCGGTCCCGTCGCCCTCGATAAAGGGAATGATCGGTTTGTCGGGAATGGTGTACTTCCCGTTGCTGTAACTGATCTTGGTCCCCTCTTTAGGCAGAGGAACACCGTTGTATGAAGCCGCCATCTAACACCTCCAAAATTTTGTAAAGACCGGAAATTATCGAACGCCTTGCGGTTTCCAAGTAGGTAACCCGTCACACGGATTTGTGACGTGAATCACTCCGGAGCGTGTACCGGGAATTGAGTCTTTTCATTGTACTGCCGCGAGAGAACGTATGCGGGAAAAGTAAATCGTTCGTGCGATTCCTCTGTGCTGCTCTGCGGACTGCGTATGGTTACGTCCTCGGCACCAGCCGGTCGTAAGCCTCACGCACAGCCCCGAAGGTCTGCTCCATTTCATGCGCGAGCCCGCGCGGAAAACTCCGCCCCATGATCCGCGCCGTGAACTGCTCCACCGTACGCCGCGCATACTCGCCCGCTGGTCTCGACTTGCGCGCCTTGCCCACGACAAGCCGGATTACGTGTTCCAGGGTTCGCAGCAGTTCGGCGCCGGCATCGAGGGTGGCGCAATCGCTGTCGCTCAGTAACCCGCGCTCCGCCAACCCGTGCAGACGCTCGCGGATGTTCCCGTTGATGTCCTGAATCTGCCTGACGACCAGCAGGTACGACGCGATGAAGTCAATGTCGTAGAACCCTCCGGCCGCGAGCTTAAAGTTGGGCTCCGTGGTCTTCTCCAGCTTGGCACGCATCGCCCGTACATCGCCGGCGAACGCAGCGCTCGTCGCGAACCGCGACATGTGCTCCTCGACGGCGCGTATGGCTTCTGCGGCCAGCGCTTCCGATCCGGCGACGTAACGCAGTTTGGTGTACGTCAGCGCTTCCCAGGCTTGCGCCTCCTGGGCGAAGTACTGCAAGAGCGCTGCGGGCGTGCTGACCAGTTCGCCTTCTGCGCCGCGCGGACGCAGCCGCGGGTCCACCGCGAACAGCGTGCCGTCGATGGTGTACGCTGCCAGCGCTTCCACCATCTTCTCGGCTACCCGTGCGGACTCGCGCGGTTCCACTTCGTCGCTGCGGACGAACAGCAGGTCGGCGTCCGAGGCTACGTCGAACTCCGAAGATCCCAAACGTCCCAGCGCGAGCACCGCGAATCCCGGCGGAGGCTCGGCGATGGCCAGCGCCGCGGCGATCGCGTTGTCGGCGGCGGAAGTCATCTCCGCCAGCGAGTCGTACACCGGACGCAGCTCCATCACGTCGCGCGCCCCGGCGGCGAACACGCGATGACGGTAGTGCTGGCGCAACACCGCAAGCTTCTCCGAGCGCGGCACCTCGGACGTGGCGATGTATCCAAACACCGGATCCGCGTTGCCGCTCAGCTCCGAGGCTCCGGCGAACAGCGCGCCGGCTTCGGCGGGCGACCCCGCCTGCGCCATCTCCTCGATGGTGGTGATCTCCTGCGGATGCCGAACCAGAATGTCGGTGAGGAAGTCGCTCACGGCAAAGATACGCAGCGCCGTGCTGATCGCCTCGGGAGCGCGCGCTACGGCGGCGTAACGCTCCGAACTGGTGAAGGCGGCGCTCAGGAAGCGGTGCAGGTTGCGGCGGGTGTGCGTGGGCAGATCGCGGCGGGCGGCGATGTCGTACAGCTCCGGCGAGTCGCCGGCCAGGCGCGCCAGTACATCGTTGTACGACTGTTCCCTTCCCGGCTGCGGCGCTGCGAGCCGGAATTCGCCTTCGCCCGGTGCTTCTTTGATCTGCTGCTGGCTGTGGATGATGCGCTGGTAGATCTCGGCCACGGCCACCATTGCCGAGCGCACCGACTGCACAAAACTTTCCGTATCCTCGGTGGGACGGGCATGCTCGCCGGCGACGCTGAGCTGGATGATGCGCAGCTCCGCTTCCGATTCGGGCAAGCGGTGCACCTGCTGTCCTCGCCGAAGTTGCAGGCGGTGTTCGATGGAGCGCAGGAACTCGTA
>JBAIXM010000211.1:0-15559 GCA_037916615.1 Bryobacterales bacterium
TGACTTCGTAGAAGGGATCGACGAAGGCGGTGGCCGGGTCGGGCACCAGCAGCATGTCGGATTCGTTGATGGCGGCCCACCCGCGGATGGAGCTGCCGTCGAAGCCGAAGCCTTCTTCGAAGCTGGAGTCGCTCAGCTCGTGGATGGGATAGGAAACGTGCTGCTGCACGCCGGGCAGATCGGTGAACCGCAAGTCGAGCTGCTTTACGTCGTTCTTCTTTACGAATTCGAGAACTTCTTTGGCCGTCATGATTCACATACTATACAGAAAACTTTGTCGCACGGCCACCGACTAAACTAGACGCATAGAGAAAAGCGCACAGGGCGCGGCCGCTATCGCCGCGCTCCGCTGTGCGCGATAAATGAAAAGATGGAGCAAATCTCTCTCGACTGGAGTCTCCAACGGCGATCGTACACGGTCAGCGAACTCACCGCGGACATGCGGGCGGCGCTCGCGGCGGAATTTTCCGACATCTGGGTCGCCGGCGAAATTTCGGGAGCGAAGCTTCCTCCGAGCGGGCATTACTACTTCACTCTGAAAGACGAAGCCGCCCAGATCCGCTGCGTCTGCTACAAGACCACTGCACGTTATCTCAAGTTCAAGCCGCAGGACGGCGTGGCGGTGCTGGCTCGCGGGCGCATCGATGTGTATGAGGGCCGCGGCGAGGTGCAGCTCGTCGTGGAGGCACTCGAGCCGCAGGGCCATGGCGCGCTGCAATTGGCGTTCGAGCAGTTGAAGCGGAAGCTGGCTGCCGAGGGTTTATTCGACGCGGCGCGCAAACGCCCGCTGCCCTCACTGCCGGAGCGGATCGGCATCGTCACGTCTCCCTCCGGAGCAGTGATCCGAGACATGCTCCACGTTCTCGAGCGCCGCTGTCCGGGGCGCCACATCCGCCTGTATCCTGCTCAGGTGCAGGGCGAAGGTGCGGCCGAACAGATCGCCGCAGGGATCGAGTACTTCGGTGCGTCCGGCTGGCCGGAAGTTGTGATCGTGGCGCGCGGCGGCGGCTCCCTCGAGGATCTGTGGGCGTTCAACGAGGAGCGCGTCGCGCGCGCGATCGCCGCCTCGCCCATCCCGGTGGTTTCCGCGGTAGGGCACGAGACGGATTTCACCATCGCGGATTTCGCAGCGGATCTGCGCGCGCCGACGCCTTCGGCTGCCGCGGAGCTGGTCGTGTGTACGCGCCAAAGCCTGTTGGACGCGCTCGCAGGAGCCGGGGCGAGACTGCGCCAGGCGGCTCGCCTGACGCTCGCCCTGCGGGCCCGGCAGTTTCATTCCGTGGCGATCGATCCGGCGCGGCTGCATCGGACCTTAGGTCGCCGCATGCAGCGGATTGATGAGCTGGAGTATGCGCTGCGAGATGCTGTTCGGCGCGTAGTAAACAGTGGAAAGCGGTCGCTCGATGCAATCGCGGCCAGACTTGTGCAGCGCGATGTGCGGCTGCAATTCGCCGAAGCCCGCCGGCGGCTGGAAACGCAGGAGTCGCGCTTAACCCAGGCGATCCGACGGCGGGTGGCCGGCGCTGGCGGCTCGCTCTTGCCGCTCACGGCGCATCTGACGCAGTTGAGTCCGCTCAAAATCCTGGAGCGGGGCTACGCGATCGTGGAACGGGACGGCACGATCGTGAAATCACCCGCCGACGCTCCAGTGGGCTCCGATGTGCGCGTGCGGCTGGCCGCCGGCGAACTGGCCGCGCGGATCCTCCAGGCCGCGAATGAACGCAAATAAACGCGAACTACGGAACGAAGGCTTCGGCTAAGCAATACGGCGGACGCTGCGCCTGCGCAGGACGCGGGCCTTCCGGGATGGGAATAAACGGCGTCCCGTCGCTGCGAGTCAGGTAACTTTGGCGCGACTTCTCGCCGCCGACGGGCAGCAGTTCCCGCAACTTCAGCCCGAACTTGCCGAGGAACTCCGCTTCGCCGTCTTCGAGCAAACCAAAAATCCACGGCTCCCCGGCTTCCAGGCGCTGGATTCTTTCGATCGCTTTCCGGGCGGCCTCGGGAAGCGTGTTCACGTCCACGGTCTTCATGAACTCGATGACTCTCGCTCCCACGAAGTCGAAAACGATAGTGCTCCCGGTGGCCTGCGCTCCCACCCAACGGAGCGTTTCCTCGACGGCAGTCTCTGGAAGATACATCGTCACGCCTTCCCAAATGAAGAAGGTCTTGCGCGCGGGATCGTGCCCAGCGGATCGCAGAGCATCGCCCAGGTTGTCGTGCCGGAAATCGACCGGCACATACGTCAGGTTCGGCGGGACCTGAGTGGCGGTCTCGGCGATGCGCCGCCTCTTGTACTGCTGCATCGCAGGCCGGTCGACTTCGAATATGCGTGCGTCCTTTAGCAGCTCCGCAAGTCGATAGGCGCGCGTGTCGAATCCTGCGCCGAGAATCACTACTTGCGACGCACCATCCCGAACGGCTTGTTCGAGGCGTTCTTCGATGAAGCGGGTGCGGATCAGCATCATCATCGCGGAGCCCATGGCTTCGAGATTTTGCCGCGCCTCGGCGTAGTCCTGATCGAGCGCCTGCACCACGGCCTGATCGGCGACCAGGGCGCGTTCTTCCGGACCGAGCAGGCGCTCCGCCAGATAATCCGGGTTGCGCACGGATTCGTCGGGCTCGCGCGCGCCGAGAGCGCGTCCCGCGGCGACATACAGCGATGTCCTGGAGGGTCCGCTGTTACTCAAGACGATAGTTGGGAGCTTCTTTGGTGATGATCACGTCGTGCACGTGGCTCTCGCGCAGCCCGGCCGAGGTCACGCGCACAAACTGGGCGCGCTCGCGCAATTCCTGGATCGTTCCGCAACCGCAGTAGCCCATTCCGGAGCGCAGCCCGCCCACGAGTTGATACACGAGCTCGGCCAACAGGCCCTTGTAGGGGACGCGGCCTTCGATACCCTCGGGAACCAGTTTTCCGCTGCCTTCCTGCGAGTAGCGATCGGCCGAACCCTGGCTCATGGCGCCGATCGACCCCATGCCGCGATAACTCTTGAACGTGCGGCCCTGGTACAGAATCGTTTCACCGGGGCTTTCTTCGGTGCCGGCCAGAAGGCTGCCGATCATCACGCAATCGGCGCCCGCGGCGATCGCTTTTGTGATATCGCCCGAAAACTTGATGCCGCCATCGGCGATCAGCGGCACTCCGCTGCCCTGAGTGGCTTTCGAACACTCGGCGATCGCGGTGATCTGGGGAACTCCAGCGCCGCTGACTACTCGAGTAGTGCAGATGGATCCTGGGCCGATACCGACCTTGATTCCGTCCGCGCCCAGACCGATCAGGTCGCACGCGCCTTGCTTCGTGGCGACGTTGCCCGCGATCAACTCGACATTGGGCAGCGCTCGTTTCAGCGAAGCCACCGCTTCGAGCACGCGTTCCTGGTGGCCATGCGCCGAATCGACCGCCAGCACGTCGACTTTCTTCTTCACCAGCTCCTGCGCGCGCTCCAAAAAATCGCCGGAAGAGCCGACCGCAGCGCCCACACGCAAGCGTCCCTGTGCGTCCTTGGCGGCGTTGGGATACTTGAGCTTCTTCTGGATGTCCTTGACCGTAATCAGGCCCTTGAGATTGTAGTGATCGTCCACCACCAGCAGTTTTTCGACGCGGTGCTGGTGCAGAATCGCTTCCGCTTCTTCGAGCGTGGTTCCGACGCCGACCGTGATCAGGTTCTCCTTGGTCATCACAGCCGAAATCGGCAGATCGTAGCGCGTCTCGAAACGCAGGTCGCGGTTGGTGAGAATCCCAACCAGCTTGCCGTTCTTGGTCACCGGCACGCCCGAGATGCGGTAGCGCTTCATCACGTTGAGCGCGTCGGAAATCTTCTGTTCGGGATCAATCGTGACCGGATCGACGATCATCCCGCTTTCCGAGCGCTTCACGCGATCGACTTCTTCCGCTTGGCGCTCGATGGACATGTTGCGGTGAATCAAGCCGAGTCCGCCCTGCTGCGCGAGCGCGATGGCCAGGTGCGATTCCGTCACCGTGTCCATCGCCGCGCTGACAATCGGGATATTCAGGCCGATCTTGCGGGTGATCCAGGTGCGCGTGTCGGTCTGGGCCGGGACGACGCTGCTGCGGGCCGGAAGCAGGAGAACGTCGTCGAAAGTGAGTCCTTCGGGAATCGTTTCCGGAATCATCGGGTGTACTTTTCATGTTACAGCACGCCGCGTGATATGTTCGTCGGTATGAGCGTCCCGCAAGGTAAGTTTGCGCGGCGTAATGTTGACCTGCCCCATCCGCTGCTGGTTATCGGCGCTGTGATCGTCCTGGGCGGCCTGTTCCTTTACGTGCTCCGGAGTGGCCACCGAGTTTCGACACTCGAGGCGATCCTGCTGGTGATTTTTGTTCTGGTGTTTTCCCGCCTCAGCCGGTGGTCGGCGCGCAAGCGCAAGGAGAAGCGCCTGCGCGAGCTGGAAGAGCTGCGCCGCAAGCCCGTGCTCGGCATCAACGAGTGAGCAAGTGGAGGGACGTGCCGCGAGGTGCGGCTGAGGTCCTCGACCGGGCCAAGCGCAGGACGAGCGCGATCGCGCTTCCGAAAGCGACCGCACCGCCAAGGAAGTACCCCAACTCGGGAAGCCCGAGCAGAATGATCAAGACCGTCGCAGCGGCTACGAGCGCTCCTCCAAGGCCCCCGCCGATGACGATTTTCGAGATGTCGATTTGCGGATTCTGTGTGTCGTTATTCATACGCACTACCTCGCTCATACTCACTACCTCGTAGTTCGAACTGTCTGTGAGAATGTCGCCATGTCGCGCCAGGCGTCGGCGAGCAGCGAATCGATCACTGCGGCGCCAGCGATGACGATGGTCAAAATCACCAGGCTTCTTGCAAAAATGACCAAGGTTCGCAACGTTGTCACAGCGCACTCCTACTGGTTCTTCGCTAATGTCGTGGTCGCCAGCATGCCGCCCAGCCCCATCGTCTCGACGGCCGACGAAGGAACGATGACCATCGAACCCTTCTCTTTGATGGCTTCGTAAAGCATGTTCATGGCGCGCAGGTGTAGCGCGACGGGATTATCGCGATACACGGCGGCCGCTTCCGCGAATTTGTTCGAGATCTGCGTTTCGGCGTCGCCCAGGATGATGCGCGCCTGCCGCTCGCGCTCGGCTTGCGCCTGGCGCGACATCGCGTCTTCCAGGGCCTGCGGGATCTTCACATCGCGAATTTCCACGGACTGGACGGTGATCCCCCAGGGGTTGGTCTTCTCATCGAGCACCTTCTGCAATGCGTTTCCGAGCGTTTCGCGCTCCGTCAATAGCTGCGCGAGCTCGTGCCGTCCGATGCATTCCCGCAGCGCGGTTTGCGCTCCCAGCGTCACGGCCTCGGCAAAATTCGCTACTTCGAGAATGGATTTCTCCGCGTTCCACACCACCCAGAACACGATCGCGTCCACGTTCACCGGGACCGTGTCGCGCGTCAATGCGGATTCTGCGGAAACATCCGTTACGCGGATGCGCTGATCGACATAAGTGCTCAGAGTATCGATCACGGGAATGATCCAGAACATTCCCGGCCCGCGCAGGCCCGCGTATTTTCCTAAACGCAACAGCGCAGCCTTTTCCCACTGATTGATGACCTTCACCGCGAACAAGCAATACATCCCGATCAGCAGGCCTGCGATGACCGGGATCGGGTTGCGGAGTACGACCCCCGTTACACCGCCGGCCACCAGGAAGGCCACGAGCAGAGCCGCGCCGGGACCACTCACCGGAATCTGCTTTCGTGTCGAGCGTGTGAAGATCATTTGGTCCTCTTTTCCGTTTCGGGAATCCGTTCCCGTAACCTTTCCAATAGTTCCTTGACCGTGAATCCCCCGGCGCCCGCGCGCGCGACGAATTCGGTCACCAGTTGCTCCAACTGGCGCTCGCGCTCGCCTTCGTCCTGCGGGATTTTGCGCTCCGCGATAAACGTGCCGGTGCCCTGGTGCGTGTCCAGAACGCCGCGGATTTCGAGCTCCCGGTAGGCCCGCAGAACAGTGTTAGGGTTGATCGCCAGATCGACGGCTACCTGACGCACCGTAGGGAGCTGATTTCCGGCAGCCAGGAATCCTGAAGCGATTCCGGCCTGTACCTGATCGATGAGCTGACGGTAGACCGGCACGCCGCTGCGGGCATCCAGTCTGAATTCGAAGGGCATCTCCGTCCTGGTCATCTCGATATCTAGTGTACTAGTGTAGTAATACATTGTCAACCAGAAATTCGGGAATTTTCAACGCCTCTGATAAAATGAGACTTCCCCTTATGCAAATCACGTCAACACAGCTCCGTCCAGGCATGGTGATTAAGTTCAACAACGACCTTTACTCGGTCTTCAAGATGGAGCACCGCACGCCCGGCAACCTGCGCGGCTTTGTCCAGGTGAAGATGCGGAACTTCAAAAGCGGCACCATGATCGAGCACCGGTTTTCGTCGGAAGACAAGGTGGAAAAAGCATCGCTCGATGAGCAGGAGATGGAATATCTCTACGACGACGGCGAGTACTTCTACTTCATGAACACCGAGACCTTCGAGCAGATGCACCTGGTGAAGGATCTGCTCGGGGACGCCACGAATTTCCTGATTCCCAATCTGAAAGTGAACGTGGAATTCTACGAAGGGAAACCGATCAGCGTGGAACTTCCAGCTACGGTGGATCTGACGGTGGTCGAAACCGAGCCGGGGATCAAAGGTGCATCGGTTTCCAACGTGACCAAGCCCGCAAAGTGCGAAACCGGCCTGGTGGTGCAGGTGCCGCCGTTTATCAACGAGGGCGAAAAGATCCGGGTATCGACTTCTGAGGCGGCCTACCAGGCGCGGGCCTGAAACGGCCTAGACCGCGCAAATCGCAGTTACGGTAACGTCATCCAGGCGAGCCGCGCCGCTGTGCGAGGCTACAGCATTCACGATCGCTCCGACCAGGTCGTTCGCATTGTTCGCCGTGGAGTTTCGAACCGCATCGATTACGCGCTCCTCGCCGAAATCATCGCCGGTTTCGTTGACGGCTTCGGTCACGCCATCCGAATACAGAACCAGCGTATCGCCGGCGTGGAGGGTGACTTCGTCCTCGCCGCAGCTCCAATCTTCGAAAGCGCCCAGCATGATAGCCGTCGGTTCCAGCCTTTCAACGCTGCCGTTCGCGCGCAGAAGCAGCGGCGGGCAGTGGCCGCAGTTCGTATAGCGCATCCGGCGCGTGCGGTCGTCATAGATGCCGAAAAACAACGTGGCGAAGCGGTCGGATTGCGTGGATGTATAGAAATGCCGGTGCACGGCTTCCAGGATTTCCGCGGGCCGCTTCGAACCCGCTGCCGCTTGCGTGCGGAAGCAGGCTTGAAGGTTGGCCATCAGCAGCGCCGCTGGCATTCCCTTCCCGGAGACGTCGCCGAGCACGAGTCCGAGAGACCCGTCGCCTAGATTGAGGAAATCGTAATAATCTCCGCCCACCCCTCTGGCCGGCAAACATGCACCGGCGTAGTCGATGGTGCGCAATCGAGGCCCGGAAGCAGGGAACAGCTTTTGTTGAACGCTGGCAGCGATTTCAAGTTCGGACTGCCTGTGCCGTTCTGCGTCCACTTGCTTGCGGATGGCCGCCAGGACGCGCGCATTGTCCCACGGCTTTTGCACGAAGTCGCACGCGCCGCGGCGCATCGCTTCTACCGCGAGATCGATGCTTCCCCACGCGGTCATGACGATCACCGGCGCCTGATTCCCCTGCGCATCGAGTCCCGCAAGTAGATCCAGGCCTTCGTCGCCTGAGGTGGTATCGCGCGTGTAGTTCAGATCGGCCAGAATCAAATCGAAATCTTCCGAGCGGGCGCGCCGCAGCAGAGCCTTGGGGGAGTCCACGGTGACGGCCTCGTATCCAGCGCCTTTGAGCAGAAGCTCGATGGCGTGGAGCACATCCGGCTGGTCATCGCAAACCAGGATCCGATACGGGCGCGTAACGGGGGACGCAACTGACACGGGCAACTCCGCGATGGCTGTCATGATCTACTGACGGATTTGAGGCAGGTTTCGTGCCGCAAAGAAGTCCTGCTATTTCAGCAGGGTTGGTCGAAGGGAGGTGTCCGCAAATGGGACAGCATGGGCGTGAGCGAACGTTTACTTCTTAAAGCGCACAACGGATCGCGGCAAAACCCGCCGCGCCCTGTGCGCTATTCCGTCGCCCGAACTTCGGCCAGCCGGGCGCGGAGCGGCTCGGAGAGTCCGGCTTCGATCTCTGGAGTGATGAGTCCGACGCTGTCCATATCTTGGATGTGGACTTTGTCTTTCAGACGGAAGCTGGTGAGCTTCATGTGGACGAGATCAGCAACCGGTGCAATGAAGAAGCCTTCCTGGGACAGCACAGGGTCCGACGCGGGGACACCCTCAATGTCCTCCCGGTGAACTTTTTCCCGGGCAAATAGCACGTGAACCGCGCTTCGAGCGGTGGGACTCTCAGCAATAAGAAACATGTCGACGCTGGCTACATGGCGGTATTTGAATCCGTGCGGCTCAACCGCGGCTTTGATCGCCTCCAGATCCCGCCGGTCGATCGCCACGTCCACATCTCTTGTGAGCCGGGAGGCAAGCGGATTGACGCGGTCTACGTGGAGAAACACAGCTAGACCACCGACCACGCGGCAGGGAATGCCGGCGGCCTGGAGGATCGCAGAAAACCGCTTTGCCACATCAAGGATCTGGTTCAAGGCGCCTTCAAATATAGTGTTGGCAAGCACGGTTGGTCTCTTAAATTCTAGCGCTGCTTTTTGGCCTTCGGATGCGCGCGATCGTACACCGCCATCAGATCCGTCAGCGACACCTGCGTGTACTTCTGGGTGGTCGCCAGGCGCGCGTGGCCCAGCAGTTCCTGGATCGCGCGTAGATCCGCTCCGTCGGCCAGCAGGTGCGTGGCGAAGGCGTGGCGCAGGCTATGCGGATGCATCGACGCGTCGCCCGAGATCAGGCGCGCGTACAGTTTCACGATGCCGCGCGCGCCGCGATCCGAGAGACGCGTTCCGAGCCGGTTCACCAGCAGCGCTCGTTCCTTTCCCTTCGCTGAGCGCACGTTGAGATATTTTTCGAGTGCCGCTGCCGCTGTCGCTCCGTACGGAACCTGCCGCTCCTTGCGTCCTTTGCCGCGCACGCGGATCCACTGCTCCCGAAAATCGAAATCGTCCAGATCGAGCCCCACCAGTTCGCTGATGCGCAGCCCGCAGCCGTACAGCAGTTCGAAAATCAACCGGTCGCGTTCCGGGAACGGTCTTTCGAGGCGATCCTCGGCGACGGCGTTGATCAAGTCGTTGGTCTGTTCGGCTGTCGGCACCGCCGGCAGGCGTTGCGGAGCCTTCGGCGTCTTCACCAGCCGGGCAATGTTCGAAGGCACGAGGCCCTGCTTGGCGAGGAATTGAAAAAGCGAGCGGACTGCTGCCAGCTTTCGCCGCACGGAAACCGGACTCAGCCGGCGGTGGTAGAGATCGCCCATCCATTCGCGCAAATGCAGCACGGTGAATTCAGCGGGCGCCGGCGGCTGCTGGCCTTTAGGCGAGAAATAGCAGGTGAACTGTTCCAGATCGCTTGCATAGTTTCGCAGGGTATGCGCGGATGCGTTTTGCAAGCGAAGATCGCTGAGATAGCGTTCGATGGCGCCTTCGAGAGCGGATCGCGGCGCTTCAGGCATGCGAGTACAGATGCTGCTCGAGCGCGGCCAACGCCCGGCGGCAGACTTCGGCGTGGCGGATTTTCCGGTCCCGTGGCGGATTTTCGAGCTTCGGCAGCAGATCGAAGGTGATGTTCGCTGGTTGATAATTTGCGGGGTCCGCGCCCGAGACATACACACAGAGCGATCCCACGGCGGTTTCTCGCGGAAATTCGCGCAGCGGTTCGCCAATGGCAAGTGCCGCCGCGCCCACTCCACTGACCAGCCCCGTTGCGATCGATTCGACGTATCCCTCCACACCCGAAATCTGGCCTGCAAAGAACACGCACGGGTTGGCCCGCAGCTGCAGGGTGGGAGTGAGGAGCGCGGGCGCATTGATGTATGTGTTCCGGTGCACCTGGCCGAAGCGCAGGAATTCGGCGTTCTGCAAACCCGGAATCATCCGCAACACGCGCTCCTGTTCCCCGAAGCGCATGTGGTTCTGGAATCCGACCAGGTTGTAGCTGCCCGCACGCGCGTTTTCGCTGCGAAGCTGCACCACGGCGTAGGGCCGCCGCCCTGTGCGCGGGTCGGTCAGTCCCATCGGTTTCATGGGGCCGAAGCGGAGCGTGTCGCGCCCGCGCCGCGCGATCTCCTCGATCGGCAGGCAAGCTTCGAAGTAGGTTACGCGATCCTCCCCGATGTGGGCGGGAACGCTGCTCGCGCTTACCAGCGCGTCCAGGAATGCATCGTACTCCGCTTTGTTGAGCGGACAGTTGAGATAGTCGGCCGTGCCGTCCAGCGACTTGCCGTAGCGCGAGGCCGCGAACGCGATCGACATGTCGATCGATTCGGCATCCACAATCGGACTGATGCTGTCGTAGAAGAAGAGACGCTGCGACCCGGTGATTCGCGCGATTTCCGCCGCAAGGGCGTCGGAAGTCAGCGGTCCGCTGGCGACGATCCAGAGGTGCTCCGGATCGAGATTTGTAACCTCCTCGCGCCGGATTTCGATGGCGGGATTCTTTTCGATCGCCGCCGTAACCCGCGCAGCGAAGGCTTCGCGGTCCACCGTGAGAGCATGCCCCGCGGGCACTCGCGTCTGAGGCGCGACCTCGCCGATCAGCAGCGAGCCCAAGCGCCGCAATTCCTCTTTGAGCAACCAGGGCGCGGTATTCTCCTGCTCGCTCTTGAGCGAGTTGCTGCAAACGAGCTCCGCCAGCGCATCGGTCTTATGGGCTGGAGTCGTCCGCACCGGTCGCATTTCGTGCAGCACGGCGCGCGCGCCCGAGCGCGCAATTTGCCAGGCCGCTTCGCAGCCCGCCAATCCACCGCCGACGATGTGAACTTCAGGCTTCACGGTATTCGCCGAAAACCCTCCGCAGACGATCCGAAATCTCGCCCACAGTGGCGAAGGCTTCGCAGGCCGCGAGAATCCGCGGCATCAGATTTTCCGAGCCTCGGGCGCACCGTTCCAGCTCATTCAAGAGTGACTCTACTGCGCCTTGTTTCCGCGACGCGCGCATCTGGCGCAGACGCACGACCTGCTGGCGTTCGATCTCCGGGTCAATATGCTGTGGCGCCGGCGCATGCTCGTTTTCCTGCTGGAAACGGTTAACGCCGACCACGATCCTCTCGCCGCGCTCCACGCGCTGTTGAAAGTCGTAAGCCGCGTTCTGGATCTCGGCCTGAATCCAGCCTTTCTCGATTGCGGCCAGCGTTCCCCCCAGCGCGTCGATCCGGTCAAGATACTCGCGTGCCCCGCGCTCGATTTTGTCCGTCAGTTCCTCGACGTAAACGCTGCCGCCCAGCGGATCCGCGACTTTCGTAATGCCGCTCTCATGAGCAAGGATCTGCTGGGTCCGCAGCGCCAGCCGCGCGGCTTCCTCCGTGGGCAGCCCCAGAGCTTCGTCGCGGGAATTCGTGTGCAGCGACTGGGTGCCGCCAAGCACTGCGGACATCGCCTGGAGCGCCACACGCACCACGTTCACGTCGGGCTGCTGGGCCGTCAGCGTCGATCCGGCAGTCTGCGTATGAAAGCGCATCATCATCGCACGTGGATCCTTCGCGGCGAAACGTTCTTTCATCAAATGCGCATACAGGCGGCGCGCGGCGCGATATTTGGCGATCTCCTCCAGGAAATCGCTATGGGCATTGAAAAAAAACGAGAGCCGCGGCGCGAACGCATCCACGCTCAGCCCCGCGCGGATCGCAGCCTCGATATAAGCAATCGCGTTCGTCAGCGTGAACGCGACTTCCTGAATCGCCGTCGATCCGGCTTCGCGGATGTGATAGCCGCTGATCGAAATCGTGTTCCATTCGGGTAATTCCGCACTGGCCCATGCGAACAGGTCGGTGATGATCCGCATGGCGGGACGCGGCGGATAAATGTACGTTCCGCGGGCGATGTACTCCTTCAGGATGTCGTTCTGCACGGTGCCGGAAAGCTTCCGAAGATCGGCCCCCTGCCGCCGCGCTACCAGAACGTACAGCGCAAGCAGGATCGCGGCCGTCGAGTTAATTGTCATCGACGTTGTGGCTTGATCCAGCCGGATGCCGTCCAGCAGCGTCTCCATATCGGCGAGCGAGCAGATCGCCACGCCCACCCGCCCGACTTCGCCCGCGGCCAAAGGGTGATCCGAATCCATGCCCATCTGCGTGGGCAGATCGAACGCGACGGACAATCCCGTGATCCCTTGCGACAGCAGGAACCGGTAGCGGCGATTGCTTTCCTCGGCCGATCCGAATCCGGCGTACTGCCGCATGGTCCAAAGCCGGCCGCGGTACATCGTCGGATGAATTCCTCGGGTGAAGGGGAACTGGCCGGGCAACTCAGCGCGATCGCTCATGAACGCGAGATTTTTCGGGCTCGCAGGAAAGACGTGACGCCGAAGTAAGCCATCAAAAGGGGCAGGAAGAAGGAGACTCCCAGTTTCAGCAAGCTGACTTGTTCGGTCTGCAGCAGGCGGTAATTGCGCAGCGCGGAAGATCCAAAGATCACTGCCAAAACGATGAATATAAAGCCGATGATTTCGTGCCACAACACGCGCAGCGGGCGCACCACGCCGGGCATGACGTGTTCTACAAAACGGCCCAGCATGCCGCGCTTGGGTACGTTCATTGCACTCCTCATCCTAACAGAGACCGACGCCGCTGCCGATGTAAGGAAAGTAGAAGAAGGCAGATCGACCTGCTGAAAATCGGGTGGTATGCTGAAGGTGGCATCGAGCCCGTGGACGGGGTTCGAGCGGCAGAAACGAGGAAACAATTGGAAGATCGCTTGAAAGATCTCATGCAAGAGTTGGGAAACGCGATCAACGAATCACTTTCCGACTCCGACCGTATTGCCGCCGCGATTGGGGAAATCAAACGCGCCGGCTATGACGTCTTCCTGGTTCTGGAAGCCACCATCGGGTTCAACAAGCGCGCAGAAAACGAAGAGACGGAAGAGACCGAAGAGACGGTGGAACTGGAATCCCAACCCGAAGCTGGACGGCGCAGGGTGGGGAAGATCAAGCTTACTTCGCAGGATCAAAAATTCCTGCGGGCCCTGAAGATCGCCATCGACGAAGACAACCGCTAAGCGCGGTTTTGCCATTCCGGTGCGTGTTCTTCTGCTGTTGCTGCTGACGTGTATCGGCGCGGCGAGCGCTGAAACCGTCGAAATACTCCGCGACCATTTCGGAACGCCTCATATTTATGCCCGTACGGCTGCCGGCGCGGCATTCGGCGCCGGATATGCTCAAGCCGAGGATCGCGCCGGCGCTCTCCTCCGGAATTTTGAAGGCGCGCGCGGCGAGGAGGCGCGGTTTTCGCCTCAAGTGCAGGCCATCGTCGAGGCGTTCTGCGCGGGAGTGAACCGGTACCTGATGGAGCACGCTGACCGGCGCTCCATCGCGATCACGCCGGCCATGGTGGTCGCCTTCAGCCGGCGCGCGTTCACGACCATTCACGGATCGAGCGATGTCCTGATCGGTCCGGCTCGGAGCTCCACGGGCAGCGTCATTGCGATCCTGGATCCGCTCAGCGCATGGAACGAAGACGGGCGCCCGTACGAAATGCGCTTATACGCCTCGGACGACCAGCTCGCGGTTTCGGGCGTGGCGCCTGCGGGCGTGCCGTTTCCCTTGGTCGGACACAGCGCTTCCGTCGCGATCGGATGGAGCGGCTCGCAGGAGCTCGCCGGCGCGCGGGCGCTCGAGCAAGCCTGGGCCATGATGAGCGCGCACACGATGGCCGAGGCGCAAACAGCGCTTCGCCTCGGACAGATTCCCGGAACCGCTTTGATCGGCGCGTCGGATGGCGAGATTTACGACAGCTCCGGCAAGCACCCTACGGACGGTGTGCTGCTTCAGCCCCGCACGATAGCCGAATCGGAAGCTGCCGCGAGGAAGGTTCTCGCGTCGCAAAACACCTGGCCGTTCGGCCGTGCTGTCGATCTGGCGTTCTCAACGGACGTTTACAAGGCGGAAACCTGGCAGGCGCGCCTGGCCAAGGTCGCACCCGAGTTGCCGTTCGTCCGCAGGCTCACTGGCTGGAATCGGCGGGCCGAGGCGATGTCCACGGACGCGCTCGCTTTCTATTTGTTCAAGATGACTTTGGGCAAGCCGGAAGCGGCCGCTCTCGAACCTCCGGATTCACTCAGCAATAACCGGATCCGCGCGGCGCTCCGCAAGGCGCAGGATCAGATCGAAACACAGTTACCCTTCGGCGCCGACTACGGGACAATTTTCCGGATTGCCCGGGACGGCGCGGCACAGTCTTCACCGCTAGGCGGTGGAACGGTCCCCGGTGCGGGCATGATTACGCCAAGCGCGATTTCGTTTGAGAAGCGCGGAGCAGTGATGATGGGAACCGGCGGACAATCCGCGACACAGGTCGTCGAACTGTCCGGTACGCCGCATGCTGTTTCCATCCTGGTCCCGGGCGAAAGCGATCGGCCTGAATCCGGACACTTTGACGATCAAGCGGCGCAGCTCCTGAGCAAAGGAGCCGCGAAACCGGCTTACTTTCGTGATCGGAAAGAACTCGAAAAACACGTCTCGTCTAGGCACGAGCTGAGATTTTAGGGTCGCCGCCAGAGCACCATCAGTATCCACGGAATCGGTGTAGCGAGCGCCCCTGCGGCGGTGCGGACGAGGGCCGTCGCGCGATCGAGACCGATCAGGATCGCTGGGATCAGCACGAGGGCGTCCTGGAAGTAAGCGTGGTAGCTGAGCAGGAGGCCTCCCGCCAGTGCGATTGCGAGTCCGCTGACATAGTCCAGCATCAGCATCGCTGCGATCGCCCCGGCTGCCACCGCAGCCATCGCCATCCATTCTGGAGCTCCGGATGGAACGAACCCGTGAATGTTGGGCATGAACCACCGGGATGGGCTGATATCTGGGAACTGGAGCACACGAAAATAGCCAACCGGCCACTCTCGTCCTGCAGCGACGAAGCTGAGCGCAAGCAATACTCCGGAGCCAACTGAGAACCCGGTTATGACTAGCCACCGCCGATGAATCAGGTAAAGAAGCGGAAGGAGTAGAAAAAGGTGAAATTTGGCCGTACAAAGAGCGAGGATCGCGCCGGCCAGAAAGGGTCTGTCAGAGTTCTGAAATCGCTCTGAGAATGCTAGCCAGAGCAAAAGCAGGGGTGCGTCCTGTCCATTCGTGAGGGCTAACGCCAAAGGCATGGACCAACAGCAGATGATCGCGGTGAGCGAACGAGTGGTGTATGGCCAAACCAGAATAAATCCGCACACCGCCACTAACCGGAGCAGCAACCAGATCGCATGCGCCGGAACGTATGGCAGTCGGGACAGGGGCCATAGGGCCAAGGCGAGCCAAGGTAACCGGATATAGAGCATGACGGAGCCCGTCATTCCGGTACTCTGAATTTCCTCCTGCTTAATGAAGGCTGGATCATACAGGTGTGAAGTGCCTGCCAGGCGTGCTCCTCCATATAACGCGAGGAAATCG
>JBAIXM010000212.1:0-2811 GCA_037916615.1 Bryobacterales bacterium
CGCAGTTCCTCTGCCTCGCCGCCGGTAAAGTTCGCGGTGATCATCGCCATGCGCAGCAATTGTTCCTGGAAGAGCGGAACACCCAGGGTTCGTTCCAGGACAGTCTCAAGCGACGGGTGCGGATACGTCACCGCCTCTCGGCCCTGGCGGCGTTTGAGAAATGGGTTGACCATGTTGCCGACAATCGGCCCGGGACGAATGATCGCAACCTGCACCACGATGTCGTAGAACTTCTGCGGCTTGAGGCGCGGCAGGCACGCCATCTGCGCGCGGCTCTCGATCTGGAACATGCCGACCGTATCGGCCTTTTGCAGCGTGGAATACACCATGGGGTCGTCCGGCGGAAGATGCGCCAGATCGACTTCCTCCTTGTAGTGATCGCGGATGAGCGAAATCGAATCCTTCAGTGCCGCCATCATGCCCAGCCCGAGCAGATCGACCTTGATGATCTTCATGTCGGCGCAATCTTCCTTGTCCCATTGCACGACGACGCGGCCCGGCATGGATGCCGGCTCCAGCGGCACCACCGAATCAAGCCGCCCCTGACAGATCACCATGCCGCCGGAGTGCTGCCCTAGATGTCGTGGCAGATCCTGCACAGCCAGGCACAATTCGAAATACTTGCGTATTCGCGGATGCGTCAGGTCGAGTCCGGCATCGCACAATCGCCGTTCGAGCCGATCGTTTTCATCGCGGAATTCCCAGGTCGCAACCGCGGCGGAGATGCGCTTCAACGTGTCATCATCAAAACCCATCGCCTTGCCCATTTCACGCGCCGCCAGGCGGTTACGGTAGGTGATCACGTTGGCGGTCATGGCCGCGCCGCGTTGCCCATAACGCTGGTAAACATGCTGGATCACGCGTTCGCGCTCGTCGCCGCTGGGCAAGTCGAGATCGATATCGGGCCACTCGCCGCGTTCCTCGGAGAGAAAACGCTCGAACAGCAGTTCCATGCCGATCGGATCGACAGCAGTGATGCCGAGCGAGTAGCAAACCGCGCTATTGGCCGCCGATCCACGTCCCTGCACCAGGATGTTTTCCTCGCGGCAGAAACGCACCAGGTCCCAGACAATCAGAAAGTAGCCGGCCAGGTCGAGCTTTTCGATCAACGCGAGTTCGCGCTCAATCTGGCGGCGCGCGCGATTCTTCAGATCTGTTGCAGCCCGGCCATATCGCTGCTGAAATCCCTCCCGCGTTCGCTCGCGAAGGAAAGACGCCATGGTTTCGCCATCAGGCACGGGGTAACGCGGGAATTCATACCCGAGATCGTCGAGCGTGAAGTCGAGACGGGAAGAGAGTTCGCGAGTGTTGGCGACCGCGTCAGGGAGATCGGCAAACAGCAACTGCATCTGGGCCGCGTTCTTCAGGTACCGCTCCGAATTCCGCGTCAGCAGGCGCCCGGATGTGGCCAGCGTGCGATGGTGGCGCAGCGCGGTGAAAGCATCGGCCAGTTCGCGCTCATGCGGCAGAGCGTAGCGGGCGCCATTCGTGGTCAGCAATGGAAGATGAAGTGCTCGCGCGATTTCGATGGCGACCCGATTCCGGCATTCTTCATCGCGGAGAAAATGACGCTGCAGTTCGACATAAACATTTTCTCGGCCGAAGATTTCCGTGAGCCGCCGGACTGAATTCAATGCTGCCTCCGCGCCGCCTTGAGCCAGCGCCGCGGCCAGCGGGCCTTCGCCGCCGCCCGTCAGGCAAATCAGACCCTCGGCGTGCTCAAGAAAATCCGGCTCTTCCGCGATGCCGCCTTCTTTCTGCCCGGCGCGCAGTTTCATGCCCGTAATCAGGCGGCAAAGATTCTGATATCCCGCGCGCGAAGCAACCAGCAGGGGAAGACGCTGGAAGGAATAGGGGTCCTTCGACTCCGCAGAACGATTCGCTTCGCGAATCATCCTGCTTCGCTCAGGATGACAGAGCAAAGATGAACTGCATGTCACTTCCGCCCCAATGTGTGCTTTGATCCCGGCTTTCTTCGCCGCCAGGTGAAATCGTGGCGAACCGTAGACCCCATCGCGGTCAAGCAACGCCATCGCCGGCATCTGGAGCTGCGCGCAGACGTCCACCAGTTTCTCGGGAGTAGAGGCTCCTTCGAGGAAGCTGAAAGCGGAACGGGAGTGAAACTCGATAAACACAGTTCTCAGTTCCCGGTTCTCAGTTCTCAGTGAAGGACTCAGCCCTGCGGATTTTTCTGAGAACCGAGAACTGAGAACTGAGAACTACTTCAGTCATACATTCCTTCCACAAACCACTTCCCATTCATCTTGTCCTGCACCAGTCGATAGAGCGCAAGTCCACTATCCGCGGAGACAGCGATGTCCCATTCTTCGCGCGACCAGCCTTCCTGCTCCGACCAGTCGCCGGAAGAGCGCCATGGACCGGCCGTCCAGATGATCTCTCCGTCAAGGCCGTCGTGTGGACATTGCACCCGCGCGGGCTTGCCTTCGCGCAACGTGATCACGGCGCGCAGCGGCGGACGGAAGAGGCGCAGGGCAATGACCGCGCTCATTTTTTCCTGAGCGTTGTCGGCAAGCTGGCTCGTATCGTGTTCGTCTTGCATAGAAACATCTTGCCTTCGCGCAACCGGCTTCCTGATCTCCGTCTGCGGTGAAAAATGGCGCATCGCGAATGCATCTTCGCGATGCGTGTCAAGCAATTCCACGGATCCGACCCGATCCTGTCCCACGACTGCGGCAATGCGCGCCAGCGTGAGCTCCAGTTTTTCCGGTTCGGGAACAGGCGGGAGAAATAATCCGCTCTGTGTCGTCCGCGGCCGTGCCGGTTCCGCCGACAGATGAATCTTGACAATCG
>JBAIXM010000213.1:0-18770 GCA_037916615.1 Bryobacterales bacterium
GCCAGACCCATCTGCGTTGTGAGTTTCATACGAGTACTCTACTGCCATCGACGAAACAGGTTAACCGTCCTTCGGCTGGCAGCGTCTGGGCGCCGGTGAATGGCGGACCGTGTCAACCATGGACAGCCGCAGATAGCGGCGTCCCATAAACGGACACATTGGGTTTGGACGGCCCTTCCCAGATACACGCGAACTCGTTACGATTTAGGATATCCCGCGTCCAGTCGAATTTGGACCGGCAATTGCCAGAATTGGGAACTATTTAGAGGTTTTCGGCGTACTCAAATAAGCATCATGTCTCGCTCGCTACCCTCGTTTGTTCTGGGTGCCGCAATGGCGATTGCCCAGCCGCCGGCTCCGCTCACCTTCGAGGTCGCTTCCATCAAGCCCGCCAGCGCGGACGCGCAAGGCACGTCGATTCAACTAATGCCCGGCGGCGGACTGAAGATGAATAATCTGCCGCTGCTTGCAATGATCACCGAGGCCTATAACGTGCGCCCCTTTCAGGTCTCAGGTGGCCCGGGATGGATCCGAACCGACCGCTTCGACCTTACTGCGAGAGCCGAGCGAGCGCCGGCATCAGACATCCCCGACGACTTCGCAAAAATGACCGATGCCCAGCGCAAGACCCGTCGCGAGCAGACTTCCGAACGGCTGCGCGGGCTTCTGGCCGACCGCTTTCAGCTCGCCGTCCATAAAGAAATGAAGGAGCAGCCCATCTTCGCCTTGGTGATTGCCAAGAACGGCCCGAAGCTCAAGGAAAACCAGAGTCCGGGTCCTCGCCAGGGGATGAGCATGAATCGGGGGCGCCTCGAAGGGATGGCTGCGCCGATGGAGATGCTGGCAACCGTTCTGTCCAACAACGTCGGACGGCCGGTGGTCGATAAGACTGGTCTCACAGCGAAATACGACTTCGTGCTGGAGTTCATTCCTGACGTGGGAGCCGATCCTCGCGCGCAGGGTTTCGGAGATGGTGTGAACACTCCCGCCCCGAATCCCAGCGGCCCTACCATTTTTACGGCCATTCAGGAGCAACTCGGGCTGCGGCTGGAGTCGACCAAAGCTCCTGTGGAAACCATTGTGATCGATCGTGTCGAAAAACCATCTGAAAATTAGATCCGTATTCTTCCTCACGCTGGTGGCTCTGGCCTCGGCTGTGGTGCCGCTGCTCGGCTCCGAGCACCACGGGATCGTGACGTTCGGAGGCCTGCCGCTGCCGGGAGCCGTTGTCACTGCGAAGCAGGGCGACAAAACCGTTACGGCGATCGCGGACGCCGATGGGCGTTACTCGTTCGCCGATTTGCCGGACGGCACTTGGACGATCAAGGTCGAAATGCCGCTGTTTGCCCCGGCCCAGCAGGAAGTGGCCGTAACTTCTGGGGCCGCAGCGGACGAATGGGAACTGAAGTTGCTGCCTGCCGATCAGATCAACGCGCTTGTGACGACCGCGCCTCCCCGGCTTCAAGTTTCGGAGACTCCAGCGACTGCCGGGGCTCCTTCGAAGTCTTCGCGCAATGCCAAGGCTGCTCCCGCGCCGACCAACACGGCGACGGCCTTTCAACGAACGGATTTAAATGCCGCGCAGACGAACCAGTCGAACAACGATGCTCCCGCTTCGTCGGCCGCGAGTTCAACTCCCCAGGACGCGACCGCCGTGAGCCAGCGCGCCGCCGATGGATTGCTGATCAACGGAAGCGTCAATAACGGCGCCAGCTCGCCGTTCGCGCAGTTGCAGGCGTTCGGAAACAATCGCCGCGGCCCGCGGTCGCTCTACAACGGAAGTTTGGGTTTCAGCCTGGACAATTCCACTCTGGATGCGCGCTCCTTCTCGTTGACAGGGCAGGATACTCCCAAGCCCGGCTACAACCGGCTGCAAGGGATGGCTGCTTTCGGCGGGCCCGTTAAGATTCCGGGGCTGATCAAACGGAGTGGTCCGCAATTCACGGTGAATTATCAATGGGTGCACAATCGCAACGCGTCCACGCAGACCGGGTTGATGCCGACGGCGGAGCAGAGAACCGGCGATTTTAGCGGGTCTCCCGTCCAGCTTGTGGATCCGAGATCCGGCGCCCCGTTTGTCGGAAACGTTATTCCGCTCTCGCAGATCAGCCAGCAGGCGCGTGCGCTTCTGAGTCTTTATCCCCTGCCGAACTTCAGCAGCAATGCGCGGTATAACTACCAGATCCCGCTGATCAGCGGGCAACATCAGGACAGTCTTCAGGCGCGCATGAACAAGCAGATTAAGCGCGATCAGATTTCGGGCACGTTCGGAATGCAGAGCACTCGCAACGACAACACCAATCTGTTCGGATTTCTCGATACGGGACGCTCGCTGGGCATGAACGTGCAGCTAAATTGGCGCCACGGGATCACGCAGCGGGCGTTTGTGAACTTCGGGGTACAGTTCAGCCGGTTCTCTTTGCAGAATGTTCCATTTTTTGCGAACCGCGAGAACGTCGCCGGACTGGCCGGTATCACCGGCAACAATCAGGAGCCGATCAACTGGGGTCCTCCGCAAATTTCGTTTGCCAGCGGCATCTCGGCTCTGAACGATTCGCAGTACAACGGGATCCACAACCAGACCAGCGGAGCCTCCTTCGACGGGTTCTGGAACCGGGGGCGTCAGAACATCACCTACGGAACGGATTTCCGGCGGCAGCAATTTAACACGCTCAATCAGCAGGATCCTCGTGGATCCTTCACCTTCACCGGGCAGTCCGCCGGATCGGATTTTGCCGGATTCCTGCTGGGCGTTCCGGATACTGCTTCCATCGCTTTCGGGAACGCCGACAAATATTTCCGTTCGAACACCTATGACGCCTTCGTTCAGGACGACTGGCGCATGCGCTCCTCCCTCACGCTGAATTTCGGCGTGCGTTGGGAATACAGCTCTCCGATTTCCGAGCTGTACGGCCGGCTGGTGAACCTGGACGTGACTCCCGGCTACGTGAGCGTCGCTCCCGTAGTCGGATACGACCCTGTTGGATCCCTCACCCAGCAAAGTTATCCGGGTTCGCTCCTGCGGCCGGACTGGAACAACGTCGCGCCGCGCATCGCGCTTTCCTGGCGTCCCTTCTCGGCCTCATCCATGATCGTTCGCGCAAGCTACGGCATCTATTACGACACCTCGATTTATCAGACCATCGCGAACCAGATGGCCCAGCAATCGCCGCTCTCGAAGAGCTTGCGCGTGCAGAACGGCCCGGGGACGCCCCTGACGCTCGCGAACGGATTCATCGGTTCGCCGAACATCACCGCGACCACGTTCGCTGTCGATCCGAATTTCCGCGTGGGATACGCACAGAACTGGCAGACGTCGGTTCAGCGCGACCTGCCGTTTGCGCTTCAAATGGTGGCCACCTATCAGGGCATCAAGGGCACGCGTTCGCAGCAGCAGTTTTTGCCCAATACGTTTCCACTCGGGGCCCTGAACCCGTGCCCGTGGTGCGCCGTCGGATACACCTATCTGGCTTCGAACGGCAACTCGATCAGCCACGCGGGTACGCTTCAATTGCGAAGGCGGCTGCGCAGCGGATTCACCTCGGAGCTGCGCTACACATTCTCAAAATCCATCGACGACGCCGCTCTCGGCGGCCGGGGAACCGGAGGATCGCTCATCGCGCAGAACTGGCTGGATCTGAGCGCCGAGCGCGGGTTGTCGAACTTCGATCAGCGCCACCAACTTTCCCTGATGATGCAGTACACCAGCGGCATGGGATTGCACGGTGGAGCGCTCCTCGGCGGATGGCGCGGCGCGGCGCTGAAAGAGTGGACACTGTCGACGCAGGTTACGGCCGCGAGCGGTCTTCCGCTTACGCCGATCTACCTGGTGGGCGTGACGGGTGTAACGGGAAGCGTTCGTCCGGATTACACGGGCGCGCGGCTTTATGATGCCCCTCACGGCTTGTTTCTGAATCCCGCGGCGTATGCTCCTCCAGCGCCCGGACACTGGGGCAACGCGGGAAGGAACACGATTATCGGGCCGCAGCAGTTTTCGATGGGCGCTTCCTTGCAGCGGACCTTCCGGCTCACCGACAAGTACAACGCGGATCTCCGGTTCGAGGCGGCCAACGTCCTGAATCATCCGACGTTTCCCAGTTGGGGTAATGTGATTTCAAGCGCTCAGTTCGGGTTGCAGAATCCCGCCAACGCCATGCGAAGCATCCAAACCACCGTACGAGTGAGGTTCTAAGAATGATCCGCCGACTGCTCATCTGTTTTCTCGTTCTTACTCTGGTGGCCGGAGCGCAACAGCCCGCGCCCCAGAATCAATCCGTTGGCCCCGACGGCACCCCGATTTTTAGAACGTCCACGCAACTGGTGATTGAGACAGTCTCGGTCAAGGATAAGAACGGAAATCCTATCGAGGGATTGAAGGCGAGCGATTTCGTGATCACGGAAGACGGCGCGCCGCAGGCCATCGCTTTCATCGAATATCAGAAGCTTCCTGAAGCTCCTTCGACTCCCGTCCCGAGCAACAGCGACGCCCTCAAGGCGGTAGCCCCTCTTCCCAAGCTTCCCCGGACCCAGATCGCCCCGGAAACTCCGGGAGACGTGCGCTATCGCGACAAGAGACTGCTGGCGATGTATTTCGACCTGACCAACATGCAAATTCCGGATCAGCTCCGCGCCCTCGACGCAGCCCAGAAGTTCATCCGCACACAAATGACGCCGGCCGATCTCGTGGCGCTCATGGCCTATTCCAGCGGATCGGTTCAGGTGATGCAAGACTTCACCGACGATCGCGAGCGTCTGTTGAGCATCATCGGAACGATGGTGGTGGGCGAGGACGAAAACGCAGCCGTCGACGATGCCAGCAGCGCCGACACGGGCGCCGCGTTCGGACAGAACGACGCCGAGTTCAACATTTTCTTCACGGACCGCCAGCTTTCGGCGCTTCAGACGGCCGCGAACATGCTCGGCCGCTTGAGCGAGAAGAAATCGCTGATCTATTTTGCGAGCGGGCTCCGCCTGAACGGCGCCAATAACCAGGCGCAACTGCATGCGACCACCAACGCCGCTATCCGCGCCGGCGTGACGCTCTGGCCCGTGGATGCACGCGGTCTGGTTGCCCAGGCTCCCATGGGCGATGCCAGCAAAGGTTCGCCGGGCGGTCAGGCGATGTACACCGGAGCTTCTTCGCTGGCGGCCATGACAAACATGCAAAGGACGCAGGATACGCTGTGGACGCTCGGCGCCGATACTGGCGGCAAGGCGCTCTTGGACGTGAACGATCTCTCGGTCGGCATCGTGCAGGCCCAGCGGTCCTTCTCGAGCTACTACATCCTGGGCTACTACACCAGCAATGCGAATCTTGACGGCAAGTTCCGACGGATCAAGATCTCTCTGCGAGAGGGCCTTTCCGCAACGCTCGATTACCGGCAGGGCTACTACGCCGGTAAGGAATTCAAGAAATTCACCACCGCCGATAAAGAGCGCCAGCTTGAGGATGCACTGATGCTGGCCGACCCCATCACCGAACTGACTTTCGCCATGGAGGTCGGCTACTTTCAGCTCAATCGAGCGGAGTACTTCACGCCCGTGGTGGTTAAGATTCCCGGAAGCGAGCTGGCCTTAGCCAAGCGGGGCGGAGCGGAACACACGCTGCTGGATTTCATCGGCGAAGTGAAAGACGAATTCGGCAGCACCGAGTCGAATGTGCGCGACAAGGTGGACGTGAAGCTCAGCGATACCACGGCCGCCGAACTGGCGAAGCGGCCGTATGCGTACCATACGGGCTTTACGCTGCTACCCGGCAAGAAAGTGTTCAAGTTGCTGGTCCGCGACGCGGAGACCGGCAGGATCGGAACATACCAGACCACCTTTACGATCCCGAACCTGAATAAGGAAGAGAAACGGATCCCCATCAGTTCAGTGGTTTTGAGCAGCCAGCGCGTCGACCTGAAAGAGGCGCTGTTCAACGCGACCAAGGACAAAGACAAGGCCCAGCTTGCGGAGTCCGTGAATCCCCTGGTCCAGGACGGAATGGAGCTGATTCCGAGCGTCACGCGGGTTTTCACTCAGAAACAGGAGATGTACGTGTACCTTCAGGCGTATCAGCAGGAGGTGGAAGCTGCGCATCCGCTGATCGCGTTCGTGTCGTTTTATCGCGGGCAGGCCAAGGCCTTCGAAACGCCGCCGATGCAAGTGAAGGAGAGCCTGAACAACCGCTTGAAGACGATGCCGCTCAAGTTCAGCTTCTCGCTCGAGAAACTACCGCCCGGCGAATACACCTGCCAGGTGAGCGTGATCGATCCTGCGGGGCAGAAGGCGGCCTTCTGGCAGGCGCCGATTATGGTGGTCCAATAGCCTGGGCCTACGTCACAGGCGCCAGTTCACCGGTTCCGGAAACGTGTACGGGGCGCTCCTGCGGCACTGGTTTTCGGGGCTTCTCTAGCCGGCAGGTAAACCAAAACGTGGTTCCTTGACCCAGTGTGCTCTGAACTCCGATCTTTCCTCCCATCGCTTCCACCAGG
The DNA here is from genome assembly GCA_037916615.1 of Bryobacterales bacterium. GTDB lineage: Bacteria > Acidobacteriota > Terriglobia > Bryobacterales > Bryobacteraceae > Palsa-187. Next base: position 6,477 of record JBAIXM010000213.1, read on the forward strand.
CGTTTGGAAATCGCCAGGCCGAGTCCCGTCCCGCCGTATTTGCGTGTTCTCGAGCTATCGGCCTGGGTGAACGGAGAAAACAGCGACGCTTGGACCTCAGGCCTCATGCCGATGCCTTGGTCGGAAACGGCAAAGCGCAATTGCGCCGAGTCTTCGTTTTCAGAGATCTTCAGGACCTCAAGTCGCACCGTTCCAGTTTCGGAGAACTTGACGGCGTTTCCCATTAGGTTCAGGATGACCTGGCGCAAGCGTCCCGGATCGCCATACAGATCGGACGGCAAGTCGGGCCCGATCTCGGAAACCAAACGCAGGCCCTTGCTGCGCGCGCCTTCCGCCAGCACCTGAACCGAAGTTTTCACGAGGTCATTGATGTCTAAGGGCAGGCTCTCGAACTCGAGCTTACCCGCTTCGATCTTCGAAAAGTCCAGGATGTCGTTCAGGATCGTCAACAAAGCCATGCTGCTCGAGCGGATAATCTGCGCGCATTCGTGCTGCTCCGGAGTTAGCTCGGTGTCGAGCAGCACGGTGGCCATCCCGATCACGCCGTTCATCGGGGTCCGAATCTCGTGGCTCATGTTGGCCAGGAACTCAGACTTCGCCCGCGAGGCCTGCATAGCATCATCACGCGCCTTTTCCAGCTTCGCGGACAGGATCGTGAGCTCTGTGGCACGTCGATCCGCGCTGCGACGCCGGATCCAAAGATAGAAGAGCAGAAGGCCCGTCATCGTGCAGCCCGCCACGATTGCTATCGTCCGGTACGGCGGCACCGGCGCAAACTGGATGTCCTGGTCCGAACGGATTCCCACCATGCAGGCAACAGCGCTGCTTTCGGAAGGCAGGGCCAACCCGTTGATAGAAACTTTCCCTCCCTCGGATAGTCGATGGATCAAAGTCTGGGGAATATTGATGGGCGGAATGAACAGGTGGAGTTTTCCGGTGCCGTCGGTGAAGACCACATCGGTGGGCGTCCGCATTGGCTCGATCGTGCCGCTGAGGGTCACCAGTTCATTCGTATACTTTCCCGAGCACAGGCTGGCGGAGTCAGCGGCTTGCGCGGCCGGAAGCTGCGCCGTTCCCAACTGTTGAATGGATTTGACTTCAAACGTCTTTCCGTAGGGGTTTCGTAGGATGCGTCCGCCGACTTCGACCACCGCCCCGGTGGGAAACTGGCGTCCGGCCAGGTCTCTTCCCGAGATGGTGAGAGAGATTGCCGCGCTCGAGTCTTGAAGGAAGGCGGCTGAGGTGGGTCCGTTTGCATCCGCGCCAAACGGAACGAAGGGGTTGGTGAGAATTCCCACCAGAAACGCCGGGTCGCCGGGGAGGCCCTTGGGGAGGTTCGCCTTTTCGGCCTCAATTGCTTCGCGGACCGAAACTCTGGGTGCCTGCTGCGCCTGTCCCGAGAGAGTTACGGCGAAAAGGCAAGCGTTTACGAGAGCGACAATCCATAGCCGATTCCGGCGTAAATTCGCCTGTATCGCCGGCCTACGCATTTCTCGAACGCACTTCAGTTGCATGCAAAGATCGGTCCCAGGCTCAGAGTATCGCCACTAGGGAGAGTTTGAAATGAGGTCTTGGACCTAATGTGTTTACCCAAAATGCATGACTCTACTTAGTACCGTCGTAATCCCCGCGCGGAATCGCGGCCGGATCCAAGTAGCCGGTGGAAACGTATGCGACGGGTTATAGTGATCGGGAAGAGAAAACGATGCCTGTCGAATTGCTAACGCCTGAAGCGCCACACACGGATCCGCGATGGGGAAAAGCCACCGCAAGTCCTGAAGAAGAATACTTCCTGGAGGGCCCCCGCAGCCGCGGCTATGAGCTGGGGAAAGCGTTTCGCATCTTCCGGGAGTTGATTCACGGCTTCCGTTCCCTGCATTTCGTCGGTCCGTGCATTACGGTCTTCGGCTCGGCGCGCTTTCCGCCGGGGCATCGTTACTATGAGCTCACTCGCGAACTCGGTGCGAGAATCGCACGGGCGGGATTCACGGTCATGACCGGGGGCGGGCCCGGACTCATGGAAGCAGCGAACCGCGGCGCGAAGGAAGCACGCGGCGTATCGATCGGCTGCAATATCATCTTGCCCCAAGAGCAGAAGCCGAACCCATACCTGGACAAGTGGGTCGAGTTCCGCTACTTCTTCGTGCGGAAGATGATGCTGGTGAAGTATTCGTACGGTTTTGTCGCTGCTCCTGGCGGGTTTGGAACGCTGGACGAACTCTTTGAGGTCGCCACGCTTATTCAGACCGGAAAAATCAAGAACTTCCCGGTGGTTTTGCTGGGGACCGAATATTGGGCGCCGATGCTGGTCTTCTTGCGGGAATCGCTGCTGAAAAACGCCGCGATCCTGGCGCGGGACTTGGACTCGATCCTTGTGACCGATTCTCCCGAGGCGGCGATCGCCCATATTCAAAAATCGGCCGAATCGTTCGGCCTGCGCTACGTCCGGCGGCGGCCATCGAAGCTTCTGTTGGAAAGTGGCCTGGCTTCGTAGTCTCCTCGGTGGACACCTGCAAACCGGCCATAGGTGGACACCTCAAAGGCGGCCAACGGAGGCGAACCAGGAGTTCTCATCGGTTTCCGCTTCCGGATGAAAGCCACGATGTAATCTGCAGCGTTCACAATCCTGGTGTATTGCAAATCTCAAGAGATTACCCCCTTATCGGGAACATGCTTTTCGCGAGGCACGCCTATCAAATTATTCCCGATAGCGTCGCCCTCCTGGAGGGCTGGCTGCCCGGTAGCCTTATCGAAACAGTAGATGTCGTACCCGGTGCCCCGCAGGAGGCTGTATACATACTCACTTCGGGCGTTCACGGAGACTTCAAACAAAATCACCGGTCGCATATTCTCAAGTATGTTTCGAGCACCCTCCAGCACATAGCCTTCTTCTCCTTCGACATCCAACTTCATCGCATCGACCCGGCGCAAGTCGTGTTCATGGACGAGCCGGTCGAGCGTACGCACGTCTACGGTCTCCTTCCGAATCTGTGTGATCCCGGGATGCACAAAATCCCGTAGCGTGTTCAGTCCCGCATGTTCGTGGTCTGCTACCGATAGTTCCGCGGATCCCTCGAAGTTGGAAAGAGCCATCCGCAATGGACAGATGTTCTTGAACCCGTTGATCCGGATATGCTCGCAGAGCCGTTCGAATTCGCGCTGGCTGGGCTCGAACGCCCAAACCATTCCAGCCTCGCCGACTCTTGTCGAGGCGAAAAGACTGTAGAGTCCATCATTGGCGCCGGCATCGATGAAAACGTCGCCCGGTCGGAGTATTTTGTCGAAGAAGGCAAACTCGTTGGGCTCTGTACAGCCGCCGATGAAAATCTGTCTGCTTTGATCATTCCCCAACGGCAGAACTAACCGGATGCCGTCGTACCACGTGAACTGAACAGGGATCTCGATCTGCCGGGTCTGGCAGTGGCTCCAGATTTTTCGGCGCATGCGAAACGCTAAATCCTGATTCTCCCATTCGATATCGAAATACCAGCCGGGATACGGAACCAGGGGGCGCACAAACGCAAGACGGTCAGCTAGAGCCTGGAAGTCGGCTTCCTCGGGTTCCCAATTTTGCAAGGGATCGATCGGTGCTTGCTGAGGAATCACGTCAATTGCCTGGGCCTTCTCTTCTGGTTCGGGCAAACTTGAGGGAGCGATTTCCGCCGGTGCTTTGAAATTATGGACCCAATTACGTACGCGCGAGATCAATACCATTGAGGATACCGCGTTCGACCGGCTGTTCCTCGGGACGCGCCTCGATGGAAATTGCGGGATCTGCGCTAAATGACTCCAGGGTTTGCCCTAGGGAAGTCGCCTGAGTGAATTAACCCATGGAGCAGCCTGCTCAGTTCCTGTAAGTCACTGATTTTAAGAATCCAAGCCGGTAACCCGCCGCATCTTTCCCTGGCCGCCTGTGTGCACATGGGCAGGCAACGGAGGGAACACGGCTCAGACGGAGACGAGCCTGTGAAACCGCACGCCAAAACGCGTGATGCAAGTCTGGGGAGCGCGGCGTGCCCGGAGGCGAGCGGCGCTCGATCGGAGGAGGTGCGCGCCGGTTGGGGGCCGGCGCGCCGCGCTTTTGAATTGCAGTGGAAAGGTAAGAGTGTGAGCACGAACGGGTTTGTTCTTTCCTGGCGGAAAACCAGGGTTATGGTTGTGACCGATCAGCCTCTGATCGCGAGCGGACTTCAATCTCTGTTTCGAGACCATCCGGAGTTCAGCCTGGCGGGTGTTTTCCCCAGCGGCCTGGAGCTGGCGCAGCAGATGCCGCAGAACCACTGCGACGTGATCCTGTGCGGACTCTCGCCGAGCGAGAATCTATGCGACGTGGCGGAACTGCTTCACGCTGCCCCCGAATCGCGCGTGGCGCTGTTGAGCTACGATTTTTCGAACGAAGCCGTGCACCAGGCCAGAGAATTGGGAGTGCTCGGGTTCCTGAGCACGACCTCAAATCCGCCGGCCATGGAAGAGTGTTTACGGACCTGCGCTGGCGGCGAGACCTGGATGGAAAGAGCGCTCGCAACGCGGCTGCTCCATACGCGCACGATCGCGCTCAGCAAACGTCAGAGCCAGTTGATCGCGCTGCTCGTGCAAGGACTGAAAAATAAGGAAGTCGCTGAAGTCCTCGGCATCTCGGAGGGGACGGTCAAAGCGTACCTGACAACTCTGTTTGAAAAAGTCGGCGCGAAAGACCGGTTTGAGCTGGCTTTGTTCGGACTGAAAAATCTGAAGAACGTATCGCGAGAACCGCTATCGCCCGGGCTCTGCAGGGAAACCGCTCTGCGCAGCCTGGTCGCGTGAACGACCGGATTCACCGCACCGCATTCACGCGCAGGGGGCGGTCCAACTTGAACGTGAGAATTGTCTCGGCGGGCACCTTGATGGAATCGCCCTTGGTGATGACCTGCGCGGCCGCTCCCGCACCGGCTCCCGAAGCCGCGCCGATCGCCGCGCCTTTCCCGCCGCCCGCGATCGCACCGATCACGGCTCCGATCGCTGCCCCCGCGCCGGTGAAAATGGCCGTACGCTTGTTGGCGCCGACGCCCTCATTTCCGCGTTTCTGAACACTCTCCGCCGAGATCAGGTATTCCTGGCCTTCGACCGATACCGCCCGCAAGTCCAGAACCAGATCCGTCGCGCCGGTGAAACGTCCTCCCTTGGAAACCGACTTGATCACCAGCTTCGCGTTCGATCCATCCGGAATCACGACCGCGCCATCCGCGTCGAGAACATCCTTCGTGACCTCGGCCGCATAGGTCTGTCCTTCAGAACCCTTCGAGGAATCGATGGTTTCCTCGGTGCGGACCGAGACATCCGTTCCTGCGGGCAATGAGTATGTCTTCGTGCTGACAGCGGATTGTGGAGGATGATAGTGCTCCCGGTGCGCTGCTTGCGACCGCGCGGCTTCCTTGGCAGCCTCAGTCCTCGGAGCGGCGGGTGCTGGTTGATCGGCAGGCGCTGCGGCAGCAGTCTGCGGGGCTTCGTCGTACTCGATCGACTTGACCTGGCTCATCGGGATGGTGCGCGAGGTCTTATCGTCGCCCGCCACGGTGACGCTCGACGGCGAGCTTGCGGTCACCGTGCCGGCGTACGTGGAACCATCGCGCATGCTTACCGTGGCGTGCGGACCGGCTGTTTCCTGCTTTGCGCAGGAGCAGAGAAAAACGGCCAAGGCCAATACGGAAATGGAAACTCGCATTTTAAATCCCCTTTGTGCCCGGGCAACGTCGGGCTCCTAGGGGCATCATCGCACAGCGTGCCCGCGCGTGTACGGGACAATGAAACTAGAGTGATACGACAGAAGGCAGAGCCTCCGGCGCGCCGTTTCCGGCTCTTGACATGGCTGGGAGGACACGAAATGTCGGTTTTGCTGGCGCTGGCCGGCATCGCTGCCGGTGTATGGGGGTTCGCGCTTCTGGCCGACGAAGTTCTCGAAGGAGGCACGCAGGCCTTCGATCACCAAGTGCTGCTGGCATTCCGGCACAGCGCGGATCGCACCCCGCTGGGTCCGCCTGCGATTCAGGAAGCCGCGCGCGATATTACTTCGCTTGGCGGGGTTGCGGTGCTGACGCTGGTCACCGCGATCGCCGCGGGGTTCCTGGCTCTTGACGGCAAAAAACATATGGCGCTGTTCGTGTGCGGCGCGGTGCTAAGCGGCCTGCTTGCGAGCAGCCTGCTCAAAGACCTGTTTCAGCGCGCGCGTCCGGACATCGTGCCGTACTCCGCCTATTTCTCCGGTCCCAGCTTTCCCAGCGGGCATTCGATGATGTCCGCGGTCACGTACTTGACGTTGGGCGCTTTGCTGGCTCGATCGCAGGAACGCAAGCGGCTGAAGGCGTATTTCCTGCTGGTGGCTGCTCTGCTGAGCTTCGCAGTGGGCGTGACACGTGTCTATCTGGGCGTCCATTGGCCCACCGACGTGCTTGGAGGCTGGGCCGCGGGCGCGGTCTGGGCGCTGCTGTGCTGGCTGGCTGCCCGCTGGTTACAGATGCGGCGCACGCTCGAGCGGGAATCCGAGCACGTGCAGACCGCGAACTGAAAGCTATCGCGTCTGTGGCACACTGACTCCATGCGCATCTGCGACATCCGCGCGACGACGGTCACTGTGCCTCTCGAAGCGCCTCTGCGGCACGCGAACGGCTGCCACTGGGGCCGGTTTGTGCGGACCATCGTTGAGGTGGAAGCCGATAACGGGCTGATCGGCCTGGGCGAGATGGGCGGCGGCGGCGAATCGGCCGAAGCCCTCTTTCGCGCAATGAAGACGTATCTTGTGGGGCACGACCCGGCCCGCCTTTCCGAGATGCGGTTTCTGATCGCGAATCCGACGGCCTCGCTCTACAACAACCGGACGCAGGTGCTGGCGGCCCTCGAGTTCGCCTGCCTGGATCTGCTTGGCCAGGCTTGGGGCGTGCCGGTTTGCGATATTTTGGGCGGCCGTCTGCGCGATCGCGTCCAGTTCGCGTCGTATTGCTTTTTTCGATATCCGGATCCGCGCACGGGATCGGGCGAAGTTCGTACCATCGAGCAACTGGTAGAGCACACGCGCGAGCTCAAGCATCGCTTCGGGTTCACCACGCACAAGCTGAAAGGCGGCGTGTTCCCGCCGGATTATGAACTGGAAGCGTACCGGGCCCTGGCCGATGCTTTTCCGGAGGATTCGTTGCGCTTCGATCCGAACGGCGTCTGGTCCGCGGAGCAGGCCATCCGTTTCGGGCAGGCGATTGAGCATCTGCGAAATGATTATCTGGAAGATCCCGTGTTCGGCATGAGCGGCATGCGGCGCACGCGCGAAAAAGTTCGCGTTCCTCTGGCGACCAACACGGTGGTGATGAACTTCGAGCAGCTCGCGGCGAATGTGCGGGACACGGCTGTGGACGTGATCCTGCTCGACACGACCTTCTGGGGAGGCATCCAGGCTTGCGTCAAGGCGGCCGGTGTTTGCGAAACCTTTCAGCTTGGGGTCGCCGTGCACTCTTCGGGCGAACTCGGCATCCAGCTCGCGACCATGCTGCACCTGGGCGCGGTGCTGCCGAATCTTTCGTTCGCCGCCGACGCGCATTATCATCATCTGGTGGATGATGTGATTCAAGGCGGGCGGATGCGCTACGAAGGAGGCGCGATCTGCGTTCCGCAGGGGCCTGGCCTGGGCGTGAAGCTCGATCGCGAGAAGCTCGGAACGTACAACGACCTGTACAAACGTTTGGGAAACTATCCTTACGATCAGGATCCGGCGCGGCCGGGCTGGACGCCGGTGATCCCCAATGACAGATGGGCCGATCCGAACGACGACCGTCCGGTGAAAATCCCCTACTGACATGGCGAGCTTGTTCGATCTGAGTGGACGCGTGGCGGTGGTGATGGGCGCGACGTCCGGGTTGGGGCGGGCGATCGCGACTGGCTTGGCGCAGCACGGCGCTGACGTGATCCCGAGCGGTCGCCGCAAAGAGCTGGTCGAGAGCGCGTGCAGGGAGATCGAAGCGGCGGGGAAAAGGACGCTCGCGAAAACAGCCGACGCGCAGGACCGCGGTTCCATTGACAAGTTGCGCGATGCGGTGCTCGCCGAATTCGGGCGCGTGGACATTCTGGTGAACGCCGCCGGCAACGTAGTCCGCCATCCGACGGCGACGCTTACCGAAGACCAGTGGTCCAACGTCATCGATACGCACCTCAACGGAGCTTTCCGCGCCTGCCAGAGCTTTTATGAACCGCTGAAGGCGAGCGGGCGCGGACGGATCATCAATATCGCGTCGCTCAGTTCGTTCGCGGCGTTTCACCAGGTGGCCTCGTATTCCGCTGCGAAAACCGCGATTTTGTCGCTCACGCGGACTCTTGGGTGCGAATGGGCAAAGGACGGAATTCGCGTGAACGCCATCGCTCCGGGAGTGTTTCCGACCGATTTGAACCGCAACGTGATTATGGGGACGCCGCGTGGTCAAGAGATGCTGATGCGCACGCCCATGGGCCGATTTGGTGAGCCGCAGGAACTTGTGGGAGCCGCGGTTCTGCTCGCGTCCGATGGCGCGAGTTTCATTACCGGGCAGTGCATCGCGGTGGATGGAGGATATCTTGCGCTGGGCGTTGGTTCCTAGTCTATTCGCCGTTCCTCTCTTCGCGGAAACCGGTTACGACGCGTGGTTGCGGTATTCATCATCCGAGTCGGTCCATTCAATTGTCGTAGAGGGAAATTCGGCCCTACTTGAAAACGCTCGCCAGGAACTGGAGCGGGGTGCAAACGTTTCCGCGTTAATCGAGCTCCGCACGTCATCGGGCCTCAAGCCGGACGGCTACTCCCTCAAGACCTCCGGTGGGAAAATCGTCATCACCGGCGCAGACGATCGAGGCGTTCTTTATGGCGCGTTCGGGCTGTTGCGGAAGATCGCGCTGGGCGAATCCGTCGCAAAACTGGATGAGAAGAGCGAGCCACGCGTCCCCGTGCGTTGGGTGAATCACTGGGACAACCTGGACGGCTCGATCGAGCGCGGATACGGCGGCCGCTCGATCTTCTGGGATAACGGCGCGGCGCGCGCCGATCTGTCGCGTGTGCGCGACTACGGGCGCATGCTGGCTTCGCTCGGCATCAACGGCTGCTCGATCAACAATGTCAACGTGAATCCGCGGATTCTCGCGCCGGATTTTCTGCCCGAGATCGTCAAGATCGCCAATACGCTGCGACCGTGGGGCGTGCGCGTGGTGCTTTCGGTCGATTTCGGGAGCCCTCAGAAGGTGGGCGGGTTGGATACGTTCGATCCGCTGGATCCGCGCGTGGTGGCATGGTGGAAGCAGAAGACCGACGAGATCTATCGCGCGGTGCCGGATCTGGGAGGATTTATCATCAAGGCCGATTCCGAGGGCCGCGTGGGTCCTTCGGCCTACGGCCGCACGCACGCCGATGCCGCGAACGTCGTCGCGCGGGCGCTGAAGCCGCACGGCGGCATGATCTTCTATCGCGGCTTCGTCTATGACAACAAGATGGACTGGCGCAATCTCAAAAACGATCGCGCCCGCGCCGCCGACGACAATTTCCGCGCGCTGGATGGAAAATTCGACGACAACGTCGTGATCCAGATCAAGAACGGTCCGATCGATTTTCAGGTGCGCGAGCCCGCCTCGCCGCTGTTCGGCACATTGGAAAAGACCAAGCAGGCCATCGAGCTTCAGATCACACAGGAATACATGGGCCAGGCGCGCCACACGGTTTTTCTCGCGCCGATGTGGAAGGAGGTTCTGGATTTCGATCTGCGGGTGCGCGATCGGGCGTTCCCCGTGAAGTCGCGCGTAAGTGCGATTGTGGGCGTTTCGAACGCCGGCCTGGACGAAAACTGGTTCGGAAATCACCTGTCGCAAGCAAATCTGTATGCGTTCGGGCGGCTGGCCTGGAATCCGGATCTGAGCGGGCAGCAGATTTCCGATGAATGGACCCGGCTGACGTTTGGCGCAGACCGCAAGGTTCGCGATGTGGTGAATCACATCCAGCTCACCTCCTGGCGCACGTATGAGAATTACACGGGCCCGCTCGGATTGCAGACGCTCACGGATATCACCGGAAATCACTACGGCGTCAACGTCGAAGCGTCGGAGCGCAATGGCTGGGGACAGTGGCATCGCGCCGATGACAAAGGTGTCGGCATGGATCGCACGGTCGCCACCGGAACCGGCTTCATCGGCCAGTATCGGCCGGCGGTCGCGCGCATGTACGAATCGCTCGCGACCTGTCCGGACGATTTGCTGCTCTTTCTGCATCACGTGCCATACACGTATAAGCTGCATTCGGGGGAGACCGTGATCCAGGCGATCTACGATTCGCACTACCAGGGAGCGGCGGCAGTCGAGCAATACGTGCGCGATTGGGAATCGCTGCGCGGATTGGTGGATGACCAGCGATACGCGCAAGTGCTCGCGCAGCTTGAGTATCAGGCGGGCCAGGCCGAAGTGTGGCGCGACGCGGTGAACGATTGGTTCCATCGTGCTTCGGGAATTGCCGATCAGAAGGGGCGGGTGGGAAGTCATCCGGGGCGGCTGGAAGCGGAGAATGCTGCGCTCACCGGCTACAGGCCGGTCGATGTCACGCCGCTGGAGGACGCTTCGGGCGGCAAGGCGGCTGAGTGTTCCTCAGGCACGTGTGCCGCGACGTTTCGTTATGACGGTGCGGCTGGAACCTATCAACTGCGCGTGCGCTACTTCGACCAGAACAATGGAGCATCGCGCTTTCGCGTACGGGCCGGCCAGCGGGCTCTGGACGAATGGACCGCGTCGGACAGGCTGCCGACGCGGCGCATCGATAGCACGTCGTCGTCACTGCGTGTGATCCCGGATGTGCGGCTGAGCCCAGGCGACGAGATCCGCATCGAAGGCACGCCGGACGGCGGAGAGACCGCAGCCCTGGATTACATCGAGATCAGGTGATCTATTTCCCTTGGGTCACTTGCCTTGGCACTTCCCGCCGGGGCAGCGATTGTTCTCTTCGCAGACGTATTCGTAGAGGCCGGCTGCGTCCCACTCGGGTTTGGCCGTGATCTGGAACTCCTGCGACCACGGACGCGTGAAGATTTTGGGATCGTCGATGGTCAGGCTGTAGGAGAGCGTCTTTAGAGTCTTCCAGGCGATGCGTTCGGTGGTCTTGAGCGCATCGCTGTGCATGCGGTATTCGTCGGGATGCCCGTAGAAGTTATCGTCCAGGCTCCAGCGTTTGAAATTTGTAGTCTCGATGACCAGCGTCTCGCCCTCCCAGTGGCCGACGGGATCGCCGTAGAAGGAAGGCTCGATGTCTTCGCGATGCTTGCGGCCGTCAAGCGGAATTACGCGCGTCATGCGCTGGAATTCGTGAACCATCACCAGGTAATCCTTGGTCTGGAAGAACTGCATGGCGTTGGCCGAGAGCATTCCCGAGGGGAACCCGGCGGGCATGCAGAAATCGCGAGGCTCGTCGTGACGAGGATCGCCCGTGCGCGCTTCATAGAACGGCTCGCCGCCGGGCTTCAGGGGCGCGAAATTCTTGCGGTCGAAAATAGTCGCCGAGCAGCGGCACTGCTCGCCGCCCATCGCCTTCGGCCATTCGTAGGTGCCGGTAAAATCCGGCTTGCCTTGAGGCGTGCGCGGGATCCCGGACGGAAGCTGTGCGTTCATGGAAGTCGCCCAGAGGACTGCAACTGAGAGGAGCAGGGGGATCTTCATGTTACTTACCCTTCTCCTCACCCGGAATCCGGTCTTCCGCGCCTGCGGTGAAGACGCTGCGACCGTCGGGGAAGGTCACCTTGGCGCCATTCGCGTTGTTTGAGCCGTCCTTGGAGCGAAATCCTTCCACGGTGATGGTCATGCCTTCCTGAATCACTTTCTTGGTGATGCCGCGGCGCATCAACTGGCCCGGCGCGCCGCCGGAAAATCCCCAGTTGGTCACCGCGCCATTGTCACCTTTCACGTCGACGTAGAACCAGATGTGCGGATTCTGCCACTCGACCCTGGTGACCACTCCGGTCATCTTGACTGGCTTGGTGGAATCGAATTCGGCGGCGAAGGAATGATGCGCCTGGAGCGCGGACACGATCGCCAGAGCGCCCAACACAGGAAACAGCGCGAGCTTCAGCATGCCTTTATTTTTGCAAATATCGACCCGGCTGCGGTGATATAATCCCCGCCAGGATTTATGCGGCTCCTGCTCAGTTTTCTCGCGCTTTCGATGTCTCTCATTGCGCAATCGGGCGCCAGGAACGGCGAATGGCCCACCTACGGTGCGGATCTGGGCAACACGCACTACTCGCCGCTGGAACAGATCGACGCGGGCAATTTCGGCAAGCT
>JBAIXM010000214.1:0-31921 GCA_037916615.1 Bryobacterales bacterium
GAGCTTCTGGTCGCGCTGCCGCTTCTTCTCTTCGCGAGCGGTCTTGGCGATGCCCAGCTTGTCGAGGTCGTGCTGCAAGCCGTGGTTCACGTCCTCGGCGCGCAGCACCAGCGTGTGCTCCTTGCTCGGGAGATTGACAGCCTTCCCGCCGGCAATGATCTCGTGCCGGCCGTGCTCCTCGTACCACTTTGTGAGCGTCGCTGTCATGTGCATCTTTTCGACGATATTCCGCCAGCCCACGCCCGTGTTGTACGCGCAGAAGCTGATTTCGCCTTCCTGCGTCGCGTAGGGGATGATGCACTGTTCGGTGCGCCGGAAATCGTAATTGAACAGATCCTGGAACCACATGCCAGCCACGAACAGGAAGTTCCAGCGGTCGGCACGGCGCTGCTGGATGTCGGCCATGGTGCGGTCGCCCGTCACCTTTCCGTACTTTTTGCTGGTCATGCCGAAGCATTTGTCGAACTTCTGGATCAGGTCGCTCAGGCGGAAATGCGTCGGCGCCTCGTAAGGATTGTAGTTGCGCAGCAGCGCCAGCGAGACGCCCAGCACCGACATCTTTTTGCTGCGCGCGGCGTCGTTGATCCGCGCCACGTCCTTGGCAAGCTGGTCCGCGTTCAGGAACGCCGTCACCGGACGGTATTCCTTGGTTTCCTTGTCGCACATCACCGCCATACCGACGCCGCAGTTCGGATGGCATCCGCAGGAAAGTTGGCCCCACTCGGCGCTCGGCCCGTGCACCAGGTCCGCGAAATCCGAAAACGTGCTCATGAAGCTGATCGGGAACCAGTCGCGCGTTGGCTCGCCGAGGCCGGTCTGATTCTTCACATCGTGCGCCAGGTGCGAAAGCGTGTAACGCTGGGCTTGCCTGCGCTCGTCCGTGACCGCTTCGTCGCGGCCGGTGAATGATACCGGCTGGAAGCTCAGGAACGGAATCTTCTTGGGATTATCGAGCGCGAACCGCACCACCGCGCCCACCTGCTCGTTGTTGATGCCGTTGATCAGCGTGATCACCGGAACGATGTCCACGCCCGCGCTGTACAGGTTTTCGATCGCCCGCAGCTTCACATCGAACAGATTGCCCACCGCGCGGTGCGAATTGGCTTCGTTTCCGATGCCGTCGAACTGGAGATACGCGTACCGCAACCCGGCTTCGGCGGCCTGCTTGGCGAAATCGGGGCGCTTGGCGAATTCGATTCCGTTGGTCGCGGCCTGCACGCTCTGGTAGCCGAGCTGGCGGCAGTAGCGGATCGCGTCCAGGAAGTACGGCGAAAGCGTGGGCTCGCCGCCCGAAAACTGCACCGAAAGCTGCCGCCGCGGCTTGATCGAAATCGCGTTATCGAGCAGCGTCTTGATCTCTTCCCAGCTCAGCTCATGCACGAATCCGACCTGGTTGGCGTCCATGAAGCATGGGTCGCACATCATGTTGCAGCGGTTGGTCAGGTCGATGGTCAGAACGCTGCCGCGGCCGTGCGTGATGGTCGAGGATCCGTGATTGTGCAACGTCTCGTCATTGTGAGCGCGGATGTCGCGTCCCGGAAAAACGTCTTCCAGGTGCTTGGAGAACGCCGGATCGATCGACATGATGTCTTCGAAGTGCCCGTGAACGGGACAATCCTTGACCATCATGATCTTTCCGTCGCGCTCGATAATCTGCGCCTTGATCTCGCCGGCTTTCTCGTTCTTCAGGATTTCCACCGGCAGCTTGCCGTCGATAATCTGCTGGCGGATGTCGGGCACGCACTTGGGACACAGCGAATCGGTCTCGCGCGGCCAGCCCAGCTTCGGTTTCTGCTTCTCCCAACTCTTCAGCAGCGGCTTGTCGGACCACTTCGGAGTGAAGGAAGGGTTCGGGTTGATCGAGTTGATTTTGTCGTAAACATGCCATGCGGCGTTGGCCGCCAGGGCAATCGCTTTTTCCACATGCTTGATCGGCTTGGTCAAAGTGGGACGCTCCTAAAAGAGTCTAAAACCTTCAGACTCGCGAATTTACAGTATAGGCTGCGTCGCCGCGGCAGACTACATGAATAGACTGAAATGCTCTCTCATGCATTAGACGGAGCCGTTGGGGCGTTAAACGGGTCACGGAGCAATCCTTTTGTAATCATAAAGATACGGGAGTAACGACATTCGCCTCCGCAGTCTGGATCCGTATCTAAAAGAAAATACTAGGAATCTTCGTCAGGGCCCGACGGCCAGGGCGAAGGGCTGAAAATGTTCGATGTAGCTCCGCATGGCTCGCTCGAACACGCTGATTCCGTACGTTTTCGCCTCGTCGAGGGCCTTGCGGTTTTCCCAGTGATCGTGGCTGATTCTGTAGCACGCCAGCACAGTTCCCGTACGGTCGGACCCGCGGCGGCAGTGGACAAATACCGGCCAGCTATCTTTGTCGTCCAGCACCTCCAGCGCGTGGGAGATCTGTTCCACAGTGGGAGCGCTGAGGCCCTTCATGGGAATGCTGACGAAGCGCATCCCGGCTGCCTCCACGATTTCTTTCTCGTGAGGAATCGAATGCTCATCAGGCATCCGCAAATCCACGATGGTTTTGATGCCGCGTTGCGCGAGCGATTTGAATCCGCCATCCGAGGGCTGGCCGCCTCGGAAGACATGCTGGTTCACTTCCTGGAAATTGGGCAGGTTCTTGGGATCTTCCGCCAGGGCCACGCTCCCGAAGAGCGCCGCAAAGATAATGAGTGCGCGAAACACAAAAGTTCATTTTATCTCCAATTGACTTTCCGGCGAACTCCGGGGTACTCTGGCAGCGTAGTAAACACGTTCGAGGAATGCACGGGAAGGCGGTGAAAATCCGCCACTGCCCCGCAACTGTGAACGGCATGCAGTAAGCCCGGTATGATCACTGCGCAAGCGGGAAGATCAACCACCCAAGGCGAGCCGTAAGTCAGGAGACCGGTTCTTCGGCGTTCAATTCAGCAGAACGTTTCGAGGGGGAACGTCTCATGACCGCGACTCTATTCTTCCTTTTGTTTTTCCAAGTTCCGGGATCTGTGTCCGATCCCAGCGGACAGCCGTCCGGAGCGCATGTCCAATGCGGTTCGGAAACGAAATCAACCGACCCGCGTGAGGTGCCCGATTATCCTCAGGTTTGCAAGACCACCGACAGTGTCGTGGTCACGGCAACACGCGCACCGCTTGCAGTAGAGGAGTCCGGCGTCGCGTCCAACGTTTTCACCGCGAAAGACTTCGAGCCAGCCCGCGGCGTGTTTGTCCAAAACCTGTTGCGAGAAGTGCCGGGGCTGAGCGTAGTCCAGACCGGGCGTAACGGCGGGATCACGTCCGTATTTCCGCGAGGCGGAGAGTCCGATTCCACGTTAGTCCTGCTCGACGGCATTCCGCTCACCGAGCCGGGTGGCGGGCTCGATTTCGCGCATCTTACTTCCGCCGGATTGCAGCGCATGGAAGTCGTCCGCGGACCGGAGAGCGTTTTGTTCGGAGCCGAGGCGTCGAGCGCCGTGATCCAGATGTTCACCGCGCGCGGCGATCCCGAGGCGCGCCGTCCGCACGGATCGCTGGTCTACGAGCGCGGATCGTTTTCCACGGACCATTGGACAGGTGGATTGAATGGAGGGCTCGCCGATCGCCTGGATTACGCGTTCACTTCCGATCAGTTCCGGACGACCGGCGAATTTCCGAATGACGCCTACCGGATCACCAGCGGCACGGCCAACGTCGGATTCCGGTTCAGCGATGCGACGCAGCTCCGCGCCGTTTACCGCACGTTCGATTCCTACACGGGCGCGCCGGGCCAGGTCGCTTACGGACTGACGAACTTCGACGCGCACGAGCGCGCTCGCGATTCGGCGGTCAGCCTTCGTCTGGATGACCGGCGCGGCTCGCGCTTCTCGCAGCACGTGCTGTTCGGCTACCACCGCTACCGCGACACGTTCTCGGACGTAAATGACGAGGTTTACGATGTATCAACCTTCGTGAAAACAGAAGGCGCCAAGACCTATTTCGCGGGTATCGCGCCACCGGGCGCGCCGGGCTCCGTGCCGGGTAACGGATTTGTGTTCGCGTCGTCCGGATTCACGTTCACGGATAGAACCAATGCCGGGTACGAGGGAACCGTTTCGCATCGCGGAGGAGCGCTGGTGTTCGGCTACGACTACCAGCGGGAAGGCGGAGTCATCTCGGCCGCCAATGTCGCGCGCGATAACAACGGCGGCTACGTGCACGAGCAGTACGCATTGACGCCGCGAATTTTCGTGACCGGAGGCGTGCGCCTGGAACACAGCAGCACTTTTGGAAATAAGTTCACCCCGCGCGGCGCGGTGACGTTCCGCCTGCCGACGGACACTTATTTCCGCCTGAGCCTGGCGCGCGGAATCAAAGAGCCCGCGCTGATCGAGAATTTCGCCAACGAATCGTTCTATGTGGGAAATCCGAAGCTCAAGCCGGAAAAGACGGATAGCTTTGAGGCCGGCCTCTCGCATGAGTGGTTCGGAAAACGGCTGCGTACCGATGTTTCGTACTTCCGCAGCCAGTTCACCGACCGCATCGAGTTCGTGTTCCTTCAGCCCGTCGCGACCTGGCAGAACATCGATCGTAGCTGGGCGCGCGGCGTCGAACTTTCCGGAGCGGCGAAGGTGGCGCGGTTCGTCAGCGTGCACGCCGAGTACACAAAGCTCTACACGCGCAATGTGACGGACCTGACGGATCCGGAACTGGTGCGCCGGCCTCGCAACTCGGGCGAAGTTTCCGTCGAACTCTCGCCGCGGCGGTGGTCCGTCATGGCGGGCGCGCGGTTCGTGGGCGAGCGGCCCGAGGACGATTTCGTTTTCGGCCTCATCAACCGCAACACCGGATACGAGAACGTCTTCGTCAACGGTTCCTGGCGCGTCACCCGCAACGTAGAGTTGCATCTCCGCGTCGATAACGCGTTCGACGAGCGCTATCAGGAAGTGCTCGGATATTCGGCCTTGAGCCGGAATGCCGCCGGCGGTGTCAAACTGACATGGTGACCCGGCGCGTTCTTCTCGGGCTGGTTGCGGCCGGATTCGCGTTCGCCCAAGCGCCCCAGAGGATCGTCTCCACCGCACCAAGTCTGACCGAGCTGCTCTACGCGCTGGGGCTGGGTGATCGCGTGGTCGGCGTCGATCGTTTCAGCCGGTATCCGGCCGATGCGCTGAGCAAACCTAAAATCGGCGATTACGCGAATCCCAACCTGGAGGCGATCGCAGCGCTGCGTCCCGACCTGGTGCTCATTCCGACCAATCCGGTGAAACTCGCCGAGCGGCTTGGCCTGCTGCGGCTAAGAACGCTGGAAATCGATCAGGAGGGAATTGCCAAGCTGTACGAGTCGTTTCGCCTGGTCGGCGAAGCCACGGGCGCGCAGGCGCAAGCGGCCAAGCTGACGGCATCCGTGCGCGCGCAACTGGAACGGATCCACGCTCGGGCGGCTCCGCTGAAGCGCACCCGGATGATGTTCGTGGTCGGGCGCACGCCGAACCGCTTGGATGGATTGATCGTCGTGGGGCAAGCCTCGTACTTGAACGAGATCATCGCGCTGGCGGGCGGCGAGAACGTGTTTCGCGATGCCGTGGCATCGTATCCGGGCGTTTCCCTCGAAGAAGTTTTGTCGCGCAATCCGGACGTGATCATTGACATGGGCGACATGGCCGACACGGTCGGCGTGACTGACGAGCATAAGCGGCAGGTCGCGGGCCTGTGGGAACGTCTCGGCTCCCTCTCTGCCGTGAAGCAGCACCACGTGTACGCCGTCGCTTCCGATATCTACGTCGTTCCCGGCCCCCGCGTTGTGGACGCCACGAACGCTTTCTTGGAAATGCTGCATCCCGGAGCGAAATGAGTTTCGCCGCCAGGGAGCTCGGATTTGCGTACGGATTGCAGGAAGCCACGTTCGAGCTCCCGGCAGCCGGGCTGATCACGATCGCCGGTCCCAACGGGGCGGGGAAGTCGACGCTGCTCGGCATTCTCGCCGGATTGCGGTCGCCGTATCGCGGATCGTGCACTTACGACGGCCATGAAATTCGGCAGTGGCCCAAGCGCGAACTCGCCCGCAGGATCGCGTTCCTGCCGCAGAGCGTGCGGCTCGAGTTCCCATTCACCGTGGAAGAAGTGGTTCTGATGGGCAGGACGCCCTACGCGCGCGGCTGGTTCCAGACGGCGGAAGACCGGGCGGCCGCCGAACAGGCCATGGCGATCACCGATACGCTGGCGTTCCGTGCGCGCGATTTCCGCTCGCTCTCCGGCGGCGAGCAGCAGCGCGTCGTTCTGGCTTCGGCGCTCACCCAACGCCCCGAAGCGCTATTGCTCGATGAGCCTGCCACGCATCTGGATCTGCGTCATCAGCTCTCGCTCTACCGGCTGCTGGGCGAACTGGCGAGGACTCTACTTGTGGTCGCAGTGACGCACGACTTGAATCTGGCGTTGCAATTCTCCCATCGCGTTCTGGTGCTGGAGAACGGACGGATGGTGGGAGACGGCCCGCCGCGCGACGTCCTGAACCCCGCGCTGATCGGACGTGTGTTCGGCGTCCAGGCGACTGTGCATGGCGACGGCAAGCCTTGGCTGACATATGACGTGGATGAGATATGAAGCGTAGCGTCGCTGTGTCGGCGGCGGTGCTGATCGCCGTGCTGGTGGCCGCACCCCTTGCCGGGAGTTCGCACATAGGTTTGGCACGCGCCTTCCAAGGTGTTTCTCCGGATCACGAAATCTTTTTCTATGCGCGCCTGCCGCGGGTGATTCTCGCGATGCTTGGCGGCGCGGCGTTGTCGGTTACCGGCGTCCTATTCCAGTGCATGCTGCGCGACCCTCTGGCCGAGCCATACACTCTGGGCGTTTCGAGCGGCGCGTCCGTTGGCGCGGTGATCGCGATCTGCCTGGGTTTTGGCGCGACCGGTGTGGCGTCGCTCGCGGGCGCCGCGCTGGTGTTGCTGATGGTCCTGGGAATGGCGGTCGAGGGTCGGCGGCTTTCTTCGTTCACGCTGCTGCTGACCGGCGTCACGATGAACAGCATGGCCTTCGCGGTGATTCTGTTCCTGCACAACCTGGCAAGCTTCTCGCAATCCTTTGCGATTTCGCGCTGGCTGATGGGCGGCCTGGAGGCTGTGGAATATTCGACGCTGGCCTGGCTCGCTGTCGTGGTCCTTGTGGTGAGCGGGGTCGTGACGGCTTGGGCTCCGCAATGGAATCTGCTCGCGGTCGGCGACGACTGGGCGGCCTCGCGGGGCGTGTCCACTGTGCGGCTTACGACGATGGGCTACATCGCGGGCTCGGTGTTGACCGGGCTCGTAACTGCGCTCACCGGGCCGATCGGATTCGTGGGACTGATCGTGCCGCACGCGTTGCGCCTGAAGCTGGGCGCGGATCATCGGGTGCTGCTGCCGTGCGCGTTCCTGCTGGGCGGAGCGTTTTTGGTGGTGTGCGATACGCTCTCGCGCACGGTGATCGCGCCGACCGAAATTCCCGTCGGCGTGCTGACGGCTCTGTGCGGCGGGCCGTTTTTTCTGTGGCTGCTGAAGTCGAGGAGAAGGAGCTTGTGGCTCTGATTCTTGTCGGCGGCGGCGCGCGAAGCGGGAAGAGCCGCTGGGCGCTCGATCGCGCACGCAGACGGGGCGGACGGTTGATATACGTGGCTACGGCCGAAGCGCTCGATGAGGAGATGGCCGCCCGCATCGCGCGGCATCGCGCCGAACGCTGTTCGGATTTTGAAACCGTGGAGGAACCGCTGGATCTGGCGCGCGCGATCCGCTCGGCGTCGGGCGATGCGATCGTCGTGGATTGTTTGACCCTATGGTTGTCCAACATGATGCACGCCGAGCGTAACGGGATCGAGGAAGCGATCGCCGCCGCGGCGGAATCGCTAGCCGAGGTCATCGCAGTCACCAATGAAGTCGGCGCCGGAATCGTACCGGAGAACGCCTTGGCGCGCGAGTTTCGCGATCGCGCCGGCTGGATGAACCAGCGCTTCGCCGAGGCGGCCAGCGAAGTCTACTGGATGGTTTTCGGGCAGGCGCTGCGGGTCAAATGACGGGACTCTTGGGGGCGGTGCAATTCCTGACGGTTCTGCCGCTGCGCGGCGATTACGGCTCGCCGGGGCGCGCGGCGGCATTTTACCCATTTGTGGGCGCCGGAATCGGGGCGGCCGGAGCCGGCGTGTTCCTATTGGCGCAGGTAGCATTTCCTTTGTCGATCGCCGCGCTGACGACGATCGCGTTCTGGATTGCGATTACCGGCGTACTGCACGAAGACGGGCTGGCGGATGTCGCCGATGCGGTGCGTGCCGGGCGTTCGCAGGATCGCGTGCTGGCGATTCTCAAAGACAGCCGCATCGGAACCTACGGCGCGATAGCGGTGCTGCTGAGCGTGCTCGCGCGCTGGCAGGCGCTCGAGTACCTCGCTACGCCGCGGGTTTTGGAGACGCTGGTCGCCTCTCAGGCTGTTCCGCGCGCGGCGATGGTCGCGATGGCCTGGTGTTCGCGCCCCACTGGATCCGGACTCGGCTTCGCGCTCGCTTCCACGTTGCGCACGCCCGCGGCGATCTTCGCGATGGCTCAGGGCGCCGCGGCCGCGCTGCTCTGCGGGTGGCGACCGGGACTCGCGATGATCGCCGGCTCGGTGCTGATCGTGCAGGCGGCGCGAGGCTGGTTCTATAAGCGCGTCGGCGGCGTCACCGGGGACTGCCTGGGCTTCACCGAACAGATCCTCGAAGTCTTCGTGCTGCTGTTGTTCGCGTGCAGGAGCTGCGCATGGTGACGCCGATTGCAAGCGCGGAACTCGAATCGCGCATTCGCGGCAGACTGGACTCGCTCACCAAGCCTCCCGGCAGTCTGGGGCGACTCGAAGAACTCGTGTTGCAGGTGGGACTGGTGCAAGCGACCGACATGCCCGGCATCGGACGTAAGACGATGGTGCTGTTCTGCGCCGATCACGGAGTCGTTGACGAAGGCGTGAGTCCGTATCCGCAGGAAGTCACGCGCCAGATGGTCGAGAATTTCAAGTCCGGCGGCGCGGCGATCACGGTGTTATGCCGGCAATATGGGATCGAGCCCGTGATCGTCGATGTGGGCGTAGGCCGCCCGACGCGCAATTTCGTCCGCGAGCCCGCGATGTCGCGGGAACAGGCCGAGCAGGCCATCGACATAGGGATGGCTCACGCAGCATATGGCGATCTGCTGGGCGCGGGCGAAATGGGAATCGGCAACTCGACTTCCGCGGCGGCGCTGCTGTGCGCGTTCGCAGGTGGGGATCCTCGGGAAGCCGCGGGCCGCGGCACCGGCCTCGACGATGCTGGCGTCGCGCACAAGGCCGACGTGATCGCGCGCGCGCTGAGACTGCACCGGCCCGATCCGCGCGACCCAGTAGCGGTGCTTGCGGCGCTCGGCGGATTCGAGATCGCGGCGATCGTGGGGCTGATCCTGGGAGCAGCGCAACGCCGGCGTCTGGTCGTCCTCGACGGATTCATCTCCTGCTCGGCCGCGCTGGTGGCGCGCGCGATCGAACCAGCCGCGCTCGATTACGTGGTGTACTCGCACCGCTCCGCCGAGCGCGGTCACCGCAAGATGCTCGAGGCGCTGCGAGCCCGGCCCCTGCTCGATCTCGATATGCGGCTCGGAGAAGGCACCGGTGCGGCGATCGGGATCAGCCTGGTGGAGTCCGCTGTGCGTCTCTATCACGAGATGGCGACCTTTACCAGCGCCGGAGTCTCTACTGCGGCTGACGAAGCGCCGCCACGAGCGTCCCGCTCTGGCGCAGCACAGTGAGCCGCGCGACTTCGAGCGCGTGCTGCGCGTCGTAATAGGCGATCCACTTCTCCTGCTCGGTGGCGCGCGAAGCTTCCACTTGCGCCATGGTGACCTGGCCTTCGTCGTAGCGCGACAGATCGAGCGAAAGCTGCTCGCGCGCCAGGTCGAGATCGGCGCGGGCGAGTTTCTGGGTCGTCTCGGCGCGGCGCACTTCGCGGTAGGCGTGCTGCAAATCGGCAGTGATGCGGCTGCGGGTGCGGTTGATCTCCGTGCGGATCTTTTCGATATCGACCTCGGCCTGCGAAATAGAAGCCCGTCCGGTGCGGCCCACGAAGACGGGAATCGTGAACGCAACCCCGAGCTCGAAATTGTTGCGCTGGAATCGCGGGAAAAACTTGTCGTAGTTGTTATAGCGCGAAAGCAGCGAGTATTGCGCCACCAGGTCGGCCTTTGGAAGACGCTCCGCCTGATAGCTTTTGATTTCCAGATTCTTGGCCTGAAGGTTCGATTCGAGCTTGCGAATCTCACGGCTGCTCTCGAGAGCCTGCTGGATCGCGTTTTCCTCCGAATCGAGCTGATCTGTTACGCGGCGCTCCTCCGTCGCCGGATGCACGCGGTCGCCCGGATCGAAGCCGAGCACCTGCGCGAGCGACGTCTCCGCATCGGCGATAGCGTCGGACAGAGTCGCCTGGCGCTGCTGGGCCTGGAGCGCCTTCAGATTCGCCTGGCTGGATTCGATCGGCAACGCGCGGCCTTCGTTGACACGCACCGCGGTAAGATCGCGGACGCGCATCAGGCTTTCCAACTGGCGCTGGACTGCGTCCAGGCTGCGCGAGGCCTGGTCGGCATCGAAAAAGAGGGAAGCGACGCGATACGCCGCTTCGTCCTGTTTGAGCCCCAAGTCGAACTCGCTGCCGCGCGCGTTCTCGCTGGCCGCCGCGACGCGATAGCTCTGCGGGCGATTGAAAATATCCATCGGAGCTTTCGCCTGAATCACGGCCGGCGCGTTGCCGTCGATGCTCATCGGGAATCCGTTGGTGTAAGCAGCGCCGCTGCCGGCGAACAGCTTCGGAAAGAACGGGTCCTTTTCGATGGTCACCTGCGCTCGCGCCCGGCGCTGATCGAGCCGCGCCAAAATCACATCCGGATTCTGCTTCAGTGCGATCTCAAGCGCTTCGCGCAGAGTCAGCGTCCGGACTTCGGCGAGTGCGGATACCGTAACCAGGAAGAAGAGTACGGGGGCTTTCATATTGCCCCAGTGTAGCCGCTTACTACGGGTGCGGTTCGGTATTGGACGTTTCCACCATACGGCGGACGCGATCGAGTTCTTTGCGCAGCTTACGCTCGCGCAGCGTGATCAGGACCACGTAGATAAACATAATCAGCCATGCCGCGCCCAGGCCGAGCAGCATGTATTCGACGTTGCGATTCACTTTTTCTCCACTTTATTGGGCGTGGGCCATCCGCCGCAGCGTGTCGATTTCGCGCGCGAACGCCTCCTGGCGCATGCGCACCATCACGAGAATCGTCGCGAAGCAGGCCAGCGCCAGCAGGTTCCAGTAAATAGGAGCCTCCATGCCGGGCGCCATGCCTCCGCCGTTGCGAATCGAAAGCACCGGCTGCGGATGCTGCGTGTTCCACCATTCGATCGACTTGTAGGAAATGTACGCATTCACCGTGCCGAGCACGCTGACCACGGCTGCGAACCGCGCGCGCTGGATGGGCTCGTCTACCGCGCGTCGCAGCATCAGGTACCCGCCGAAAATCAGCCAGCACACCAGCCACGAGGTCAGCCGCACGTCCCAGGCCCACCACACACCCCAGATGATCCGCGCCCAGATGCTGCCGGTGGCCAGGCCGATAGAGGCGAACACCAGCGCGACTTCCGTGACGCTGGCGGCCAGCGCGTCGTAGCGCAGATCCTTGGTCGCCAGGTATCCGACGCTCAGCAGCATCCCGGCACCGAATCCAAGCATGCCCAGAATATTTGCAGGCACGTGAAAATAGATGATCCGGTAAATGGCGCCCTGGTTCAGCTCGTCGGGCAACGCCGTGAAAATCGTGTTCATGTTCCAGGCCAGCAGCGCCCCGGCGATCAGCGCCAGCCCGATGATGATCTTTTCCCGCATGTCAGTTCATCCTACTAGAACGGTATCGACAAAAACTACGGCCAGCAACGTAAAAATGATATCGAAGGCGATCAGGAACCGTAGGCCTGTGCCGATCGGGTCTCCGGCCAGGAGTTGGGTCGTCAGCGTCATCGCTGCGATCAGCGCCGGAATCATCATTGGATAGACGAGCGTCGGCAGCATTAGTTCCCGCAATCTCAGATTCACCGTGAGCGCGCTGAACAGCGTTCCAATGACCGTGAGCGCCCAGCTTCCCAGAGCCATCACCAGCAGCATTGGGCCGAGCATCGAAGCCGTCCAGGGGATGTTGTAGAACAGCACCAAAACAGGCAGGCTCACCAGTTCCACCGCGAAGAGCATCGAGAAATTCGCCACTGCCTTGCCCGTAAAAAGAGCCGCCGAAGGCACCGGCGAGGCGATCAGCGCGTCCAGGCAATCGTTCTGCACCTCGCGCGCGAAGCTGCGGTTGAGCACCAGCGCGCCGGCGAAAGCGTAGGTCATCCACAGCAGCCCGCCAGAAAATTCCCGCACCTGTTCGGAGGAAGGATCAAACGCGAAGCTGAACAGCAGCAGGATCACGACCGAGAAGGCGATCGATGCGTTCCAGGCTTCCTTGGTACGCAGCTCGGAGTGCAGGTCCTTGGCGGCGATGGTCCACACCTGTCGTAGGAACACCTAGTTTTCTCCGTAGGTCCTGTACAGCCATCCCGTATCGTCCAGCATCTGCTGCGTGCGTTCGCCCGCGTGCACGATCTGGCCCCGTTGCAGCAGCGCGACGTGCGAAGCCAGTTCCAAAGCCTCGCGCAACTGGTGCGTGGACATAACGATCGTCCGCCCGCGTTCGCGCATCTCCGCGATCATCGATTGCAGCACCGCGATGGCCCGGTCGTCGAGCGCTGTGAACGGCTCGTCGAGCAGCAGCACTTCGGGGTCGTGCAGAAATGCGCGGCCGACGGCCAGCCGCTGCCGCATGCCGCGCGAAAATTCGCGGGCCAGTCCGTCGCGGACCCGGCTCAAGCCGACGCGCTCCAGCATTTCATCGGCCCGCTTGCGCGGATCGGGCAAGCCGTACAGTCGCCCGAACAGCGTCAGGTTTTCGATCGCCGAAAGCTCGTCGTACAGCGCGATGCCGTGGCCAAGCACACCGATGCGGCGCCGCGTCGCTTCCTCCCGTGCATCCGCTCCTTGAATCTTGATCGCTCCGCGCGAGGGTCTGGAAAGCCCCGCGACGATCCGCAGCAGCGTGGTTTTCCCCGCGCCGTTGCGGCCCAGCAAAGCCAGAGTGGATCCCGGAGCGACGTTCAGGCGCACGTCGCGAAGGGCCGGGAAGTCGCCGTAATATTTCCAGACTCCCTCGATTTCAAGCGCGTTCACGCCGCTCCCTTGCGGAATAGAATTGTGCCCCCCAGCGCCAGAATTCCGAACGTAAGACCGAGCACCCAGTACAGCTTGTCGTAGACTCGCGCCAGGATTTCGCGGGTTTGCGGCTGGCCGGTATCCTCTTCCTTCGCGTCCTGCTGGCGCTCGCGGATGGATCCCGTGCCTTCGATCTTGATATCGAACGAGGGAGCGGTCAGCTCGTACACGCGGGCTTGCACTTCCTGCTCGACTCCGGCTTCTTTGATCCCGCCTCCTGACAGCCGCACCGAAAGCGGCGTCACGATCATCGTGGGCCGGTCACCGACGGGCACCACCTTCCCTGAAAATGTGCCGGTGGCAGGCAGGGTGTAATGCATGTCGAAACGCGTTTCGCCCGGCCGAGCGGGATAATCGATCTTGAACGATCCGGGTTTCGGACCTTTTTCGGCCGAACGGTTGATGGTCATCTGCGTTGGCGGGGTAACGCTGACCTGGACTTTTTCGCCCGCGGCTTTGGGCGGATAGAATAGCGCGGTCCCGTTGGAAGGGTCTTGAAACGTGGTCGTCGACTGGTTGCGGATCAAAAATGTTTCGCTCACGTCCAGTGCGCTGGCGCTCGGCTCGAGCATGATGAGATGCGAAATCTGCATCCCTTCCGGCGGTTTCGAGGCGGATTCGAAGATCTGGAACTGGATTCCGGTGGTGGGCCGTCCCGGCGGCTGCACCTGCGTGTAGGTGACGCCTTTGTAGTCGGCCTGAAGCAGCGCGGGCGGCGGCGGAAGTTCATGGTCAATACTGAACTTCCCGTTGTTATCCGACGTGGCGCTGGCGATGGCCTGCATCCCGCCCGCGCCGGGCTGGACGAGAGAAACGGTGACGGAAGGCTGCGGCTTGCCGGTGGTCCCGTTGATGACGGTGCCTTCGATGGCTCCGAGGAGACAGGAGACAGGAGTCAGGAGACAGAATGCCAGAAGTTTCTTCACGCCATCTCCTTTCCGCATTCGCCGCAGAACTTCATCGGATTCGCAAACGTCGCATGGCAGTGGGGACACTCGTTGGCCGGTTTCGCAGCCGGAGCGGGCGCCGCAACCGCGGCCGCCTTCCCGCCGGGATTCACTTTTTCGATCTCCGCCAGCACGCCCGCCAGCTCCTTCTGCAATCCGACCTTGGTTCTCTGATAATCCTCGTCCGAAAGCTTGCCCACGCGATATTCGAACTGCAAATCGCGCAGGTTTTCGTATATCGCAGCGCGGCGCTCATCCAGATGCCGCGTGGGCGAAACCGGCTCCGGCGCCGGCATGTCCTTGGAGCGGATGGAAAATGTAAACACCACCGTCACCAGGATCAGCAAGACGGCTGCGGCGATTAACATTACCGGTTGAGTCCGAAACCGTTAGTCCAGCTTCGAGAGGTCCTTTTCGATCTGATCATGATAACGCGCAAGCGCGGCATCGTCTCCGGCCGGAACCGCAGGCGCGGGCCGCAGGTGCAGATAGCGCCGGATCGCGAAGAACACCAGTCCAAGGCCCAGAGCTAGCGCGATGTAAGGCGCCACGTTGCCGAACAATCCAGGCGACACGGCCAGAACTCCAGCGCCGTTCTCGGCCACGAACACGTCCAGGATCTGCGATTCGGACTTGCCTTCCTTCATCAGGTTGGCGATGCGGATCTTGCCCGCCTTGCACACCGGGCAGATGCCAGTCGGCGGCATCACGCAATCCATGCGTAGCTTGCACCCACAACTGCAATTCAGTTTGCCGGCGATGTGGTTCACCGCGGGGCTCTCGTACTCCGTGGCAGTCTGAGCCAGGCACAGAGCCGTGGCGAGGGCGACCAACAACATCGCTTTGGATTTTTTCATTTCTTTAAAACCGCGTTCTTACAACCGAGCGGGCTTTTCGACCTGCTTCCCGGCGATGCCGACTACTTCCGTGCGCGGGAACACCAGCTTGGTCTTGCTGGGAACCAGGCAGATGATGGTGCCGAACAGGACCACCCAGTATCCGATCCAGACCCAGCTCACCAGCGGGTTCACATACACCTGGAGGATGAAGTTGGCGTTGTTCGTCCCTGGCCCGGCAAAATTGATATAGAGATCTTCGTTCAAGCGTCGCCGCAAAGCGATCTCGTGCGTGGGCGTTTGCGAAGCGAAGTAGAAGCGCTGTTCCGGATACATCATCGGAAGCTCTTCGCCGTTCTTGGTGACCGCGATCTTCGGCCGGCCCCAACTGTAGTTCGCGTTTTCGCCCTCTTCGTACCCTACGACCTTCAGCGTGTAGGCGCCGATGTTCATGGTTCCACCCTGGGGCAACTCCACCGTGGTGTCCTTATTGAACGCCGATCCGGTGAAGCCCACGAACAGGATCACGATGCCGACGTGCACCAGGTACCCGCCGTAGCGGCGCGTGTTCCGGTGCGTCAGCTCAAAAGCGGATACCAGGAGATTCCGTCCGCTCTTGCCGCTGATCGCTTTCGATCCCTTGTAGAATTCGACCGCGACGGTCACCAGAACGAAGGCGCACAGGCCGAACGACATCAGCGCGTAAAAATTGTGAATGCCGGCTGCGAACAGCCCGAGCGAAACGGCCACGCCGACGAGGGAGGGCCACAGGAACGCGCGCTTCAGGCTCTCGATCGAGCTCCGCCGCCAGGCGATCAACGGGCCGACGCCGGTCAAGAGCAGCAGAAATAGCCCGATCGGAATGTTCACGCGATTGAAGAACGGTTTATCGACGCTGATCTTCTCGCCCATCACCGCTTCGGTGATTACCGGGAACAGCGTACCCCACAGCACCGCGAAGCAGCTCGCGAGCAAAATCAGATTGTTGAACATGAAGCTCGACTCGCGCGAGAGAACGCTCTCCATCTGCGATTCGCTCTTCAGATAATCCAGGCGGCTGAGCAGCAGATACACGGTTCCGGCAATACCGATTGCCAGGAACGTAACGAAGTATTTTCCGATCGGCCCTTCGGAAAACGCGTGTACGGACTGGACCACGCCGCTTCTTGTAAGAAATGTCCCGAAGATGCACAGGAAGAAGGTGGCCGAAACCAGCACCATGTTCCAGACCTTCATCATGCCCTTCTTTTCCTGCATCATCACCGAGTGCAGGAAGGCGGTTGCGGTGATCCAGGGCAGCAGCGAAGCGTTTTCCACCGGATCCCATCCCCAGTAGCCGCCCCAGCCGAGCACCGCGTAGGCCCAGCCCATGCCGAGCAGGATTCCGGTGGTCTGGAACATCCACGTAACCAGCGTCCAGCGGCGCGTGGTGTGGATCCAGGCATCGCCCGGCTGCTTGGTGGCGAGCGAGGCGATCGCGAACGCAAACGGGGCGATGAATCCCACGTAGCCCAGATACAGCATGGGCGGATGGATCACCATGGTCCAGTATTGAAGCAGCGGATTCAGTCCCTGTCCGTCGCCGATATCGACGATTCCGCGGCCGGCGGCGATCATCCGGAACGGGCTCGCGACGAAGCTGTTCAGGATCAGAAAGAACGTCTGCGTGGCCATAAGCACCGAGACCACGTAAGGCATCATGTCGCGGAACTTGCGGCGATTTTGAAAAACGATCACCGCAGCATAGGTCGCCAGCAGCCAGGACCACAGCAGCAGCGAGCCGGCCTGCCCCCCCCACCAGGCCGCGACCTTGTAGGGCGTCGGCATGGTGTGGTTGCTGACTTCCCACACATAGGCCATCCGGTAATCGCCCTGGATCAGCGAATAGAGCAGGACGGCGACAGCAGATGTCAGCAGAACCCAGACGGAATAGACCGCGCGCTCCGCGCTCAACGTGAGGAACGGCCGGCGCGCCCACTTGCCTACCAGCGAACCGACGATCGCGTACACCGCGAAACAGAACGCCAGAAGTATTGCAAGGGCGCCGATATTTTCCATAGTTGGTCCTAAATTGCTAGCCCCGGGTCACGGGCGCTACGGGTTTCGCTTCGTACTTCGATGCGCACTTTGCCTGGAGCTTGGTAGCGTGGAACACGTGATCTTCTCCGAGCTTGCCGTCCACCAGAGCCTGGCAGGGAGCGTTGTCCTTGAATGTATCCGGGAGCGGATCGGTTCCGTTGTAGATCACGTTCAGCCGGCGCTTGACGCCGTCTTTCTCCTGAACCAGGACGAAGTGAACGTCGCGCCCGTCGCGGCTGATTGAATTCAGTTCGACATCCCCGCCTACACGCAGCCGCTTATCCACTGCGTTGGGCCCGAGCTTCTCAAGTTCGGCGATCTCTTTGTAGTAGCTGGCCGTCTGATTGATCCCGCCGGCCGCGAGCCATCCCAACGTGCCTAGAATCACAACGATAATCAGCCCGAACTTGACGTTTTTGTTCATGGGAATTCCTCCCGGCGCGTGTAAGTACCAGTATAGCGCTCCCCAGTTTACAACCTTGCGGGCGCTCCAGTGTTATGGCACAGCATGCAGCCCACCCGGGCATCGGCGGCGGCGATGGTGAACATCTCGCCGCGCATGGTCCAGGACTGGAAATTCGCCCCGTGATAGGAACCGCTCTTCACGAACGCATGCTTGCCGTCGCCGCCTTCGGCCATCCTGGAAATGACTAAGGCCGCCTCCATGCCACCCACGCGATACGAGATTTCGGCTGCTGTCGCGCCCTGACGTGTCAGGCTGGCTCCGATGAGTTGCACGTTCTCTGCTGGAAGCCCGCGCAAGGGTACGTCCAAACCGCTGCTCTGCTTCACCCAGTTCCGGATTTCCGTAAGATCGGCCGAGCGAAACTGGACTTCCTTCGGCGCTCGCGCCAGCGCCCGAACGGCACGCTCTTCGCTGCTGAGGTTGCGATTCCGCCACGTGGCGATTCCCGCAACAGCCACCACAGCCACTGCTGTCGCCGTGACCCAAGCCATCGCGATCCGGCGTGCCGGCTTCCGGGCGCGCTCAAAAGAGATCGCCTCGGAAGTCTGGACTCGATCCCACAACTCGTCGGGCGCTTTCACCGGACCCAGGTGCCGGCTCAACTCCGGCTCGTGCCAATCTTGTTTCATTTCTGCCCTACCTCTCCCCGTTTCACGTTTCCCCCGCTTGCGCGCCGAAGGTGCGACAACCGCCGCTCCAAGGATTTGTGCGCGCGGTTCAGCCGCGAAGCGACGGTGCCTCTCCGGCAACCCAGCAACTCCGCGATTTCTTCATACGACCGGCCTTCGGTGTATCGCAGAACGACCACGATCCGCTGCTCCTCCGGAAGTTGCGCGACCACCTGCTGGACGCGCTCCTCCTGCTCCTCCCGGAGCAGGTCATGCAGGGCGCTTTCTCGAGGCGCGCGGAACATGTCCAGCGCTTCTTCCACGATCGGCAGGAAGCGCCGCCTGCGGCGATGATGATCCAGGCAAGTATTCACCACCATCCGGTACAGCCAGGATTCGAAGCTGGCATCGCCCCGATACTGTCCGATGGACGAAAGGAGCTTGAGGAACGTTTCCTGCGCGATGTCCATTGCGGTCGCGGGGTCTCCCGCGTACCGCAGCGCGATCGAATAAACCCGGTCCTTATGAGTTTCAAAGAGCACACGAAACGCATCTTGGTCGCCACGCTGACAGGCTTCTACCACCTCGCGCTGGTTCACGCCCAAGACCATGCCGGACTCATTCCCTAAGACGCCGCCAGGCGAGGCTTTCTTCCCTGCTTTTTCCCCGGCGGCTGGACTGCGCGACATACGGCTTTACTGCTTTACTTCGTGGCACTTAACGCAATTGCTGTCGGCCGCAAACGAAGTCCCGCCGACGCGATGGCAAGCCGCGCAGGCTGTTCCGCTGGCTTCCGCAGCCCGGTGCAGGGCCTTTCCGTAGTTAATGGGCTCGCGGGATTGAGGGAAGATCGCAGGGTGGCAAGTCGAACAGTCTCCATTGACCCGCTCATAGTGCATCTTATGCGTAAAGGTGACCTTCCCGTATTTATTGTCGAACACGATGGTATCGGGAGGCAGAAGGTTTGAGGCTGGTACGGACTGCGTCGCGGCCTTCGCTTTGGGAGCCGGTACGGCTTCCTGCCCCGTGGGCGCGGTAAGGATGAACCAGACGGTCGCGATGAGGCCTCCCACCAGGACCACACCGAGGACAATTTGGAGAGCGCGCATTCCTTCAGTCTAAGGCAGTTTCCGGCAAGGATCTAAACGTTTTCCAGGCGGAACGTTCTCTTGCCGGATTCTATCTCCCCATTCAGACTGACAGAGGGAGGTTCGAAATGCCAAAGATAATGGTCGCGGTTCTGGTCCTGGCGGCGCTGCCCGCAGCCTGGGCCAAGAAGCACGGGCACGAGGACAGGGATGACCATGAGCGCGGTTATCGCATGTCGCGTGAAGAAGTCGTGGTGGTCTCCGATTACTATCGCGGCCGATCTCTTCCGCCCGGCCTGGCGAAGAAACTTCAGCGCGGCGGGACTCTCCCTCCGGGCTGGCAGAAGAAGGTCGAGCCTGTTCCTGTGGTGGTCGAACAACGGCTTGAGCCGCTTCCCGCCGGCTACCGGCGCGGGATTATCGACGGCGCGTTCGTGGTCTATGAGCCGAGCCGCGGCGTGATTGTCGACGTCGTGGCGAGCTTTGGACGCTAACCCAAATTCTTCGTCAGCGACCCACCAGGAAGGGGTGGTAACTTGGTATTGACCCCTCATGTTGAAAGCCAAGGTAGACCTTCCTGACGACCTGAATCCTCAAGAAACCGCCGAGTGGGTGGAAGCCCTCGACGAAATGATCGATGAGGCTGGTCCGGACCGGGCCGCCTACCTGCTGGAGCGGTTGATGGAGCGCGCCGGAAACCTCGGCGTCCAGGTCCCGCTGCGCTGGAACACTCCCTACATCAACACGATTCCGCCTGAGGACGAAGTCGCTTATCCGGGGGATCGCGGGGTCGAGCGACGGATCAAGAGCCTGATCCGCTGGAACGCGACGGCGATGGTGGTGCGCGCCAACAAGTACGACGCGAATATCGGCGGACACCTGGCGACCTACGCATCGCTGGCCACGCTGCTTGAGGTCGGCTACAACCACTTTTTCCGTGGCTCGTATCCGGGGCCGGATGGGAAGCCGCTGCCAGGCGATTTCGTGTACTTCCAGGGCCACGCTTCTCCGGGAGTCTATGGGCGCGCCTATCTCGAAGGTCGGTTAAGTGACAAGCATCTGGAAAACTTCCGGCACGAGTTGCGCGAGCACCCCGGGCTGTCTTCGTATCCGCATCCCTGGCTGATGCCGAACTTCTGGCAGTTCCCGACGGTTTCCATGGGGCTCGGCCCCATCGCGGCGATCTATCAGGCGCGCTTCATGCGGTACCTGGAAAATCGCGGCGTGATTCCTGCCTCCGGGCGAAAAGTCTGGGCGTTCCTGGGCGACGGCGAATGCGACGAGCCGGAGAGCCTGGGCGCGACGACGCTCGCTTCGCGCGAAAAGCTGGACAACCTGATTTTCGTGGTTAATTGCAATTTACAGCGGCTGGACGGGCCGGTGCGCGGCAACGGCCACATCATCCAGGAGCTGGAGGCCGCCTTCCTCGGCGCGGGCTGGAACGTGATCAAAGTCGTCTGGGGATCTGGCTGGGACGACCTGCTGGCGCGCGATTCCAGCGGCCTGTTGATCAAACGCATGCACGAATGCGTGGACGGCGAGTATCAAACCTTCCGCGCGCATGATGGCGCCTATGTCCGCAAGGAATTTTTCGGGAAGTATCCCGAGCTGCTCAAACTCGTCGAGCACATGAGCGACGACGAGCTTTGGAATCTGCGCCGCGGCGGCCTGGATCCGGAGAAAGTGTTCAACGCCTACCGCCGCGCCATGATGACGCAGGGCCAGCCGACGGTCATCCTTGCGAAGACCGTGAAGGGTTACGGGCTTGGCGAAGTCGCCGAAGGGCGCATGACTGCGCACCAGCAGAAGAAGCTGACCGAATCGGATCTGCTGAAAATCCGCGACCGCTTCAGCCTGCCGCTCACCGATGACCAGGTGCAGCATCTGGAGTTCATCCGCCCCTCCGAGGATTCGCCGGAGATGAAATATCTGCGGAGCCGGATCGAGGCGCAGGGGGGGCACCTGCCGGAGCGGAAGGTGAAGCCGATCGAGATCAAGGCGCCACCGCTTGAGGTATTCCACGATGCGGTCGGCGGGTCGCGCGGCCGCGAGGCTTCGACTACGGCGGCCTTCGTCAGCATCCTGAAGGGGCTGTTTAAGTCGGATCTCGGCAAGCTGGTGGTGCCGATCGTTCCGGACGAAGCGCGCACGTTCGGCATGGAATCGCTGTTCCGCGAATGCGGCATCTACGCGAGCCAGGGCCAGAAGTACAAGCCGGTCGATTCGAACGTGCTGCTGTACTACAAGGAAGCCCAGGACGGGCAGATTCTGGAAGAAGGCATCACCGAAGCCGGTTCGATGGCCTCGTGCCTGGCGGCCGGAACCGCGTACGCCAATTACGGCGTGCCGATGATCCCGTTCTTCATCTACTATTCGATGTTCGGCTTCCAGCGCGTGGGCGACCTGATCTGGGCGTTTGCCGATTCGCGCGGCAAAGGATTTTTGTTGGGCGGTACGGCCGGGCGCAGCACGCTTCTGGGCGAGGGTTTGCAGCACCAGGACGGCCACAGCCCGGTGCACGCGAGCACGGTTCCGACCTGCGCGACCTACGATCCCGCCTACGCCTACGAGCTGGCGGTGATCATCCAGGACGGCATCCGGCGGATGTATCAGGAAATGGAAGATCGTTTCTATTACCTGACGGTCTACAACGAGAATTACGTGCAGCCTCCGATGCCCGAGGGCGATGGCGTGCGGGAAGGCATTCTGCGCGGGATTTACAAGATCCGGCCCGCGCAGAACGGTCCGGCCGTTGCGCAGTTATTTGGAAGCGGTCCCATGCTGAACGAGGCGTTGAAAGCCCAGCAGATTCTGGCGGAGCGGTATCAGGTTGCGGCCGATGTGTGGTCGGTGACCAGCTATAACGAGCTTCGCCGAGACGCGCTGGCTGCCGAGCGCTGGAACCGTCTGCATCCCACCGAAACACGCCGCACGCCTTACATCGTGACGGCGCTCGAAGGCGCTCAGGGGCCGATCGTTGCTTCATCCGACTACATGAAGATCGTGCCGGACCAGCTCGCGCCGTGGCTGCCGGGCAGGCTAACCTCACTTGGGACGGACGGCTTCGGCCGCAGCGAGAACCGCGAGCATCTGCGCAACTTCTTCGAGATTTCCGCCGAGGCGATCGCGCAGGCGGCTCTCGCGGCGCTGGCTCGCGAGGGCAAGATCGACGCGCAGAAGGCCGCCGCGGCCGTGCGGGAGCTGGGGTTCGATCCAGAGCGCAAGGATCCGGCGAGAAGTTAGCCGCGAATCAACGCGAATCAACGCAAATTCATTCCGAGCGCAGGGCTTGGTTGGGGTCGACCGCCGCGGCGCGGCGCGCGGGCAGATAGCTCGAGACCACTGTCGCGCTTAGCAGCACGACGGGTACTGCCAGGTACGTCGCAGGATCGAGCGAGCTGACACCGAACAAAAGCGAAGCCATCAGGCGGGTCAAGCCGCTTGCCGCCGCGAGCCCGATTGCGATTCCGAACGCGGCCAGCGCGAACGCATGGCGGACAAACATGCGCTTCAGCTCACTGGGTTCTGCGCCGAGAGCGAGCCGGATCCCGATTTCGCGTGTCCGCTGAGAGACCGCGTAGGAAACCACGCCGTAGATTCCGATCACGCCCAGCACCAGCGCCATCGATCCCGCGATCGCCAGCATCACAAGCGTGAAAGAGGATCGAGCCATGGACCGGTCGTAGATCTCCTGCATGGTTTCCGCAGCCGCGAGGGTGAGATTGCCGTTCACGGACCATACGGCTTTTCGAATTTGCTCCTGAAAACTCTCGGTGCCGGCGCGGCCGCTGCGCACGAGAAAGGTCACTGTACGGTCGAAATTCACTTGTTGGTCGCTGTAGGGGCTTTTCCCAAACGAAGGCCAGTACACAATTGCCGGTGCGGGTTGCTGCGCCCCGTTATCCCGAACGTTCTCTACTACACCGATGACCTCGCGCCACGGGGAAATTGGAAGCGTAGTCTTCATCCGCTTACCAACCGCCGAGGAGGCATTACCCCAGAGTTCGCTGGCGAGGTTCTCCGAAATCAAGACTCCTTCCCGCTTGTCATAGAGATCGGTCCACGTGTAGTCGCGCCCGGCGATCACCCGTGTACCGGCCGATTGAAAATAACCCGGAGAAACATCCCTGAATACCCGCATGGGAGGAGATGTTCCCGGCTGGCGGACTTCGCCTTCCTTCACAACGGAGTCCCAGTTTCCCCGCAGTCCGGACATCGGAGGCAAACTGACGAATCCCACTGACGCAACTTCGGGAATCGAGGCGAGTTTATCCGCGATTGCGTTTTGCATCCGTACGACACGCTCCGGCTCGGGCACCAATTGCTGTGGGATCGCGATTCGTACAGTTTGCAGATGCTCGGGTCTGAAACCAGGCCGCACCTGGCGCAGAGCATGGAATGTGCGAATCATCAGCCCGGAGCTGACTAGCAAAACCAGAGCCAGGGCGACCTGCGATACGACCAGAAGGTTTCGCGCGCGATGACGCTCCCGGCTGTGGCTGGATGTCCGGTCGCTGGTGCGCAGCGCATTCGCGATCCGCGGCCCCGCGTATTTCAGGGCCGGAATCAGCCCGAACAGAATTCCCGAAAGAATCGAAACGCAGAACGCGAACGCCAGAGCATGCTGATCGATTCCGATTTCGTTGAGCCGCGGCAGATTTCCCGGCCCAACCCTTACCAGGTACTGGAGTCCTCCGTAGGCCAGCACCAATCCAAGCGCTCCTCCCAGGACCCCGAGGAGGACGCTTTCGACAAGAAGGTCACGAACGATCCTGCCCCAGCCCGCCCCGAGCGCCGCGCGGATTGCGAGTTCCTGCTGCCGCGCATCGGCGCGTACGAGCAAGAGATTCGCGACGTTCGCGCACGCGATCAGCATGACGATTCCGATGGTGCCCATCACCACCCAAAGGACGCTGCCCACGTTGCCGACCACGTCCTGCTTCAGCGGGCGAAGGTCGGGGGTTATTCTCCAGTTCTCATACGAGTGCGGGTTGGTACCCGGTCCATTCGTCCAGGTATCCATCCAGATCGGCAGGGCGCGCGCGAGATCGGCATTGGCTTGCGCGATCGTCACGCCGGGCTTGAGCCGCCCGATACCTTGCCATCCGAAGCCCGCAAGAATGAGCCTGCTGCGGTCGGGCTGCGCGGGGACGATCAGGTCCGGCGTTGTGTTGCCGATGCGAAGACCTGCCGGCATGACCCCGACAATCTCGTAAGAACGGGAATTTACTGTAAGGCTGCGGCCAATCACAGAGCGATCCGCGCCGAACCGGCGCTGCCAGTAGCCATGGCCGAGCAGGAGTCTGGCGCCTGCACCGGGCTTCTGGTCTTCAGTTGTGAGCAATCGTCCCAAGAGCGGCTGAACACTGAGGGCCTGGAGCGTCCCGTCGGAGACGGCGACCGTGGGGACTTCCTCCGGTTCCGCCAGTCCGGTGACGCTGGACGTAGCGGCAAACCAGATGCCCAACGCCTGAAACGTCCGGTTGTTCTCGGAATAGGCGAAGTACTGCGACACGGAGAGCCGGAGGTCGCCGGAGACGTCGGCGAGTCCGGGCGCGCCAGGAGCTTTCTGCCAGACGGCGACCAGTTCCTCCGGATGCGGGTACGCCAGCGGCTTGAGCAGAACGCTGTTGACCACGCTGAAGACAGCGGTGTTCGCGCCGATCCCGATCGCCAGAGTCAGCAGCGCCGCGGCTGTGAACGTACGGTTCTGGCGCAGCGTCCGGAGCGCGTAGCGCACGTCGCGCGCGAGCGTATCGAGAATCGCAAGCGTGTTCATTCGGTAGATCTCCTCACGGACCAGAGTGCGATTCCCGAGTTTCTTGTGCGCGGCATCGCGGGCCGCTGCGGGGTCCATGCCGCGGGCGAGGTTTTCGTCGGTTTCGATGCGCAGGTAGGAATCGAGCTCATCGCGGCGCTCCCGGTCCCATCTGGCGCGGCGGAAAAATCGAGACAGTCCCATGCTGCTACTCCGAGCGGAGAGCTTCCGCAGGATGGACTTTGGCCGCCCGGCGGGCCGGAATATAGCTGGCGAACCCCGCCGCGAGCACCAGAATCAGCGGCACGGCTGCGTAGGTCACCGGATCGAGCGGACGGACGCCGAACAGCACCGAAGCCATCAGGCGGGTCAGGCCAGCTGCGGCCGCCAGCCCGAAAACGACTCCCACGCCCGCGATCGCCAGCCCGCGTTTCAGGAACATCGCCTGGACCTGCCGCTGCTGCGCGCCCAGCACGAGCCGTATTCCGGCCTCGCGTCTTCGGCGAGACACAGCGTAGGAGAGCACGCCATAGATGCCGATGATCCCGAGGCCCAGCGCCATCGCTCCGGCGATCGCCAGCATCACCAGCGTGAAGGACGTCTGCACCATGGATTGGTCGTAGACATCGCGCAACGTCCGCACCTCGGCCAGCGGCAGATTACGATTTACAGACCATACCGCCTCCTGGATTTGCCGGAGGAGCGATTCGGTTCCCGTCCGGCTGCTGCGAAGCGCGAAGGCCATCGATCGCGGGACGTATCCCGCGACTCCCATGCTGATCTGTTGCACACGCGCCGGCCAGTACAGGATTACGGGCGGCGGCTTGTTGGCGCCGTCGTCATAAATGTCGCCCGCCACGCCGATCACTTCACGCCACGATCCGGAGGCGCCTTCCCGCAGCCGTTTGCCGAGCGCGGAACGGGGATCGCCCCAATTCTGCCTGGCCATGGATTCAGAAACGACCGCAACTTCCCGCTTATCGTGGATCTCCTGCCAGGTGAAATCGCGGCCGGCGAGCAGCGGAATCCCGAGCGTGCGAAAAGCTCCCGGAGCAACAAACTTTACGCGGCGGACCGGCGGGAGCGTTCCGTTATCTGGCTGCCCCTCGATGGAAACCGGACTGCTGCTCTGTACATTCAAGTCCATCGGCAAGCCGTCGATCATCGAAGCGGATTCAACGCCGGGAATGGCTGCCAGTCGGTCTACGATGGCGGCTTGTATTCTGGTGACAGCTTCCGGATCGGCGACTTCCGCTGCCGGGATCGCAATGCGAACAGATTCGACGCGTTCCGGTCCGGTGAAACCCGGATGCACACCCCTCAATGCCCGGAAACTCCGGATCATCAAGCCGGAACCCGCCAGCAGCACCAGCGCGAGGGCTACTTGAACTACGGCCAGCGTGTTTTGGGAGCGTTGACGTTCGCGGCTCGGGCTCGCCGACCGGCCGCCGCTGCGGAGCGAGCTTGCGGTTTCCGCTTTGGCAAACTTCAGAACCGGAATCAAAGCGAATCCGATGCCGGCGGCCAACGAAACACATGCCGTGAACGCCAAAACCTGCGGATCGATCGAGATTTCGGACAGGCGCGGAAGACTGGCGGGGCCGATCGCAGCCAGGATGCTCAGTCCGCCGTACGCGATGGCCAGTCCGGCGGCGCCGCCGAGCGCGGCGAACGCCATGCTCTCCACCAGCAGCTCGCGAGCGATCCGGCGAGCACCTGCGCCGAGCGCGGCGCGGATCGCCAACTCCTGACGGCGTCCCTCCGCTCTCACCAGCATCAGATTGGCAACGTTGGCGCACGCGATCAGCAGAATAATCGCGATAGTTCCCATCACCACCCACAACACGTTTCGAACATCTCCGACCACTTCGTCCTTGAAGGGACGGATGGCACCGCTGATCCGGAAGTTCGCGAAGCGTTGCATCCCCCACTGCTCGATCCAGATGGGGATCATCCTTTCAACATCGGCATTGGCCTGAGCGATGGAGACGCCGGGCTTCAGACGCGCCAGACCCACATAGGCGAAGGTGGGCGGAATCTGAGCGCGATCGAAACGCAGCGGAAGAACGATCTCCGGATTTCCATTGAGCTGAAAATTTTGCGGCATCACTCCGATGACCTGCCGCGGGCGGGAGTCAACCGTGATGGAGCGCCCCAGGATGCCCGGATCTCCGCCGAAGCGCCGCTGCCAGTAGCCGTGCATCAGGATCACGGTTTCGGGCGTGGCCGGCGAATCGTCCGCTTCCGTAAACCAGCGCCCCAGTTCCGGACGCACGCCGAATGCCCGCAGCACGCCGTACGTTACCTGAAAGGTTCGTACCTGCTCCGGATCGTCCAGTCCGGTGATGTTGGAGGCTCCGTTGTTCCACACGCCATATTCCTGAAACGTCCGGTTATTTTCGAGGTACGTGACATACATGGAACCGGACTGATTAAAATTGCGGGCGCCGCCGGGAATGACCGCTGAATGCCAGACGGCGACGAGCGCATCGGGATCCGGGTAGGGCAGCGGCTTGATCAGCACGCCGTTCACCACGCTGAACACGGCGGTGGTCGCGCCGATTCCGAGCGCCAGAGTCAGGACGGCCATAACGGTGAACGCGACATCGCGGCGCATGCCGCGGAGCGCATAGCGCAGGTCGCGCGCGAGGGTATCGAGAATCGCAAGCGTGTTCATTCGGTAGATCTCCTCGCGGACCAGAGTGCGATTTCCGAGTTTCTTGTGCGCGGCATCGCGGGCCGCTGCGGGATCCATGCCGCGGGCGAGGTTTTCGTCGGTTTCGATGCGCAGGTAGGAATCGAGCTCTGCGGATCGCTCCCGATCCCATTCGCTTCGATGAAGAAAACGCCGCCAGCTCACGACGTCACTCCGTGGCAGGTTTCAAAATCCGGCTGATCGCGCGGACCACTTGTTCCCAACGCGTGGTCTGATCTTGCAACTGCTTCCGGCCGGCAGGCGTCAGGCGATAATATCGGGCTTTCCGATTGTTTTCCGAGGTGCCCCAAAAAGAAGCGATCCAGCCGCGGTCTTCTAGACGATGCAGGGCGGGGTAGAGGGATCCGTGCTCGACCTGTAGAACATCTTCTGATCCGTGTTCAATCGCGTTCGCAATCGTGTGGCCGTGAGCGGGGCCGAGCACCAGAGTTTGCAGGATCAGCATGTCCAAAGTGCCTTGCAACATCTCGGATTGCAGAGGAGAGGCGCGGCCGGGCATGGCTGTATTCTTCCACTAGATGATCTTCCTGTCAAGAGAAAAGAAAGGCAGCGACGCGCGTTTAGGCCGATTTATTCGTAGCGCAGCGCTTCGGTGGGATTGAGCCGGGCCGCCCGGTTGGCGGGCAACAGTCCGAAGACTAGCCCGACTAGGAGCGACACCGAAAGGGCGACGACGATGGACGTGATCGAAATCGGAATTCGAACGTCTTCGACGTAGTGGTTGACGGCCAGCGGAACGGCGATGCCCAAGGCGACTCCAGCCAGCCCGCCGCCCAGGCTGATCAACACGGCTTCGGACAGAAACTGTTCCAGCACGTCGCGGCGCGCTGCGCCCACGGCCATGCGCAGGCCGATCTCGCGGGTACGCTCGGTCACGGTCACCAGCATGATGTTCATGATGCCGATGCCCGAGATAATCAAAGCGATCGCGCTCACCATGATCAGCACCACGGTCATGACGCCGGCGATATTGCGCGCGGCGTTCAGGATTTCCGAAAGATTCTCGACTTTGTAGCGGGCACCGGGGCGGTGGCGGGCTTCGATAATCGCGCGCACCCGCTGCGTCACGGCGTCCACGTCACTCGTGGAACGCGCCTGCACATAGAGCGGATCCACGCGTTCCAAAGGGGCGAAGTATTTCAGAACGGTGATCGGGATCATCACATTCTCTCCCGTGATTTCCGATTGTCCGAAACTGGTCGTCCGCTCCTTGAACGTGCCGATGATCTCGAATTGCAGGCCGTGTAGCTTGATGGTCTGGCCGACAGCTTCGGCCTGGCCCCCGAACAGGCGTTTGGCGAGACTCTCGGTCAGCATCGCCACGTGATTCCGGCTGTCGATATCTCCGGCGTCGACGAATCTTCCAGCCAGCAGAGCGAGATTGCGAACCTCAGGATAGTATTGATCGGCGCCGATGATGGAGACGTCTTCCTCGCGGCCTTGAATGCGCATGCGGTCGAAGTTGTTCATCACGCCAGTGGCGGCAACGATTCTGGGCCCGAGCTGATCGCGCACCGACTGCACGTCGGCGACCTTGATGTAATCCGCCTCGGCTACGGCCATGGCGGGGTTGTTGCCGCCGTCGAACTGCGCATACACCATGTTCGATCCGAGCGCCTGGATCTGGTCGAGTACGTAGTCCCGGCTGGTCAGAGAAATCGTAACCACGAG
Organism: Bryobacterales bacterium; assembly: GCA_037916615.1. GTDB lineage: Bacteria > Acidobacteriota > Terriglobia > Bryobacterales > Bryobacteraceae > Palsa-187. Next base: position 29,443 of record JBAIXM010000214.1, read on the forward strand.
GATCACGGACGCGTTCCCAATCACCAGGCCCAAGGCCGTCAAGAAAGCGCGAAACTTGTTTGCACGAAGCGCTTGAACGCTGGACCGTAGAGCTTCGATGTGAAACATCAGTTTCCGGTTTGCTTTAGAAGCGCCAGGGCGCTCTCCCGGGGAGGGTCTTCGGGCGTCAGCGGACTGGCCAGATACCGCTTCAGCAGCTCGCGCGCATCGTTCAGGTTGCGTTTCTGCTGAATGTAGGTCTCGGCGCGCGCAAAAAGCACCTGAGGATTGTTGGGATCCAGAAGCGCAGCCTCTTTGAATTCGTCGTCACTTTCCTTCACGCGGCCGTGGTCGGCCAGAAACCTCGCCAGATCGATCAGCCGGCCCACTTCCTGGGGGGCGAGCTGGGCGGCTTTCCGAAGCTGTGCTTCGGCCAGGTCGTAGCGCTTGCGCTTGCTTTCCAACTGGGCCTCGGCATGAAGGGCTGCTGTGGGGCTGAGCTTCCCGATGTTGCGAATCAAGCTCTCGGCTTTTTCGACGCCGCCGCCGAGGAACCCCGGCGCTTCCAGATAGTACTCGAAAAGATTCGCGATGGCTTCGCGGTTATTCGGGTCCAAGGCAACCGCCTCTTCGAAGTACTGGCGGGCTTTGCGGGCGTTCCCAGGAGCCGTAAATACGCTGCCCGTCTCGGCCCGTCGCCCGTAGGTATTGCCTAGCCATCGATGCAGTTCTGAACTTTGTGGGGCCAGCGCCAGAGCTTTCTCGAAAGCGTCCGTGGCCTTTCGGTAATCCCCGTTCATGAAGTGGCACTGGCCGATGAGTTGCCACTCGTCGGCGCCTTTGTTGGAAACGCTGCTGAGCACGCTGAGAGCCTGAGCGTAATCGGTGCGCTGGTATAGCTCGTGGGCGCGGTCCCACTGGGGCGTCCGTGCCCAGGAGGCTACGGACAGCAGAGTTAAGAAGACGAATCCCCGCATCACACCCTTTTGGCAGTATTCTATACCAGTTTAGACGCAGCGAAACAGCCGGAAGGTGCGAGCGAGTACTAGAAAAGGGGAAATCAGCCTAGGCTTGCAGTGGTTTCCTGCGCCAAGCCAGCAGCCCGAGAAAAGCAAGCGCTCCGCCCATCAGGCCGAAGGTGGCCGGTTCGGGTACGCCAGCGGCCGCATCGAAGGTTGCGCCATTGGCGATGATGTCGGTGGCAAACAGCCAGCCGCTGGAATTGGAGGTGAAATCGTGGATCGAAAGAGTCCCCTGGTTAAACAAAGACACCGTAAACACCAGTGGACCGGCGTTGGGATTGCTCGCGCCAGTGCCGCAGATATCGCAATGGACCCCGTACATGAAGGTCCCAAAGGGCGGGGCCGTCAGTTTCGTCCCGGGGAAGGAGAACCCGCTGGTCACCACGTTGACTGTCAGCGCAGGGTTACCCGCAATGTTGAAATCCAAGGCCTCTTGGCCGGCCGAATTCACAAATCCGATCCCGGGAAACATCACGTTGTTCAGCGTGACGGTCACCTTTACGTCGTTTAGTTCCTGAAGAAGAGTGACGGTTCCGAACGGGCCGGTTCCCTGGCTCGCGCTGGCATTAATGTTGTAGGTGAGGCTATCGCCCACGTTGGCCGTGGAGAACTGCGTCACGTTAACGAACTGGTTGTTGATGGTGCTGCAGCCGTCCGTGGAATTCTGCTGGTACGGACACGAAGAGGTATTCGCCCATACCGAACTGCCCACAAGGATGGCCAGAAACGCTGTGGCGATCCCCTGCCAACCTGAAATCCTCCGAATGCCTTGCCGGTCCTTCATGTTATGGGACACTTCTTTTCTCTTCCGACGTTTGCTTACGATTCATGCTAACAACCGGGTCTTCCTAAGTCAATGGTCCAGAGCAGGTTGCAGCCCTATCTCCGGCTCTGAAACGGCCCGTTTTGTCCTAGAACTGATGGTACTTGCTGGTCTAGTACTAACGTGTCTGCCTTCCGGACTCCGGCGATCCGTATTATAGATTTCCGCATCATAGATTTCCGTATCATGGGATTTAAAGTGCAGCACAAAGAAGATCCCCAAGTCGACCCGGGCGTTTCCGGCCCCAAACCGCTGGTACCGATCCCGGCCGAAGCATACAACGCCCGGCGGCGGCGGATTCTTTTCCTGTGGATCGCGGCTGGACTGACTGCATTGCTCCTGGCGGTCTGGATCTACCGGCGCTCGGTCGATCCCGTAAATGCCCAGCAGTCATTGGAGGAGGGCCGCAGGCTCTTCAAATCGACGCGCTACGCGGAGGCGATCCTGTCTCTGGATCACGCCCTGGCGCTGAAACACGACCTGATGGAAGCCTACCTGCTTCGGGGGCGGTCGAATCTGGCCTTGAGCCGGCTGGATCCTGCAATCGAAGATTTTACGCGAGCCATCCGGCTTCGTCCCGATAACACGGAAGCGTACGTGGAGCGCGCCGAAGCGCGCCTGGCGAAAGAGGACTTTCCGGGCGTCATCGCAGACT
>JBAIXM010000215.1:0-2464 GCA_037916615.1 Bryobacterales bacterium
ATTCGCGACATGCACCGCGGCTACGGCGGGTTCGTTCTCAAGTCCGGCTCGCACTCGCTCTATCACTCCGGCGATACCGCTTACTTCGACGGCTTCCACGAGATCGGCCGCCGGCTTCAGCCCGACCTCGCGCTGCTGCCGATCGGAGCCTACGATCCGCCCTCCTTCCGGAACGTGCACACCAACCCTGAAGACGCGGTACAAGCTTTTGAAGACTTGAACGCCCAATGGATGGTTCCGATGCACTTCGGAACCTTTCGCCTGTCGCACGAACCGATGGAGGAGCCTGTTCAGTTCCTCGAAGAGGTCGCCAGCAGGCGCGGCATTCTCGATCGCGTGCTCGTATTACAAGAGGGGATCACACGCATCTTCGACTAGCGTGCAGGCGACATCGGCGGCCTGGCCGGGGCGGGACAACAATCCGCCGGACACACGTCGTGACTCGGCCCCAGCGCACCCAATGCGGGTCGCTCTGTTCCGGCTGTCATTCGCTCTTCGATCAACTGCCGGATCATCTGCACGAAAAGGGGATGGGTCCCGGCTGTACCGGCGCGCACCATCTTCAGCCCAAGATCCTCGCACAGCTGGCGCGCCTGCGTGTCGAGATCGTAAATTACTTCCATGTGATCGGACACAAAGCCGATCGGCACAATCACTACTGCCCTGGCACCTTGGGCATGGATCGCGCGCAGATGATCGAGGATGTCCGGCTCCGTCCAAGGCTGCGTCGGTGGTCCGCTTCGGCTCTGAAAAACCAGCGGATCGCGTTGGCGTCCCAGTCGCTGTGACACCAATCGCGACGACTCCACAAGTTGCTCGACATATTTGCAGTTATTCGCCATCGCCGTCGGAATGCTATGCGCGGTGTAGGCGATATGCGCTCTGTCGCGCAACTCCGCGGGCAATTGCTCCAGTGCATCTCGCACACGCGTGACCATCGTCTCCACGAAACCAGGATGATTAAAGTAGGCTCGGATTTTATCGACCTCCGGCGCCCCTTCACCCACGATCTTCTGGGCCGCTGCAATGTTCTCGCGATATTGACGGCAACTTGAATAGGAACTGTAAGACGCGGTCACGAACGCCAGCGCCCGTTTCACGCCGTCGGCTTTCATCTTTGCCAGTGCATCCGGCAACATCGGATGCCAGTTGCGGTTGCCCCAGTAGATCGGCAGGTCGATGCCGTGCGACCTCAGCTCCTCTTTCAGGGCTTTGATCAGCGCGCGATTTTGCTCATTGATCGGGCTCTTACCGCCGAAATGATAGTAGTGCTCAGCCACCTCGAGCATGCGCTCGCGCGGCACGTTTCGCCCGCGCAGTACGTTCTCAAGGAATGGCAGTACTTCTTCGTTCTTCTCTGGCCCGCCGAAAGAGACGAGCAGGATCGCGTCGTAGCTCATGGAAGTGAAACCGTTTCGATGATTGTATTCGCCGCGCGATGCAGAAATGACCGCTTCAGCGGAACTCGTTTTCATCCGGTACAATAAATCCAGTGTCTCTTTTACCCGTATTCTTTCAGCCTATGGCGCTCTTCCGGCGCCCCGACATTTTCAGCCATCCTGACTGGATTTTCGAAATCAAGCACGACGGATTTCGCGGACTCGCATACGTAGAAAACGAACATGTGCGTCTGCTCTCGCGGCGCGGCAACCAGTACAAATCCTTTGCCGAGCTTTCCAGTTGGATCGGCCGCCACCTCAAGGTCGAGAATGCCGTACTCGACGGCGAGATCGCGTGCCTGGATTCCGAGGGACGCTCGCAATTCAACGAACTTCTCTATCGCCGAGGCGATCCGTACTTCTACGCCTTCGACATTCTCTGGCTCAACGGTCGCGACCTCCGCGATCTGCCGCTGATCGAGCGCAAACAGATCCTGCGCGACATTATTCCGCCCGCGCCTTCACGGGTGCTCTACAGCGATCACATCGAGGAGCACGGGCCACAGATCTTTGACTTCGCCTGCCAGAATGATCTCGAAGGTGTTGTGGCGAAATGGAAACACGGTTCGTACCTGCCAAACTCCAGCGCGACCACGTGGATCAAGATTAAAAACCCTGCTTATTCACAAATGGAAGGTCGGGCCGAGCAGTTTGAGCAACGAGCGAAGCGTCGCAAGGGCAGTTCAGGAAAAATTCGACTGCTCGAACCAGAGCTTTTGGGCGTCGAATAATGCCGTTTGAGCCCTGTTTTCGACCGCTGACGGTGTTGGACAGTTGACACCGGTAAGGGTTTACCCGTAATCTCACCCAATCATGAGCTTCCGCTCTCAGAACAGCCCCGCTACACCGTGCCGAATTACCATGGCCATGTGTATGTGTATGCGTGTGTCCTGGCGAGAGGAGCTTCTGACCTAATTTAAAGGTACCAACGGTCTTATTACAAAGCCCATCGCCAATCGGAAAGGCGATGGGCTTTTTGCTTTTCCGGCGGCGTTCAGGCACTAAGGAGCAAGTCGTGAGTACGC
>JBAIXM010000216.1:0-1564 GCA_037916615.1 Bryobacterales bacterium
GAAATCAGTATAGACGCTTCTTACACCAGGTACGTGGGCGAGAAGTGGCGCAGTCGGAAACTTGTTTGCCGAAACTGGACCGGCAAGGTGTACTTTCCAAAATCTCCGTCTATCATCCACAACTCTCACCGGCAGGCATTAAAGCTCGTATTGGCAAGTAGATACAGGTTTCTGTCAATGACGCGAGGAGGTCTTGGGTTTCTACGTTGAGTGCAACCGCGTCTTCAATGCACCACGATCCGGCTTCCGCCGGTCAACTGGCCCATGCTTTGATTCCGCAGGAGCACTTTCGCCTCGTGTGGCCTGGGTTGCTCCGAGGTCATCGTATAATAGCCGGCCACGTGGGTGTTCGCGAGGACCTCCTCGGCCAGCGTCTTCAGAATGGCTGGTAGTACGCTATCGGTTGGGATCCGAAAGAAGCTGCGGCCGCCTGTCTTCTCGGCGAGCCCAACGTAATGCGCGATGGATGGATTACCCTCAAGCATCATGAATCGCGCGGCCCCCGGGCTTGCGTAGTAGGAATTGACAAGCACCACCGGGAAAATCGAAACCCCAAATTCGCGCGCGCCTTCCGCGGTAGCGCCGTACCTATATGCGTCATCGAAGTTCTGATCGGCGGATACGCCATCCGAGAAGACCACGATCATCCGGATGACTCCGCTGCGCCCTTCGGCCGCATCGCGAACCGCATCGCGGATCGCGCCGAAGAGCCGCGTGTTGCGTGCGGGCAGAGTCAAGACGGCATCCATGGCTTTCTTGAGCGTGCGAGCGTCCCGCGTGGGTTTAGTCGTGCGCGTTAGATCTTCGCTAAAGCCATAAATCGCTATGGAGACGTTCTCGTACTCGTCGAGCATGCTCTCGTGGAAAACATAGGGATCCAGCGTGCCCGGGGCCGCAATACTGCCGCTGCAGTCGAACAGAAGCGTGATCTCCACTGGAACACTCGACTGGTACGAGCGCCCGACCTCGAACAGCTTGGCCTTCTGCGGAACGCCGTCTTCGCGGACTTCGATATCTTCGGGTGCCAATTGCCTGATCAGTTGGCCGCGTTTGGGCGTGAGTTGAAACTGAATCAGCGCCAGGTTCGTATCCGCGCGGAAGACGGGTCCTGACGGCGCTTCGCGCGGGATGTCGGGATGCCGCTCCATCAGCCGGCCTAACGCCTGCCGGACGGCCGGAGCCCCCGGATCGTCCGGCATTGATTTCAGGTACTGCTGAAACTGGCTGATCGCGGCTACGTCATTGCGCTTATTGACGGATGTCCAGCCCAAGACCTCCCACATCTTCGGAAAATTGCGGCTGTCGAGCGCCTCGGCTGCGCGCGCCGCTCTTTCGGCCTCGTCGTACTCGCCCAGATTGTAGTGACCCGCCGCCTTGAGAAGATGGGCCAGCGGGTAGTCGATCGAATCCAGCCGCAGCATCCGGTCCGTCGTTTCGACCAGAGCGTTCCAATCCCCCGCGCCGTGCTGCAACATCGCCAGAGGCAGGTAGGGGCAGATGCCTTTCGGATCGGAGCGGATGGCCTGCCGAAACGAGTGCATCGCCGCCGCGAACTCGTCATGTT
>JBAIXM010000217.1:0-19924 GCA_037916615.1 Bryobacterales bacterium
TGGGGTCACCTGAATGCTGGTCGTTACGCTGGAGCCATTGGCGGTAACTGTGAGAGTGCCGGGGCCGGTCGGAGTCCCAGCGGCCAGTTCGAAGGCAACGTCGGTCGGGCTGCTGTAGTAGAGCGCGGGCTGGACCGTGGTCGTTCCGACCGTTATCGACAGGCTGGTGTCGTTCTGCGTCAGGGGAAGGCCGCCGTCAGCCGCGGCAGTGCTATGGAGAACCGGTATTGTGCCGGGCCTCGCCAGTTCGGTTCCTTGCACGTGGACTATACTGCTGGGCACAATGCCTACGGGATACCCGTTCAGGGCAGAGTTGTTTGAAACGCTGGTGATGGACATGATGAACGTGGTGTATTGGAAGCCGAGAGCCGTAGGACTGATCGCCGTAACCAGGAGTTTGGCGTCGTTTCCAGAGTTGGTTTTCACGCCGATAATCGTCCCTACCGGCGTTGAGCTGGCCGGGATCGCCTGGTTGGTAAAGGACCCCTCCGCCGCAACGATCTCACTTTGGAGGATCGCGTTGAATCTCTGGCTGCCGGAGCCTGACATGATCCCGCCCTTCGCGCCGCCTTGAAACGTCAGAGTCGATCCGGTAAATTGAAAATCGCCGGTGGCGACCTGGGAGCCGGTTGTGAGGTTAAAACTCATGGTCGCGCCCAGCGAAAAGGTTCCGCCCCTATCGGCGAGAACCGCCGAGGGGCAGGCGAGGATCACCGCGGCAGCGATTCGAACCCGATGGCATTTTTGCATGAAATCGAACGCCTCCAATGTTACCGGGAATGAATAGTACCTCAGGACGGTTTCCGGGCGCAAGCAAGGACGGTTTTCGCAAACGGCATATGGGCCAGACTCGCCAACGCGATTAAAGCTACGATATCAGATGTTCGTCGTTTGCCTGGCGCCCCGATGGGGCTTAGGTTTAGTCCCAGCCGCCTCTCAGTCTGAAAATCGGCGGCAAGACTTGATGGGTAATCCCACAGTGCCGAAAGGGTTTCCTTCCCGCACGAAAGTTGCAATGCGGCGGCATCATCATGATAAATAAAGCGGACGAAGGCGTGTTGCAAGCGTTCGATACACCTTTCGGCACGATAACTTCTGGTATGCCTATTTGGCGTTCAAAATGGTCGCCGCGAACATCGAGTTGGCGCACTGAGGCCCCGCAGAAAGCGCGCAGCGCGCTGGGAGCCTTCTTGTCGGCGCATCCCTAACCTACCTCGATTTCGACTTACGGAGAGTTTTGGGACGCGCTTCTTGAATATTAGCACGCATTCTGGGCTCGCATGGAGTAACGGCGCAATTTCCGACTCGGCCGATGACCCTGTTCTGGCCCGCGACGAGGGGTGAAGCTCGATTTTCTATTCCCAAAGTAGAGTACTCTACTTTAGAGCCCATATAGAACAATTCAGTTAACCGGCTAAAGGGCGTAGATCCATCAAGCCAGCCTTGGCGATGCCTTCTACAATTGGGCCGTATCCCGCAGATACCACGGCCTCTGGCGGCTTTGGGATTCTGAGCTGTTCCTGTTTTTGCTGTCCAACGACTTGTACCGCACCCGCAGTGACGAACCGTAATATCCGTCACTGCAACGACGAGGTTATTGAGCCGAAGCCATTCGCGCCGACTTTAAATCGGTCCATGCCGGGCTGTGTTTCCAGACTTTTCAAACTGGGAAACAAGGAACCTGTGCCGATACTTGCGTTGCAGGCTCGCCAGAACGACACTGAGTCAATGGTGTCGTTCTCTCTCGAAATGCATCCCAACTTCGAGGACTTCAACTTTTCCTCCATATGGAATCCGACGGGCGCAACTGGAGTGTCTGCTAGAGCCCTTTTTCGGCTGGTGTACGAAGCTCGGCAGGGCCGGTCGGTCGCCAAGAGGGAGTTGAGCAACGTCATCGAGTGCACGCTTCGCAAGGCAGCCTTCGAGGCTTATCAGAGAGCGCATGGTCCCTTCGCGGTCGACGGCTTCGACTGGCTCTGCGCAAAGCTGAGCCACTTCTCCGAGCCGTTGCTATACGAGCGCCTTACAGTCGTCGATGAGAGCTTACAAGACTACCTGCGCGAGGTTAAAGAGCCCTGGAATGAGGGGTTGCAAGATCGATTCTTCAGCGAGGGCTCACGCATTTATGAAGAGGAAATCCGGGATTACCTCGTGCCGGAAGACAATCGAGGGCTCAACTACGGAGAACTTGTCGACATGGTCTCGCAGGCTGAACCGGGAGAGCGGGAGGCCGCTTTTCGGCAATGGCTCCGCCAGGAAAAGCAGGCCCGAATAGCGGCTTCCAGAGAGGCACGCCCGTCTTGGGGAAAGAACCAGAAGCGCAATGAGGTGATTACAGCTTCGCTAGAGCGTGGTCTTGCTCGCCAGCAGATCTGCGCCGAACTCGACCGGCGAGGAGTCCCAGTTAATCTGCCATTGCTAGAAGCTAACGGTTTCCGGACTTGGGCAGCGGCCTGGGAGGACGCGGCGGTGGGTCGGCCTCCCATCCAGAGGATGATTTCGAAGGTCCAGAACGCTGTCAAGTCCCGAACTGTTTCCGAATAACTTCGCACGGCTCCAGGCGCTTCCTCACTGAGGAATACGCCAAGTTGTTTCGTCACAGATCCGTCCGCTCGGTATTTGTTCTTCCGCTCCGCGCCAGTTGTTTCCAAACGTGTTTCCAGAAAAAACGGCAGCGCCCTGGATTCAAAACTGGGCCGTAGGATTGGCATTAAGGTGCGCCAGTCTGGCTCGCGGATTGAACCGAGCAGAACCAGGACGGATGCTTCATGACAGCTCCGCACTTTTTGGTGTCCAATGGAGAGGTCAATAACCCGACTCAGCCGACCGGCAGGCGCGAGGCGGAGCTGGAGGGGAACGCCCGAAGCGCCCTGGAACGGAAAGCACAGCGAGCGTTGAGTGATGAGGAATGGGTTCGGATGCGCGGGAAGCTTATAGATTTCTATGCCCTGTTGTCTCACTGGGAAAAGCGGGCTACTAACGGACATCCGAACATTGGTTGATGCATGCCGCTAATCATCGCCTAGTAGACTTTGAAAGCGAACTTAAAGAACTTTCACGCCGCCGCCCTTGGTAAACTGGGCGGCATTGCATACCGCAAGGCCACGACGGTTCAAGTTCGGCTTACGGCGCGGAAGGCCGCGAAAGCGCGGCGGGAAAGAAGACGGAAGGCTAGACCTATGGAACTGCCAAAGGCAACATTCGCGTATGCCGGAGCATCCCAGACCCCGAGACGAGCAGTTTTGTACGCAAGGGTCAGCAGCAAAGAACAGCGCGACGAGGGTTACAGCATCGAAGCGCAGGTGCGCCTTCTGCGCGAGTACGCAGCCAGGCAGGGCTTTGTCATTGTGGAAGAGTTCATCGACGTCGAATCGGCCAGCAAGAGCGGACGTACCGGCTTCAATGCAATGCTGGCATACCTACAAAAGCAAACTTCTTGCCGCATGATCCTGGTCGAGAAGACGGATCGGCTCTATCGGAATCTCAAAGACTACGCCACCCTCGATGTTAAGGACTGGGGCCTGAGCATCCATCTCGTGAAAGAGGGTGAAGTTCTCAGTCCCGAATCGAGGTCAAGCCAGCAGTTCGTCCATGGGATCAAGGTTCTCGTTGCGCGGAACTACTCGCAGAATTTGGGAGAAGAAACCCTCAAAGGGATGACAGAAAAAGCGCGGACAGGGATGTATCCTTCATGCGCACCTGTTGGGTATCGAAACGCAAATGGCCCAGATGGTAAGAGGATCATCGTCCCCGATCCGGACTCCGCGCCGACAATCCGTCGCCTCTTTGAACTCTTCGCATCTGGCCACTTTTCTCTGAAGGAACTCACGACCAAGGCGCGCGTGGAAGGTCTCAGCCTCCAAGGTGCACGCGTTCAGAAAAGCACGCTCCATCAGATCCTGCGCAAGCGGCTATACTGCGGAGACTTCGACTTCAACGGTCAAACTTATCGGGGGACCTACGAGCCGCTCGTCAGCAAGGAAGACTGGGAACGGGTGCAGTCCATCCTGGATCACCACGGCAAGACGAACCGGCACCGAATCAAACGCGATTTTGCGTTCAGCGGAATGATTCGATGCGGCCATTGCGGATGCATGCTGGTTGCCGAGATCAAGAAGGGGCGGTACGTGTACTATCACTGCACGGGACACCACGGCAAATGTCCCGAACCGTACACGCGGGAAGAGCTTTTGGTAGAACAGTTTGCTCGCAATCTTGATCAGCTGGCAATCCCGCCGGAAGTTGCCGAGTGGCTTCACGCAACTTACCTCCAATCAGACCTTACTGAGCGGGCGGCACGGGAAGGGGCAGTAAAACAACAACAGGCCCAATATAAGCGCCTGGGGGCCAGGATTGAGATGTTGTATACGGACCGGCTGGACGGACGGATCAGTCCCGCAGTTTATGATGCGAAAGCAAGCGAGATCCGCGAGCAGCAGCAAACGGCTCTTCGCAGAATCGAACAGATACAATCCAGCGCGCCCGCGCCAGTTGAAGATGCGCTGAGTCTGATGGAACTCGCCAGCAAGGCCGCCGCGCTGTTTCGAGGGCAGAACGGCCAGGAACAACGCCGGTTGCTCCGAACGATGGTAAAAACCGCCGCATGGCAGGCAGGCGAGTTGCGAATGGAGTTCGAGGAGCCGTTTGAAATTCTGCGGAGTTCGAACCGCGCAAGCTGTAGCAAGGAAATGGCAAAAGCTGGATCAGGACGCGATTCTGAGATTTGGCTCCCCGGCATGGATTCGAACCACGAACTTGACAGGATTCTGAAGTCTCACAACTTATTGATTCTAAAAAGTCATTGAAGTAGTCAAAAGCATCAAAATCATTAACCTGGTACAAAGTCGGTACAAAATATTTTTGAGCAACCGGGCTCAGGTGAATGCGAACCTTCGCGAAATTACGACCAGTGAAACGCTCTTTTGCGTTGACGGTTTCGAGCGCGACGACAGATCCGTGATAGGCGACATCGTTCCCAAATTGACTTCGCTATAGCCGTGGATCAACGGGTTCGCTTTCGAGTGCAAGCACCCCGAAAACGCACTCGTGAACCCGTCGAAGCGGTTCCTTGTGCACGAACCGCTCCAACGATTCCACCCCTAAGGCGAACTCGCGAATCGCGAGTGACCGTTTTCCGCCGAGAGCACGTTGCCGAAGACGGGTAAGATGCTCGACGCGGGTATATTCCGGCCCATAAATGATCCTCAGGTATTCGCGTCCCCGGCATTTCACCGCCGGTTGCGCCAAATCGCGGCGACCCTTTTGCACGAAGTTCAGCGGTTTAACGACCATGCCCTCACCACCCGATTCGGTTAGTGACTCCCACCAAGCCGTGGCGTCGGCCTCATTCGCCGCGTCCGAAAGGTCTACCTTTCGCCACGGAGTCGCCAGAAGGAATTGCGGATCGGTCTGGCAAATCCGGCCGAGCGTTTCCATATGCCAAGCGTGATCCTTGTCAACGTGCACGTGGCCCTCGGAAGCCAGAAGGTGGAACGGCGCCAGGCGGAGATCATCAAGTGATTTCACGAGCCAACAGTAGCGGCGATATGCATCCACGTAGAGTTCAGTAAGGCCGAGCCGCTCTTCGTGCTCTTGCAGCAATCCGCCAAGTTCAGCATTCAGGGCCGCGCCAGCCTTGAGCAGCGAAACAGCCTGAGGGAGCGCTGCTGATGCCGCAGCGCCAGTCGGAGCATATTGCTCCCGCAAGAGTTCCTGCGCCTTTACTGACCAAGGCATCAGTTCGCAATCAAGACAGAGCCAATCTGATGCGAGATCATCCCAGAGCCCGGCGGTCGAAACGGCGTTCTGGACCCTGGAGAGGAATGTGGATTCCAGGACCGGATCATTGAAAAACCGGCGCCCCGTCCGCGTGTAGCAGATTCCGATGCCTTCGCCAACAACGCCGAAGCGCTTCTTCGCGGCGCCTTCATCGCGGCAGACGATGACCACTGCGCGCGAGCCCATGTGCTTTTGCTCGCAAACGACAGTACCAGCGCCTTCATGCCGATAGTAAGCGAACGCCTCCGTTGGGTATTCGAGATAACCTTCCTTCTCAGTTGTCTCGGACGGCGACATGGTCGGCGGCAGATAAATAAGCCACTTCGGGTTTGTGGCGAAACGGCTCATCACTTCCAATGCGGCTGTCGCGTTTTCTTCGCGAACCGTGACTGTCCGACGCAATCGCGTACTGATGATTCGTTTCCCAAGAACGTCCTCGATATCCAAAAGGTCGTCATGGCGTTGCTGGGCTGTCAACTCCGGAGCCGGTGCGGTTTCGACAGAAAGAAACGGTTTCGCAGGTTCGTAATACGTTTTCCGCGCGGGAACAGAAACCAACTCGCGCTCCGGATAACGGATCGCTGTGAGCTTACCGCCAAAGACGCAACCGGTATCGATGTTGATCGTGCGGTTCAGCCATTCAGGCTCAGCCACTGGCGTATGTCCATAGACCACCATCGCTCGCCCGCGATACTCGCCGGCCCAATTGCCTCGCACGGGAAGCCCAAACTCATCCGTCTCGCCGGTGGTCTCGCCATACAACGCGAAGTCGCGGACCTTTCCGGAACCGCGGCCTTGCATTTCTTCCTTCATTCCGGCGTGAGCGACGACGAGTTTGCCGTCGTCGAACACGTAGTGGCTGACCAAACCGTCTAGAAATGAGCAGACCTTTTCTCGGAACTCCGCGGGTTCCTGGTCGAGTTGCGACAGCGAATCTGCCAACCCATGCGTGATCTGGACGTCGCGGCCCTTCAGCTTACGGACCAGCTTCATATCGTGGTTGCCCGGTACGCACAGAGCCGCACCGGCCCCGACCATGCTCATTACAAGCCGTAAAGTGTCGGGTATGCCGGGACCACGGTCCACGAGATCCCCAACGAACACCGCCTTCCTACCGGCTGGCGCGGTCACTTGATAAGCACTGTTCTCCCCGAAAATCTGATATCCGAGCTGAGCGAGCAAATCCCGGAGTTCGTCGATACAGCCGTGAACATCGCCGATGATGTCGAAAGGTCCGTGCTCACACTTGCGATTGTTCCAGAGAGGTTGGCGTTCAACAACGGCCGCTTCAACATCTTCGGGAGTGTTCAGCACATGAATATGCCGGAAGCCCTCGCGTTCAAGGTTCCTGAGCGAACGGCGTAGGTCCTGAGATTGGTTCCGGACGACGTGCGGACCGAAGCTCCGGTCGGCACGCGATTTGTTCCTGTCGGCGCAAACGCGTTCCGGGAGGTTCAGGGCAATCGCAACCGGCAGGACGTGAAATTGCCTGGCGAGCGCAACCAGCGGCTTTCGTGCTTCGGGCTGTACATTGGTCGCATCAATGACGGTAAGCTTGCCGGCCGCGAGCCGTTTTGCGGCGATGAAATGCAACACCTCGAAAGCGTCTTTTGTTGAGGCTTGGTCGTTCTCATCGTCGGACACGAGCCCTCGGCAGAAGTCGGATGAGAGGACCTCGGTCGACTTGAACTGCCTTCGGGCAAACGTGGACTTTCCACAACCCGACGGGCCAATGAGCACAACGAGGGAGAGTTCCGGAATGGTGAGTTTCACTTCGTGAACACCCCCATCTGGGTCGGGGCACCGACGACGGAATGTTCGGGGCCGATCGGCAGAAACCGAACCGAGTACCCGAACCGCTCGCCGATACTGTGCGCCCAAGCCGAGAATTCCTGGCGCGTCCACTCGAAACGATGGTCCTTGTGGCGGAATTGGCCGGCCGGCAAAGTTTCAAACTTGACGTTGTATTCCGAGTTGGGAGTTGTGATGATCGCCGCTTTGGGCTGGGCGCATTCGAACAGCACCCGTTCGAACGCGGCGAGCCGCGGAGGATCGAGATGTTCGATGACCTCGATCACCGTTGCAGCGTCGAAACCTTCGAGCCTTTTGTCTCGGTACATCAGGGAGCCGTGGATAAGCTCGATGCGCTTTCTTTGGGCATCGGGCATCTGGTCCATGTACAGGCGGCGGCGTGCGGTTTCCAGACTCCGCCATGAAACGTCCATGCCGACGATTCGCTCGAATGCTTTGTCCTGCAGAAGGGGTTTTAGTAGCTTCCCTTCGCCGCAGCCGAGATCAAGGACTGTTTTGGCTTCCGCTGCGCGCAGTGCCGAGAGTACCGCTCCAATTCTCTGCTCCCAGAGTCGTATCGGCGCTTCGATTTCGAGTTCTTCGTTCGTGTGGACCTGTTCAACAGCTTCGGGGTCTGGCGCGTCTTCTTCGGCCAACCGGGCCAGGGCGTCCCGAGTGAGCCGTCGGTCGTATCGTAGATATCGTGCCGTGATGGTTTCACGTTGCGGGTGCGCCGCAAGCCAGCCTTCCCCTTTGCGGAGGAGTTTCTCAACTTCGTCGTCCCCAACCCAGTAGTGCTTATCCGCGTCCAGCACCGGAACCAGAACATATATGTGCGTAAGTAGATCCTGCAGCCGCTTCTTGCCGTTAATTGTGATCGTGTAGTAGACACCGTCGCCCCATTCCGGAAAGCGCTCGTCGAGCGGATGTCTCTTGGTGTTTACCGCGTAGCCGAGTGGTTCGAATAACCCGCGGATGAACGTGTCACCGGCTCGACAAGGCGCGACGGCAATAACAGCTGTCCAGTCGAGCGGCGTATCCGCGAGTTCCTGGCGTTCCTTGCTTCGGCCCCCCATGGCGGTCCCGAATATGCGGGACATGGCGACGCTCAGAAACGAAGATGAGACGTATGGGCGGTCATTGACGTACTGATCGAGAGTACCTTCGCCTGCATTCTTACTTCGCCCTCTGACGAGACCAACGGGATCAATATCGATCAGCAGGCAAGCGGTCGATTTCGCGTCGGACAGTTCCGGATAGAAGACATGCGCCCTCCCAAACGCAACGTCGAACGAATGCACGCGCGCTGGATTCTTGAGCAGTAGGTATCCCATGTCCGCGCCGGAAATGGGAGCGCTTATTGTTAGGAACACTATCTATTCCGGAAATGGAAAATCTCTCTGAGGTAGGATCGCATATAGTGAGCCCGTTCTCCCATCAACGGTTAACCGCTAGGAGCGCTTCGCTAGGAACAAACGCGATTCTACGCCCTAAGTAAATCCAATGGGCATGGATTTACAGTTCTCGAATCCATGCTCACCGATTTAGCGTCGCGGTTTCAATGAGTTGTACGCATCAAAATTTTGCTCGCGTACAAAATCTGTACAAAAAAGCGTTCCAGCATCTCTAAACTATTGAAACGAAAGGTTGGCTCCCCGGCATGGATTCGAACCACGATTCACGGCTCCAAAGGCCGCTGTCCTACCATTAGACGACCGGGGAGTATCTCGGGCGAGAACTATCTTAGTGTATCAGGCGCGTCCCGGTCTTCGTCCAATAAAAGATGCTCAAGTTGCTGTCCATCTCTATCCTGGCGATCGCTGCCGGGCTGCCAGTTGCCGCCCAGTTCCAGACCCGGCTGAACCCGGAAACCGATAGCGCATTTGAAACCTATCGTCAATCCGCCGAAGCCGCTTGGGACGGACGGCCTCAGTTCCCTTCCGGATTGCAAGCAGGGCAGGTCAAAATCGCGCCGGCAAACGGAAAGGGCGCGATCAACGTCCAGGACGGCCTGGTCCACGACTGGATCGCCGCCACCATTGCTCCCGGAGCAACCGTTGACAAGACGCTCGCCGTTCTTCAAAATTACGCCGCCTATAAATATCTCTACCGCCCGGACATCGCGGATTCGAAACTACTCGGCCGCGACGGCAATGTTTGGCACGCCTATTTGCGCATGGTGAGGACCAATGCGATCACGGTTGTCCTGAACGGCGAATTCGATGTGCAGTACCGACCGTTGGGGAACAGCCGATGGCAGGTCGTGTCGCGATCCACCCGCATCGCCGAAATGGACGGCGACCGCGAGCTTCCGGCGGGAACGGGCCACGGATTCCTATGGAAGCTGAACGCCTACTGGCTGATCGAGCCGCGCCCCGAAGGCATCTACCTGGAGTGCCGTGCGATTTCTCTTTCCCGCGACGTCCCGTTCCTGCTTCGCCCGATCGTTACGCCCTTTGTGACCAGCGTCCCGCGCGAATCGTTGCAAAGAACGATGGAGGCGACTGTTCGCGCCTTGCGTTGAGAGGCGGCCTCTTCAATTCTGCGGTAGGCGTCATAAGCTGCAGTTACGACGCTGCCCGCGGAAACCGGGTTTCACCACTCTGAGTAAGGCGTGCCTTCCAGGCTGACCAGATCCGACCCGCTGCGGACGTCGAAAATGCCCGGCTGGGTCTGATCCACGGCGGTGAGCGAGTCTTCGATAATCTTGCGCCAGGTCTGGTCGCTTCCGGTGATCGGATCGATCGGCACGGCGCGCAAGTAGCCTTCGGCGACCAGGTCGTCCAGCGTTTGCGGGGCTTTCTTCTTATCGAACGTATATTCGTCGATCACGGTGCGCAGAGTCTGGAGGTTGCTGTGGAGCAAACTTTCCTTCGTGCGCAGGAGCGATTTCTGGTAAATCGGGACGGCGATCGATACCAAAATCGAAATGATCGCCATGACGATGATCAGCTCGATCAGGGTGTAGCCGCGTCTGGATCGGTTCAACATGTGGTTGTCTACTGCCACTCCGAGTAGGGAGTGCCGTCGCGGGCTCGCTCCATGCTCCTGGTATACACATCGAAGACGTTCTGCCCGCCCCAACTGTTGGATTTCGGATCGTCCTGCGAGCTGCGCTTGCCCCAGTCCGCGGTTCCGGTGATCGGATCGATCGGAATGCGCCGCAGGAATTTGATTTTCGCGCCCGAAGCGTTGCCGACCAGTGTCACGCCTTGCACCAGAACGTCCAGGTCCTCCGGATACCCGTCGGTTCCGACTTTTACCTGAATTTTTCCCTGATCGGAGGCGTCTTTGTACCGGTCGATCGCGCTGCGGATTTCGCGAAGCGCGTAGCGCAATTCGCGCTCTTTATCCCGCTTGACTTTATAGCGCGCCAGGGGAACGGCCATGGTGGAAAGCAGAGCCAGGATCGTGAAGGCCACGATGAGCTCGACCAGGGTCATACCGCGTTGGCCGCGGCGCGTCACTCCTCGTTCGCTGCGCGAGGGCATTGTCTACCCCTACTGTACCGCCACCGGAACCGAACCCAGCGCGACAGGCACGGCCTGCGACTGCGAATTCTTCAGCCCGAGCTCGGTGACTGCGACGGAACCGTTTCCACGCGCCACGGACACGAAATTCAAAACCGCGACCGGCCCCGATCCTGAAACGCCCGTCCCTCCGGCTCGCGAGATGTTGATGGTGGCTTCTCCGGCATCGTTGCGAATGTCCTTGATCGAGTTCACGGCGCCCCCTCCGCGCGAGAGCAGATCGCCGGGCGCGATATCGGTCAGCCGCATCACGGCCGGATCCCATTTCACGCGCAAGGGCGAAATCGAGGAAGCATCCGCCGCGCCGTTCAACTGTACCGTGACGGTGAACGGGCTATTGGGCGCGACGGAAATATTGCCCGGCAGGAACGCCACACCCGCTCCGGCGCCCGGCGGAGTCGCAGGAGCCTGGGGCGCTGCTGCCGGCGGCACTATTGCCGGCTTGGCCGGCTCGGCGGCAGGCGCCGATCCGCCTTCGCCATCCCGCGGCGCATACATGAGCCGCAACGCCTGATCCGGTCCCGAATACACGCCGCGCAGATTTTCCGGCGTGTAGTCCGGCGTGCGGACGATGTGCGGCTGGAGCGCGATCATGAGTTGCTGGCGATCCTTCTCGAGGTGATCGCTGCCGAAGAGAATTTTTCCCAGGATAGGAATGTTCACCAATCCGGGAATTCCATTGACCACAGTCGAGTCTTGGATTCCGTCCAAACCGGCCAAAATGCTGATCTCACCCTCGCGAAGGCGAATGTCGGCTTCGTTGGTGCGCTGCCCGATCACAGGCTGCTGGACGCCGCCGATATTGACCTGGCTCCGCACGCTGGATACTTCGAAATTGACATGCAGCGTCAGCTCTTCCGGGGAATGAACCTGCGGAGTGATTTCGGCCTTCACGCCGACATCGGTGAACTGAAACTGCGTCTGCGCATACGGCGCGCCGCCGACAGTGCCCACGCCGGACTGGAAGCTGCCCGTCGCGATCGGGTAACGGTCGCCGATCTTCAGCGTGACCTTCTGGCCGTCGGACGCGCGCACTTGCGGCGAATTCAGAATCTTGGTCCGGTTGTCGCTCAGGACTGCATTCAGAAGCACGCCGGGTAACGTGGTTGAAAAATCGGCCGTGGACAGGTGGCCGATCCGGTCCAGCGTGATTGAGTTACTGGTGGTCGCGGGCTGGCCATTCGCGCCTCCGGTGGTCACCGCGCCTCGCGGCGTGAAGTTGATCGCGTTGGTGATTCCGGCGCTCAGCCCGTTGCTCGTGGCCGAAGCGATGGCGGCCGCCAGATCCCGAGTACGGGTGGTATTCGCCTCCATAATCAGCACATCCACGACAACCTCGGACTTGGGCTTGTCCAGATCGTGAACCAGTTTTTCCGCCAGCGCGACCGCGTCGGCCGAGCCGCGGACTACCAGAGCTTTCTGCGGATTCACCGTAAACACGCGCGTGATGTTCGTGATCGTCCGCACCGCCGTCGAGATTTCCTGAAATTCCTGAACGGTGCTGGCGTTGGTGATGTAGAACGTCTTGACGACGAAATCTTCGTAGTCGCGGCGCTTGTTCGCCGTGTCCTGCGTCACGAAAATGCTTGTCGAGGAGATCGGTTTCCAGTAGGTGTGCGTCAGCAGAGCCACGTAGTCGAGCGCTTGCTCCACGGTGCTCTCGCCCAACTCGACGTTAAAATTCCGCGTTTGCACCGAACCCAGGCCATCGGGGTCAATTACGGTCGTGATGCCCGCGATCTTGCCAATGCTTTCGTACAAGACACGCGGCGGCTGGTTATTGAGCTTAATGGGCGGGATCCGGCGCAGCGCCGGCTTCAGTTCCGGTGGGCCCACCATGGACTCCACTTGCTCGGTTTCGTCCTTGCGCACCTGCTCCACCGGAGTGAGCGTGCGGCCGCCGGCCGTATTCGCGGGCTGCTTCAGCATATCCTGGGTGCGCTTCAGCTCTTGGAGAGCCATGGCCGACGATGGATCGGCCACGATGGCTTTCTGAAACTCGTTGATAGCTTCCGGAAGGTTCCCGTCCGAACGAAGGCGCTGCCCGCGGTCGACGTGCATGGCTGCGGCCTGAAAACGAACCCGCTGGTAGCCGATCAGGTAGCCAGCATCCCGAGGATCCTCCTCCAGGGCCTGACTATAGAGTTGCAAGGCCAGGTCCCAGTCTTTCTTGTTCTCGGCTACCTGGGCCTGCTTCAGATAGCGGTCCCCTTTGCGCGTACCGCCCACGGCCGGCAACCCGGCCATAAGGACTAGGCAAGCCCCCGCAACGAGTCGTAAGTACCTGTTTTTCATTACGTTATAAAGTCCGCGCAAACCCCACGTGTTACACTTGCACCCGAGGCTTCATAAGGCCTTGACGAGGCAGGCAGTCCCGGCGTGGAAACTAAAATCAAGATCCTGAGCGAGAACCGGTCCGCGGGACACGATTATTTTCTGTCGGATCGCTTAGAAGCCGGTCTGGTGCTGACGGGGACCGAGGTCAAGGCCGCTCGCGGCGGCAAGATCCAGCTCAAGGATGCTTACGGCGAAGTCGCCGCCAATGAGGCCTGGCTGGTGAACGCCCACATCGCCCAATACTCGCACGGCAACTTGATGAACCACGAGCCCGTGCGCCGGCGGAAGCTCCTGCTGCATCGTTCCGAGATCCTGAAGCTCCAGGAGACGACACGAGAGCGCGGGTTGGCCGTGGTGCCGACAAAGCTCTATTTAAAAAACGGACGGATCAAGGTGGAGCTGGCAGTCGGCAAGGGGAAAAAATTCCACGACAAGCGCGAGAGCGAGCGCGCCAAGGAAATGAAGGCCGAGGCCAAAGCCGCGCTCGGGCGACGCGGCCGGCGTTAGCAGAGCTAACGCACGCTCACTCGAACCTGGCCGTTGCTCCAGCAGCACTGGAAACCGCGTCCGCCTTCGCCGGACCAGTCATTGGCCTGCACGCGGAGAATGTAATCGCCCTTCTCGCTGAATGTGGCGGAGGTGGTGGCACGGCCGGTGAACTTGGTGTACTCGGGCCCCTTGAAGTCGGCGGATTCCACGGTAGGCTTGTCGTTGGTAAACGTCACCGATCCGGGCCCGCGAAACTTGCTGAAAGAAATGGAGACGGCCGGGGTCTTGGGAGCAGTTGCGCCTGGAATCACATTGGCGTCATCCGCCACCCAGACAGTCAGAGGCAGCGGATTCGCGACGGTTGCGGTAAGCGAAGCGCTCTGGCCGCGCGGGCCCTGCACGAACGGGCCGGTCTGCGAAAAACCGAGGTATGGCGGAGTGTTGTTCGTAGCGTCTTTGAACGGGTTGATCTCCCACAACGGGTCGAGGCTGGCCGGAACCACGGTGGTCATTCCGTTCGCGGTCAGAGTCCAGGTCAGCTTCTTCGTGCCGAAATCTTTCGGGACGGTGAGGGTGAACACGCCCCACTGCCGGCGCGTCAGGAAATGCGTCGGCTGGCCCCGATCCGGACCGCCCGGCTCGATGCGGTTCTCCGGACCAACGGGAATATCCAGCTCTTCCTTGTAATTCCGGTTCAGGTAACCGAACAGCAGGCTGAAGGTACCGTCAGGATTCGGGAACCAACCCTCATAAGCTCCCGTGACGCTCTGGCCGGCATCGTGCGGCGGCTGCACCAGCAACTGCTGCTGCGCCGATCCGCTCCAGGCCCACCCGAACAGGATTCCTGCCGCAAGCCACACCCAAGAATTGCGCGACATCCCGGTTAGCGCCGAGCCGCAGTCGCCGCCGGAGCCGGCGCCTTCTGCTGCTTATTCAAATACTCCTGATAATCTTCGTCGCTGATGTACGTCACGTTTACCCAGGCATGCGCCATCTCATCCACGGTTCGATCGCCCCAGCCGACCCACTGATCCGGATCGGGATTGTTCTTGTTGTTGGTGGTGTTATCGTGCCACGCCACGGTGTGGATGATGGTGCCCTTCGGCAACACGGGAGCAGCGTCGTCGGCGTAGATGTAATTCGTCATCCAGTTGAAGTTGAAATGATCCACGTAGCTGAGCGTGCGCTTGGTGCCGTCCGGAAGAATCGCCTCAAGCAGCATCGCCTTGCCGCGCAGATGCATGTGAGGCTGAAAATTTTCGAGGCGCGCCGGAGCCCGCAGCACCTGGTAGCCTTCGGTCTCAGCGACGGTGTTCGGCGGAATGTCGAGCTGGCCCATGGCGGCGTTTCCAGGGGTCGCCGGGAATGCCGTCAGTACCGTCCGATACTTCGGCTCCTGACCCTTGGGGTAGAGATACACCGCCAGTTCGACATGGTCGCGGATTTCTTCGCCCACGGCGTGATAGTGCATCTCCCACCAGATACGCGAACCGGGCAGAAGCAGTTTTCCAGTGTTCGGGCGGTAGATATCGTAATTCTTGTTGACCGCCCATTCCATGAGCAGCCCCTGCGTGACGACTCCGGTATTGCTGCCCGGCTCCTCCTGCTGGAGATAGGCGAGAGCGTGATGCGTGATCCTGCGTCCGGCGGCGCTTGCGGGACGCATCTCGACGGCGCGCACCCAGCGCGGTTCGGTGATCGGGATCGGCGTCAGAGGCTTGAACCACACGTCCTGGCCTTTTGCGGTCATGGTGTACGGCTCGGACGAAAGAACGAGATCGGGCGCGCCGAACTGTTTCGAGAGCTGCCAGCCGTCGTCGTTGGGCCACGTCTTGGCCGGCGGCATCTCTTTGGGATCGCCCAGCGGCGCTCCGGAATCCACCCAGCGCGCGATGGTCGAGATCTGTGCGTCGCTCAGCGAAATGTCATTGGCGAAATGCTGGATGCCGACGGTTTTGTCGATGTGCCACGGCGGCATGGTGCGCGTCACCACGCGCTGCTTGATCGACTTGGCCCAGGGACGCGTTTCCTCGTAGGTAACCAGCGACATCGGCGCCATGGATCCGGCGCGGTGGCAACTCTGGCATTTTTCCTGAAGAATGGGCGCCACATCCTTGGCGAAGGTCGGCGGGGCGGACGACAATTCCGGGGGCGCGGCGCTCACCGACAGCGCGCCCCACGTTCCGATCAGAAAACAGGTTGCTCCAAATGCGCGGCCCATTTTGAGCCTCCTCAGTAAGATCTCGGCACGAGCGGGGGTTACCTGTCGCTCGGTAGGTATTGTAAGCTCCCTCGAGACTCCAAGTCAACCGGCGGGGGCAGCGCCGGTGCCCGTGAGGAAAATGACTGCGAGTAACTGCCCGAGCTGCGCCGGAGACAGCGGGCCGCGACGGCGGTACCAGACCAGCACGCGGTTCATCAGGCCCAGCAGGGCCAGGCTTAAGTAACGTGCGTCGATATCCGTCCGCAATACTCCGGCTTGCTGAGCGTCCTGTAAAACCGAGCGAACCAGGTCTACGTAGCCCTCGCGAAGCTCCACCGCCTGGGCCAAGCGGTCCCTGGAGAGCGCATACATTTCGGTCAGCGTAGCCGCGTGTTCGTCCTTGTAGCGGAGCATGCTCTCCATGTGGGCGACGATGAGAGTTCGGATTCGCTCCAGCGGATCCGGAGTCTTCTGAATGGCTGACTCCACATCGTGCCGGATTTTTTCCAGCGAGGATTTGCAGATGAAATACAACAAATCTTCTTTGCTTTCGATGTGGTAGTAGAGCGAGGCTTTTTGCATGCCCAGCAACGACGCGACTTCGCGCGTGCTGGTAGCCACGTATCCCTGGCGCGAAAACAGAGCGACCGCAGCCTCCAGCAGGCGCTCGACCGTGGAATTCTCGCCGGAACGCAGCGGCCGCCGCGATCGCGAAGCTGGCGGCTTCGGGGCATTCTTCAAATCGGGGATCCGCAGGGAAGCGGAAACTGGCTGCGCAGCGGCGCCTTCCAGATATAGCCGGCTGAGAAGATCCGCAATTTTTTCAGGCGCCGGATCGCGATCTGCGCGGAACCAGCGAGCCGCCCAATTCAGCATGTTGAACAGCGCCAGGCTCAAATAAGCGGCGGGAATGTCCGTCCGGATAGCGCCAGCGGACTGAGCCTCCTTCAGTCTGGACACTACGAAGTCCGCATATTGTTCGCGAAGCGCGACGACCTCTTCGCGATGCCGCGGAGACAGCGAGCGCAGTTCCGTGAGCATGGTCATGTTGCGCCGCTGGTGCTTTAACAGCGTTAGAAGGTGCATCCGGATCAGAACGGGAATGCGGCTGCGGGGATCGGGAATTGCCTGTACGGCGGCGGGAACGTCGGCGAGGAAGTGGTTCAGCGAAGAAACGAAAATCTGGTAGAGCAGATCCTCCTTGCTCGCGACGTGGTAGTAGAGCGAGGCTTGCTGAATGCGGAGAGCCGCCGCGATTTCACGAGTGGTGGTCGCGGCGAAGCTTTTTTCCCAGAACAGCCCGGCGGCCGTGTCGAGCAGCCGGTCGACCGTGGGCGCGCCGGACGGCGCTTCCGCAGTGGCGGCAACAGGATGAAAAGGATCCGTGGGCATGCCGGAAAGTCCATTATGGCAGCCCCCGGCAGGCGCCAAGCGCGCCTGATCGACATTGTGACTAACCGCGCAAGAACGCCTGTAATTCCGCGAGTGTCTCCTGGGGAGCGCTCTCCTGAAGGTTATGACTGCCGTCGACCGCCTTGCCGCTGACCTTGGTGCCTTCCTCTTTCCAGATGGCCAGGACATCGTCGAACAAGCGCGGATAGAGACCGCGTGCGGCCCACAGGGTGAGCAGCGGGCAGGTGATCTTCTTCCCGGCCTGGATGTCGGCGTGATCGATCTTCAGGTCGACGGAGGCGGAGGCGCGATAGTCCTCGCACATGCAGTGCTCCATCTCGAACTTCACGCGGTGTCGGAGATATTCGCGCTGAACATCGTTGGTGGCTTGCGCCGCCTGCCGTTTGGCCGCCGCGACCAGATCGTTTTCGGGCCCAGGCGCGGGCAACAGATAGCTGAACCAATGGGGATACCCGCGGACGAAGTCGAGCGTAACGTGAGAGTAGAGATAGTGCGCCGGGACGATGTCGAGCACCGCCAGTTTGAGCACGCGGTCGGGATGATCGATCGCCATCCTGCGGCCTACGCGGCCGCCGCGGTCGTGTCCGACCATGCGGAACTGGCGGAATCCCAGGTGCTCCATGACTTCGACGCCGTCGAGCGCCATGGGCCGCTTGGATTGCTGGGAATGATCGGGCTTGTCTTCGGGCTTGCTGGAATCGCCGTAGCCGCGCAGATCGCACATGACCAGCGTGTAATCCTTCGCCAGGTCCGGCGCGATCATGCGCCAGGTGATCAGCGAGTCCGGAGCGCCGTGGAACAGCAGCAGCGGCGGACCCGATCCGCCGATCACCGCGTTGATCTCGGCCCCAGAAGTCTTGATGCGTTCATTGCGGAAGCCGGCGGGGTAAAACTTCTTCCATGCTGAAGTGTCCTCGGCGGCGGAATCCTGGGCAGGCGCTTCGCCGGCGATCAGCGCGGCTGCACCTGCGGCCAAAGCAGTCTTTTGCAGCAAACTGCGGCGAGTCTCAGACATGTTTTGCTCCCTCTAGATCGCGATCGCTTCCATCTTCAGCGGACCGGTGCTGTCGCCCATTTTTTCGATCGGCACGCCGGCCTTATCGAGGATCGCGACCAGCAGGTTCGCCATGGGCGTGTCCATCTTGTAGTCGAGATGATAGCCGGTCTTGAATTTGCCCCCGAGCTTGCCGGCCAGAAGCACCGGCAGATCCGAATGGCGGTGCAGGTTTCCGTTGCCCATGCCGCTGCCGTACATGATCAGGCTGTGGTCGAGCAGCGTGCCGTCGCCGTCGGGCGTAGCCTTCATCTTCTCGAGCAGGTAGGCGAGCATCTGCACATGGTACGTGTCGATGCGGGCTTTCTGGGACATCAGCTCGGCATCGTCGCGATGATGCGAAATCAGGTGATGCTGCCCGGGGATGCCGATCATCGGATAGGTGCGGCCGCTCAGCTCGCGCGCCATTACCATGCTGAACACGCGCGTCAGGTCGGCGCGGTATGCCATGATCTGCAAATCGAACATCAGCTTGGTATGTTCTTCGAAGCTGTCCGGGATTCCCACGGGACGGTCCGGAAGCTCGAAATTCTGCGCCGTCTTCGATTCCGTGCTCTGGATGCGCTGTTCGATATCGCGAACGGAATCCAGATACTCGCCGAGTTTCGAACGGTCGCTGTTGCCAAGAGAGCTGGCCAGACCGCTGGCTTCTTCCATCACCGAATCGAGAATGCTGCCGGTGCGCTGGGCGCGCGCAGCGCGTTGGGCGCTGCTGCCGCCGTCCCCGAATAGGCGCTCGAAAAGAACGCGCGGCTGGTTCTCGCACATATTGGGCGTGGTCGGATTGCGCCAGGAAACGGTGTTGACGTAGAAGCAGTCTCCTGAATCGCAGGAACCCGCGGAGGCTGTGTCGACCGTCATCTCGATCGACTGAATGCGCGAATTCTTGCCGATCACCTGCGCCGCGAGCTGGTCGGCCGTGGTCGCCAGCTTCACCTCGACTCCCGGACGTGTCCGATCGTAGGCGTGGACTCCCGTGAGCCAGGCGGCCGACGCGCGGGTGTGATCGCCGCTGCCGTCGCCCTTGGTGTCCGCTTCCAGATGCGAGAGGCCGGTGAGAATGTTGAACTGGCCGTTCAGCTTTTCGAGCGGCTTCAGGTTCGGCGTCAGCTCGAAGCCGTAGCCGAGTTGCTTCGGCTTCCATTGATCGAAGATCACGCCGTGCGAGACGTACACCCATCCGAGGCGCGGCATGGGCGCGGATGCCGCCGAAAGGGCGGGAATCATGGAATCCAGCATGGGCAAGGCCACAGTTGCCCCGAGGCCCTTCAGCATCGTCCTGCGGGCCATCTTTTTCTTCGTGAGGAACGTCATGGATTCTTCCTTTCG
>JBAIXM010000218.1:0-9884 GCA_037916615.1 Bryobacterales bacterium
GGAACTCCTGGGACCGCCTTCACCTTGATCGCGAAGGTCACGGACGGATGTAACCAGAACTCTTCGGGCGTCAATGTCAACTGGAATGTGACGCAGGGATCAGCGTCGCTCAGCCAGGTGCAGACCGTTACGTCGACCAATGGCTCGGTTTCGGCCAAGGTCACCTTGGGCCAAACAGCCGGTCCGGTCCAGGTCACGGTCTCTGCCGCGGGCATCGCGCCGATCGTTTTCAATCTGACGACCCAGATCCCGGTCGGCGGAATTTCGCTGGTCAGCGGCGGGGGACAGTCGGCGAACATCAATTCCGCGTTCGCGGCGCCGGTGGTCTTCGTCGTTCGCGATACGAACGGGAATCCCGTGCCTGGGCTTCTGATCAATTTCTCGGTTACAGGCAGCGCAACCATCAGTGCAAACAGCGCCACCACAAACGCTCAGGGACAGGTTCAAGTGAACGTTACGGCCGGAGCCACGCCCGATACGATCCACGTCACGGCAGCTTACAACAATCTGTTTGCGACAGCGGTACTGTCTTCACACCTCCCTGGGCCCGACATCAGCAACAACAGCTTCCGGAACGCTGCCAGCCTGGCGGTCGGATTGACCCCCTGCGGGTTGATCACGGTCACAGGAAACGGCCTCGCGCCCAACGTGCAGGGCACGGTATCCGGAGTCAGCCTGTTCGGACCCTTGCCGTATACACTCGCCGGCGTCTCGATCACGGTCAACAATATTCCGGCTCCGATTCAAGCCGTCGCCAACTCGAATGGAGTCCAGCAGGTGAATTTCCAGGCTCCCTGCGAGCTTGCCGCCGGGAACGTCACCGTGGTGGTCACGGTCAACGGCGCAAGCGCAACCGTGTACGGCGTGCCTGTGTTCGCGGTCCAGCCTGGGATCTTCACCTATCCCGGACCCAATAACAAGCCGTATGGCTCGGTTATACGCGCGTCTGACGGAACTTATCTCACGCCTTCCAATCCTGCTCGCCGCGGCGATCGCCTTTATATGGTCGTTACCGGCTTGGGACAGGTCACGCCTACTGCCACCACCAACTCGGCGGGAACGGGTGCCCAGAACGTGAATCTTCCGATTGCGGTCGGCATCAACGATCGTGCCGTGCCGGTCCTTTCCGCGCGTTATCTGGCCGGATACATCGGGGCGTACCTGGTGGAATTCACCGTGCCCAACGATGCCACGCTCGGCAACGATCAGGATCTGCTCATCGCGGCGCTGGTGAACGGCACTACGTACGTGTTCGGCAACGTGGCGTTCGTGCCGGGCGTTGTCGCCGGACCCTAGGTTATCCGCTCCATTACCGTCGCGGCTCTGTGGAGCGCAGAATACAGAGCCGCGCGCTCAAGCAACCGGTCAGGCCCAGGGATCGCTGATGTTCAGCCCGTTGGCGAAGTCCGTATTCACTGCGATGGAACCTGCGGGAGCGTTGCCTCCGTCGTAAGGCGTCTGGCCGGGCAGGGCCATGTTAGGCGAAGTGACGTTCGGCTGATTCATGCTCGGGACCCAATTGTAGCCATACATTTTGCGGGTCAGCATCGTTTTCAGCGGATCCCAGCCCCACACCATGATGGCGCGGTCGATCGTGTATCCTTGATCGGCTAGCTGCTGCGCCAGTGCGTTTCGTTGGCCAAAATCGGCGACGTTCCGAAGTTGCTGGACAGCAGCAGGCTGGGCCGCCCAATATGCATCGATCTCGGCGCGGGTTTGTGCCGCTCGCGTGGCTTCGTCCACTGGGCCGGCGGGTTGGGAAGACGCCGCGCCGCTGGGTTGCGGAGAAGCCGATTGGGTTGTGTTTGTCGGCAGGGCGCTGTTCGCGGTGCTCGTGGCGGTTGTAGCCGGCTGCGTGGGAGCGCTCGCGGGGTTCTTCACGGTGACAACAAACTGACGAACGCCAGAATTCTGACTCGGCGAGGCCTGGATATCGATCTCCAGATTCGAGCCGTCGCCTGCCTGAGCGAGGTATCCTTCCAGCGCCGCAGCGAGCTGGTCTGTAAACGAACTTGTTGAACCAGAAGGGGTTGTCTGCGCAGAAGAAAGATTGGCGAGAACGTCCGAAGAATGCGAGCGAGCTACGGTGCTAACCATTCCGTGTTGCCTCCGGTTATCGGAAAGCAACTCGGGAGCCAACTTACTGGGCCGTGGCGAAACGGACCTGGACCGGGAAGACTTGATTCAGCGGCTGCACTACGATCTGTAGGGTCACGGGATTGTTCGGCGGGGTTCCGATGCCGGGCTCGTAACGCAGGATCACCGGTAAGTCCGAGGATGCCCGGACGATCGATTGTTCCGCCTTTGCGGTGAATCCAGGAACCTCCGGAGCCACTACTGACACCTGCACCGACCCCGTCATGCCATTGTGAAATGTCACGCGATCTTCGGACGCTTTGTCTGTTGCCAGCGTCACTTCTTTCTTGTCGACGCTGACTTGCTGCAGGATGCTCTTGGCTGCGGCTGTCACCACCTGGTCATTAAGACTCTTGGGTAAATCCGGATTTGCATCCGCGTTCGCCGCCGCTGGCGCGGCAGTGTTTGCATTCGGTTGAATCGGGATTCCCAGCAACGAAGCGATGCCGCTCTCCTGCTCTTTCTCTTTGTACCAGACCCATTTGCCGTCCTCAATTTTCCAGGCAGTGATGGAAGGCAGCTCCACGGGAAAATCCGTGCCCGCCACGTTGACATCTTTCGAGATTGTTCCGTTCACCTTGGCCTTGGTGAAATTGTCGGAGAACGTGATCTCGCCGACCTTGAAACCTTTCAATTGAACTTTGCCGGTGGAGAAATAGTAATCCTTGGTATCTTCGGCGACCATGTCGTAGGCCTTCCGGAAATTGCCGTCCACGTGGTATTGCAGGAACTGGGTGACGCGGCCGCGCAATACTTGCTCGGCTTCGGCCTGAGTTTGTCCCCACGTGGCGACCGGCAGACAGAGTATGGAAAGCAATCCCAGGTGGACGATTTTACGCATGTGACTGATAGACGTGAATAGCCGCAAATCGGTCTTCCTTCAGGCGGGACTAATTTGGCTGGGACGCAGGGACTCGAACCCCGATACGCAGATCCAGAGTCTGCAGTCTTACCATTAGACGACGTCCCAGCAGGAACTGAAATCTATTTTATCAGGCAAGCTATTCCTGGCGCAGCGCCGAAGCCGGGTCGATCCGAATCGCGCGGCGTGCCGGGAAATAGCAGGCAATCAGCGCGACCAGCGCCAGCAGAGCCGCCGCTGCGAGAACGAGGAGCGGGTTCATCCCGGTGACGTCCACCAGCACGCTTCGGAAAAGAGAGCTCAATACGTAGGCGCCTGCCAATCCCAGCAGGATTCCTACTGCGGCCAGCTTCAGGCCTTCGCCCAAGGTGTCGAGCAGTACGTCTTTCGGCCGCGCGCCCAAGGCGATTCGCACTCCCAATTCGCGCTGCCTCTGCGTTACGGCGTATGCGTTCACGCCGTAAATGCCGACCACGGCCAGAATCAGCGCCAAAGCCGCGAACGCTCCCATTAATCCTGACTGAAACCGCGGTTCGGCGAACTGATCCGAAAAACTCTGCTCCATGCTGCCCATCTGATCCACGGGCTGGTCCCGATCGAGGTCGCCCATCTCTTTTCGAATGACGGGAATCAAGCCGGTCGCGTTGCCGCGTGCCCGCACCGTGAGATAGGTCACTGTCGACCAAAGGTTCTGGGCGAGAGGCAGATAGAGAATGGGTTCGGGCGGGGCGCTCAAATCGCCGAGCTTGACGTTTCCCACGATGCCGACGATTTCGGCTCGAATCGTGTCCGCGAATCCATTCTGGCCGAGGATCGGCGGATTGATCACAAGCTGGCGGCCGACCGGATCCTGATTGGGGAAGTGCAGGCCGGCGAATGCTTCGTTAATCAGCGCTACCGTAGGTGCGCCGGCCCGATCGCGATCGGTGAAATCACGGCCGCGTTTAAGCGCGATTCCCAGCGTGCGTAAATATCCGGGGCTGATGGTTGTGTAGCCCACGTCCGGCCGCTCCGAAGAGCTCCGCGGCGGCGCGGTATCGAGATCGAACGGCACGTACATATTCAGCCGCGCCAAAGGCAAGTTGCTTCCCATGCCGACGCTCTCCACGCCGGGCAGGGAAGCGATCTTCTCCATCGCGCGCGTGTGGAACTGATAAGCCTGGGTTGGGTTGTATCGCGCGACGGGAAGAAACACGCGCAGCGTGAGTACTTGGTTGACATGGAATCCGAGTTCTATATCGGTCATGCGGCGCAGGCTTTCCGTCATCAAGGCCGCGCCCGCGAGCAGCATCAGCGCCACCGCCACCTCGATCACCACCATGCTCTGCCGGAAACGCTGGCGGCCGCGACCGCCCGTAGATCCGCGGCTCGCGTCGTTGAGCGTATCCCGCACATCGGAGCGCGCCAGCGTCAATGCGGGCGCCAGGCCGAACAGCACGCCGGTCCCCAGCGCGATACCGAGCGTAAAAAACAGCACCAGCCAGTTCAGGCGTATCGGCGCGGTGGTGGGAATCGAACTGATGGGGACAATTCCGGGCGCCCACGCGATGAGCGCGGAGGCCAAGAGAATTCCCAGCGTGGCTCCCATCAAAGCGAGCATGATACTCTCGGTCAGCAACTGCCGGACGATCCGGCCTCGCGTGGCGCCCATCGAAATCCGCACGGCGATTTCGCGCGTGCGCACCGCCGAACGCGCCAGCAGAAGGCTGGCCACATTGGTGCAAGCCAGCAGCAGCACCGCGCCCACGGCCGCGAACAGCAAAAGCAAGCGCGTCCGGAGCCGGCCGTTCACCAGGTACTCCTGGAAATCCTGGACCTGGATTGTCCAGCCGGCGTTGCTCTTCGGATAGTTTTCTTCGAGCGACCGGGCCAGCGCGGTCATCTCCGCGCTGGCCGCGCTTAGAGAGGACCTCAACCGCGCGACCGTAATCAAGTAGCGGTAATCGCGATTGGCAGGATCGAGCACGGCCGGAACCCAAACCTGATGCCGGCGCGACAAAAACTGAAATTCGGGGCCCATCACGCCGATGATCGCGTAGGGTGTCTGGTTCAGGCGGATCGTCCGGCCCAGAACATTCGGATCGGCGCTGAGCGTGTTCTGCCAGGTGTCGTACCCGATCACGACCACTCTGCTTGTGGCTGCAGCGCCATCCAGGCCGTCCTCTCCCGGAAGAAACGTGCGCCCGAGGACCGGTTTCATTCCAAGCGTTTTGAAAAACCCGGCCGTCACGCGCGCGCCGTAGATTTGTTCGGGGCGATCCAGGCCGGTCAACGTGTAGGAAGAAGGCGCCCAGCCCGCGACGTCGGAAAACGATTTGGCTTTTCGCCAGTCCAGAAAATTTCCCGATGATGCGCCGCGAAGCTGGCCCTGCGGATCGCGGTCCCAAACCAGCACCAGTTCCGACGGATTCTGATAGCGCAACGGGTGCAGGATCAGCGCGTCGATCACGCTGAACATCGCCGTGTTCGCGCCGATGCCGAGCGCTAACGCCAGGATCACTGCCAGCGTCATTCCGGGCGAGCGGAGCAGCACGCGCGCGCCGAAATGAACGTCCTGGAGCAGGGACCGCATCGCTGGTATCTAAACCTCGGCCACTGTGGGGTTCCTCAGCTCGCCAATTCCCGCGATGCGCACGATTACTTCTTCGCCAGGTTTGAGCCAGCGTGGCGGCTTCCGGCCGAATCCGACGCCTGCGGGAGTTCCGGTGGCGAACACGTCGCCAGGCTCGAGTGTCACTGCCGTAGAGACGTATTCGATCAGCTCGGGAAGGCGGAATACCATTTCGCGCGTGTTGGAATGCTGAAGCGTTTCGCCGCCGATTTCGAGCGAAATGTCCAGCGCGTGCGGATCGGGAATTTCGTCCTTCGTCACGATCCAGGGACCCATGGGAGCGAAGGTATCGAACGTCTTGCCCATCAGCCACTGAGTAGTGGCCGTCTGAAAGTCGCGCGCGCTGACGTCATTCACGATCGTGTATCCCAGCACGTGATCGAGCGCCTGCGCCGCCGGAATGTGCCGTCCGCCGCGGCCGATCACGAACGCGAATTCGGCTTCGTAATCCGGCTTGCGCGACGCTTTCGGCAGAATGATCGGATCGCCAGGGCCGATGACCACGTTCGAAAACTTGCTGAAGATGGTCGGGACTTTGGGGATCTCGGATCGCGATTCGGCCGCGTGATCGCGATAATTCAATCCCACGCAGATCAGCTTGGGCGGACGCGGCACGGGGGCCATCAGCTTCACCGAGGACAGGTCGAAGGACGGCCCGCGGGCTTCCGGCACGCGCCCCGCCGCGCACACGGAAATCATGTCCATGCCCAACCCGCGAACCTTGCCGTCTTCCACGATTCCCGCTTCCGGAGCAGACCCGGAGCGCTGAAATGTCACTAGTCGCATAGACGTTCCAGAGTACACCATAATGGAAGATCCATGCCTCGTATCGAGCGTGCTCTCCTTAGCGTCACGGATAAGACCGGGATCGTCGAATTTGCGCGCGCTCTCACCGGTTTTGGCGCGGAAATTCTCTCGACCGGCGGGACGTTTCGAGTCCTGAAGGAAGCGGGTATTGCGCCGCTGCGCGAGGTCGCCGATGTCACCCAGTTTCCCGAGATGCTCGACGGCCGCGTCAAAACGATTCACCCTCGCATTGCCGGCGGGATCCTGGCCATGCGGTCGAAACCCGAGCACATGCGCGCCATCGCCGAGCACGGGATTCCGCGCATCGATCTGGTGGCGGTGAGCCTGTACGAGTTCGAGAAAATTGCCGCCAAGAAGGATGCTTCGCTCGAAGAGCTGATCGAGAATATCGACATCGGCGGCCCGACGATGATTCGCGCGGCGGCGAAAAACTGGCAGGATGTCGCGGTGGTGACGTCGCCCGCCGATTACGCGAGCATCGTCGAGGAGCTGCGGGCGCGCGGCGGGTCGCTCTCGGAAGAGACTCACTGGAAGCTCGCGAAGAAAGCGTTCGCGGCCACGGCGGCTTACGATCGTGCGGTTTCGGCGCGCCTTTCCGAAATCCCTCCTACCGGCGAGCCTCTTCCCGCCACGCTTGATATCCGCGCCCCTCGAACGCTCGCGCTGCGATATGGCGAGAATCCGCACCAGTCCGCGGCTCTTTACGCGACGGGAAAGGCCGGGATCGCAGGCGCCGAGCAGCTTCAGGGCAAGGAGCTTTCCTACAACAACCTGGTGGACCTGGACGCAGCCTGGCAACTGGTTCTGGAGTTCGAACGGGCCGCATCGGCGATCATCAAGCACACGAATCCGTGCGGCTGCGCGGAAAACACGAGTTTGGCGGAGAGCTACAGGCGCGCGTTCGAGGCCGATCCCGTCTCGGCCTATGGCGGCGTGCTCGCATTCAACCGGGCTGTGGACGGCGAGACTGCCTCGGAGATCGCCAAAACGTTTGTGGAAGCGATCGCCGCGCCGGGGTATTCGGCCGAAGCCCGCGAGATTCTCGCGCCTAAGAAAAACCTTCGGCTACTGGAAGTCATGCTGCAGCCGCCGGGGCTAGTTGTGAAATCGATCAGCGGCGGCTACCTCGCGCAGAGTCCTGACGTCCACCACTTCACCCGCGCGGATTCCGAAATCAAAACCAAGCGGGCGCCGACAGATGAAGAATGGGCTGCGCTCGAGTTCGGCTGGAAGGTGGCGAAGCACGTCAAGTCCAACGCGATTGTCTATGCGAAAACCGGGCAAACCATCAGCGTCGGCGCCGGCCAGATGAGCCGTGTGGACTCGGTGAAAATCGGCGCGATGAAAGCGGTGCTGCCGCTCTCAGGATCGATCGTGGCCTCCGACGCGTTTTTCCCGTTTGCGGACGGCGTCGAAGAAGCCGCGAAGCACGGAATTACCGCGGTTATCCAGCCCGGCGGCTCGGTGCGCGACGACGAAGTGATCGCCGCCGCCGACCGGCTCGGGCTCGCCATGGTCTTCACCGGCGTGCGGCATTTCCGGCACTAAAGCTGTAAACTGGTTCGCAAGCTCATGCCTTTAACCCCGGGTACCCGGCTCGGGTCCTACGAGATCGTCGCCCTGATCGGCGCCGGCGGAATGGGCGAAGTGTATCGCGCCCACGACCCGCGCGTCGGCCGCGACGTCGCCATCAAGATCTCGCAGGACCAGTTTTCTGAGCGCTTTGCGCGCGAGGCGCGGGCCGTCGCCTCCCTGAATCATCCCAACATCTGCACGCTGTACGACGTCGGGCCGAATTACCTCGTGATGGAGCTGGTCGAGGGCGAATCGCCGCGCGGACCCTTGCCGCTTGAGGAAGCCTTGCGCATCGCCCGGCAGATCGCGGAAGCGCTAGCCGAAGCCCATGAGAAAGGCGTCACACATCGCGACCTGAAGCCGGGAAACATCAAGATCAAGCCCGATGGCACGGTGAAAGTGCTCGATTTCGGGCTAGCGAAAATCGCGGCGGCGCCTGAAAGCGGAGCGCAGGCCACACAATCTCCGACGCTCAGCATGGCCGCGACGCAGGCCGGCGTGATCCTGGGCACAGCCGCCTACATGGCTCCCGAGCAGGCCAAGGGCAAGCCGGTGGACCGCCGCGCCGATATCTGGGCGTTCGGCGTGGTGTTTTACGAGTTGCTTACGGGCCACCGCCTTTTTGAGGCCGACGACGTGACCGAGACGCTCGCGTCTGTGGTGCTCAAGGAGCCTCAATTGGACGGCGTGCCGCCGGAGGTTCGCAGGCTGCTGAAACGCTGCCTGGAGAAGGATCCGAAGAAGCGGCTGCGGGACATCGGCGATGTGTGGGAGTTACTGGAAACCCCGCAAAGCGGGACTGAAAGTCCCGCGCAGGCTAAAGCCCGCCCCACCTGGTCCATCGTCGCCGGGATCGTAACGCTGGCGCTCGCGGCGCTCGCATTTGTCCATTTCCGCGAGACGCCTCCGTCCGAGCACACGCTGCGCTACACAATTGCGCCGCCGGAGGGCGCTAATGTCCACAGCTTCGCCATTTCGCCCGATGGACGCCAGCTCGTGCTCGCCGCGGCCGTAAATGGCAAGAGACAGCTCTGGATTCGTCCGATGGACGCGCTTCAGTGGCAGCCCATGCCATCCACCGAAGACGCGCGCTATCCCTTCTGGTCGCCGGACAGCCGCAACATCGCGTTTTTCGCCGAGGGCAAGCTCCGCAAGATCGCAGCTAGCGGCGGTCCTTCCCAGCCGGTTTGCGACGCGATTGACGGCCGCGGCGGTTCCTGGAACCGCGATGATGTGATCGTGTTCTCTGCCTCCGGAAGCCCCGAGGGCGTGATTCAGCGAGTTCCGGCGGCGGGCGGCGTGCCCGGTGTGGTGATTCAGACCAAATCCCGGTATCTTTTCCCGATGTTTCTGCCCGACGGCCGGCATTTCCTCTACGAGATCGGCGGAATCTCTGCCGAGACGAACGGCATCTACTTCGCCTCACTTGACGGAAAAGAGAACCGGCGGATTCTGGCGGACGCATCGAGCGCGGTGTTCGCGCCGGCCGCCCCCGGAGAACGCGTCGGCCAACTATTATTCCTGCGCGAAGGTAACGTGATGGCCCAGCCCTTCGATGCCGAAAAACTGCAGTCCTCGGGCGAGGTCTTCCCTGTCGCCGAAGGCGTCGGTCTGGCTAACGCGAACAACTACGCTCCCGTGACTGTTTCCAACAACGGCGTCCTGCTGTATTGGACTGGCGGCGTGGGGGGAGCCGCCAACAATTTTCAGCTTGTGTGGTACGACCGCAGCGGAAAGGCTGTAGAGACAGTGGGCCCTTCGGGCAACATCATTTTGCCGGCGCTCTCTCCTGACGGAAAGACTGTCGCATTCTCGAAGCAAGGCGGTGGTGCAGCCGACCGTGACATCTGGCTGCGCGATCTGGTTCGGGGAAACGAGCGTCGTTTGACGACC
>JBAIXM010000219.1:0-22452 GCA_037916615.1 Bryobacterales bacterium
GATGGTATTCCCCATGGTGCCCGAAGGCAGGAATAGCGAAGCCTGCCTGCCCAGAAGCTCCGCGACGCGCTCTTCCAGACGCCGGACGGTCGGATCTTCGCCGTAGACGTCGTCGCCGACTTCCGCATCTGCCATGGCGCGCCGCATGGCTGGCGTCGGACGAGTGACAGTATCGCTGCGGAGGTCGATCATGAAACCGGCGCTCCCACGAACTCGGTGAATACTTCGTTGGAAAGCAACACGCCGCGCGAGGTCAGCCGCAGCCGGCCACCCGCTCTCTCAAGCAATCCCTCTTGGATGAATCGCTCGATCGCGGATTCGAACGGCGACCAGCCGCCTTCGATCCCCTCTGCGAGCCGGAGGCCCAGAAAAAAACGTTCCGCTACCGGATCGGCAGGCATGCGTTCAGGAATAACGCCGCGCAGGTAATCTTGGATCGATTCCGGATTCTGCCAGCGCCACTGGCCATCGAACGAATGCGCATCGGCGCCGAAACCCAGATACGGCTCGCGCCTCCAGTATTTCAGGTTGTGGCGCGATTCGAACCCGGGACGGGCGAAATTGGAAATTTCATACCGGAGAATGCCGGCGCGCGCCAGGTGATCCACCGCAATCTCGTAGAATTCCGCGATCTGATCGTCGGAAGGAACTTCGGGTGCACCATAGCGCTTTCCGAAGGCGATCACTTCCGCCCCCAGACGGCTGTCTTCGTCCACTTCCAACATATAGACCGACACGTGCGGCGCCTGAAGGCGCTCGATCCATTCCAGAGAAGCATTCCAGGATGCTAACGTCTGGCCGGGCAGCCCTGCAATGAGATCGACGTTCAAGTTGCGGATCCCGGCTCCGCGCAGCACTGCGATCTCTGTTTCGACGACCTCGGCGGTGTGCTTGCGCCCAGTGCGCGCGAGCTCCCGCGGGTGGAACGATTGAACGCCCAGGCTGACGCGATTGATCCCGGCTTTCCGCCAGGACTCGGCTCGTTCCAGTGTGATTCCTCCCGGCGCGGCCTCCATGGTCGCTTCGGCCCAGCCACGGCCGGGGACTTCCGCAACAATACTGGCGAATGCATCGGGTTCCATCAGGCTCGGCGTTCCGCCGCCCAAGTACACGGTTTCCGGAGTCCACGGCCACTCGGTTTTCTGAAGCTCGCCGCGAAGCGTATCCATGTACCGAGTCTCGAGCTCGCGCGGGAAGACTCCTGACGCGAAGTTGCAGTACGTGCACTTCTGGGCGCAGAAGGGATAAGAAATGTAGACGGCCATTTCTAGAGTGCGACTTCTTCCCCCAGTTGTTTTCCAACCGCGTCGGCCATGAGTTCCGCTAGGGTCTGGCCACCGGCCACTGCGAATGTGTTACGGGAGGAATCCCAGTCCAGCTTGAAGCTTTTCGAATGCGCGGAAACCCAGATCTGGCGGACGGGCGAATTCGGGCTCACCACAAACTTCGCCGGCGGATCCTCGAACTCGATCGCGAGCGCGCCTGCGTTGAAATCGACTTCGAAATCGTGCTCCTCGGCGGTCGCCGATAAACGCCGGTAGAGGTCGTCCAGAGCCTGCTCTGCGCGTCTGGAGAATTCCTGTTCGTCCATTTACTGGTGCGCCTTCGCTTCTAGAATTACGTCTACCTCGTCCAGATCGGCCTCGGAAAGACGCCAAGCCACGGCTGCCGCGTTCGCCTTGACCTGCTCGGGCGTTTTCGCGCCCGCGATGACGGAGGCCACTACGCGTTTCGAAGCGAGCCAGGACATCGCCAGCTCCAGCAGCGTGTGCTCCCCCGACTCGGCAAAGTCACGCAGCTCATCCACCAGCGCGAGGTTTTCGCCGGTGAAAATTTTGGGGCCGAATCCGTCTTCGGCGCGGCTGGACTTCGGGAAAGGCCGCCCCTTCTGGTACTTGCCGGTGAGCAGCCCGTTGGCCAGAGGAAAATACGGCAGAAACGCGATTCCGGAGCGCTCGCACTCCGGCAGAACTTCGGCTTCGGGCTCGCGGTGCAGCAGGCTGTAATTGTTCTGCACGCTGGCAAAACGCGCTCCTTTGGCGGCTTGGGCCGCCTCGCGGAGTTGGACTGCCGAAAAGTTCGAGCAGCCGATTTCCCGCACTTTTCCCGTCTTGACAAGCCCGTCGAGGGCGTCCAGCGTGTCGGCGATTTGCGTGGAAGGATCCGGCCGGTGGATCTGGTAGAGGTCAATGTATTCGGTTCCCAGCCGCCGCAAGCTGTCCTCGCATGCCTGCCGGATATACGCGGGCGTGGCGCCTTCTTTTCCGTCACCCATTTTCATCCCGAATTTGGTAGCGATGAGAACCTTGTTGCGGCGTCCTTTGAGCGCGCGGCCCAGGTATTCTTCGCTCTGCCCGCTGCCGTACACGTCAGCGGTGTCGAAGAAATTGATTCCGGCATCGATGGCGGCATTCACTACGGCCGCGGTCGCCGCAGCGTCAATTCTCCACCCGAAGTTGTTGCATCCCAACCCCGCGAGAGAAACTTCCAGAGAGCCGATACTTCGCTTTTCCACTTTGTCCTCCGCCGCTATTTTAGCGCTGCCGGGTGCCCGAACTTTCCGACGAAGACGAATTCGCTGAGCGGCTTGCGCTGGCGCGGCGCAAGATCCTTCTTGCGAAGATCCTCGTCCAGCGATTCCGGATCGCCCGGATAGCCGATTGCGATCATCGTCAACGGATCGTGCCGTGGCGGGATCTCGCAAACTTCGCGCGCCATTTCCACGTTGAAGCCGGCCATCATGTGGATCGCCAGACCCATCGAGACCGCCTGGATCGCCAGGTTCTCGTTCGCCAGGCCGACATCGTGATGCGCGTGGCGATTGGGCTTATCCGGCGCCCGGTCGAGCGTCGCAACCGCCAGCGCGAGCACCGGAGCCTTGCGCGCCCACGCGTTCCCGCCAACCAGCACGCTTGCCAGGCGCTCGTGCTCCGCAGGGTGGTCTCGTGTCGCCACCAGATAGCTCCAGGGCTGCCCGTTTCCGCTCGAAGGCGCCCAGCGCGCGGCTTCGAACAGACTCGCGATTTTTTCTGGCTCGACGGAGCGGTCCAGGAATGCCCGCGTGCTCCAGCGGCGCGCGATCACATCGAATAGGGGATGGTCGGCAGAAGCGGGTTTCTCGAACACGCTACCAATGTGGCACAAGGGGCAGGCCCTGCGCGGGACTATTCCTCTTCTTCCTCTTCGCCGGTCTTGGCGGCCTTGGCCGCGGCGATCACTTTATCCGCCTGCAACTGAGGCACGTAGTCGTAGTGCGAAAACTCCATCGAGAACGACGCGCGGCCCTGAGTCATCGACGTGAGATCGTTCTGGTAGCTGAGCATCTCGGCCATCGGAACCTGGGCCCGGATGATCTGCGTGCCGCCCTTCGTGTCCATCCCGGAAATGCGTCCGCGGCGGCCGTTCATATCGCCCATCAGGTCGCCCGCGTATTCCACGGGAGCCTGCACTTCCACGTTCATGATGGGCTCGAGCAGCGCGGGCTTGGCCTGCTCCATGGCGGCGCGGAACGCTTTCCGGGCAGCGAGCTTAAACGACATTTCCGAAGAATCGACATCGTGATACGAACCGTCGTAGACCACGACGCGGAAATCCACCATCGGATACCCGGCGAGATAGCCTTTTTCAGCGGCTTCGACAATGCCTTTCTCGATCGCGGGAATGAAGTTCTTGGGGATCGCGCCGCCGAACACTTCGTTTTCAAACGAGAATTTTTCGCCGCGCGGCAACGGTTCCATGCGGATCCAGCAATCGCCGAACTGGCCGTGCCCGCCGGTCTGCTTCTTGTGCCGGCCTTGGACATCGGCCTTCCCGCGAATGGTTTCGCGGTAGGGAATCTTCGGAGCGTGCAGTTCCACATCGACGCCGTAGCGCTTTTTGAGGCGGCTCACGATCACTTCCACATGCTGCTGGCCGCTTCCGGCGAGCAGAAACTCTTTTGTCTGGGGATCCCGGTAAAAGCGCAGCGATTGGTCCTCTTCCAGGATCTTGTGGACCGCGTTCCCCATGCGGTCTTCGTCCTGGCGCGTCTTTGCAGCGATCGCATACGCAATGGATGGCTCCGGCAGCCTCACCGGAGGATAGGCGATCGGAGAGGACTTATCGGTAAGCGTGTCGCCGGTCAGAGTGTCCTTGAGCTTTGCGACCGCACCGATGTCGCCTGCTCGCAACTCAGGAACAGGCTGGATCGATTTTCCGAGCAGCACGCCGATGTGCGAGAGCCGCTCCGCGGCGCTGCTGCGGCCGTTCACCAGGTTCGCATCGTTCTTAACCACGCCCGATACAACTTTGAAGTAGGAAACGCGGCCGGCGAACGGATCGGCGACAGTCTTGAAAACGAACGCGGAAACCGGCTCGGAGTCCTTGACCGCGCGCTCGGCTTCCTTCCCATTCAGCGTGCCTTTCCACGGTCCGCGGTCGACAGGTCCGGGAAAGTAATCCAACGCGAAATTCAATAGCAGATCGGTGCCGATGTTACGCAGCGCAGAGGCGCAGAGCACAGGGAAGAGGCGCATCTGGCGCACGGCATCGCGAAGGCCTTCGCCGATCTGGTCCGGAGGCAGCGTGCCTTTGTCGAAGAACTCCTCCATCAGTTTGTCGTTACCTTCGGCCACCATTTCGATCAGCGCTTCATGGGCCTTCTGGGCGGCATCCGCCATGCCGGCCGGGATCTCGCCCTCTTTACCTTTTCCATCGCCGTCAGGCGTGTAGGTGTAGGCCTTCATGCGCACCAGGTCGACCACGCCTTGGAAATCCCGCTCCGCGCCGACCGGCAGGTGAATCGGAATCGCCGTGCGGCCGAAAACCGATTGCACGTTCTCAAGCGTGCGTTCAAAATTCGAATTTTCGCGATCGAGCTTATTAATCACAAACGCGCGCGGAAGCGTGGATTCTTCGCTGAAGCTCCAGACCTTTTCCGTCTGGACCTCCACACCCGCCACGCCGTCCACGATCACCAGCGAGGCATCCGCGGCCGCCAGAGCCGCTTTTGCGTCGTTAATGAACATATTGAATCCGGGCGTATCGATCAGGTTGATCTTCTTCTTGCTCCATTCCAGAGCCGCGACAGCGCTCGAAATGGTGATCTTGCGCGCGATCTCGTCGTCGTCGAAATCGGTGATCGTATTGCCCTCATCGACGCGCGTCAGGCGATTGGTTGCGCTGCCGGCAAACAGCGCGCCGGCCACCAGCGAGGTCTTTCCTGAGTGCCCGTGTCCCACCAGGGCAACATTCCGGATGTCGTTTGTTTCGTAT
This sequence comes from Bryobacterales bacterium, assembly GCA_037916615.1. Lineage (GTDB taxonomy): Bacteria > Acidobacteriota > Terriglobia > Bryobacterales > Bryobacteraceae > Palsa-187. Next base: position 5,254 of record JBAIXM010000219.1, read on the forward strand.
ACTTTCACGGGGAAAATACTCCTGTGCGAGACCGCAAACAGTGGATCTTACCACAAGCCGGCTCGCTGCTTCTATCAACGCCGGCAAAACGGATCGCGCGGGCAGCTTACTTAGCTTGGTGGAGGCGCCCGCGCGTCCATTGCGGGCTTCAGAGCAGGACTTGGGCGATCTGATCCAAGGCCCAGTCGGCCTCTGATTCGGTTATACAATACGGCGGCATGAAGTAAACTACGTTCCCAAGCGGCCGGAGCAGCAATCCCCGTTCAAGAAAAGCCGCGGCAAGGCGCGGTCCCGCCTGATCGAGGTATCCAGGCCGGTCGGATGCCAGTTCAACGGCCCCTACACCGCCGATGACACGGACATCGCCGAGCCTCCCCAGCCGCGCAAACCCGTCTCGAAGCTGCTGCTCCAGCCGGGCGACGTTCTGAAGCACAGGCTCATCGCGGAAGAGATCGAGGCTCGCCAGAGCGACGGCGCACGCCAGCGGGTTGCCTGTATAAGAGTGGCCGTGGAAAAACGTTTTGGTCCGGTCGTCGCTGAGGAAGGCGTCGTAAATCCGCGCTGTGGTCGCCGTCGCGCCCAGCGGAAGATAGCCGGCCGTCAGTCCCTTCGACAGGCAGATGATATCGGGCGCGATTCCGGCGTGCTCGCAGGCGAACATTTTTCCTGTGCGGCCGAAGCCAGTGAGGACCTCGTCGGCGATCAGGAGCGTTCCGTAGCCGTCGCAAAGGCGCCGAACTCCAGACACGAATTCCGCGGGCCACACGACCATCCCGCCCGCGCCTTGCAGCATGGGCTCGATCAGGACTGCGGCGATGGAATCCCGCGACTCGCGCAGCTTCTGCTCGATGTCCTCGAGCCCGCGGGCTCGTTCGACCGGAAACAGGAGCGGCGAGAACGCCCGCGTGAAGACGGAATCCTCGCTGGCCGACATCGCCCCGACGGTATCGCCATGGTACGAATTGTGGAGCGTGAGAAATTTCCGGCGATCCGGCTGGCCCAGGTTGCGCCAATACTGAATCGCAAGCTTCAGCGCGACTTCGACGGCCGTCGATCCATTGTCTGAGTAAAAGACGCGAGCCAGCCCATGGGGAAGAATTTCGATCAGCCGTTCGGCCAATTCCACAGCGGGCCGGTGCGTGCACCCGGCGAACATGACGTGCTCCAACTCGCGAGCCTGCGCCGTGAGCGCTGCGTTCAACTTGGGGTGGGAATGGCCGTGGATGTTCACCCACCAGGAAGAAATTCCATCCAGTATCCGGGGACCGTACTCGGTGTACAGCCATACGCCTTCCGCGCGGGCGACGGCGATGGGCGGCGGCGCCGTGAGCATCTGCGTATACGGATGCCAAAGCACGGCCCGGTCGCGGTCGGCCAGACTCACCGGATAAGGTCCTCAGGCAGCGCTCTCGCCCAGCATTGCAGAGAGTCTCGCGTGAGCGGGTCAAAGCGCGGCATATCGCCGAGTACACGCACGCGTCCGTACTGCTCAATCGCCGCGCGATTATCTAGGTTGGCGTCTCCGATCATGACGACGCCCGCGATTTGCAGGGATCGGGCGCGCAAGGCTTCCAGCGTCAGCAGCGTGTGATTGATGGTGCCGAGCGTGGTGCGCGTGGCGACGACCACCGGAATCTCGAGCCGGACCATAAGGTCGATCATCAATCGGGAGTCGTTTACCGGTACCAGGACACCGCCGGCGCCTTCCACAACGTAGGCCGCATGACTGTCGCGATTCGGAACGAGCGCGTCCAGATCGATCTTGGTTCCTGCGCGACGGGCAGCCAAATGCGGAGAAACCGGATCGGGCAGACGCACTCCTTGGTCAAACACGCGGCCGCCGGAGAGCCGCCTCACTTCGGCGGTGTCATCATCCGTTCCCGTCTGGATCGGTTTCCAATAACACGCGTCAGAAAAGCGCAGCATCAGTGCCGCCGAAAGCACGGTTTTGCCGACACCGGTATCGGTTCCGGTCACGAACAGGCCGCGCACAGTTTATCCACGAAACGGTCGAGAATTTGTTCCGACAGACCGGCGTTCACTGAAATCCGCAACCGGGCAGTGCCCGAAGGGACGGTGGGTGGACGAATGGCGCGCACGTCGAATCCGGCGTCTTGCAAAGCCGCCGCGATGCGGACCGCTCTTTCGTTTTCCCCCACGATCACAGGGACGATGGGCGAATCGTCCGCGGGAACCGCTATACCGGCCGCGGTAAGCTGTTCGCGCAGGTATCGAGCCAAGCGAAATACCCGGTGGCGCCGATCGGGTTCAGCAGCGATCAGATCCAGGCTTGCATCCAGTGCAGCCGCTACCGCGGGCGGAACGGCCGTCGAAAAAATGAACGGACGGGCGCGCTGTTCCAGATACTCGATGGCCCACGACGGTCCCGCAACAAAAGCTCCGGCCACTCCGAGCGCCTTGCCCGCGGGGTTCACCGAAATGAACGCGCCGCCTCCCTCCACCAGGCCCGAGCCCCGCTCTCCATAGAGGCCCACCGCGTGCGCCTCATCGACAACCAACGCTGCTCCGAGCCGTTTGTATTCCTCCAGGGGAGCAAGATCGCCGTCCATGCTGAACACGGATTCTGTCACCAGAAATGCGTTTGCGGGCACGACGCCCGGGCGCGAATGCGGAAATACGACGCGATCCACTTTCGACAATCGCGCACCGTCGATGAGGCTCGCATGATTCCGCTCATCGGAATAAATCGTGTCGCCGGTTTCCGGGAACGTGGTCAGCACCGCCAGATTTGCAAGATAACCGCTCGAAAAATAGAGCGACCGCTCGGTCCCCTTGAACCGGGCGAAGCGCGCTTCCAACGCTTCGAAGCATTCACGTTCGCCGCGTAGCAGCCGGGATCCGGTGCTTCCCGCGCCGAGAGCGCAGACCGCCGCCGCCATGCGCTCTTTGATCAAAGGATGCGCCGCGAGCCCAAGATAATCGTTCGAAGAAAGATCAATGCCGCGGGGCGGCCGCCGCTTGCGAAGCAGGCCCTCGCGCTTGAGCTCGGCCAGGCGCGCGCGCAGCCGCCGCTCAAGCGGTTGCACGCAGCTTTACTCCGAGCTTTTCGAACAAACGCTGATCGGCATCCGCTTCCGGGTTGGGCGTGGTGAGGAGTTTTTCTCCCAGGAAAACCGAGTTGGCTCCGGCCAGAAAGCACAACGCCTGCGCTTCCTCGGAAAGAGCCAGCCGGCCGGCGCTCAGCCGCACCATGGATTTCGGCATCAGGATCCGCGCTGTGGCGATCATCCGGACCAGCTCCAGCGCATCCTCCGCCGGTCGATCCCCGAGCGGCGTGCCTTCGACGGCGACCAGCATGTTGATCGGCACGCTTTCCGGATGCGGATCCAGATTCGCCAGTTGGCGGAGCAGGCCGTAGCGTGCGGCCCGATCCTCGCCCATCCCGATAATGCCGCCGCAGCAAAGCGTCACGCCTGCTCGGCGCACGCGAGCGAGGGTGTCCAGGCGCTCCTGATACGTGCGGGTCGTAATGATGCTGCCGTAGAACTCGGGCGAGGTATCCAGGTTGTGGTTATAAGCGCTCAGGCCGGCTTCCGCCAAAGCGTCGGCCTGATCCTGGGTGAGCATCCCGAGCGTGCAGCAGGCTTCCATGTTCAGCGCGCGGACGCCTCGAACCATTTCGAGAACACGATCGAAGCGGGCATCTTTCGGGACGTCCCGCCACGCCGCGCCCATGCAGAATCGCGTCGCACCCTGGTCGCGCGCGCGTTTCGCCGCGGCCAGGGTGTCTTCCACGTCCATCAAGTCCTGCCGGCCGACTCCGGTTTCGTAGCGGGCCGATTGCGGGCAGTAGGCGCAATCCTCCGGGCAGCCCCCCGTTTTGATGCTCAGCAGCATGCATCCCTGCACTTCGTCGGGACGATGATGCGCGCGATGAACCTCCGCCGCGCGGAACACCAGATCGGAGAACGGCGCTGTATAGACTGCTTCGATTTCAGGAATGGTCCAGTCGTGCCGGAGCGTGCGCATCTAAGCTTTCATCTTAGCTGGCCATAGTGTGCGCAGTATACTGGAGGCGATGAGGCTGTTTGCGGCTCTGCTGGTGGTGCTGGCGCTCATGGGAGCAAGCACCGAGTGCCTCGCGGAGTGCCTGTCAACTGTAAAGGTCCCGCCCTGCCACGGGCACGCGGAGGGGCAGGACAATGTCCCTGCGGATTCGTGCCGCCATCCGCAGTTGATCGCTCATAAGCAGCCCCCGATCGATCACGCGATTGCTGATCCGGCGGATTTGCCTGCGCCGATCGATCCGCAGGAGGTCACGTCGCTTCAGGTGACGCGGGCCATTGACCTCCGTCCCGAGATCGACCGCCCGCCGGATGTTTTAAGGCTCTGATCCCTCTCGAAGTGTCCCTTCAAATTCATTTCTTCGGGAGAGGTGTGAATGAAAGGTCGATTTGTATTCGCGCTACTGCTGTGCGCGTCGGCAGCAGCGGGTCAGGACCACGAGCATCAACACGCGGCCTCGCCCGCGGAGCCCGAGTTCTCGCCGGCGATGTACCTGATGAATCTGACGTCGGGAACCAGCATGAATCCGATGGCTTGGCCCATGCCGATGCTCATGCAGCGGAAAGGCGAGTGGACGTTCATGTATATGGGCCAGGCGTTTCTGGTGGATACGCAGCAGAGCGGTCCGCGCGGCGGCGATAAATTCTACTCGACGAACTGGGGCATGGCCTCGGCGCAGCACTCGCTCGGTGCGGGAAAAATCATGTTCGACGCAATGCTCAGCCTGGAGCCTGCCACCGTCACGAACCGCAGCTATCCCCTGCTCTTCCAGACGGGCGAAACCGCGTACGGAAGAGCGCTGATAGACGCCCAGCACCCGCACGATTTCATCATGGGATTGGGCGTGCACTATGTGCGGCCCCTGGGTGAGTCGGCACTGGTGGATCTCTATTACGCCGCAGTGGGCGATCCGGCGCTGGGGCCGGTGGCGTTTCCGCACCGCGCCTCGGCGCTTGAGCTCCCGCAGGCGACGCTCGGTCATCATTGGCAAGACTCCACCCACATCGCGAGCAACGTGGCCACGGTGGGCGTGAAATACCGCTGGATCCGGCTGGAAGCATCCGGATTTCGCGGCGCAGAGCCAGATGAGAACCGGTGGAAGATCGATTGGGGCGCGATGGATTCCTACTCCGGGCGCGTATCGTTCTTTCCATCCAAGAACTGGACGGCTCAGGTTTCAGCGGGGCGCTTGACCAAGCCCGAAGCTCTGGAGGAAGGCGATATCATTCGGACCACCGCATCCGTGCAATACACGCGACCGAGATATAACGGAGGAGCGTGGTCCACCAGCGCCATTTGGGGCCGGAATCACAATACGGCGACGCAGCAGAATACGAACGCCTGGCTGCTGGAGACCCTCTTCCCGGTCACAGCTAAGGATTTCGTGACCGGGCGTTTCGAGCTTGCAGCGAAGAACGAGTTGCATCCCGACGCCTTTCGTGTCAAAGCTTTCACGGCGGGTTACACGCGCGATCTGTTTACGAGATCGAACCTCGAGACGGGCATCGGCGCGAACGTGACCAGGTACGCGATCCCCGAGGCGATCCAACCGGTCTACGGCGGAAATCCGTGGGGAGTCAACGTATATCTGCGCGTCAGGCTGAAGCGCAGCTAGAAGCAAAGCTAAACGTCGTCCCGGCCGATATTCACGATGAAATACTCGGCGCGCGTGGTGCCGACGTTCTTCGCGTTGTGCATCTCATTCGAGCCGATCACGCCGACGTCCCCAGGTCCCAGGCGATAGGGCTTGCCGTTAATAGTCAGCTCCATCGTCCCAAGACGGACCAGCATCATCTCTTCGCGCAAATGCTGGTGCGGAGGATGATTCACCTCACCCGGCGCGATGTCGCTCTGGTGCGACTCGATCTTGAAACCGGTGTGCGTCTTGGCCGTGAACATCCGCTTCGACTTGTTCTTTCCGTTGATGGTGTCCGGAACGTCCTTATACAGGAACGCCTGGGTCTTCATCACCGGAAGTTTCTCCACGCCCGGCGCCGGTTCGGCTGCCTTGGCTTGCTCTTTTCCCTTGGTCTGCGCCGATGCGGCTGCTGCCGCGAACGCGAACAGGCCCAACTGTCTGCGCGAGTATTTCATGAGGATCTCCTTTGCACCGTTACGATCCTCAACACTATACACCGCGTGGGCGTCGAAGACTACCTTGGTACCAGGCGTTTGATGTTCTCGACGTACAGGTCGCAGTAAGCCCGCCGCAGTCCTTCGCGCGCCTCCGGACCCCTGTCAGTAAATTCGATGTACCCGCGCGAAGCCGCATCGAACTTCGGCCACTTCGGCAGCCCCGGTCCGTTGGGATCTCCCGTTTTGGCAAAGTTGGTCCAATATTGCTGCATGGCCGACGAGATTTCTCGATCCGCCGCGGCATAGTTCGCGCCGAGATTGCCGAACACGTAACCGACCTCAGCCCCGTGCGTGGCTCCCGTGGCTTCCCTGCCCGGCGCAGCGCGATCAAACTGGTACTCGTATCCCGGATTTCCCGCGGCCGCATGCCACACAAGTTGGACCACCACCGGGCAGCGATACATCGTGTCCACGACCCACGGCGCTCCGGCCGATCCGTACAGCGGATCGGCCGGAGCAGTGAAGTTGTACAGGGCCGTCCCTCGGGGGGTCAGCGGACCATACATCGCCTGAATGGCGCCTGCCAACTCATCAGCCGTGATTTGCGGCGTCCGCTCGCGCGAGTTGTTCCCGATCAACAACGGCACGCGGAATTCCTGCCCTTTTGCGAACACCTCCGCCGGCGGCTTGGGAAAAATCCAACCGTCCACGATGATGCCGTTCGCCGGGCCGATGCTCGCCCGCGGCGCGGCGGTGGCTTTCAGCAACTCCTCTGCCGGCTTCGCCCGCAGATCCTTCAAAGCACCCGGAAGGAGCTTTTCGCCGGCCCTTTCCGCCTCGCCAAGCGCGAGCGCATCGGAGTATGTATCGCCGGCGCGCGGGGCCATGACGGCTCCGAGGCCGGTCATCCGCATGGTCGCGTCATCCGGAACGCGCGTGACCGTACCGCTTTCCGCGATCACCTTCTGAAACAGACCTTTCGCTTGCGGCGAAGCCATCAATACGTTCACATCCACGGCGCCGGCCGATTGCCCAAAAATCGTCACGTTCTCCGGATCGCCGCCGAATTTCGCAATGTTATCGCGCACCCACTTCAGCGCCGCGATCTGATCCATCAAGCCGTAGTTGCCGGAAGCATGGTGCGCCGATTCCCCGGTCAGCTCCGGATGCGCGAAGAACCCGAATACGCTCAGGCGGTAATTCGCCGTCACCAGGACCACTCCGCGCCGTGCCAGGCTTTCGCCATCGAAGTTGTTTCCTGAGGCCGTACCCGCGTAATTTCCCCCGCCGTGGAACCAGACCATCACGGCTCTGCGGCCGCTGGGCGGCCACTCGGGAGTCCAGACGTTGAGGAACAGGCAATCCTCGCTGCTCGACGCCTGCATGCGACCGCCGGCGTTCTGGGCGCAGGCCGCGCCGAAAGAAGTTGTCTCGCGCACGCCAGCCCAAGACTTCAGGGGCGCCGGCTCTCGCCAGCGCAAATCGCCGACTGGGGCCTGCGCGAACGGGATGCCCTTGAATACGGCTCCGCCTTTCTCAAGACCGCCGCCGCGGATTCGGCCGCCGGTGACGGATACAGCCGGCGGCTCGGCCGCGAAAACACAAGTGGCTAACAACGCGATCAGGACCACGCGCATGTGCAAGTCCTCCGCCCGTCGATTGTATCGCGGCAGATACCAGAGTATGATGATCCACGGCGCGCAAAGGAAAATCCATGAGCCGAACAACCCCCTGGTTATTGGCAGTCGCGGCGATCTCCGCGACTGCAACGTATGCACAGTCCGAGAAACCGCTGAACGATCTGCCGAATCCCTATCGCACGGTGCGCGATTGGGGTAAGCCTCCGGGCGGCGTTCCCTGGGCGGCCGTGACCGCGGTCGAGGTCGCTCCCGACGGCAGCATTTACGTGATCCATCGATGCAAGGACAACTCCTGCGCCGGCCGGCCCGAGCCCCCCATTCTCAAGTTCGACAAATCCGGCAAGCTGATCAAAGCTTGGGGCGAGAACATGTTCGTGTTTCCTCACGGCGCCACCGTGGATGCACAGGGCAACCTTTGGGTCACCGATGCTCGCCTCGATCACGGCAAGGGCTACCAGGTGTTCAAATTTGCCCCTGACGGGAAACTACTGATGACACTCGGCACAGCCGGCGTCGCTTCCGATAAGCCCGGCGAGTTCGACGAGCCGACCGACGTCGCGGTCGGCCGGAACGGGGATATTTTCATCACTGAAGGGCATTCCGGCGGCACCAAGGGCAACGACCGCATTTCCAAATTCGACAAGAACGGGAAATTCATCAAGGCCTGGGGCAAGAGCGGATCGGGACACGGAGATCTGAAGTCGCCGCACACCATCGCAATCGATTCCCAGGGGCGACTGTTCGTCGGGGATCGCGATAACAACCGCATCGAGATCTTCGATCAGGACGGAAAATATCTTGCCACGCAGGCCCAATGGGGCCGCCCTAGCGGCATCCTGATTATGAAGGACGACACCATGTACGTGGCCGATTCGGAATCGTTCGGGCCGGATCAGCCCGGTTGGAAGAAGGGCATCCGCATCGGGAACGCCAAGACCGGCGAAGTGAAGTACTTCATCGAAGACATGGAATCAACCACGATCGAACATAGCGGCGCCGAAGGCGTGGGAGTCGACTCCGATGGCAACGTCTACGGCGCCGTGGTCCGCCGTCAGATGCTCGAGAAGCACATCAAGAAATAAGCGCGTCAGAAGATATACTTCAGCGCGAATTGCATGATGCGCGGATCCAGGGAACTGGTGATCTGGCCGAACGTGCTCAGCGTGCCGAAGCTCGCGGCGGGATTGCCAGGACGGACGTGATTCAACAGATTGAACGCTTCGGCGCGAACCTCGACGCGCTGGCGTTCCCTGACCGGAAATGCGCGAACCAGGCTGAGGTCGATCCAATAGGCTCCCGGTCCGAGGATGTTCGCCGACCCCAAATTGCCGAAAGTTCCCTGAGCCGGCTGAGAGAATGACGCCGGACTGAGCCACGGCATGCAGAAAGGAGTCTGAGTGCACGAGGCATTTAAGTAGGGATTTCCGCCGTTATAGTTTGCACGCTGCCCGCCGATCCCGTTGAGAGCGCCATCCACGCCGGAAGCAACGGTAATATAGCTGCCGGACTGAATTCGGAGGATTTCGGACAGCTTCCAGTCAGAGGCGACCGCACGCATCCACTTGTCGGAGAACCGGGGCGCTTCCTCCACGGCAGAAACGTTGGCGAGATGCCGGTGATCGATGCCCACGCAGTTGCCGCGGTCAGATGACCGGTTCGCCGGATTCGTGTACTGAACGCCGTCCAGCTCCGAAGTGAACGGTCCCGAGATGCAGTGCGACAACGTGTAATTCGCCGAGATGCTGTAGTGGCTTGCAAAGCGGTGCGTCACAGAAAGCAACAAGGCGTTGTAGCTCGCGGTGGATCCTGGGTCAAGCTGATGGATCACGCCGAAGTACTTGCCCTGATCGGGATTCGCCAGGTTCAGCACGCGGCGGTTGTTCGTGTTGTTCGTGCTGGCGCCAGACCCGAATACCGCGGCATTAATCGGCGCATCCGCCCATAAGTGAACCGTGCTGTTGCCCAGATAGCTGGCGGACACCAGCCAGTTCGCGCCCACCTGCTTCTGGACGCTCAGGTTCCACTGCTGTAAGTACGGAGGCTTGATGTCCAGCGGGTACGAAGTGTAGGTGCTGAAGGGCGGGAAAATGGCGTTTTTGTCGAGGCGCAGCGGGAACGGATCGCCCCCGGCAAAATTCGCCCACGGGTCGGCGAACGATACGTTGGTCTGCGTGATCGTCGCGGCCCAGGGCGGAGCCTGCGAAAATCCATACGCGAACAGCGTGTGTGGAATATCGTACAGGATGCCCCACGAAAGGCGAACCGTCATCCGCCCGTTGCCCTTCGGATCCCAGACGACGCCCAGGCGCGGAGCGAAATCGTTCAGCTTGGTATGCGAGGGCCGTCCGTTCGTATCGAAGCCCGCATCGCCGGGGAACAGCACGCCGGCGGGAGCATTCGGATAAACCTTGGAGTGCACGTTCTGATCGAACAAACTGCGATCGAAGTGCATTACGTAACCGAGCGGCATGGAACCGCCGATGTACGGCTCCCAGCGAAGGCCATAGTTAAGCGTCAAATGCGAAGTCACTCGCCAGTTGTCCTGCGCGTAGGCGCCGAGATTGTGGTAACGCTCGTAGGCGTACTGAATGCCGCCTTGCGTGAACGAGGACGCCTGGCCCAGCAGAAAGTCGGCCATGGATAAGCCCGTGCCGCCGTTCAGCCCGGTAGCCTGCCCGTTGAACGTGAAGTTTCCGTCGCCGTTGAGAGGCCCGTAAACATATTGCATCTGGCGGATCCAGCTACCGCCGAACGCGATTTGGTGCGCACCCTTGACGATGTTGAAATCGTCGCCGAGCTGGTAACTCGTCGTCGGATCGAACGCGCCGTAGGAGAACACCGAGGAACTGTAGATCGCGCCCGTGGCGGTGGCGACGATGTGCCCTGGCACTAGCGTGTGCATTTTGATTCCCAGGCTCGGGCCGTCGAAGGTCGGGTCTTGAATCTTGGTCACAGCCGAGCGGTTAAGAGTCGCCCGGAATTGATTGATCGTACTCGGGCTGATTACGAATGTGTGTCCGAACACTGCTGAGTTGACCAGGTCATCGGCCCCTGAGAGATTCATCGAAAGCGGGTTCTTGCCGTCATAGGGCGTCGGCTGGAGAGAATGCGTGACCAGATAGCGCAGGAAAACCGATTGTTTCGAATTGATCTGATAGTCGCCTTTGGCGATGCCCATGTGCTCATCCTGCCCCTGCTGCGGAAAATAAAATTCCTTGCCGCAAGCGTTATCCGGAGCGGGATAGAACTTCAGCATGTTCAGCGCGGGCTGGCTGAATCGCGACACCGGAATCTGATTTCCGGCGTAGGGCAAGCGTCCGGCGCTGGTCGGCGAGCTGAAAGGATCGTAGAGCTGGATCGCCTTGGTTTGGCAGGCCAGGGAGGTGACCGTGCTGAAATCGCCGTTGAGCACCATTTGCGAGGTCGGCACGAAGCTCGAGAACTGGCTCGGATTCGATCGGATAATATTTCCCTGGTATCCGACGAAGAAGAACAGTTTGTCCTTTTGGATGGGCCCGCCCAGGGTTCCGCCGAACTGATTGCGCTTAAGGGAATCGCGGGTCAGCGCGAAAAAGTTGCGCGCGTTGAACTTATAGTTCCGGACAAACTCAAACAGGTCGCCGTGAAACTCGTTGGTGCCGGACTTTGTGATCGCGTTCACCGCCCCAGCCGAGTGCTGGCCGTATTGCGCCGGCAGTGAGCTGGTTTCGACCTTGAACTCCTGCAAGGCATCCGGAAACGGAAGCGGAAGGCCAAGGTTGTTGAAAGGATCGTTGTGCGTTCCGCCGTCCAGGCTGTAGCTGGCCCCATTCGCCATTCCGCCGCCAATGCTGATCGGCTGCTCGTTCGGATAGTTCTTGGCGGAAACCAGATCGGCCGGAGGGGCGAGCGCGGCCGCGCCAACCAGGAAAATGAGATCCGTCGGGTTGCGCCCATTTAAGGGAAGCTCGACCACGCGCTGCGAATCGATCACCTGGCCGACGCTGGTCGTGTGGACCTCGACCATGGTGGACGCCGCTTCCACCACCACCTGGTCTGTGACGGAGCCGACCTTGAGCACGGCATCGATGGCGGGATTCGTGTTCACCTGGAGCACGATTCCGGTTTGCACGAACGTACTGAAGCCTGGTTTGCTGATCTCGAGCTTGTAGGGCCCGACCGGCAGGCCAGGCATCACGTAGCGGCCATTCGCATCGCTGGCCCCGGTACGGACCAGGCCGGTGTCGGTTTGGGTCAACTTGACCTGCGCCTCCGGAACAGTCGCTCCGGTCGGATCGAGCACGGTTCCCGTGATCTGGGATGTTGCGGCGGATTGCGCCCACAAACTTGCGCAGGAAGCCAGAAGAATTACGGACAATGCACTCAGGCCAAGCTTCATCGTTCCCCCCGGTAAGAAAACTGCGGAACAGTATGCCAGCGCGATTTTTCGAAGTCAAGGCGAGCCGCTATTTGGCGGGACCTGGTCCGCGAGCCGGCCCATTCTCCGCCAGCGGCGGCTGGGGCCCGACCACCGTTGTGAGCGCCTGATACGCGCACTCCTCGTCGCGGTTGCCGCCGCCGACGCCAATGGCTCCGATCATCTGCCCGTCCACGATGATCGGCAATCCGCCCGAAACCGGATACACCGGCAGCTTGGACCACCGCAACTGAAGCCCGACATTGTTCGCCACCTGGTTCGCTCGCGCATGCGTCGAATCGCGGGTGTAGAGCACGCTTTGCGCCTTGAGCAGCGCGGTTTCCGTGTTGATAGGCACCTGACCGTCCATGCGATGCGCGTGCACGATCTGCCCCGTCGGGCTGAGGATGAACACGCTCACGGCCATGTTGCTCTTTTTCGCAAAGTCGATGCAGGCCTGCGTGATCTTCTCGGCCGTATCGGCGGAAATTTCGTTTTTGACGAGGGTCTTCTTGGCGGCCTCATCGGAAATCACGAATTTGCTGAGGTTCTGGGCGCTTGCAATCTGGGAGGCGAGCGCCGCCGCGAGAATGTACAGCAGTCTTGTTTTCATAACTGGAAATTACATCATCCGCGCCAGCCGAGCGCAATCCGTTGTGGCGCGGGACTATGATCTTCTAGAGGGTTCCAGGAGGGCACATGATCCGCAAAACGGTGTTCGCCTCTTTAATCGGTCTCAGCGCGGTTGCGCTTTGGCGTACGCAAGCCGCACCGGAGCAGTCGGCGCCGAAATTCAAGTTCGATCCCGACTGGCCCAAGCCGCTCCCCAACAAGTGGAAGCTCGGCGGTGTTACCGGACTCGCCGTGGACAAGGACGACAACGTCTGGGTGCTGAACCGTCCGAACGATCTCACCGATATCGAACTGGAAGCCGAACTGAATCCTCCGCTGGCGGACTGCTGCGTGCGCCCCCCCGCGATGATTCACCTGGACAAGAACGGAAACGTGATCGGTTCGTTCGATGCCCCCCAAGGCCACGGCATGGCCGTCGATAGCAAAGGTTTCGTTTATATCGGGCAGAACACGGTGCGCAAGTACGATCCCAAGACAGGCGCACTGGTCGCCCAGGTGCCCCGCGCGCCCGAAACCGAAACAGGAGGCACGGCGGGTGCTGCCGAGCCGGGTATTCCGGCGCATACTCCGGGTCGCGGCAGCGCCGGACCGGTGGCGGGGTTCATCACTCCTCCTGGCGGACGCGCTCAACCGAACCCTGCGGCTCAGGCGGCGAGACAAGCCGCCATTGCTGCGTTTCGGAAGAAATACCCGCCCACGACGCCGATGATCGTTGGAGGCCTGGAAGAAATCCGGTTGGATGAAGCCGCGCGCGAGCTTTATGCCGCGGACAACTATTTGGGTGGCCGCGTGATGGTGTTCGACCTCGATACATTCCAGTTCAAGCGCGGCTGGGGCGCCTATGGTCACGCGCTCTCGCAAATCACCACAAACGATGCCGATCGCGAGTACACCCCAGGCGGACCGATGCCCAAGGAGTTCCGCGGACATCTCACGCTCAACATTTCCAACGACGGTTTGGTCTATGCGGCGGACCGGAATGCGAACCGGATCCAGGTGACCACCAAGCAAGGGAAATTCCTCAAGGAATTTATCCTGGCCCCCATGACGGGCGTGGGCGGATCGGCCGGAGGCGTGATGTTCTCGCCCGACAGGCAGCAGCGGATCTTGTACATCTCAGATCTAACCAACAATCACATCTGGTTCCTGAACCGCGAAGACGGTAAAGTGATCGGCCGGATGGGGAGCATGGGCGAAAACGGCGGACAGTTCTTCGGCTTGCACATGATCGCTGTGGATTCCAAAGGGGTTATCTACACCGGCGAAGTCTTTGCCGGAGAGCGTGTCCAAAGATTTCTACCCGTGAAATGAGAGTTTTGGAAGGTAACACATTCAGTCCCCCAGGCTCATACGACTGACCGCGAACTTGCGGCAAATAGGAAGGGACAAGAATGAAAGCCACACTTTTCTCCGGACTGCTCGCATTTGCCTTAACGGGAACCACCTTCGCGCAAGGCGGGAACCCGAATCCGGCGCCGCCTCCTCAGAGCCAGGAATCTCCGACGACGCCGGCCCAAAAGGGAAATGATCCGACGACTACGGATCAAAATAAAGACAAGAATCAGAAGAACAATAAAAAGAACAACGGCAAAGTTAAAACCGACGACAGCAAGCGTCCGCCCCAAGGCAGTCCAACCGACCCGAACAATCCGGAGCGGCCCACCGCACCCACGACTCCGGAGAGTCCCGCAACGCCGCCAACCCGATAGCCGATCAGATCGGCCAGAATCAAACGGCGCCGCGTTGTCATTGCGCGGCGCCAAGGTATCTTCGAGCGGGTGTGTCAGGCTGCCGGTTTTTGCTCCGCCGGTTTCGCGCTCTGCTCGATCGGAATTTGGCGAGCCTTCTTCTTCGACTCGGGCACGGGCACGGAGATTTTCAAGACACCGTCGGTAAGCTCAGCTTTGGCTTGATCGGCCTTGGCGCCTTCCGGCAGCGGAATGGAACGATAGAATTTGCCGTAACTCCGCTCCCACCGATGGTAGCCCTCGTGATCTTCCTTGTGCTCCTGCTTGCGCTCGCCTTGAATGATCAGAGCATCATCAGTCAATTCGACTTTGACGTCCTCTTTCTTCAATCCCGGGAGTTCGGCCGTTACAACCAAATCTCCGTTGCATTGCTGGACATCCAGAGCGGGAGCCCAGGACTCCAATTCGCTGCCGCCGGCGCCGTGGAATGCGCGGTCCATTTCCTCGCTCAATTGCCGTAACAAGCCGAACGGCTCCCAGCCGAAACTCCGGCTAAACGGGGACGACCGAAAGAGTCCCTCCGGCGATTCGCGCCTGGCGACTCCTTGTTGTTCTTTGTTGACTTTTACTTCTGCCATAGTTCCTCTCCTTCGCTAAGTTGGATCCTCGGCCCATCATGCGAGGTGAGCCGTAAACCAATCCGCAGCCAGGCTTGCGACCTGGGCCAACGCGCCGCGTTCCTCGAACAAATGTGTCGCGCCCGGAACAATTTTGAGTTCGGCGGGGCATTTCATACGCCTCATGGCTTCGCGATTCAGTTCGAGAACCTCTGTATCCCTGCCGCCTACGATCAGCAGGGTCGGGGCTCGCACCAGCGAGGCTGCCTCCCCGGCAAGATCCGGACGCCCGCCGCGCGAGACAACGGCCCTAATAATCTTGGGCCGCTCGGCCGCTGTCATCAGCGCCGCAGCAGCGCCAGTGCTCGCGCCGAAGAGGCCGATCCCGCGCCCACGCGCCTGGGGAGGACTCGCGAGCCAATCCGTGACGGCGACAAGCCGCCGGGTAAGTAGATCGATATCAAACCGAATGTGCCGGGTCAGTTCGTCTTCCTCTTCCTCCTGAGCTGTCAGCAAATCCACCAGGAGCGTGGCGAGCGAGTGTTCGTTGAGGACCTCCGCCACATAGCGGTTTCGAGGACTCAACCGGCTGCTGCCGCTGCCATGGGCAAACAGGATCATGCCCTTCGGATTCGGCGGAATGCTCAAATCGCCGTTCAAGACGACTCCTGCGGCGGGCACCGATACCGAAGATCGTTCGATCCGACTCGCGCCGGCCTTCATGTCGGAAATCTCCCGCGTATTCCGAATGCAATCCGATTTCCAGGCGGTCAAGTCCGCTGCAGAGGGCTTTCTAGCGGTGAGAACATTTCAGGCTTGGGTGATTTGCCCCAGTGCGTGGGACTAGCTCAGGTGCGCCTGCGCAGCGTGCCGCTGTAAAGGGCGAAAAAGCCGAACCCAATCAGGAAGCGGATGATCACTGCCCACAACGGCTCGCCCCGGCTCATACTTGCGAACGCAAGCAGAATGAAGGCGATTCCAATGCAGTTGTACCACCAGCCGAGCAATCGTGAGCGCCGGCGCCTTTTCTCCTGCTCCGAAAGATCCTGCGGCATCCCTCCCTATGATCGCAGAGCCTGGCCAGTTCCTAGTGAAAACTATACGTAAAGCCCGCACTGGCGACGCGCCGCGTGTAAGGATCACGGTCTGCGGTGACCCGATCCAGCGAAGACGTCGTTCGCCCGACTTCGATGAGCGCGCGGAAATTATCGGTTGGATGCCACGCAAGTTTCGCGGAAGCCTGAATAGGGTTTTCGAGCGGAGTGCCGGGCTCCATCTGCCAGCCGCCTCCGACTTCGACCCAGTAATCCAGGGAGCGCACCAGCCGGCCCGATACCTGCCCAACGGCAAGGTGCGACTGAAAACTTTCGGGGCTGTAGAAATCCGGAGTGTAGCTGTTATGCCACATCAGGTTCGAGCGCCACCCCATCCGGAGCTTCAGTCTGGACCGGGAATGAATCTGGAACAGCGCTTCGAGATCCGTGCGGTCGCGAGTGACGCCGTCGGAAAAATCGTACCGCGCATATCGCGCCTGCAGTTGCGTGAAAGTTCCCGGAGTCAGCGTCACGTCGCCGGAGGCAAAATTCGCGGTGACGTGATTCTGGGCGGCCACGAACGCGTCCATTGCAATTTTCCCGCCGCCGGCGCCGACGCGAGCCGAGTCGCTGAGCACGAAAGACAGGCCGCCGTCGCCGATGATCCGGTGCGTGGCGCCGATGCCGTAGTTCACGTCGCTTCCCGAAGCATAGGCGCGGACTCGCCGGCTGAGCACGCCGCTCCAGCCGAGATCGTAGCGGCGCCAGAACAGCGATTCGCCCTGCCATAGCTCGCGGTACATGTATCCGGTGCGGAGCTCGTGGGCGGGGCTGAGATGCACCGCAGCCTCGCCGCTCCAGGTTTTGTCGATGAGTCCATCGCTGTCGGAGATGTAGCGGAATCCCGGCGATATGGAAGCGCCGTATTCAAGCTCTACCTGATTCACCAGTTGCCTGGTCGCGGCGTTGTCGGGAAAACTCTTGTCCAGTTGCCGCGCGGTCATGGCCGCCGTGCCGGGATCGCCGCCCCAGCGCGCGGCATAAACGCGGTCTTCCAGAATTTCGCGGTCGTTTTCGAGGGAAGTCGGG
>JBAIXM010000220.1:0-2182 GCA_037916615.1 Bryobacterales bacterium
CCCTCATTATTCCTGGATGAAGCGCGCATGCGATCGCGGACGGGCGGTAGTGTTGTTTGCGGCCAGCATGCTTCTCGTCTCGTGCGCAAATCCCGGAGTTCCTCTTCCTCCGTCCCTGGAGTTGCCGCGGCGAGTCTCGGACTTGCATGCTTCGCGCAAAGGCAACAAAGTCACGCTTTCCTGGACCGTTCCAGGTGAAACTGTCGATCATCAATCGATTCGACATTCCGGCCCCACGAACATCTGCCGTACCTTCGACCCCAGTCGCATCGATTGTGCTGCCCCGCTTGCGGAGCTCTCCGCGAGCGCGTTCCCCGTTCCTGCCAAGCCGAAAAAGAGGGAAAGCGCGGCCAAGGTTCAAGGTAGCTACATTGACGTTGTTCCCGGTTCATTGCAGTTGCAACATCCGGCAGACCTGCTGAGTTACGCGGTTTGCATGTTGAACCCGAGCGGACGCAGCGCCGGAGCTTCGAATGCCGTGCAGGTTCCGGCGGCTCCCACCCTTCCGCCGCCCATAGATTTCGGATCAGACCTAACTGCCGATGGTATTACGCTGCACTGGGCAAACCCCGCTCTTCCAAATGTTCCCGATCTTCAGTTCATGGTTCGCATTTATCGCCGCCTGGAAAACAGCAAGGCGGATGCAGTGGCAGGAGAAGTCCCGGTCTCCGGCGACAAGAGCGAATGGCTGGACCAGAGTTTCGAATGGGAGAAGAACTATGAGTACCGCGCGGAGGTCGTGACCATCATCCGTCGCCAGGGGGCGCCGGATCTGCAAGTTGAGGGCGACGACACGCCCACCGTGAAGGTTTTCGCTCACGATGTGTTCCCGCCGAAACTGCCTTCAGGTCTCCAGGCAGTTGCGTCGGGAGCGGGACAGAAACCCTTCATCGATTTGATCTGGGCTCCAGTCTCAGACGGCGATCTCGCGGGTTACAACGTGTACCGTCGCGAGGAGGGAACTTCGCCGGTAAAGATCAACTCCGACCTGGCAAAGGCGCCAGCGTATCGCGATGCGGATGTCGCGTCAGGACACGTGTACACCTACTCGGTCACGGCGGTTGACTTGCGCGGCAATGAGAGCGCGCACTCGGACGAAGCCTCCGAAAAGATGCCTTAGGAGACGATCCAACTCCAGATCAGGCCGACGGTTGCTGCGGAAATCGCAGCCGTTGTTCCCCACCCCAGGAGGTTCACTCCCGCCCCGTTAACATGGTGTCCCATAACCTGGCGATTGTTCGTGATCAGCATGATGACCAGCATGATCGGCGGCGCCAGCAGGCCCATCACCAGCCCAGCCCAGAAGAGAGCGTTGATGGGATTAATCCCTGAGAAGCCAATGGCCAGCGCCACGCAGGTGGCCAGAGCGATGACGGCGTAGAACTCCTTGGCGTGCTCCGGGGTGTGATGCAGCCCTGTTTTCCATTGAAAAGTTTCGGCCAGAGCGTAAGCAGCTCCGGTGGTCAGCACAGGAACCGCAAGAATTCCGACTCCAATCACCCCCGCGGCAAACAACCAAGTTGCCGCGCCACCCGCGAGTGGGCGCAGAGCCTGCGCGGCCTGTGCCGCAGTTTCGATGTTGGTCTGACCCGCCTTGAACAAAGTTGCCGCAGTGCCGAGCACGATGAAATAGGAGATGAGCGTGGAAAACAGCATGCCGATGCTGACGTCCAGGGCGGCGGAGCGAAGTTCGTGGTCGGAAGCGCCGGAGGTCGTGGCGGAGTGAGGATAAGCGAAGGCTTTGACCTCTTCGATCTCCAGGCCCGCCTGCCAGAAGAACAGGTACGGAGAGAGAGTGGTGCCGATGATCGCAACCATCATCGCGAGGTAACTTGCATGGAACTGTATGGTCGGGTGGAGGGTGTGATGCAGGACTTCACCCACCTGCGGATGGGCCAGGAAGGCGGCGGCCACGTAAGAAAACAGCGCCAGCGCGAGCCAGCGAAAGATCCTCTGGATCAAGTCATACGATCCCCAGGCCTGCACCAGAAGCACCATTACGGTAATGCCGACGGTGATTCCAATCACTGGAACCGGCAAAATCAGCCGCAATGCCGACGCAATGGCGCTGATATCGGCGCCGGCCTCTAAAACATTGGCGATTACCAACGCCCCTACGATGGGAAAGAGCAGCCAGCGCGAGTAATGGGAGCGAATCACGCCCGCAATGCCCTGCCCCGTC
>JBAIXM010000221.1:0-3738 GCA_037916615.1 Bryobacterales bacterium
ACGTTGACGCCGACCAGCCGGTCTGCTGTAATGAGAAAACCAACCGCTGCTCCTCAGTAGCTCAATGGTAGAGCATTCGGCTGTTAACCGAAGGGTTGTAGGTTCGAGTCCTACCTGAGGAGCCAAACTTTTCAATCGATTACAAGCTCTCGATCCCTAAAGAACTCAGTCAATTCGGTCCGGTGTGGGGACTTCTGTGGGGACCTCATCCGAATTCTTCGGGAGGCAGGTTTTGCCCGCGACTTCTGCCGGCATATCCTCTCGCCACTTTGAACTTGTGGGGATATCGGACCGGCACCATGAACTCGTTCCCGGCGGCGGCTGGAACCGCTGCTGAGTGCACTCGCAGGCGCTAGACCGATGATCTGAAACGGCAGCGCGTCACGCCTTCTGAAACGCGAACCAATGCCGTGTCCGGTTGCAGGCGGCGCAGACCGAGAGCATGACGGGGACCTCGACCAGGACCCCCACAACTGTGGCCAGGGCGGCGCCGGAACCCGGGCCGAAAAGTGCGATCGCGGTGGCGACGGCCAACTCGAAGAAATTGCTCGCGCCAATCAGGGCTCCCGGCGCCGCAACCGAGTGCTCGACCCGGAACAGGCGCATGAGTCCATAAGCCAGGGAGGAATTCAAGTAGACCTGGATCAGGATCGGAATCGCGATCAGCACAACGTGGAAGAACTTGCCCGTTATGTTGTCAGCCTGGAACGCGAAGATGAATACCAGCGTGGCGAGCAGAGCCACGATGGTCATGGGCGCGAATCGCGGGAGAAAGCCCTTCTCGAACCACTCCCGCCCTTGTCTGCGAATCAGCGCCGATCTCAGCAGCGAGCCCACCGTCAGCGGAATGACGATGAACGCAATCACGGAGTACAGCAGAACGAGGAACGGCACAGAGAGAGAGGATGCGCCGCTGACCAGGAAACGCACAATCGGCGCGAACAGCACCAGCATGATCAGGTCGTTGACTGAAACCTGCACCAGCGTATACGCCGAGTCTCCATCGGTGAGATAGCTCCAGACGAACACCATCGCCGTACAGGGCGCCGCGGCCAGGATAATGACTCCGGCTATGTACTGGTTGGCTTCAGCCGGGCTGATCCAGGTCGAGAACAGCACCCGGAAAAAGAGCCACCCGATGAGCGCCATCGAGAACGGCTTTACCAGCCAGTTCACGAACAGCGTCACCAGCAGTCCGCGCGGACGCCGGCCAACGTTCCTGATGGAAGTGAAATCCACCTTCATCATCATCGGGATGATCATCAGCCAAATAAGCACCGCGATGGGCACGTTGATCTGGCTGCCCGAGCCGAACTCCATCTTGCGGAGAGCATCGACCAGGCCGGGGAGGACTTTCCCCAGCACCACGCCGACGAGCATGCACAATCCGACCCACAGCGTCAGATAACGCTCGAATACGTTCAGCCTCTTTTTCGCTGCCTGGACCGCCGTCTGTTGCATACGGGCTCCTCCTTAGCGGGCGGGGGATAGTCGTCGCTCGCTCGTCAACGCCCGCAGGCGTTCAGGGCCTACCGGCGCCTCCGGCTCCCACGGCACAAGCGCAATTCGGCGAGCCAGTTGTTCTCTGACCTCGGCGATGAACGGTCGCTCGCGAATCCCGCGCTCCACCAGGGCCGGATCGCGAAAACGATCCTGCGAAAAGCTCTGATTGATGACCCAGGCAAAGGGCTGAATTCCGGCGCGGAGGAGATCATCCTGCAAGCGCGCCGCCTCGTGGACCGGCGTCGCCTCCGGCACTGTGACCAGCAGAACGCGTGTGAAGGCGGTGTCGCGCAAGCGCGGCAGGAGCCGGCGTACCGATTCTGGCATATCGCTCATTGTGCGGGAGACCTCGCGATGGTACGCCTCGGCGGCATCCAGCAGAAGGAGCGTGTGGCCGGTCGGAGCTGTATCCAGAACGACGAAACCGCTCTCACCTTTCGAGACGGTCTCGGCGAACGCGCCGAATACGGCGATCTCTTCCGTGCATGGCGAGCGCAAGTCCTCTTCGAGCAAAGCCTTGCCGTGCTCATCCAGGTGTGACGCCGATTTCGCAATCACGTGCTGCTTATAGCGGCTGATTTCGACAGTGGGATCGATCCTATTGACCGACAGTCCCGAAACCGCCTGGCCGATAGTGTGGCTCAGATGTGCGGCGGGATCGGTGGTGCTCAGGTGGACCCGATGGCCGCGATGCGCCAGTTCGACCGCGATCGCCGAGGCAATCGTGGTCTTGCCGACGCCGCCTTTTCCCATCGTCATGACAACCCCGCGCCCTGCCGCCTCGATCTCATCCACCAATTCGGCCAGGGCGGGGGCTGCGATCAGCGCCTCCCGCCGGATCTGTGGTGCTGGGCTGCCGGCAGGCGTGCGCCCGAAGACTGCGCGTAGGTTCTGGATTCCCATCGGCGCGTACGGCAGGAGCGGAATCTCGAGCCTCGGAAGAGAGCCGAGCCGTTCGGGAATTCCGCCCAGCGCCTGGCGCCCTCTGGCCTCCAGTGCGCGTGCGGCCCTATCGCTCGGATCCTGCGCCGTGAAAACGCCGTTTAGAACCAAGTACTGGTTCATCATGCCCATGTCCGCCAGTTCCGCCCGCGTTCGCTCCGCCTCCGCCAGTGCGGATGGCTCAGGCCGGCTCACCAGTACGAGCGTCGTTGCGGTTCCGTCGCTGAGCGTCTGGAGGCTCGAATCGTAGAGCGCCTTCTGGGCCTGCAAGCCCGCCAGCGGACCGAGACAGGACGTTCCGGTGGTGTTGCTTGCGATGAAGCCAGTCCAGGCCGCAGGCAGCTTCAGCAGGCGCAACGTGTGGCCCGTCGGAGCTGTGTCGAAGATGATGCGATCAAAACCGGCTGTTGCAGCAGCGTCGCCCAAGAGTTTCGTGAACTCATCGAACGCAGCGATCTCTACGGTGCAGGCGCCCGAGAGCTGCTCCTCCATGCTGTTTACCGCTGCCTCGGGCAGAACACCGCGATAGGGGCCGACCACGCGGTCGCGGTAGGTGGCAGCCGCGGCCTCGGGATCAATATTGAGGGCGAACAAGCCGTCAGCGTCCGGTACTGCCGTAGCCGAACCGCAGAGTTTCACGCCCAGCACTTCGTCGAGATTGGAAGCCGGATCGGTACTTACCAGCAGAACGCGCTCGCCCCGTGCCGCAAATGCCACCGCGGCGGAGCAGCCCAAGGAGGTCTTGCCGACGCCGCCCTTACCGGTAAAAAAAAGCACGCGCGTTGCATGGCCTAGAAACTCATTCTCGTCCATAAACGTTCCTCACCCGCAACAACGGCCCTGTACGATCGGCAGCCGCGGCCCGGGGGTCTTCGTCCCGTCAGGTTCAAGTCCCACCATGCGCGCAAGTTCGTCCCGCCCGGGATAACGCCCCTCGCTGACAATCGAGCCATTCAGCAAGATAAGCGGCAGGCATGCGTTACCGTACTTCTCGAGCGCGGTCTTGACGGTCTCGTTCGTCGCGAAAGCCTGCGGTTGCTGCGCGAGGTTGTAGCGCTCTACGTGAACGCCCTGGCCGGCCACCCACAGGAAATCGGAGGCGAACTGGACCAGTGCCGGATTCACGTTCGGCCCGCACACCCCGGTCGGGCAGCACATGGCCGGATCGAAGACTTCCAGGTTCTTCCGCATCAGTATGAGTTCTCCTTATCGATCATCAACGATGTTCACAAGATTGCGGCCAAGGCTTTGAAGCGCCGCAGCACGGGATAGTTGATGCAGTACCCCACGCGC
>JBAIXM010000222.1:0-8111 GCA_037916615.1 Bryobacterales bacterium
GGGTGGCGAACACCGAAATGATGGACTTAGGCGCGAAGCTGGGGCTTGCGACGGAGGAGATCGCGCAAGAGGTGCTGGACTTTCTGCTGGATCACACCGCAGCGGATCCTCAGGCTGCCTGGCGGCTGCGGATCGGAACAGATGTTCCGGCGGCTTGGCGCCGGCAGATGGGCGTGTCGGACGTGGTGGTCACCCGGCAGATGAAGCGGTGGCATGCTGCGCACACGCTGGAGATCGTTTACCGGGATGCATTCAACAACCAGCTAAACGATCGCTATCAGGCGAAGTTTCTGGAGTATCGGGAACTAGCGCGGGACGCACGGGAGCAGAGCTTTCACTTCGGGATTGGCCTGTCGCTGAGTCCGATCCCGCAGGCGCCGACCCCGCTGTTCAGCGCTGTTGCGGGTCCGATTCCGGCGACGACATTCTATGGACGGGCGTCCTGGGTGGGAACCTCGGGACAAGAGGGCACGCCTAGCGAGCTGATCACATATGACTTGCCTGCGGGGGGCGTACCGGTCGTGCAGATGGCCGATCCGCCCGCGGTGGCTTCCGGTTTCAACGTATATCTGGGGCTCACACCGGACGGTCTGGCTTTGCAGAATGCGACTCCCATTCCCGTGGGGCAAGCCTTCACGCTCCCGGGTTCGGGCCTCATCCAGGGCCGGAAACCAGGAAGCGGGCAGACCCCGGATATATACGTGAGCGGCGCGTGGGTGTTGCGGCGGGGTTAACGGATGGCGAAAGCAGGGAGTATAGCAGCGCGCAAGCTAGTGGAGTTCCTGACAGCGGCCGAAGCGGGCCTAAGTCAGTCCGTAGCCGAGATCGCGGAGGAAAGCGGCGTCAACCTCGCTCCGGTTGCGCCGGCTCAAGTTTTCAACCAAAACGTCAGCTTCGAGTTGAGTGAGCGTGCGCAGGCGGTGAAGTATCCAGCCGTGTACGTGTACACGGATCGTGTCCGGAATCTGCTGATCGAGAAGTTCCGGACGTTTTCGGGAAAAGCGCGAACGGTGGCGGAAGTTCGAGTGTCCCAGGACCGAATCGAGGGGATCGAGGAGCGACTTCGATTGTACGTGGAGGCGGTAACGCAGGTGCTGGATGCAAACCGGGGGAGCTGGGGTGAGGGCGCGTTTTTTACCGGCGGGTACGAGGTGCGGATCGATCCGGTGCGGCATGGCGGGCGGAATTTCCTGCAAGTGGCGAAGGTTGAGATCGAAGTGGATGTGTCGAATTAAGCCGCGAATGAACGCGAAGAAACGCACATGAGTTGCTATATATCGTCGAATAATAATCGCGTCTATGTTGCCCTCGAGGCGAGTTACGGGCAGGCGGCGGGGATTACGGCCGCGAACCGCATTCCGCTGGTAACGCTGGGGGCGAGACAAGTTCCTGAGCAAACGGGGAGGCGCGATAAGACCGGAAGCCGTACCTTCGCCGGACTGCCGAACCGGATCCGCAGGCGAACGAGTTTCAAGCTCAACACGTTCATGACGCAATGGACGGACCGAAGCACACTGCCGAGTCACGGTCCGCTGTTCCAGGCGGCACTGGGCGCGACGCCAGTGCTTTTTCCCGGTGGCACCGTGGCGGGTGTGACGGGGTTGACCGGAATTCAGTTCGCGGCGCCGCACGGCTTGTCGCCGGGGCAAGCCGTCAGCTCGGGTGGCGAGATCCGGTTCGTAACAGCGGCACAGGATGCGACGACGGTGTTCGTCAACGCGCCGTTCTCGGCGGGGCTGGCGGCGGGCTCGACAATCGGAGCGACGGCCACGTTCCGGCTGGCGACGGATGTGGGCAGCGCGACGATTTACGACTATTGGGATCCGGGCACGGCGGTGCAGCGAATTCTGAACGGCGCGGCGATGGACGTCATGAACATAAAAGTGAATGGCGATTTCCACGAGTTCGAATTTTCGGGGCCCAGCCAGGACCTGGTGGATAGCGCGAGCTTCGCGGCGGGTGAGGCGGGCCTGGCAGACTTTCCGGCAGAGCCCGCGGCGGCGAACTTCGACTATACGATTGTGCCGGGGCATTTAGGGCAGGTGTGGATGGGCGCGGCGCCGGATCGTTTTTTCACGCTGACCGCGGCAGAACTGACCATGAGCAACGCGATTGCACAACGCGTGCGGGAGTTCGGGAGCGATCTGGCTCGCTGCATCGCGGCCGGCCAACGGACGGTGCGGTTGAATTTCCGGATCTTCGAGCAGGATGACGCGCAGACGAAGGCGCTGTATCAGTCGGCGCGGCAGAGGTCGCCGATTCAGGTGATGCTGCAACTGGGAGAACAAACCGGACAGTTGTTCGGGGCGTACATGCCGGCCATGGTTCCGCAAGTTCCGGAGTTCGATGACGGTGAGACGCGGCTGCAGTGGAGTTTTCAAAACGACCGGGCACAGGGGACGGTGGATGATGAGCTGTATATCGCCTTTGCATAACGGAATGTCGCATGAGAGCTCCGCCTGGTTCGAGGCGAAGGATGGCCCGGGGGTGCGGTTCCGGGTGGCGCGGATCTCGGTCGCCCGGCGGATCGAGCTGGCCCGGAGAATCCGCGAGATCGGGCGGAGGGTCGAGTTTCTGGAGGCGGGACAGGACGCGCGGGAAAAGTTGGAAGCAGCCGTTCTAAGTGCCGAAATCGATTGTGTGTATCTGGAGTGGGGGCTCGTGGAGGTCCAGGGGCTTGAGATCGACGGCGAACCCGCGACTCCGGCGCTGCTGATCGAGAAGGGCCCGATGGAGTTGAGCAGCGAAATTCTCGCGCGGATCAAGGCCGAGTGCGGGCTGAGCGGAGAAGAACGAAAAAACTAATCGTCGCATTCCATTTTTCGCGCAGCGAGGGGGCCCGATGGAGATGCGATGTCTGCCGGCAGCAGGGTCTGGACACGCGGAGGCGCTGCGGCTTCCTGCCCGAGGAGAGGCGAGGTCCGAAACGGATCGTGTGGATGCGGGGAGCGGCGTCGGCCAGCGAGTGTCCGAAATCGCTGGTGACTCCGGAGAGCATCGAGATGCTGGAGAAATTCTTCGCGTCGAAAGCGTGGGGGTGGGATCCGACGGCGCGGGAGGCAGATGGGTTTTGGGTTCTCGAGCAGGAGCTACGAGCAGAGGGAACGAATGGCCACTAATCTGAACGAGGCGATCGCGCAACTTGCGGAACAGTTGCAGCAAATGCAGGCGCTGACGCGCGCAGGGGCGGACGCGACCCATTCAGGATCGCGGCCGAACACGAGCGACTCTGGCGGTTCCATCGGGAGCACTTTGCTGGAGTTCTTCGGCGGCGGATTGGGATTGAGTCCACTGATCTCCGGGATCGTAAGTCTGTTTGGAGGAGGCGGGGACAATCCAAGTCCTGCGCCCCTGGTGCGATTTGCGCTTCCGCCGGCGCTCCAGGCGACCGGGGGTGTTAGCGAAGGCGGAGGGCAGGCATTCGCGGTGGATTATCCGCAGGGAGGATCGCCGAGGGCGTTGCCGACGCAAGCACCGGCTCAGGTCACGGTGCAAGTTCAGGCGATGGACAGCCGCTCGTTTTTGGATCACAGCAGCGACATCGCCATGGCCGTTCGGCAAGCGATGCTCGAATCGAGCGTGCTGAACGACGTGGTTCGAGAAGCATAGATGGCCACTTTTCCGGTGCTGAAGACGGGCGCCGTGGCGCAGTATCCCCTGGACCGCTCCAGACGCTTTTCCACCGAGGTGCTGCGGTTCCTGGATGGCAGCGAGCAGCGGTTCGCGCAGTTCGGGACGGCTCTGAAGCGATGGGTGATCCGGTTGGAGTTGCTGGATGAGGCGGAACTGGCGGGGGTCGAAGAGTTTTTTGTGGAACAGGCCGGCCGGGCAGGAAGCTTCTCTTTTACCGATCCGTGGGACGGAACGGTGTATCCGCGGTGCAGCTTCGATAGCGACACGATGAGCGCCGAGTATCGCGGACAGGGAGACGGAGCCGCGTCGATTGTGGTGAGGGAGAATCGCTGAAATGCCGGTGTTCCCACAACTCACCACGGGCGCGGCGTCGCTGTATCCAGTCACGCGGAAGTACCAAGCGCGAACGGTGGTGAACAGCCTGGCGGATGGAAGTAGCGTTGTCTTTCCGGATCCGGATGCAGCGGTTCGCCATTGGGAACTTCGCGCGGCCGGGTTGACCCTCGCCGAATGGAGCGCCATCGAGGCGCTATTTCAGGAGGTTTCGGGGCAGTTGGGGACGTTCACGTTTCTGGACCCGTTGGGGAATCTGTTACAGCGGAGCGAAGAGTTTGGCGCAGCGGAGTGGAACAACAGTCCGCTGATTCAACTGGCTTCCGGTATCGGCGACCCCTTCGGGACTTCTCGAGGAACCCGCGCGGTGAATGCCGGGGCCGCGGCGGGCATGGTCGCGCAGACGCTAGGGGTGCCGGGGAACTTCCGATACGTCTTGAGCGTGTGGGCGAAAACGACGGGAGCGTCGAACGTCGCACTCTCCGCCGCGGCGACGGGTGGAAGTGTCACGCGCAATTTCGCGCTGACAAATCAATGGACGCGAATACGGCTGGCGGCCGGGCTCGGAGTGAGCAGCGACAGCATGGTTTTTGGAGCACAGTTGGATGCCGGTGCGTCGGTGGATTTGTTCGGGATGCAGGTGGAAGCCCAGCCGGGCGTCTCGGACTATAAGAAGACGGGCGCGACAGGGGGCGTGTATTCCAGCGCGCGCTTTGTGAAGGATGAGATCTCCGTAACAGCCAGGGGCACCGACGTCTTCGATGCTGTCATCGGAATCGTAGCGCCTTAAAACCATGCCGACGATCGACCAACTGAAGGAAGAGCAGAGTCCGCCGACGCCTCTGTTTCTGTTTGAATGCACTCTGTCGAATGGTTCCGTGGAGCGATGGAGCACGCACGGCGTCACATTTGAGGGAAACAATTACAGCGCGCGCTTGCTCAAGCACAATCTGTTCGAACTGGGGACCGCGCCCGAGGAGACGAAGATCAGTATCACTCTGGCAAATGCGGATTCGCGCATTTCCGAGATCGAGCGGGAGACCGGGTTTCGGGGGGCGCAGGTTGTCGTCCGCTTCCT
This sequence comes from Bryobacterales bacterium, assembly GCA_037916615.1. Lineage (GTDB taxonomy): Bacteria > Acidobacteriota > Terriglobia > Bryobacterales > Bryobacteraceae > Palsa-187. The sequence goes on from JBAIXM010000222.1 coordinate 5,045, forward strand.
GTTCTATGATCTGAACGCGCAGGCTGCGGCATCGGAAACCCGGACCGTGTTCCGCGGGATCGGCAATGCCGCGGACGAGATCACTGAGGCGACGCTCCGAGTCACGTTCACAAACAAGCTGAATTTACAGAGGGTGGTGCTGCCGGAGGTCCGGATCCTGAGGCGCTGCCCATGGGTGTTTCCGGCGACCCTGGAGCAGCGGCAGGAGGCGGTGAACGGAGGCGTAAAAGGGAAGTATTCGGCGCTCTACCGCTGCGGATACTCGGCCGATCAGTCCGGCGGCGAAGGCGCGTTGGATCACGGCCAGCCGTTCACGAACTGCGACTACACGCGACCGGCGTGCGAAGCGCGCGGGATGTTCCAGCTCGGGCGGTTTGGGGGCGTGGAGTTCGTTCCGGCGCAGATCGAAGTGCGGAGCTTCGGGGACGCGGGGAAGCATCTATCTCCGGTTCTTTCGAACGAGGCACGCTACAACGACTTTGTGCCGCTGGTATACGGCACGGCATGGTATCAGCCGGCGATCGTTTTCGCCCGGAATGACGGGAACCTGACGCACCTGGAAGTGCTGCTCGGGATGGGCGAGATCGCCGATGTCGTGAAGGTCGTGGTGAACGACATCGAAATTCCGGAAGGCGTGAGCGGCGCCGATATGACCGGGACCGGCTGGTACAACGCGGTTACGAAAGGCACCCGGTCGGGCACTGTGAACCCCGATTTTCCGGACGGAGATCCATACGGCAGCATGGCAATGGCAAGCGTCGTGGTGCCGAATCGTATCAGCGACGGGCAGTCGCTACCTAGAATCAAGGTTCTGCTGAAAGGCCTCAAGCTGGAGCGATACGACGAAACGGGCGCGTCTCTGGGCGAAGCCTTTACCAACAATCCGGCCTGGGTTCTTCTGGACGTGCTACGGCGGAGCGGCTGGCTGACATCCGAGGTGGATATCCCGAGCTTCGCAGGGGCAGCCGCGTATTGCGAAGAAACTGTCCAGACGACGGACCTCTATGGCAACACGGCTATCGTGCCGCGATTCGCGTGCAATCTGGTGCTGAGCCGCCGCTGGAGCGCGGCGGAGGTGGCCCGGGGAATTCGAAACGCGTCATCCCTCCTTTTGAACTACGGGGCTGCGGGACTCCTGACGGTTCGCGTGGAAAACACGATCGTGCTACAGCAGTCGTCGAAGCCGGACGGCAGCAACAGTGAGGAACCTCTGAGCGGCGGATGGCCGGCCTACGAATTCAGCGACGGAAGCGCCGCATTTTCGGGCATTCTACGCAAAGCGAACGGGGATCCTGCGATCCGGCTGTACGCGCCGGCGGGGGCTGACACGCCCAACCGGCTGACGGTCGAATTTCAGGACGAGTTCAACGAATACCAGCAAGACAGCCTCTCGCTGGTGGATGTGGACGACGCGCTGCTGACACAACGAGAGGTCACGGCGGCATTTCCCGCATTGGGGTTGCCGAACTTCGATCAGGCGACGCGCGTGCTCGACCTGCAACTTGCGAAATCGATTGCCGGCCGCACTCTGGTTGAGTTTGAAACGTCGGTTCGCGCCGTGGGACTCATGCCAGGCGATCTGATCACGATCACTTACCTCAAAGAGGGTTTGCAGAGGCAGCCGTTCCGGGTGATGCGGGTTGTCCCCGGAGCGAACTATCGAACGGCGGTAATCACCGCGCAGTGGCACGATGATGAATGGTATATGCCGGCTGGGCTCGGGGCGGGCGGAGGACGCAGACGCGGCGCAGCGGAAAACGGGCTGCCGCGGCCCTTGGTGGGAACCGAGCTGGATGCGAACGGGATCGAGCAATTCGGCATCGCGGAGACGGTGATTCCCCTGGCCGACGGGGAGTTCCAGGTCCGGTTGACGGCGTCATTTGTTTCGCCCGCAGTTGGGGCTGCCTCACTGGCGAATATTCCACTGGTGAGTCTGGATCCTACGATTGACGTGACTGGCGGGACGCTGTCAGGCGGGCAGACTCTCTATTACGCCGTGAGCGCGACCGATTCGACCGGCGCTGAAAGCGCACTGTCATTTGCGATCCGGGCGAAGATTCCGGCTGGGACAAACACCAACGCGGTCACCCTGACGGGGCTGAGCTTTTCGCCGGGCAGCACCGCGGGATTTTCGGTTTACCGCGGCTCGAATCCGATCCAGATGCTGCGAATCGCTCACGGCCAGCCCATCGCAAACACGTTCGCGGACACTGGGGCTGCCGCGGAACTGATCGGTCCGCCCGACTCCAATTACAATCACGCGAACTTCTACTGGAGGCTCGAACTCCAGCCCGAAGTGAACGCGGAGATTCATTCGGCAACAACGATCGGGAAAAGCGATTTGGGAATGCTGCCGGATAACTTCAAAGGCGCGATAGTCCGGGTGATGCGCGGGATAGGAGCGTCACAGGAGCGGGTTGTGGTTTCCAATACCGATACGACCTTGACCGTGACACCGCCCTGGCAAGTAGAGCCCGACTCAACCAGTTTCTTTGTGGTGACCGATGGTACTTGGAGATTCGGCGGAGTGAGCCGATCGAGTCCGGCGGAGTTCGAGGTGCCGAACATGCCGGGGGCCACGGTGCAGATTTCAGGGCGCTCTGCCAACGCTCAGGGCCAGGAAAGCGCTTATGATCTGAATCCGCTGACGCGGTGGCAGATTGGCGGAAGCGGCGGAGGGGTGGACCTGGACACGCCGCCGCAGCCTGTTTTCGGACTAAACCCGATCGGACAGGGTATGGTGCAGTTGTTGGGCATCGGGTTCACGACTCTGGCGAACACGAGTACGATCGAGGCCGGGACGCTTGGTCTATTTTACTGGGATGAACTCGGAAGTCCGACTTCGTTCACGCTGACAAATGCGATCGCGCCAACGGATACCACAGTGACGCTGAGCGCGGCAGGTCCGGCAGTCATCGGTACTCTGCTCCAGATCGAAGCAGAGATTCTGGAAGTGACTGCATTGAATGGTTCGCAGTATCAGGTTCTCAGAGCCGGATACGGGAGCGCAGCCGCGTCACATAACGCCGGCGCGCTTGTTTATCATCTGCAGCGGTCGGTTGTGATC
>JBAIXM010000223.1:0-35269 GCA_037916615.1 Bryobacterales bacterium
GGAGCGGTTTTCCGGAGACCAGCAGAAAGCGGATGCCATCCTCGCCGGCCTGCACCGTGACTTCCTCGCCGCTGTCGAACAGGACCAGGGAGCGGTTGTCGGCTTCGGCGGGCGGAGCCGTTTCAGCCCAGCCGACGCCTTCGGTGGGAACCGCCAGCGGGCCGGAAGCGTTCGAAAATTTTCCGTCGCCTGCGAACACGTAGGCGAAAGCGTGGCGGGAGGTTTCGACCGGCAGCGATTTGCGTTTGCCGGGTGGAACGGAAACATCGATATAGATGGGATCGGCCGCGATGCCGTCGACGGGGCCCTTTTTGCCCCAAAAACTGCCGCAGACCAAGCGGACCTCGGTTCCGTCATCGTCAGTGATGACAGGGATGTCGGGCGCCTTCACTTCCTGGTACCGCGGATCCGTCATTTTTAGCGACGCTGGGAGGTTCGCCCACAACTGGAAGCCGTGCATGCGTCCCGCGGCGTCGCCCTTGGGCATTTCCTGATGGATGATGCCCTTGCCGGCGGTCATCCACTGGACGTCGCCCGCCGCGATCGCGCCGCGGTTGCCCATGCTGTCGCCGTGCTCGACGGTACCGGCCAGAACATACGTGATCGTTTCGATGCCGCGGTGCGGATGCCAGGGGAATCCAGCGAGGTAGTCGGCGGGAACGTCGTTGCGGAAATCGTCAAGCAGCAGAAACGGGTCGAAATCGGTGGTGTTGCCGAAGCCGAAGGCTCGACGAAGGTGAACGCCTGCGCCTTCGAGCGTAGGTTTGGATTTGATGAGGCGTTTTACGGGACGGATGGACATAGGCGGGACTCCTGTATCGAAGTTTAGCGTGCCGCGGCCACGACGGCCCGGATTTCCTGGATTTGCGCGGAGTGGCGGTGAGGATGGATGGCCATGATCAGCAGGTTCTCATAGCTGTTCACGACGCCGATCAGAGGATGGGTGGTGGCCCGCGAGCGCAGATCGTCGTTCGTAGAGCGGACGTACGCGATGGTCTGCTCGCGTTTGCCTAGAAACGCCGCGAGGGCCTGCGCCAAGGTCGGAAAACGGCCTGTGGGGCGGGCCTGGTCCGGGGCTTCGAGGCGATTCGAGCGGTCCGCGCCGCGCTGGCGGATGCGCTCTTCCAAGGCGCGGCTGCCGACCGGAGTTTCCGAAGGCTGCGACGCGATCACACGCTCGAGGAGATTGTTCTCCACCAAAAACAGGTGTTCGACGCATTCGAGTACCGACCAGCGGCCCGGTTCGGGAACGAGTTTGGCTTCGTCTTCGGCCACGCCGTCCAATGCAGCGATGAGCGCTGCGCGGCCGCTCTCAAGGGAGTTTAATAGCTGTTGCTTGTCGTGAGCATCCATACTCCGATTGGATGCAGAACGGGCTAAACAGGACTCAGCGCGTCGAGCCCATAATGCAGCCGGCCGATGTTCCACGAGGTGTGGTCCATCTGGACGGTGATGTGCGTGCGGATGACGGCCAGGTTCTTGAAGTAGCGCCCCAGCGCCGCGTCTTTCTTCGTGGATGAGGTGCCGCCGGTGCGGAACATCAACTCGACCGCATCCCAGGCGAGTTGCACCGTTTGCTGGATGACGCGCTGGAAGCGGCGCTCTTCTTCCTTGGTTTGCCGGATGCCTTCTTCCTTCACTCGCCGGCAGATTTCCGCATACTCGGCTCCTAGATGGAGCAGCGCGGCTTCGGCAGTATCGACCAGACCTTGTACGTGGCCGAAGCGCATCTGGGAATCCGCCATTTCATAGCGCGGCGTGAAGGGCGGAAGGGTCCATTTGCGGTCGCGGACGATCTGCTCGTAGATATCGAGCGCGCCGCGCGCCGCACCCACTACTACCGAGGCAAGCTCGCAGTAGAGCAGGGGTATGTAGGGGCCGTGATAAAGAGGGTTCGCATGCAGTTCGCGGCCGGGATGAGTCGGGTAGACATTCAGCAGAGGATCGCCGAATTCGAGCACGCGGTGCTCGGGCAGGATCATCTCGTCCACTACCACGCGCCGCGAACCGGTACCCTGCATCCCGATCATGTTCCAGTTATCGACGATGGTGAAATCGGAGCGGCCGAAGAGAGCGTAGGCGTACGCGCGCGGCTTCTGCGTTTCGGGATCCATGATCATCACGGCGCCGAGCACGTGCGTGGCAATATCGCAGCCGGAGGCGTAATCCCAGGCGCCTTTTACGCGGTATCCGCCGGGAACGTGAACGGCGACCCCACCCGGCGCCGCAACGCCCGGAACGCGAGCATCGCCGGTCTGGCCGTATACGTAGCGCTGGCCGGCTTCGGGAAATGCGGCCAGGAACGCCGCCGGATGACCAGCGGTCAGCGCCAGAACCCAGCCGCTTTCCGGGCATCCGCGGGAGACTTCCAGCATTACGCGGATGAAATCGGTGACGGAAAATTCGTAGCCTCCGAAGCAGCGCGGCTGAAGGATGCGATAGAAGCCGACGTCGAGGAAATCCTGATTGGTTTCCTCCGGCAGGCGGCCGAGCTCCTCACAGCGGGCCTGGCGCTCGCGCAGTACCGGGCGAAGGGTCTTCGCGCGTCGGAGCATTTCCGCGGGCGTGAGATCCGGCTCGGGCGGCGCGATGTCTCCGGCGCGCGGCGCGGCTGTGGACGCCATAGCTATTTCGCCGGAACCGGACGCGGCACGTGCAGCGACATCAGGACGAGCGTCCCGTTGATCTTGCTGAACCAGTGCGGCGTGTTTTCCGGCACGATGAAGAAATCGCCCTTGGCGACGTTCTGGGTATTGCCGCCCTCAATGCCCGTGCCGGTGAGGTTGGCTGGATTGGTGCGCGATTCCGCGGTCAGCTTACCGCCCGTGACTAGCGTTCCGCTGCCGTCGATGACGTAGAACATCTCAGCTTCGGTTTCGTGCACGGCGGCCGGCTGCGGGACAGCGCTGCGATACTCAAGATTCGCGCTGTAGGGCGCGAGCGTGAGCAGCGACTGGATGAAATTGGCCTGGTCCTGTTTGCGTTCGTTTTTGGCTTTGGCCATCATGGCCGACACATCGGCGGCGGAGACGTAGGTTTTCGTGGCGGCCTGTTTCCCCTGTTTGCCCTGTTTCGCAGGTTGCTGGGCGACTGCGAGGGCGGTGACGACCATCAGAGCAGCGGTAATCAAGTGTGCGCGCATGGGGCGATGCTATCACAGAGTCCGTCCGTCTGTGCTATACCTCTCTGAAAGGAGACGCCGCGATGAGAATCTTTTTGAGTGTGTCGCTCGCCTTGGGCGCCACGGCCGCAATGGCCCCGTTCGCCTGGGCGCATTTTAAACTTCTGGAGCCCGCGTCCTGGATCGAGGAAAACAATCTGGGAGATCCGCAAAAGCTGGGACCGTGCGGCGGAACCTCAGCCGACAACGCCAAGGGCAAGGCCGCGAATCCCGGAAATGCGACCAACGCGATCACCAAGGTGCAGGGCGGACAGAAGCTGCACATCAAGCTTCAGGAAACGGTGTTTCATCCGGGGCATTACCGGATCGCGCTGGCGGTGAACTCGCGGGCTGAGCTGCCGCCGGATCCGGAAGTGACCACGCGCGATAGCGACAAGGGACCCTGGTCGGTGTCGGCGAAAATCGTGACGTCGCCCAAGCCCCCGATCCTGATGGACGGATTGTTCTCGCACACCACCAAGCAGATGGATCCCTGGGAGACCGATGTGACGCTGCCGAACATCTCCTGCTCGCACTGCACTTTGCAAATCATCCAGTTCATGGCCGAGCACGGCCGGAACCGCGACGGCGATTTCTCGTATCACCATTGCGCGGATTTGCAGATCACGGCCGATCCATCCAAGCCGATCGACCGGGCCTGGCCTGCTGCCAGATGATCTGCGGAGGCTCCCGATTCAAATGAAAAGGGCCGCCGGGATCCGGCGGCCCTTTTGTTGCTTTTCCTGGCTTACGGACTGATCGCCAGACCTTGCCCTCTTAGGGGCGGTTGACGTTCTCAGCCTGGAGCCCTTTCGGACCCCGTTTTACCTCGAACTCCACCTCGGCGCCCTCCTCCAGGGTCCGGTAGCCGGACATTTGGATCGCCGAGAAGTGAACAAACACATCCTCGCCGCTGGCCCGCTGGATAAATCCATAGCCCTTGGCGGCGTTAAACCATTTGACGACACCCTTTTCTCTCACTACTTGATATCTCCTCTTTCACTCCCGGCAGTCCCGGGACCTTGCATAAAACTCTGCCATTGTCGCATGTAATTCGTTCTATTGCAATCGGATATTTAAATGTCAAGGGACTTGGTCCGGAGGGGGCCAGGACTCTCACGTTCCGATGCCGGACGGACGATAAACAAGTGATGTTCAACATTTTGCGCGGAAGCCGGCTGTCCGCATCCGCGTTCCTATGGGGGAGCTTGGCCCTGTCAGGCTGCGGCGGAGGAGGGTTCGACGCGCGCTCGGCGCTCGAGTCCCGATCGTTGCGCCTGGATGGGGAACAGGTGATGTTGGACCAAACCCAGTTGGACTGCGGGGTTCGCGAAGACCTGTGGGTCATCTCCCCGATGGGAGACGCGCGTTCCATCGGCAGGCTTACGCAAAAAGCGCGCGATCTGCAGTTCGGCGATGACGTCCAGATCGCGGATCCGGAAATCAAGGTTCCCTACGTCCAGATTCGCGGTTCCTTTCCCATTGCGGTCTTGCAAATGGGCTCGGTCCGGGACCAGGACGCATTCACGAAACTGGTGGATGCCAAAGTGGGCGTACGCATCGACCATAGCTGCTTCCAGAACCCGCTGCCGATCCTGATGGGAATCCGGCACGGGAAATTCGATCCCGCCAGCAATCCGGTATTTCGCGTGAAGCTGGAAGGCGATGCGTGGCTCACGGATCAGGTGGTCCACTAGTCGCATCTGTCAGCCTGCGTTGACTTAACAGAATCTCTGTGAGTAGTATGGTTGTCACTGAGGGGGGTAACCTCCGGAAGTCTGTAAGCGCCACAATAGCTTACACCTAAGGAGTCCAATCTTGAAACGACCTATCACTTCTATCCTATCCGCGGCGGGGGTTTTCGCCGGCCTTTGTCTGCTATCGATTCCCGCTGCCGCCCAGCGCGGCGGGGGAGCTCCGCAGCCGGAAGGATGCCCGGGACCGCCCCAGTGGCAAGTGGAGCGGAACGCCGCTGCGGCTGCCGCTCGCGGGGGCGCGGGTGGACAAGGACAGGGGGCTCAGGGAGCCGGCCGCGGCGCGGGTCAGGCCGGGCGCGGCGGACGAGGCGGGCGCGGCGGAGCGCAGGCCGAATTGCCGCCCGTTCCCCGATTCCCGAACGATCCTGCATACGGAGTGCAGGCGGGCAAGCCGAATTTCGGCGGGCTCGACAAGGGCGTGTGGAACGTCCCCTACATCATCAACCTGCAAGTGAACGCTCACGACGAAAAAGGCTGCCAGTACATCTATCCGCCCTTCAAGCCCGAAGCGAAGGCGCTCTGGGAAACGCGCTACCTCAAGAACGACATGAAGGACGACCCGGAAGGTTTCTGCCTGCCTCCGGGCAATCCTCGGATGTTCTACACGCCGTATCCCACCCAGATTTATCAGATGCCGGACCGGATTCTGTTTGTCTATGAAGGCGGCGCGCATGTTTGGCGCGTCGTGTACATGGATGGCAGAAAGCTACCCAATCCGGATGATGTGAACCCGACATACCTGGGCTATTCGGTGGCGCATTGGGACGGCGATACGCTGGTGATTGAGTCGCTCGGTTACAACGACCGCACCTGGCTGGATGCTTCCGGCCATCCGCACGGCGAAAAGCTGAAAGTGACGGAGCGGCTGACGCGCACCGACTTCAACAACATCAAGGTAGAGGCGACCATCGACGATCCGGATTACTACACCAAGCCGTGGACCGTGGTCACCGGCATTACCTGGACTCCGAACCGCACCGGCCCGTTCACCATGCGCGGCGGCGAGATTCTCGAGTACATCTGCCAGGAGAACAATCGGGATCTGATTCACTTGGGAGCGGAGCGCGGAAAGTAGAAGTTATTCCAGTTCCTGGACGGGGATGTCGAAGTGCGCGGTGTTGACCACGCCGTTGCGCTGGAACTGGACCCATACGCGGTAATTCCCCGGTCGCGGAAATGTCAGGTTGAACTGGACGTTCGGCCCGCCGTCGGCGATGAACGGGTGGGTGTGGATCAGGTCGATCAGGTCCTCGCTGGCCGCCAGCATGTGTCCCCAGGCTCCGAGATATTTTTCGAACCCGTCCGCCGGCTTAATGGTGAAGTGTAACTGCGTCTTCAGGCCGGCGACGGCTTGCGGCGGGTCGGTGCGGAATTCGACCTCCATGTTTTGCGCTTCTTTTGACGAGTAGTCGCGCGAAAGATGCGCCGCAGCCGGCGGAGTTCCCGCCACGAACATGGTCCTGGCGATCAGTTGCGGCGTGGCGCCGTCCGGATAGAAATCGCCCAGGACGCGGTACATTCCGGCTTTCGGCAGTTTCAAATTGTCGTAGCGGAAAGTAGCGTCCGGCGTGAAGACCGGGTGATCGTGGACGAAAAATTCCAGGTCCTGGCTTACCACGAACATGTGGAACAGCTTCTCATGCACGATCTGAAAATTCGTGACCGGGCGGCCTTTCCACGGATCGTGAATCGCGAACGTGAGCTGCACCGGCTGAGCCGGCTCGATGGTGCGCGGCGAAGTGGTCAGGTCCATGTGGTATTCGGTCGCTTCCGGCAGCCCCGAAGCGAGTTTCATGCCGCAGCGCGGGCAGACGCCGGGGTTGTTGGAGCGCACATCCGGATCCATGGGGCAGACCCAGATCTGTTCCTGGGCCCGGAGCGCGCGCGCAAACGCCACAGCGCCTAGCGAGCCCGAGATAAAGGACCGTCTACGCACGCCCTCATCATAACTCCGAAGCTGGTCATCTGCTAGGATTCGGGTTTGGAGGGATCAATGCATAAACTGACCATACTGAGCGCGGTGGCCTTTTTAGCCACAGCAGGCTGGATGGTGGCCGAAAAAGTCGATACCAAGAACCTGAAGACGTTCGCGGATGCGAAATCGCTGGTGCCGGGAACGTTCCACAAGATCACTGCGGCGGATCTGCCCAAGCCGTTCGCGACCAAGTCGGCGACCAATTTCCCCCGCGTGGTTCCGCGTCCGGCGAACGCGTGGCCCAAGGCGCCCGCCGGTTTCAAAGTGGACCTCTACGCGGAAAACGTGGGGACCGCGCGCCAGATCCGCACCGCGCCCAACGGCGACGCGTTCATGGCAGATGCCGCAGGCAGGATCGTGGTGTTCCGCGGGATCACCAAGGACGGCAAGGCGGAGCAGACCTCCGTGTTCGCGCAAGGGCTGGGCAAAGTTTTCGGGATCAATTTTTATCCGAACGGCGCGAATCCGCAGTGGGTCTACGTGAGCGATCCGAAGTCGGTGGTCCGATTCCCGTATAAGAGTGGAGATATGAAGGCGAGCGGTCCGGCGCAGACCTTGATCCCGGATCTGCCTGCGGCGGGCTTCCATGACACGCGCGACATCGTGTTCTCGAAAGACGGGCAGCGGATGTTTGTCGCGGTCGGGTCGGGGTCGAACATCGACGATCCGGATACGCATCCGGGCGAGAAGAACCGCGCCGACATTCTCGAATACACGCCGGATGGCAAGTTCGTGAAGGTGTATGCATCGGGGATTCGCAATGCCGTCGGGCTGGCGGTGAATCCGGAGACTGGCGAAGTGTGGTGCTCGGTGAACGAGCGCGATGAGCTCGGCGACAATCTGGTTCCCGATTACGTTTCGTCGGTCAAAGAAGGCGGATTCTACGGCTGGCCGTTCTACTATATCGGCGGTAATCCTGACCCGCGGCTGAACGGCGCGCATCCGGAGCTGAAGAGCAAAGTAGTCGTGCCGGATGTGCTGGTCCAGCCGCACAGTGCTTCGCTGGGGATCACGTTCTACACCGGCACGCAGTTCCCGGCGGAGTATCGCGGCGATGCGTTCGTGGCCGAGCACGGATCGTGGAATCGCGCGAACCGCTCGGGCGGCGAGGTGATCCGGATTCCGCTGGAAAAAGGCAAAGCGAGCGGCGTGTATCAGGATTTTCTGACCGGGTTCGTGACGCCGGAAGGCGAGGTGTGGGGCCGGCCGGTGGGCGTCGCCGTAGCGAAGGATGGATCGATTCTGGTGACGGATGAGGGGTCGAAATCGATCTGGCGGGTGAGCTACACGGGGAAGTAGGGCCGGCAGTTACCCTACTCCGGTAGCAACGCGATTTTAGCGCCAGGCGGGATGCCGCGGATCACGGTGCGCGCAGGCAACTGCAACGGCGTCTGAAACAGGAACGGGTGGCCGAACTGTTCCTTGTAGTCCTTGAGCCAGAGTAAGGGCACGATGGTTCCATCGGGAAGCTCGGCGGTGATCTGGAACGAGCCTTTTTCTGGGAGGTTCTGCGGCCAGAGCCCGTCTAAGCTGAACGCGCTTTTCAGCGCGAAGTCGCCGGAGGCGAGCAACTCGCCATTGGGGTGCTTGTAAGTTTCGGGCTCAAGAGACTTGGGCGGCGACGGTAGATCTTTTTCCTCGCCCTCCGGCACGCCGCCGTCGGTCCAGCTTACGATCCGCTCCATCTCTTCAGGAGTGAGCGCCTGGTCATTGCGGAACTCGCCGAATCCTTTGATCGCGCCCCAGGGAGGCATGCGGCGGCGCAAAATTTCTTCCTTGATGGCGACAGCCCAGGGCCGCGCTTCCGCGTAGGTCATCAGCGAAAACGCCATGCCTCCAGGATGGTGGCAGGAGGCGCAATGGTTCTGCACGATGCGGGAAATATCGCGGTTCCAGGTGATGGAGGTGGTGATGATGTCGTGCGCCTGCGCGGAGATCGCGGCGGCCACAAATAACAGGGACTGCGCGATTCTCATCGCCTCCATTATAGGGATACAATGACACTCCAATGGGCGTGAAAGCGATAGCTATTTTTGTGGCCGCGGCTCTGCCGATCTTCGCGGCCCCGTGCGAGAGCCTGGCGCAGCTTACGCTGCAAAACACAGCCGTAACCGGCGCGCATTCTGTCGCGGCAGGAAGTTTTCGGACATTTCGCGAATTGCCGGCGTTCTGCCGCGTGGAAGCGACCGTCCGTCCGGCGCCTGACTCCGAGATTCAGATCGAAGTCTGGATGCCCACGTCGGGCTGGAACGGAAAATTCCGCGGAACCGGCAACGGCGGACTGGGCGGATCGATGAACTACAACGGCATGGCTGCGGCGATGCGCGGAGGCTACGCCGTGGCGGGCAACAACACAGGCCATGACGGCGGCGCGGCGCTGATGATGAACCATCCGGAAAAAATCCGCGATTTCGGCGAGCGCGCCGGTCATGAGATGACGGTCAAGGCCAAGGCCATCGTCGAAGCGTTTTATGAAGATCGCCCGAGGCATTCGTACATGGTCGAATGCGGCGGCGGGAGCACAGCGGCGCTCAAAGCGGCGCAGCGATTTCCGGCGGATTACGATGGGCTGGTCGCGGGCGGCCTCGCAAGTTATCTGACGCATCATGTATTCGGGCAGATCTGGATCTGGCAGGCGACGCATCTCGATCCGGCCAGCACCATTCCACCCGAAAAATTTCCGGCGATCCACGATGCGGTGCTCGCGGCCTGCGACCGGCTGGATGGAGTGCTGGACGGCGTGCTCGAGGATCCCATGCGCTGCAGGTTCGATCCGAGGGTTTTGGAGTGCAAGACGGCGGACGAGCCCTCCTGCCTGACCAAACCGCAAGTGGAAGCCGCGCGTAAGCTGTACGCGCCCGCGACGAATCCACGCACGAAGAAAGAGATTTTTGGGCCGCTGTTTCCCGGCAGCGAGCTGATGTGGGCGCAGTCGGCGGGTCCCGCGCCGGTTTCGATTTCGTCCGATTTTTTCAAGTATTTCGCGTTCAAGGATCCGAGCTGGGACCCGCGCAAGCGCCCGGTGAATTTCGATAGCGACCTGGCGCTGGCGGATACTCCGGAGAACACGGTGATCAACGCCAACGATCCGGATATCGGCAAGTACGTCGAACGCGGCGGCAAACTGATTCTGTACAACGGCTGGAGCGATGCGGGAATTCCGCCGAGGCTTGCGGTGGATTACTACAAGAGCGTTGTGGAGAAAATCGGGCCGAAGACGGCGCGGGACTCGGTGCGGCTGTTCATGGTGCCGGGCATGGGGCACTGCAACGGCGGCGACGGGACGGACACGTTCGATATGCTGGCTGCGATCGAGCAATGGGTGGAACGCGGCAAGGCGCCGGATCGGATTGAAGCTGCGCGCGTGCGGGACGGAAAAGCGGACCGGATGCGGCCGTTGTGCCCGTATCCGCAAGTGGCCGTTTACAAGGGGTCCGGCAGCACCGACGAATCGGCGAATTTTGCGTGTAAGATGCCCTAATAGGCGGGCTTGGAAGCCCACCGCGGGTCTGGAGACCCGCCCCACAGGAAAAGAGGAGGCCGAGAGGGTTATGAAACTGGCAGGATTGCTGTTGCTCACGTTCGTGCTGGCCGTGTTTCTTCCGGCGCAGGCTATAGGGGCTTCGTGCGAGAGTTTGAACTCGCTTGCGATTCCGCATACGACGATCATGGCGGAATCGGTTGCCGCGGGGGCTTTCACGCCGCCGGCGCCTGCTGGAGGAAAAGGGAAGGGCAAAGCCGGAGGCGGCGGGTACGACAATCTGCCAGCTTTCTGCCGCGTTCAAGTGACGTCGAAACCCTCCAGCGACTCCGATATCAGGATTGAATACTGGCTTCCAGCGACGGGCTGGAATGGAAATTTCGAAGCCAACGGCAACGGCGGCTGGAGCGGATCGATCACGCCCAACACGCTGGCGGCGGGCATGCAGCGCGGCTACGCATCGGCCATGACCGATACCGGCCACGAGGGCGGCAGCGCAAGCTTCGCAATGGGTCATCCGGAGAAGGTGATCGATTTCGGCTACCGGGCCGTGCACGAAATGGCGACCACGGGGAAACTGCTGATCCGGGCATTCTACGGACGCGATCCGCGGCATTCGTATTGGAACGGCTGCTCGGCCGGCGGTCGTCAGGGGCTGATGTCGGCACAGCGGTATCCGGAAGATTTCGACGCGATCGTGGCGGGATCTCCGGCCATCAATTTCACGGGCCGCTCGACGCAGGCGGTGTGGATCGGACAGGCTACGCACAAGGATGAATCGAGCGCACTTCCTCAGGCCAAATTTGCCGCGATCCATGAAGCGGTTCTGGCGGCGTGCGATGCGACCGACGGCGTGAAGGACGGCGTGTTGGAAGATCCCACGAAGTGCAAGTTCGATCCCAAGGTCCTGGAGTGCAAGGGCGCCGACGCGCCGACCTGCCTCACTTCGGCGCAGGTGGAAACGGTGCGGAGGATTTACTCGGATGTGGTGAATCCGCGGACCAAGAGCGTGATCTTCCAGCGGCACGAGCCGGGCAGCGAAATGGGATGGACCACAATGGCCGGGCCCAACGTGTTCACCATCGCCACCGACACATTCAAATACGCGGTCTTTGAAGACAACAGCTGGGATTACAAGACGTTCAATTTCGACAGCGACATGGCGAAGACCCAGGAGACGGTCGGCAAGGTGGTGGATGCGCTCGACCCGAACTTGAAGCCGTTCATCGCGCGCGGCGGCAAGATCATTCAATATCACGGCTGGGCCGATCCGCAGATTTCGCCGGGAAGCAGCGTCGAGTACTACAAGAGCGTGGAGAAGGCCCTGGGCGGCCGCGACAAAATCAACAGCAATTACCGCCTGTTCATGATTCCCGGGATGGCGCACTGTGGGGGCGGCGACGGCACTTCGAACTTCGACATGCTGGCCGCGCTGGAGGAGTGGGTCGAGCAGGGCAAAGCTCCGGACCGGATCGAAGCATCGCGGGTGCGCAATGGCCAAACCGACCGGACCCGTCCCCTGTGCCCCTATCCGCAGACCGCCAACTACAAGGGGTCGGGGAGCACGGACGAGTCCGCGAATTTCGTCTGCAAGTAACTCAGTTCGTGGTTGCCGCCGCGGCAAGAGTACGCGGAGCCAGCGCGCGGTCCCGCAGTGGTCCGAAGCGAGGATCGGCCCGCAGCGGGTCGATGCGGGGATCGACATCGATCACAAAGAGCGCGGCCGAATTTTCGTTAATGGCGCGCTCCAGTTCCTGGAAAGCTTCGTCTTTGCGCCCGAGGGCGTGCAGCAGGAGCGCCTGGAAGTAGGCGTCCACGTATTCGGTGGTGCGCAGGCGCTCGAGTTCCCGGAATATGGCTGCTCCTTCCGAGCAGCGGCCGCTGTTCACCAGGCAGATGGCTTCCAGAGCGCGGAGCCAGGGCAGATCCGGCGAAAGCATGGTCGCCATGCGGTATTCCCTAAGGGCCTGTTCGATTTGGCCCGAGGACTCCAAAGCCTGGGCGTAGAGGGCCCGGCTCAGCGGCAAGTAGGGGTGTAGCTCCAGAGCGTTGCGGGCGGCAGTCAGGGCCCGGTCCACTTCCCTGCGGAAGAAGCGGACAAACACTTCGGAAGAAGGGAGGTGCACCGACAGCGGATCGAGGGAACGGACTTCCTCGATCTGTTCCAGAGCTTCGTCCAGGCGTCCGGTTCCGGAATAGAGCATGGTCAAGCGAATGTGGGCCGGCGCCCATTTGGGCTTTTCGCGTAGGGACTGCAGGAGCTCCGCCTCAGCTTCGGAATCCCTGTGCTCGAAAACGTGCAAGCCCTGGGCCCGGTCCGCCCGGAGATCCGGGGTAAGCCCGCTGAGCGCTACGGCGCGTCCGTGGGCCTGAAGAAAGCCTTCGTACATTTCGCGCGCCGGGCGCATTCCGCAGGTGCCCATCATCATGTAGCACATGGAGGCGCCTGCGAAAGCCCGAGGATCGTTGCTTTCCCTCGCAGCGCGCTGGAAATAACACAAGGCTTTTTCGAATCCTTCGCGGGTGCAGCGATTCCAGCAGTGCCAGCCCTGGCGCACCAGATCATCCGCGCTGGGAGCCTCGAAGCAGTATCCGAGCCGCGGGCGGTAGCTGATCCAAGGGCCAAATTCACCCAGGATCTTTTTCACCTCCCCCACGGTAACCGCCACCGTATGCTTGGAAACCAGGGTGCCGTTCCAGGCCTCCTGAATCATCTGGTCGTATCCGACGTAGCGGCCGCTGTTCTGAAGGAGCACCTGCAAAACGTGCAATGCCTGAGGGCGAACCTCCATTGGGATGCCGTCCCGCAAAAGGCGAGAGTTGGCAATATCCAGGCTGAAGGGACCGAAGGGAATGGATTCGAGGAGCACTCTCACCATAGGTTCACCCAAGATTTGACGCTGTTTTGATCAACGCCGGAAGAAGTTTAGCATACAATCCCGTGAGAGGCCAGCCGTGGGAACGCTTCATGCGCTATATCCATGTCCGATTTGTTTCTGGCGTCCCGCGACTCCTAAAAACGAAAGGGGATTTATGAGATTCCGGAACCTGTTAGGCGTTTTCTGCGTGATTCTGCTTGCTGGCTTTGTGGCGGTTCCTACCGTGATGGGGCAGTCGGCCGGCACGGGAGCGATCACCGGGACGGTGACGGATCCTTCTGGCGGGCTGGTCCCCAATGCGACGGTGACTATCACCAACACGCAGACCAACCAGGAGCGCACGACGACCACCGGAAGCGACGGCACGTACCGGTTCACACTCATCCCGCCCGGGACGTACAAGGTACGTTTCTCGGCGATGGGTTTTAAGACCTCAGAGGTCTCCTCGTTCAACGTGAACGTGACCGAGACGCCGGTGCTGGACCGGACCATGGAAGTTGGCGCGCAGACCGAGCAGGTTACGGTCGAGGCGGTCGCCGAAACCCTTCAGACGGCCACTTCGACGCTCGGAACCACTGTGAATTCCAGGGTAGTGACGGCCTTGCCGCTGAGTAATCGCAATTACACCCAGATTATCGGATTATCAGCGGGGGTGAACGTGGGCGTCAGCAATGCCACCGCCTTCGGCAAAGCGACCCAGGACTTCAGCGTCAACGGCGGCGATCCGGGGCAGAACAACTACCAGATGGACGGCGTAGCGATCAACAATATCGCCAATAACGGCACCTCGAATGACTCCGGCATCTACACCGGCATTGGAATTCCCAATCCGGATGCGATTCAGGAGTTCAAGATTCAGACCTCGACCTACGATGCCAGCTACGGACGCAATCCTGGGGCGAACGTGAACGTCGTGACCAAGTCGGGCACGAACGACATTCATGGGTCGCTGTTCGAGTTCTTCCGGAACGAGAAGCTGAACGCAAACGACTTTTTCCAGAACCGCGACGGGGGCGGCACGCGGCAGGTCCTGAAGCAGAATCAGTTCGGCGGGACCATCGGCGGCCCGGTGGTGAAAGACAAGATTTTTTATTTCGGCAGCTATCAGGGCACGCGCCAGCTCAATGCCGTTGCGCCGCAGGGTTCGAGTACCTCCTTTCTGTACCCGATTCCGGGCGGGGACCGCAGTGCGCCCGGCTTTCAGTCAGCCCTCGGAGCGGCAATGTGTCCCGATAATCATCCCGGGGCATCTGCGGGCCCCTACAACACGTTCTTGCGAGGTTTAGTTCCCGGAATCCAGGTTGCCTGCGACGGCTCGAATATCAATCCGGTTGCAGTGAAGATCCTTCAGCTTAAGAACCCGGATGGCAGTTACTACATCCCGAGTTCACCGACGGGAGTCTATGGACCCCACCGGTTCAGCATCCCGGCGAAATATACGGAAGACCAAGGCCTGGTGAACGTGGACTATGCCCTCACGAGCAAGGAAAACCTGGCTGCGCGCTATTTCTATACGAATAATCCGCAGACGTTGAATCTGTCCGGCGGCCTTCCGGGCACGCCCGCGAACATTCAGTACTCGAATACATATGCCGTTCTGAAGCTCACCAGCGTGTTGAGCCCCACGTTCGTGAACGAAGCGCATGCCTCCTTCCAAAGGAACTATCAGCTCGGTCAGGATTCGACTCCCGGATCGCCGCAGCAGATCGGGCAAACCCCGATTGTTCCGACCATCACGGAACTGCCTGTCACGGTGATCTTCGGGGGGCCGAGCCATGGCGGGTCACTGTATCCTTCCTACAGCCCGACGAACCAGATCCAGCTTGGCGATCAAATCGCCTGGACCACCGGATCGCATACGCTGCGCGCCGGTTTTGAATACGAGCACACGCACTGGCCGATCGTTTTCCAGGGTCTGGAGCGCGGATTCCTGTTCTTCGGGTCCTTCGCGGATTGGCTGATCGGCCGGCCGGGATGCGCGCCGGGCGATGCGACCTGCAGTCCTGCGAATCCGGGAAACACGAATGGCGGCTTCGGCAACATCCTGCAGTGCCTGTTCTGCGTGCGCAGCGGACCCAACGGAATCGTGCACGGGTATTTGCTCTCGAACACAAATACGTTCGTTCAGGACGACTGGAAAGTGAACCGCAAGCTCACCCTGAATCTGGGCGTGCGCTGGGAATACGACGGAACGTTCAGCGACAAATACGGGAACTTGACCAACTTCTGGGAGAGCCAGATCCGAAGCGTTCCCATTCCGCCAACAGGTCCCACGACCTCTGGACCCGGACTAGTCGGTTATGTGGTCCCGAGCAACTATTTGGATCACTATCCTGCGCCACCCCAGGGCGTTCTGGTTTCCGACCGGAAACTGCCAGTGAAGAGCGGGCCGCCGCTGACCAACTTCGCGCCTCGCATCGGATTCGCGTATCAGCTCACAGACAAGCTGGTGATGCGCGGCGGCGCGGGTATCTTCTACGATCGTGTGGCCGGAGACCGGTTCGTTCACGGACTCGAGCAGGGTTACCCCTACGCGGTCACTCTGGATTACGCCGGACCGGGTCCCGCGACGGTGCCGTTCAGCTTGCAGAATCCGTATCCTTCGACGCCGCTGGGCACTTTTGCCTCGCGCTGGGCGAACTTTCAGACCGGAGCTACCTCCAACCTGAACACGCCGGCCATCACGGAAAACATCCACACCCCGCTGATCCGGCAATACAATCTTAATTTCCAATACCAATTTGCTTCCCGCTGGGTGCTCGAGGCCGGTTATGTGGGTTCCAGCGGCATCAACCTGGTGGACACCTATCACACGATCAACACGCCGGGTCTGGCGAGCCCAAGCAATCCAATCAACGGGATCACGGTGAATACGACCGCGAACGCCGCGCTCCGGGCTCCGATCCTCGGCTACCAGCCGGCGGGATTCCAGGTCACGTCCTTTGACGGAATTTCCAACTTCAACAGCTTGCAGGTCACCGTTCGAAAGCAGTTCGCCCGTGGATTCAGCATGCAGGCCGCCTATACCTGGAGCAAGGATCTGAACAATCTCTCGGCGAATAACGTCGGTGCGACCGGCGCCAACAGCAACAATCCGTCGGACCTGGCGCAGCAATACGGTCCCGCGGGTTTTAACCGGCCGCAGCGTCTGATCGTGAATTACAGCTACGACCTGCCCTTCGGAAATCGAATGGGTGCGCTCGGAAAAATCACGAACGGGTGGAATATTTCCGGCTTGACCACGGTTCAGAGCGGCACTCCCATGACGATTACGGATTCGAATGGAGGAACGGTATATGGCCTGGGCAATTTTGTGATCGCCCGGGCGCAAATGTGCCCTGGACGGACCTATTCTTCCATCCTGACCTCGGGCGACATTCACAACCGGCTTGGCGGGGTCAGCGGTGGGCCCGGATATCTCGACGCTTCGGCGTTCTGCGCGCCTCCGACGGCTCCCAATTCCGCGGCGGCGTTTCCAGGCGGTCCCCTTCCGACTCTGTTCGGCAACTCGGGTGTGGGTATCGTCAACGGTCCGGGGCAGTTCAACTGGGATCTCACGATCATGAAGGACACCCGCATCGGGGAACGGCAGAACGTTCAATTCCGGGCCGAGTTCTTCAACATCGCCAACCATCCGCAGTTTGCAAATCCGGCGCTGGCCGTATCTACTCCGGCAACGTTCGGAACCATCACTGCGACGACCGTGAACCCGCGCATTCTACAGTTCGCACTGAAGTATTCGTTCTGAGGTTTAGGAGCCGTCCAGTGGACGCAACGCGGTAGTAGGCTAGTAGGGAGCCGCTATCATGTTGCGAAGACAATTGCATCTGCTTGCGGCTGCCGTGCTCGTCGGCAGCCCGCTATTGGCTGCTTCCACGTGCGAGGGAGTCGCCGCGCTGAAGCTTCCGCACGCCCGCATCGACGCCGCGAGCGTCGTTCCAGCGGGCTCGTTCCGTTCGCCGGCGCCTTCGCCGAAGGGCAAACAGGGCCCTTCGTTTCGCGATGTGCCCGCGTTCTGCCGCGTAGTCGCCACGCTTACGCCCGTGGCTGATTCCGAGATCCGCATCGAGGTTTGGCTTCCGGAATCGGAATGGAACGGCAATCTGCAATCGGTGGGAAATGGCGCTTGGGCAGGAACGATCAGCTATCCGGCACTCGGTACGGCAGTCAAAGATGGCTACGCAGCGGCCAGCACTGATACGGGGCACGCTGGCGGGAATCCGGCGACATTCATCCCGGGGCATCCGGAAAAGGTGATCGACTTCTCCTATCGCGCGGTTCACGAGATGACCGTCGCGGCCAAAGCGATGATTGGGGCGCGCTACGGAACCGGTCCGAAGTATTCGTATTGGAATGGCTGTTCGACAGGCGGACGGCAGGCGCTCACCGAAGCGCAGCGATTTCCCGCCGATTACGACGGCATCATCGCGGGCGCGGCGGCGATCCACACGACCCATCTTCAGGGCGCTCAGGTGTGGACTGCCCAGGTGGCTCATAAAGACGACGCCGGCTACATTCCGCCCGCGAAGTACGCGATTCTGCACGCGGCCGTGCTGGCGGCGTGCGACGAACTCGACGGCGTAAAGGACGGGGTACTGGAAAATCCGGTGAAGTGCCATTTCGATCCGAAGGTCCTCTTGTGCAAAGGCGCCGGCGAGCCGTCCTGCCTGACGGCGCCGGAAGTGGAGGCCGCGCGGCAGATCTACACGGGTCCCCGGGATTTACGCGGCAAATCGCTGTTTCCGGGATTGGAGCCGGGGAGCGAAACGGGCTGGGCGACACTCTCCGGCCCACGGCCGATGGCACTGGCGGAGGAGACGTACAAATATCTGGTATTCGAGGATCCTCAGTGGAACTACCTGACGTTCGACGCCGAGCGCGACATGGCTGCCGGGGACAAGAAAATCGGAGCGCTTATGAATTCGACCGATCCCAATCTCAAGCCATTGTTCGAGCGCGGCGGCAAGGTGCTGATGTACCACGGGTGGGCGGATCCGGGCATCGCACCGCGCAACAGCGTAAATTATTACGAGAGCGTGGTGGACACGCTCGGGAAAGCGGCCACTTCGAATTCGATCCGGCTGTTTATGGTTCCGGGGATGGGGCATTGCCAGGGCGGCGATGGCACCAGCACGTTCCGCATGATCGACGCGCTCAGCAGATGGGTGGAGCAGGGGAAGGCGCCGGATCGTATCAAGGCGTCGCGGGTGCGCGCCGGAAACATCGATCGCACCCGTCCTCTGTGCCCATATCCGCAGGTGGCTGTTTACAGCGGCTCGGGCAGCACGGACGAGTCGGCGAACTTCTCGTGCAGGGTGCAATAGAGGACGTATGAATCGGCTCATGATAATTGCGGCGTTGACGCCGCTGATCGGGTTCGCGCAGATCGATCTATCGGGCGAGTGGAATCCGGTGTTTCACGAAGATCAGCCGGAGCGCATCCCGGGGCCCGAAATCGGCGACTATTTAGGGCTGCCGATCACCGATGCCGCCCGCCTGCGCGGCGAAGCCTGGGACGCGGAAATCCTCACGCTGCCCGAACACCAATGCAAACCACACCCTGCGGACTATGCTCCGCGCGGACCCGCGAACACGCGCATCTGGAAAGAAGTGGATCGCGATACGCAGCAGATCATCGCCTGGCATACTCATATCTCCTGGCAGGCGCCGGAGCGGACCATCTGGATGGACGGCCGGCCGCACCCGCCCGAGTACGCGGCGCACACCTGGCAGGGTTTTTCCACCGGAAAATGGGACGGGGATATTCTCACCGTAACCACCACGCATCTCAAGACCGGCTGGATCCGGCGCAACGGGATCCCCCGCAGCGATCGCGCGACGCTGACGGAGCACTTCATCCGGCACGGCGACCGGCTGACGCTGGTGAGCATCGTGAACGATCCGGTGTATCTGACGGAGCCGTTTATCCGTTCGACCGATTATGAGCTGGATCCGCATCAGCAGATCGATCCGTATCCCTGCGAAGTGGTGACCGAAGTGCCGCGGCCGAAGGGCGAAGTCCCGCATTTCCTGCCGGGGACGAATCCGTTCCTGAACGAGTTCGCGATGCGCCACAACATTCCGGAAAAATCCGCCCACGGCGGGGCGGAGACGATGTATCCGGGCGGAACGACATCGGCGTCGGTCCGGCGAATCCAGCCCATCCAGCCTGTGGACGATGGTGAAATTCATATTCTTCCGGTGCAAGGCAACGTGTACATGCTCGCCGGCGGCGGAGGGAACACTACGGTTCAGGTCGGCAAAGACGGCGTGCTGGTGGTGGACACCAAGCAGGCCGCCCAGGCAGACAAGCTGATCGCGGCGATTCGCAAGATTTCCGACAGGCCGATCCGGTACGTTCTGAACACCAGCGCCGATGCGGACTTCACCGGCGGCAACGAAAAAGTGGCGGACGCCGGGCGCACGATTACGGGCGGCAACGTCGCCGGCTACAACGCTGGTTTCCCGGCGACCATGGTGGCGCATGAGAAAGTGGCCGCGCGGATGCGCGAAGCCGGGGCGCCCCCGGGTAGCTGGCCCATGGACACGTATTTCGTAGATAGCAAGGATTTGTTCGTGAACGGCGAGGCGGTCCAGATGTTTCATCAGCCGGCCGCACACAGCGATGGCGACAGCCTGGTGTTCTTCCGAAGATCGGATGTGGTTACCACAGGCGATATCTTCGTTCCCGACCGGTATCCCGTGATCGACGTGGCGCACGGCGGAAGCATCAACGGGCTGGTGAACGCGCTGAACCGCATCCTGGACATTACCGTGCCTGCGGAGAAGCAGGAGGGCGGGACGATGGTGATCCCCGGCCACGGCCGGCTGTGCGATGAGGCCGACGTGGTGGAATACCGCGACATGTTGACCATCGTCCGCGACCGCATCCAGGACATGGTGAAGAACGGCATGACGCTCGAGCAGGTGAAGAATGCCCGTCCCACGCAGGATTACGACCCGCTGTATGGCCCGTCAGACGCGTTCGTCGAATCGGCGTATCGCAGCCTGGCGGCCGCGAAGTAGTAGTCGCCATAGCAGTGACGCACTCTATTCATCAGCTTGCCGACGCGGTCCGCGCGGGAGATCTGGAACAAGTACGGACGATGATCGAGGCGAAGCCCGAGCTCGTGACCATGGACATGGCCGACGAGAATGAGCATCAAGCGCTGCATTATGCCGTATATAACCGTTTGCCCAAGATGGTCCGCCTCCTGATGCAGGATGGAGCAAACGCTCGCAAGGGAGTTTGGCCGCATCGCGAGGCGACGACGGCGCTGACAATCGCCACGGATCGCGGGTATGACGAAATCGCCGCGATCATCCAGGAGGAAGAAGATCTCCGCAAGGCTCGGGCCGGCCCAGCCGCAGGACACACCAAGCCAGCGCGAGAAGAGCTGATGAACGCGTTCAGGCAGCACGATGAGGACCGCATCCTCAAGATGATCGAGGCCGATCCCTCTCTCATCGAGGCGCACCGCCGGCCATTGCACGCGGCTGCGTGTATGCGCATGGAGCGCCTGGCAAACTGGCTAGTGGGTCACGGCTATGACGTGAACTGGCGGACTGATTCCGACTGGGCCCCGCTCGATATGGCGGTGGCATGCTGGCGACAAGACGATTCTGTAGATCGATTCCGTCGGATGACGGATTGGCTGCGGGAACATGGCGCCGAGTTAACGCCACGATCGGCAGTGGCGCTCGGCGAGGCCGATTGGCTTCGTACAAAACATGCGGAAGGCAAGCTGTCGAACGCACCCGTCATGCAGAGAGATCTCTGGTACGGCGGCCTGTTGAGTATAGCGGCGCGGCATGACCGGGCCGATATCTTGGAACTGCTCCTCGACCTCGGATTCGACCCCGACGAACGCGCTCGCGTGGAGGGCGCGGATTGCGACGGCTGGGGCGGCCCGCTAGAAGAGTGTGCGCAGTTTGGACGGCTCGCGATGGCTGAGACGCTGCTCAAACGAGGCGCGGATCCGAATCCCAAGCCGCATCTCGGCAAAGCTCCGATCGCGTGGGCTTGTGAGAAACGAGACTGGGCGATGGTCGAACTGCTAGAGCGACACGGAGCCTTGGAGCATCCGACGTCGGTGGGGATCCGGGGTGACATCGAAAAGGCCAAAAAGTTATTCGCCGAGGATGCGGCCGGCCGTCTTCCGGAGGGTCTGGTAGGCCGCCAAGAAACCCTGGCCGAGTTGCTCTTGTGGAGCAGCGCGGCGGGCGGGCATCCGGAACTTGTTCGCTTGGCGCTTCCGCGCATGACCTGGCCGCGCGACGATCCTCGCTGGTGGTGGATGCTATGGCACCCGCTCTATCGCAGCCTCGAATGCTTTCGACTCGTGCTGGAACGCTGCGACCCCAACGTGAGGCTCTTCTTTGGACGGACCAGCCTCCACGACGTGATGGGTTTGCACGGCCGCGACGCAGAAACGGAACTACGGATAGCATTCGCTATTGCGCTCCTGGATGCCGGAGCGAGACTCGACCTGCGAGACGATCTGCTCAAGAGCACTCCACTTGGTTGGGCATGCCGATGGGGCCGGGTCGATCTGGTGAAGCTGCTGCTGGAGCGGGGCGCGGACCCGGTGGAAGCAGACGCCGAGCCTTGGGCGACCCCTCGGGCATGGGCCGAGAAGAAGAAGCACAGCGCGGTGCTCGCCTTACTAAATGGCGTTATAGTATGATTCATGCTCACCCGACGAACCATGCTTTTTGCACCTTTGGCGGCGCCTTTGGCTGATGTAATTCCCGCGGTTTCCGCGCCCGGAAAAATGGTTTTAAGCATCCACCAAACGACGTCCCAGCGTGCCGGCTATCGCAAGATGCTCGAAGGCTGGGCCAAGGCCGGCATAAAGAACGTCGAGATTACGGATCGTATCCTGGACGATTTTCTGAAGACCGACAGCTTGGCTGCCGCGAAGAGCATCATCACCGACCTCGGCCTCACGCCGGTTTCGGGAGCTTCGGTGCTCCAGGACTTCTGGAATCGTAATCCCGGGTTCGCCGCGCAGCTTGAAGCCTGGAAGAAGCGGTGCGAGCAGTTCGCTTCGCTTGGGCTCACCAAGATCTATTGCCCCAGCACGACGAACCGAATGGTTAAGGAAGACGACTACAAGGCCGCTCCGGAAGCGATCCGCGAGGCAGGCGACGTGGCCAAGCAGTTCAACCTGACCGGCATGATCGAATTCGCTCGCAGTTCGACGCTGATCTCCACGCTGACCACGTCCCTGAAGCTGATCCGCGAAGCGAACCACCCCAACGTGCGGCCGATGCTGGACTGCTATCACTTCTGGTCGGGGATGGGCAAGTTCGAGGATCTGGACACGCTCAAGCCCGGCGAACTGGCGCACGTGCACTTCAACGACACGCCGGATATGCCGCGCGAGCTACTGGGACAGCCGACCCGCGTCATTCCAGGCGACGGAGTCGCTCCGCTGGTCCGGATTCTGCGAAAACTCGCGGAAAAGGGCTATGACGGCGCGCTTTCGGTCGAACTGTTCCTGCCGGAGTTGCAGGGCGGGGATCCGTATGAGGTCGCGACGCAGATCCGCACCAAGTGCGAAAAAGTGATGCGGGAGGCCAATGTTCTCTAGAGCTATCCTTTTTGCCGGAATCGCCGCGACGCAATTGTTCGCCGCGCCGAATGATTGCGATCGGGCGTGCCTGAAGGCAACGCTCGATCAATACCTGAACGCCGTCGTCAAGCACGATCCTCCCGCGGCGCCGTTATTCGTGGCATTCCGCCAGACCGAGAATGCAGTGGTGGTGAAGCTGGGAACAGGCGTCTGGAAATCGGTCACGGAACTCGGCAAGCTCCAGCGGCGCTACCTGGACGCGGTCAGCGGGCAGGCTGCGTACTTCGGGACCGTGGAAGAGAGCGGCAAAACGGCGATCGTGACGGTGCGTGTCCGGGTCGAGAACCGCAAGATCACCGAAGCGGAGTGGTACATCGCGCGCCCTGGCGATGTCGGCCTCAACGGCGCTCCGGCGACGGTGTTCGATACGAATAACCTGATCGCGAATCCGCCGCCGGAGAGGACCGTGCCCAAGGCGGACCGGCTTTCGCGCGAAGCTCTGGTTGCGATCACCAACAGCTACTTCGACGGCATCACGACACATGACGGGTCGATCATCATGGCCCATCCCGGGTGTGTCCGCATCGAGAACGGAACGACCATGACGGGCGCGGGAGCTCGAGGCGGCAAGGGCGGCGACGGCACGCGCGACTGCACGTCGGGCCTGGCGACGATTAATATCGAGAACGTCGCCGCGCGGAGGTATCCGGTGGTGGATGAAGAAGCCGGCGTCGTGCTGGCGATGGCCGTGTTCCTGCGGAAGCCCGGCACGACGACTCGCCGCAACGTCTTCAGCGAGTGGTTTTTCATCGACAACGCCAAGATCCGTACGATCTACTCCGCGATGTTCTATCCGACTCCTGAAGTACCCGTGCCGAACTGGCCGCCGTACGACGGCAACTGGCCGCTGCATCCAGCGCTCGCGCAGCCGGCCGCGCAATCAAAACAATAATTTCAAGGCGAATTGGACTTGCCGCGAATCCTGCGCGCTGGAAATCCGTCCGAAGTTCGGAGTGAATGCGATCCGGTTAGGGATATTGAAATTCGGATGATTCAGCAGATTGTAGGCTTCCGCGCGGAACTGAAGCCGCAGAGGTTCCTTCAGCAACAGGTCCTTCTGCAAGGAAAGGTCGAATTCAGCCAGCCCCGGCCCGATCACCCCGTTTCGCGGCGCGTTGCCGAACGTGTAAAGCGCCGGGAGCGAAAAGACGCTGGTGTCGAACCACTGCTCCGGGGTTCGAAGTCCACGGTTCGGGTCAGCAGAAACATTGGGCCGCTGCGCCGGACCGGCGCCGATGTTCGCCTGATCGCTCGCGATGTTGACGGTGAACGGCGCACCTGACTGCGCGGTAAAGTTGCCGCCTGCCTGCCAGTCGCCCAGTGTTGTTTCGATCCACCGGCTGTTCGCGGGCGCGGGAATCTGATATACGGCGCTGACCACCACGCGATGCCTGTGGTCGAAGCTCGATGACGCTTTTTCGGAGAAGCGGTTATACACGTTCTGCGGCAGGTTGGATTCGTTGAGGGTGGCTCCAGGATCGGAAGCATCGTCGATCGAATGCGACCACGTCCAGTTCGCATCGAAGGTCAGACCCCGGCTGAGGCGGCGTTTGAGATCGACGGCGAAGGCGTGATAGGTGGCCCATCCATCCCAGCGGATCGTGCTCACCTGGCTCAATTGCGGTATCGGGCGACGCGCCGCGATGTCGCCCGGCCCGGGAATGGGCACGTTGAGCACCGTCGAGCTGTCGGCGTGTACAGTCCGCGAACCGATATAGGCGATCGACAATACCGAGCTGCGAGTAATCTCGCGCTCCAGGCTGAAATTCCAGACCTCGTTGTACTCTACCTTGAAGTCGTGATTGAGATTGTTGCCGCCCACAGTGCCCACGCTAGCCGTCGTCAGCGCATTTCCGGTGGTGAAGGCGGGCGCGGCGGCAGCGTTCGAACTTACCGTCTTCGTCACGAAAAACGGGAGACTCTGCGCGAACGCAGTCACGATGCTGTATGCGGCCTGGTTCGGATAGATCCCGAAGCCTCCGCGGAGCACGGTGTTCGGACTCAGGGTCCAGGCGAATCCGCCGCGAGGCGCGAATCGCAGAGGGCGGCTCGTGAGCAGGCTGTTATTCCAGCCGGCCTGGGTTGAGGTGACGTAAGGGATCGGCAGGAACGGAAGCAGTGCACTCGCGTCCGGCGAGATCCGCCCCGAGGAGTCGCTCGCGATCACAAAACGCCCGCCGGGAACGGAGGTGTCGATCGCCGCCATCCGGTTTTCCGCGTCCGTCAGGTTGCGGTTGTATTCGTAGCGCAGGCCGAAATCGAGCTTCAAGTTGCGCGCGGCCTGCCAGCTATCTTGCACGTAAAAATGTGCCCAGTCGGTGTTGGCGTCCATCGCGCCGCGGCCCAGTCCCACCTGCGCGGTGGTAGGGAAGCCCAGCAGGAAATCGGCGAAGGCGTTTCCATCTCCCAGACCGGGAGCGGATGAAGCGAATCTGGGCGTAAACGAGAAAATTCCGCGCGCGCCATTCGGATTCACCGGGCGCAGATCGTAGTGCATCAGGTAAGCACCGAATTTTACGGTGTGCGTCTTCCAATGGAGATTCACGTTGTCGAAGAACTCGAAGTCGCGGTTCTCGCGGAACGTAAAAAGCGCCGGATCGCCCATGGTGGTGAATTGTCCGCCGAAGGAAACCTGCGGGTATCCCATGTCTTGCGGATTCGCGGTAACGCCTTGCAGAGCGGCGTTCCGCGCGAACGGGTTTCCGGAGTTCGGACTCGTTTGTCCTCCGCCCACGGTCAGAAATGCGAATCGCGCCTCATTGAGGAATCCGGCGGAGAATACGTGGGTCCACCCTGCCACGCCGTTCAGAGCGTGCGTGCTCAAGTTCCGCCCGAATCCCGGCAGCAGGTTCTCCTGTAGCACGCCCGATCCGAACGGATCGAACTGGCGCGCGTCGAACAGTGAAAAACGAGTGTACGCCGTGTCGCTGCCGCGGAACTGGTGATCCAGCCTGGCGCTATAGTTGTTCGCGTTGACTCTCTGGATCTGGGCAGTGAGCAGGTTTTGGGCGATTCCCGGAAGATTCGGTTTCGGGATGGCGCTGAGCAGCGCCTTCGCAACCGGGTCCAGGCTCGTCGCAGGTATGCGATTTCCAAGGAACGGCTGGCGCATTCCGGAATCGGAGCTACCAGGATCGTAGATGGAAGGCAGGCCGATGAAGTCGCCTGCGCGCATGGCCGGCGTGGGCACCGAGAACGTGCTGGTGACCGATTTTCGGATTCGCTGCCCTTCATAGCTCAGGAAAAAGAACGTCCGGTTCCTGGAGACCGGACCGCCGAGGCTCCCGCCGAACTGATTCTGACGGAAAGGAGGAATGGGAGCGCTGGGAGAATCGAAGAAGTTTTTCGCGTCGAAGAGGTCGTTTCGCACGAACTCGAAGAGGCTGCCATGAAAATCGTTGGTGCCGGATTTCGTGACCACGTTGACCACGGCTCCGGATTTTCCGCCGAACTCCGGAGTGTAGGACGTCTTCTGGATATTGAACTCGCTGATGGCCTCGATGGATGGCGCGACGACCATGTTATTGAAGTGCTCGTCGGTCACGGTCGCTCCGTCGATCAGGTAGAGATTATGCCCGCTGCGCTGCCCCAGGACGTTCACCAGCGTTCCGGCCTGCTGCATCGCATCGCCGCGCGTTCCGCCAGGCGGCCGAACTACTCCTTCGCTCAGCATGGCCAGATCCAGAAATTGCCGGCTCTTCAGCGGCATATTGACGATCTGGCGGTTCTGGATCACATCCTTGATTTCAGCCGACTCGGGCTGGACATCGCCGGTGTTGGCCTCGACCACCACGGTTTCATTCGCCGGGCCGATCTGGAGAGTGAAATTGTAGCGCAGCGAGTCTCCCACGTGCACTTCTACATTCGAGACGACCGTTTCCTTAAAATTTGGCGCGCTCACTCGCAGGGAGTAAACGCCGATCGGGAGCTGCGGAAGCAAGTACCGGCCGGTGCTATTCGATTTAGTGGTGAATTTTTGACCGGTCTGGCTCTGTTCGGCGATGACGGTCGTTTCCGGCAAGGCTCCGCCCAGCGCGTCCTGCACGTCGCCGGAAATCTCTCCCGTGTTCATTTGCCCGGACAGGCACAGCCCGGACAGCAGCAGCAACGCTGATTTTGGCAGAGACGGCATTATCGTCGGTTCTTTTTTTTATTGTTTCAGACATTGCTCAACACTGCGCGGGTTCTGCGATAGAATCACCTGGATAGACAGGGAGGACCTCCATGCGCTCAGTGTTTATCGTTTTAGGAGCAGCCGTGCTGACGGCGGCGGCGCTTTTGTCAGGCTATCTCACTCCGCACGCCGATGCCGCTACCGGACCGATTCCGCTCAATTGCAATCGCGCGTGCCTTGAAAATCTCGTCGATCAGTATCTAGCTGCACTCGTCGCGCACGATCCAAAGCGGCTGCCGCTTTCGGCCGACGTGAAGTATAGCGAGAACGACCAGTTCCTCGACCTCGGCGACGGATTCTGGAAGACCGTGGAAGGCCGCGGCAAGTATACGCACATCTGGGCCGATCCGGAATTCGGACAGGTCGCGTATATGGGCACGATGCAGGAGGCCGGCGGGCCGATCCTGATGAGCCTGCGGCTGCGCGTTGAGCTCGGCCGCATTACCGAGATCGAAAGCGTTTTCTTCAAGCCGGGTGGGGGCGGACCAAACAACATCGCCTCGATGGACGCGCCGTTCAAACCTGAGGACATGTGGTTCAAGTCGATTCCGCCTGCGCAGCAGATGTCGCGCCAGGAGTTGATTTCGGTTGCCGACGGGTACTTCACCGGACTTCAGAAGAATGACGGTAAGGGGATCGGCAATACCGGAACCTATCCCTTCACTGATGATTGCTCGCGTATCGAGAACGGATCGTATACGGCCAAAGCGCCGCCGCGGAATCCGCCTCCCGCCGACGGGATCGACGCCTTCGCGATGGACTGCATGGGACAGTTCAAGCTGGGCTATTATTTCGTGGTGCAGAACATTCATCACCGGCGCTATCCAGTGGTGGATCGCGAGCGCGGAGTGGTGTGGGCGCACGTGGTGTTCGATCAGGGCACGGTCAACAAGGGCGTTCTCTCCACGGGGAAAACTTACGAATTCAAGGGCTTCAATCGGCCCTCGAGTATTCTGGTGACCGAGGCGTTCCTGATCGAAAACGGCAAGATTCGCCGCGTGGAGATGGTGGGAAATTCGGCGCCGTATCACACCAATGGAGTCTGGGCCGGCGGCCTCAGTGGAAACTAAAGGACAACACATGAAACGATTTGCGATTCTCCTTGTTTGCGCAGCGGGGGCGTTCGCGCAGCGGCCGTCGAACCCGGCATTATTGGTGCCGCAGGAAGCCCCGCCGCTGGACTACGTCGCGGTGCCCGATCCGCTGCCGGTTCCCGAGAACGTCATGATGGGCGCGTCTTCGAGCGTGGCGTTCGATTCCAAGGGGCACCTCTTCGTACTCAGCCGCGGCATGCAGCCGCTCACGGAGTTCGACGAGAACGGCAAATTCATCCGCGCGTTCGGCGAAGGCCTGTTCACGCGCAGCCACGGCATCCGCATCGATAAGGACGGCAACATCTGGGCGACCGACGTCGGCGCGCACACCGTAATGAAACTAAGTCCGCAGGGGCAGGTGCTACTGACGCTCGGTGAAAAAGGGAAAGCGGGCGCTTGGGATGCAACTACGCACCTTTTCAACGAGCCGAATGACATCGCGATCGCCTCCAATGGAGACATCTTCGTCTCGCAGGGGCACACGCCTGGAGCCGGACGGGGCGGCGTGCAGCAGAACCCCGGAGTCCTGAAGTTTGATAAGAACGGCAAGTTCCTCAAGTTCTGGGGCGGCAAAGGTACCGAGCCGGGCAAGTTCGAAGTCGCGCACGGCATCGCGCTCGACGCGAAGGGCCAGCTTTGGGTCACCGACCGCGAGAATCAGCGCATCCAGATTTTCGATCAGGACGGTAAATATCTCCGCGAAATCAAGTACGCAGGCCTGCCGTGCGCGCTCGATATCGGCAGCCAGTATATTTATATGGTCAACGGATTCGCCGGCCAGCTTTTGCGGCTGGATCTGGACGGCAAAGTCCTCGCGGCAACCGGCAAGCCAGGCCCCGCGGGAACCTGGGGGGAGTTCGGCGAGGCCCACTTCGTCGCGGTGAGTCCGAAGGGTGAGATTTACGTCGCCGATTCGGTCAATCGGGCCGTGCAGAAGTTCGTCAAAAAGTAGTCGAGCCGGCGCTCAGTGGGAATGTCTCCATTCTTCCGAAGGAAGATGATCGGTTTGCAATGAACTGGGCGCATTCGGATTAGCGCCTTCGTCCACTCCGATTCCCAATCTGTTTACCAGTTCCCCGCCCAGCCAACCCGTAACCACCGCTAGTATGGCCCCCATAATCGAGAGCGTGAAGCTCGCGGAGTCCGGAATCATCCGCTCCTTGCGCAGGAACCAACTGACGAGGAAAAGCACGGTGACCAGGAGATTTCCCGATCCGTGCCACACGCCCACCGATTTGGCACGGGTGCCCGCGGGTATATTGAGCCAGTCGGCGAGCCCAAAAATGGCGGCCAGAAGGGCTCCAATAATTCCGGCGGCCATCGTGTAATAGGAGGCCACTGCAAAGTTGATGTCTTGCAAAGCGAAATAGAGAATGTCAAAAATTACCGAAGTCGCCAGCAGTCCGAGCGGGAACACGATCAGCATCTGATGGATAGGGTGGCCGAAAACCTTAACGGTCTTGCTCATAGGAAGTACCTCGACCGTATTGGTGCAATCGATGTGCCAGGCCGGCTTAGATATCGCCCTTGCGCATCTGCTCGGCCAGGTACTCGGAAGCCCGCATGGAGAGCGCCAGGATCGTCATGGTTGGATTCTGGCTGCCGCCGCTCACGAAACTGCTCCCGTCGACCACAAATAGATTCTTTATGTCCCAGCTCTGGTTCCACTTATTCAGCACGCTGGTTCGGGGATTGTCGCCCATGCGGCAGGTGCCGAGCTCGTGAATACTGTAGCCCGGAGGGAGTGGTTGGTTGTTGCGAGCCAGCACCTCCCATCCACAGGCACGGCAAAGCTCCGCCATGGTGTTGATGGCATCCTTGGCCATGTTGAGTTCGTTCGCGCCGTAGCGGACCTGGAAGTGGAGGACGGGAATGCCCCAGGCATCGGTGACATCCTTGTTGATGCGAACGTGGTTTTCGAAACGCGGCAGCACTTCGCCCATGCATGTGCCCGTGAATCCGGATCCGCGGTGGGTTTCGAGCGCTTCGTCCAGGGCTTTGCCGTACAAGGGAAAAAATTTCGGATCCGGCGTGCCGCCCGCATTGAAGTCGAACGCGTAGCCGCGCAGGAAATCCCTCTCCCTGGTTTGCAAATTCCGGAATCGCGGGATATATCCGGCGCCCGACGCGTAGCCGGCCGGAGCCGTCTTATCGCGCACCTCAGGGATCACCGCCTGAACACTCTGCGTGATGTAGAACTGGTCGTGCAGATAATGACCGAGCATACCGCTGGAATTCGCGAGGCCCGAATTCAGAAGGATCCGCGTGCTCTCCAGGCAGGATGCGCCCAACACCACCACTTTCGCCTTCGCGTGCATTTCCCGGCGCGAGTGGCGATCCAGAAAATTAGCGCCGTTCACGCGGCCGGTGTTTTTGTCCACCGTAATCTCGCGGACCACCGCATTGGGGACGATGGTCAGGTTCCCGGTCGCCATCGCGTCCGGCAGCAGAAGATTCAGTGAGCTCGCCAGCGGCCCGCGGCCCAACGAGCTTCGGATTTTCGTGACCGGAATATCGCGCTTCCCGGCCTCTGCGATGAATTTCTGGACCGCCGGGCTCCAGGACGTGGTGTCCTCGATGAAATTTCCATCCGGGAGCTGCTTCAAACCTTCCTTGCGGCCGCGGACTCGAAAGATCGGCTCCACTTGATCGTAGTAGGGAGCAAGATCCGCCAGGCTGACCGGCCAGTTGTCGCCAAAACCGTCGTGATCCTTGCCCTTGAATTCGTAGTCGCTGAACCGGAACGACATGCGCGACCAGAACAGCGATTTCCCGCCCACGAAGCGCACTCGCACCCAGTTGAACGGCTCGTTGGGATCGTGCGTGTAGGGAACCTGTTGCTCGTCCACCCATTGGTTGGCGTTGTATTCGTTAGCCTGAAACACGTGCTCGAGGCGCCCTGGTTTCCCCAAACCGCGGTACGGCAGCTCCCAAACCGGCCGCGAGACGCGATTCCTTTCGAAATCGATGGGCGGCCCGGCGTCGAGCATCAGGCACTTGATCCCTTTTTTCGTGAGCGTGAAGGCAGCTATGCCTCCGGATGCACCCGAGCCGATGATGAGCACGTCGTAATTGGGAGCGGCCATTTGCGAGCTACTCCAAAGGAAGCCAGTAAAGGCCGCCGCCGGTGCGCCGGATCTTGCCGCCGGAGGCAGCCAGATTCCGCTCGAAAGAGTTGAACGCCGCCGCGCGCACGTCCTGCTTAGCGGCGATCAGCAGACGGGCGACCGGATCGGCGGGAGTGTCCGAGGTCCAGGGCTGGCGCAGCGGAGCCAGAAGCGCGTCCGCCTGAGCCGCGTCTGAATCGGCGAACGGTTTTCGGAATCGAGTCTGCGATTCGTGTTCGAGCGCGTCCAATCCGGTCAGCCAAAGTTGCTGGCGATCGATTGGAGAATCGCCGATCAGGAAGTCCAGGAACTCGGGAACATGCGCTTCCAGCGCGCCGGGCGAGCCTTGCGCTCCCGGCACGATCAGATCGCAGAGCCGCCGCAGCGTCGCAAACTGACGGGCGCTGAAGAACCGGGGAGCCGGGTCAGCGGCCTCGTCGGCGACAGACAACTCCAGCGCGGCCGGCTCTGCGTTATCGGCGGCTGCGGCGGGCGAGGACTGGGATTGTTGCGCCAGCAAAACAGGGGCCGCCGGAGCCGCCGCCAAGGCTTGAATGAACCGACGCCGTTTCATACGAACGGATCATATCACCGTTGCGCCGCCGGAATGGCTTTCCCGCCCTGCAAGGCCTGCGCGACGGTGGGATCCTGCACGCGGGCCGTAAACCAATGCGGATAGAGAGGCCCCGGGGCCGTGATCTCGTCGAGCTGCGATACCTGCTCCGTGGCGAGTTGCACGTTGGCGGCAGCCAGGTTGTCCTCGAGCTGCGACATCTTATTCGCGCCGATCAGAATCGAGGTGACGCCGCGTTTGCGGAGCAGCCATGCAAGAGCGATCTGCGCGGGAGAAGCTCCGTGCGCCTTGGCGATCTCACTCAGTTTATCGACCACCACGTGGCCCTTCTCGCGGTCATAGGGCAGCATGTCGAAGCCGGTGAGCCTTCCGCCATCGCCCTGCGGATTGTCGCGCGTGTATTTGCCGGTGAGGAAACCGCCAGCGAGCGGGCTCCAGACCATCATGCCGATTCCGGCGTCTTCGAGGAACGGCACGATGTCGTGCTCGACGTCGCGCCCGACCAGCGAATAATACATCTCGGCTGCGCGGAACTGGGCCCATCCGCGGCGCTGCTGGATCCCGACGGCCTTCGCGGCCATCCACGCAGGCCAGTTTGAGAATCCGACATAGCGGACTTTCCCCTGGCGGACCAAATCGTCCAGCGCTCCGGCGGTCTCCTCCACGGGCGTGTTCAGATCGACGCGATGGACCAGGTAGACGTCGATGTAATCGGTGCCGAGCCGTTTCAGGCTGCCTTCCGCGGCGGCGAGGATATGCTGCCGCGAAAGACCCTGGTGCAGGATGGGCTCGCTCGATCGGAATCCGCATTTGGTGGAGATGACGACGTCCTTGCGGCGCGCGCCGAGCGCCTTTCCGAGCATCTCCTCGGATTGCCCGCCGGTGTATCCGTCGGCGGTGTTGAAGAAGTTAATGCCTGCGTCGAGCGTTTTACCGACGATCTGATCGGCCAGCTCAGGCCCAACTTTCGATACGGCTGCGAAGGGTCCTTTGCCGGTGCCGAAAGTCATGGCGCCGAATGCGAGGCGGGAAACAATGAGTCCGGTATCACCTAATCGTGCATATTGCATGATTTCAGTCTGCCAAAGCGTGGAGCCGGTTTTCAGCCGGCTTCTATCGCGGCAGCGTGAACGCGTACAGCATGTCGCCGGCGCCGACCACAACGTACTGCCGCCCGTCGAGTTCGAACGTGATCGGTCCGTTCCCTACTGAGGCATGCAATCCGGCGTGCCACAGGATCTTCCCGCTGGTGGCATCCATCGCGAACACGTTGCTGGTGGGATCGCCGCCGAACACGAGACCGCCCCCGGTGCTCAGCAAGCCCGAGCGATTGCCCCCTTGGTTCGGATAACGGTGGCTCCAGACGATTTTCCCGATCTTGTAATCGATCGCCTCCAGCAGGTTCTGCGTCCAGATAGTCTGGTTGCGTCCGCCGTATCCTTCGGGAGTCTTCGAAAGATCGGTGCGCCAGTCGAGCCCGTACGATTCGGAGGCATGTGTGTAGAATAGTCCGGTGGCCGGACTGAATGACGGAGCGAACCAATTCGCGGCGCCGGCTTCCGTGGGCGAAACCAGAGTTCCGTCCGGCTTCGCTTCCCTGTCGGGATTCGGAATCGGCCGGCCCTGCGTATCGATCCCCTTGGCCCAGTTCACGCCTTCGACGAAAGTGGTTGTCAGGAGATTCTTGCCGTTGGTGCGGTCCAGCAAAACGAAATATCCGTTGCGGGCGGCCTGCGCCAGCATCTTGCGTGGCTGTCCCTTGAACTCGCCGTCGATGAGCACGGGCGTCTCGACGTTGTCAAAATCGTGGCTGTCATGCGGTGAAACCTGGAAGTACCAAACCATCTTGCCCGTATCGGGATTCAACGCCACGATCGAGCAGGTGTACAGGTTGTCGCCTACGCGGCTCTGCGGCGCGTATACCGGATTCGGATTGCCCGTGCCGAAGTAATAAAGATTCAGCTCCGGATCGTACGTGCCCGCGTGCCAGGTCATCCCGCCGCCGTGCTCCATCGCTGTTTTCGAAGGCCAGGTTTCCGCGCCCGGCTCGCCGGGACGCGGCGTCGTGTTCCAGCGCCATTGCAGCGCGCCGGTTTCCGGATCGCGCGATTCGAGGTATCCCGGCACATCCAACGAATCGCCGCCGACGCCGACCAAAACATGATTCTTGATCACGAACGGCGCTGCGCCGCAGAAGTATTCGCGCTTTACTTCGGCGATCTGGCGATTCCAGCGCACCTTGCCTGTTTTTGCGTCGAGCGAGATCAGATAGCAGTCGGGTGTTTCGAAAAACAGCCAGTCGCCGTACATGCCGAATCCGCGATTGCCGATATGGAGCCCGCCCGTGGTTTCCCACGTGTAGTGCCACAACTCCCGTCCGCTGCGCGCATCCACGGCCCAGGCGTTATCGGGAGCGGCGAAGTACAGGATGCCGTTGACCTCGAGCGGCGTCGCCTTGATTTGGACGCCTCCGCCGCGTCCACCGGCGGTGAAGCGCCGCGCCCAGGCGAGATTCAGCGTGTTGACGTTCGATTGATTGATCTGCTTGAGCGGGCTGAAGCGGCGGCCGCTGTAATCGCCGTTATAGATGGCCCAGGTATCGGTGGGCGGCTGAAGGAGTTTCGCGGGGTTAAGCGGCTGGGCGTGCAGAGCGCCTGCCAGCATCAGCGCCGCGATGATGAACCGTCTCATTTGAGTGTCCCCAGGTAGGTGAGTACATCGTGAAACTGCTTATCGGTGTACTGGCGCAGCAGTTGCGCATGCGCAGCCAGTGGATCTTTCACCTCGACTTTGACCTGGTCGCGCGGGAAAGAGCGGAAATATCCTTCGGCATCACGCAGACCGACCGTGAAATCGTCCATGAATTCGAGCGTGCCGGAAACGGGCTGTCCGCTGCGCGGCGTTACGGTCACAGCGGACGCTTTGGCCTGGCCGCCCCGTCCGCCTCGCGGATACAGGAACTGGGCCTGCAACTGTTCCGGCCGGAAACGGGAGGCGACGCCTTTAAGGTCGCCAGTCGGAGAGTGGCACGTATTGCAGCGTCCCGCGCCGTTAAAATACGCCTGGCCGGCCTTGGCGTCGCCCGTGAAGACATTCAGAATCGGATAGGCGTTGCGATTGATGGCGGCCTGCGTACGATCGCGCAAGAACGCCGCGATGTCCTGGATCTGGCTCTGAGGCAGATCGAACCCGGGCATTCCTCCATTCGGACGGCCGCTGCGGATCACCGGGCCGATCTTATCGCCCTGTTCGTCGTCGAGCACGATCTCCGAGCGCACCAGGTCGGGACCGTTATCGTCGCCGCGGGCGTCGGATCCGTGGCACGATGCGCACTGGATTGCGAACTGCTTTTGGCCGCGCTCCACCGCGTCGCGCGCGGGAACCGGGCGGCTGACCAATTGGGCGTGTGCAATCGCGCTGCACAGAACCG
>JBAIXM010000224.1:0-5757 GCA_037916615.1 Bryobacterales bacterium
GGTGAATCCGCTCGGCAGCACGCTTGACGCCGGCTGGACCATGACGGCAGGCGCAGGTTTGACCAACGATTATGCCGGCGTGCTGGCGAATTTTACATTCGTGGACTTCGGGATCACCCGCAACGCCCTTGCCCGGCAGGGCGCGCATGACGGAAGCCAGAAATACTGGGCTGTGACGATCGATCCGGTCGTCCACGTGAACGGCCGCGGCCCGGTCGACTTTTATTTGACCGGCGGCGGCGGAATCTACGGGCAAGTCACCCGGTTGGAGGCAACGTTTGCCGGCCAGCCCCGGTTCGACCTGACCAGTTCGGAAACCCATGTCCGGCCGGGCGTCGACGGAGGCGCGGGTTTCGCATTCAACCTCGACCCGGGTTCTCGCCTGAAAGTGTTTGTCGAGGCCCGTTATCACCACATGTTCACCGCAGGCCGCGAGTCGAGCTTCATTCCGGTGGTTTTCGGCGTGCGCTTCTAGAAGGCTTAAACGGCAACCGGCCATCCTGGCAGGTATGGTATATTCTATGTATCGAATATTGTTATATAGAAAATGCAAGACCTGCTTCGCCGGTTTAAAGCCGATCTGTTCCAAGCCCTCGCGCATCCCACGCGCATTGCGATCGTGGAACAGCTTCGGGATGGGGAACTCTCCGCGGGTGCGCTGATCGAGCGGCTCGGGATCGAGCAAGCCAATGCCTCCCAGCATCTGGCGGTGCTGCGGGCCAAGAATGTTTTGACCAATCGGAAGGTCGGGAACCAGGTCTTTTACTCTGTCCGCGATCGGCTCATCATTCAGGTTCTCGACATCATGCGGCAATACTTCCATGCCCACATGAACGAGATCGTCGCGACGCTCAAGGCCATCGACAAAGCCGACAAGGCTCGACGATGACCGGCAACGCAATCCTCAACCCGGACGTCTCCACCGCGCAATCGCGGCGCGAGCAGCTTCGCTCAGCCGTGGAACATGCCGCTCACCTGCTTCCGATGCAAGGCCCGATCGGCGTTTTCGTGCATCACAACACGCTCCACGCGTTCGAGGGCCTGCCGTTCGAGAAGGCCGTGGTCGAAGCGTCCCGCCTGTTCGGCGCCGAGCCCTATATGACCGAAGGGGCGTACCGGGCGGAACTTACACGCGGACGCATCCGGCTCGAGGATATCGACTCGGTTCTCGATGCCGAGCCGGATGCACCGATCTTCCCGGGCCTGAGCCGGCGATCCCTTCGCCGCGCCATGATCAGCCCCGGCGTGCGCGAATTCGATGCGGCCACGGTGCTGTGGCGCACGGAACAAGGCGACCTCGCCAGGGATTTCCGCCAGCCGGCGCTGCGTGCCCTGTTCGATGTCTGTCTGGCCCGCACGCTGGCTCCCGAGGAAGACCCGCCTCCGATGCCATCGGTGAATGAGATCATCCATCCCTGGCTGATCCGGTTGTGCGCGGTTTTTCTGGATCAAGGCATGGCCTACTGGCCGTTGCCGGATCGGGAAAAAGGTTTCTACGAAAGCGTCCGCGCGCTGCTCTCCCGCCGCGGCGGCCTCTTCCCGAAGTTCTTAGCGGGCTTGAAAGACGAGTTCCAGCGTCAGGAAGTTCTTTCCTATAGCGCAACAGATGCTGTTCTGGACTACCTCGATTCCGGGCATTTCAAGAACGCCGAATGGGAAGCAGTTCTGCAGGCGGAACTGCTCGCCTTGCCGGGTTGGGCGGGGTTGATGCGCAGGCTCGAAGAGGATCCGGGACTGGCTCCGCATCAGAATCTCCGCTGCTCGCTGATGGACTTCCTCGCGGTGCGCCTGACCATGACCGGCGTCGCTTCGCGCGCGCGCTCCGGCGAGCCTGTTATTCAGGAGAGCCCACTCAAAACGCAACAGAGGCTTCGCTTGAGTCGCGCGGCCCGCGTGTACGACGCCGCCAGAGTGGTGTCGCTTTCCGCCGGCGAACTCATCCATCTCTCCGAAAGTGAGTGGGTCGCGTTCGTGCACCAGGTGAAGGCCTGCAACGGCCTGGAGCGGCGGCGGATCCTGCACCTGGCTTATGAGCGCCGTCACGAGCGCGAAATTCTAGGCGGGGTGGCAAGCCATCGCAACTACCGCGGACTCTCGGAGTTCCAGGAGCGGCCCTCCGCTCAAGTGTTTTTCTGCATCGATGAGCGCGAAGAATCGATGCGCCGCGCTCTTGAGGAAGCCGATCCGAACGTGGAGACGTTCAGCGCCGCGGGGTATTTCGGTGTCGCGGTTGACTACCAGGGCATCGACGATCCCCACGGCGCGGCGTTCTGTCCGGTTGTGGTCAAACCGCGACACG
The DNA here is from genome assembly GCA_037916615.1 of Bryobacterales bacterium. Lineage (GTDB taxonomy): Bacteria > Acidobacteriota > Terriglobia > Bryobacterales > Bryobacteraceae > Palsa-187. Next base: position 2,300 of record JBAIXM010000224.1, read on the forward strand.
CCGTTGTCGAACAGCCTACGGCAGCAGACAGCGCTTTGCTCGAAAGCCGCCGCTGGCGTCGCCGATTGCTGGGCCTGCTGATGCGCAACTCCTTCGTTTCATCCCGAACGCTGGTGCGCGGCTGGCTGTCAACCTCGGCGCTCGGGCTGCTCTCGGCAATCCCCCTGATCGGCCACCTCCTCGCGCCCCGCCGTTACGCGCAGCTTCGCGAGTGGCTGAACAAGGCATTCCTTCCCGAGCCGCGCACGGAGCTTACGCTGATGCGGAACACCGCCCAATCGCACGACCGGGTGGCAGGACTCCTGACCGGTTTCGCGCCTGCCGAGAAAACCGATCGGGTCGCCAGCGTGTTGGGTCCCGCCGGCATGACGCGCGGCTTCGCTCGCATCGTGCTGATCTTGGGACATGGATCCACAAGTCTGAACAACCCGCACGAATCGGCGCACGACTGCGGCGCGTGCGGCGGGCGCCGCGGCGGGCCCAATGCGCGTCTGTTCGCCGCGATGGCGAACCGGCCCGAAGTGCGCAATCGCCTGCGGGAGCGGGGCATTGAGATTCCGGAGGACACCTGGTTCGTAGGCGGGTACCACGATACATGCAGCGACGGCGTGGAACTATTCGACCTGGAAGGGCTGCCGGCCACCCATCAGCCCGATCTGGACCGTCTTTTGGCATCGCTGGAGAAAGCCCGGGCACGGAACGCGCAGGAACGCGCGCGCCGGTTCGAATCGTCTTCGGGCGGAGCGGATCCGGATGCCGCGCTTCGCCACGTCGAAGAGCGCAGTGAACATCTGGCCGAGCCTCGGCCGGAGTACGGCCATTGCACCAACTCGGTCTGCGTGATCGGACGCCGGAGCCTCACGCGCGGCCTGTTTCTGGATCGCCGCGCATTCCTGGTCTCCTACGACGCCAACCGGGATCCAGAGGATACCAGCCTCGCGGCACTGATGGGCGCGGTGGTGCCGGTCTGCGCTGGTATCAGCCTCGAGTATTACTTCTCATTCGTTGATAACGATCGCTATGGTTGCGGCACGAAGCTTCCACACAACGTCACCGGCCTGGTCGGGGTGATGGACGGCCATGCCAGCGACCTGAGAACCGGGCTGCCGTGGCAGATGGTCGAAATCCATGAACCGGTCCGCATCCTCTTCGTCGTCGAAACCACGCCGGAACGTTTGGCCAAGGTCATGGACGCGAGCCCTTCGCTGAAGCAACTCGTCGAGAACCGCTGGATTCGCATCGCCACCATTGACCCGCATTCCGGCCGCGCTTTCGTTTACCGGTCCGGCGGCTTTGAAGAGTTCGACGAGGTTCTGGAGCGCCTGCCGGTGGCGCATTCCTCCTTCGAGTGGTATTCGGGCAAGATCCAGCATCTTCCCATGGCCTGGATGGAAACGCCTGCAGGAGACCACGCGCAATGAGTTTTTCGCAGGGAGCGCTGGTACTGGTGGTGGCCGCTCCTGGCGTGGTGTTCGGCGTACTGGCCATTTTGTGGATGCTGGGATGGGCGCCGCGGGAGCGTCTTCTATCGAAAATTACGGGCCTGACGTTTTCCGCGTGCGTATTTGCGCTGGCGATTCTCGCTTGGAATCTGCTCTCCGCCGGCGCTCCGTCCATCGTAGTCTCATTCGGCAACTGGTTCACCGTTCAGGAGTATCACTTCCCACTCGTGCTGATGGCGGATCGCCTGTCGCTGCCCTTCCTGGCGATGACCGTGGTGTTATCCGGCCTCATCGGGCAATTCTCGGCGACGTATCTGCATCGCGAGGCCGGGTTCCTCCGTTTCTTCCTGCTGCTGCATCTGTTCGCCTTCGGATCCCTGCTTGCGTTTGCCGCGGGATCATTCGACCTGCTGGTGGGGGGATGGGAGATGGTAGGCATCACATCCGTCCTGTTGATCGCTTTCTTTCAGCGGCGGACTGCGCCCGTCGAAAATGGGCTGCGGGTTTTCGCGATCTATCGAGCCTGCGACATCGGCCTGCTGGTGGGCGTGTTCGCGATGCACCGCTGGGCGGGAACGGCGTCTTTCGTGAGCGGCGTCCCGGCTCTGACCGGCCCGCAGGCCGTGATCGTTTGCCTCCTTCTCCTCCTGGCGGCGTCGGGGAAGGCGGCGCAGGTGCCGTTTTCGGGCTGGCTCCCCCGGGCGATGGAAGGCCCCACGCCGTCCAGCGCTATTTTCTACGGCGCGATCTCGATCCACGCGGGCGCCTATTTGCTGCTGCGCGTGCAACCGTGGCTGCGCCAAAGCCGGACGGCATCCGCGCTGGTGGTCGCGATCGGCGCGGCGACAGCGATCTACGGCACCATCGTGGGGCGCGCCAGCGCCGACGCCAAAACTCTCCTGGCCTTCGGATCGCTCACCCAGGTCGGCGTGATCTTTGCCGAAGTCGGATTGGGTTTAAGATCGATCGCGGTCGCGCACATTCTGGGGCACGCCATGGTTCGGACGCTTCAGTTTCTCCGCGCGCCGTCGATGCTCCACGACTATCATCAGATGCACTCCGCGATCGGCGGCGAGATATCGCCGACCGGCCAGCATCTCGAGAATCTGTTTCCCGAGCGGGCGCAAGTGTGGCTTTACCGGTGGGCTCTTGACCGCGGTCATCTCGATACGATCCTCGATCGCGGCGTCGTCGATCCGCTGATGCGGCTGTCGAGATTGTTTGCGAAACTGGACGGCATCGGATCCGGCGAACCGCAAGACCGGCCCATGGCTGCGATTTCGGTTCCTGCCCAAGGAGGAGTCGAGCGATGAACGGTTCCGCTACGATCCTCAGCATTTTCGCGGTCTCGGTTCCCTGGTTCTTTGCGCTTGTCCTGGCGGTATCCCGCCGCCAGCCGCGCGAGATGGGATTCCTGGCCGCGCTGGTTTCTGCGTTCTCCTGCGCGCTGCTGTCGTGGCAAGCGCCGTCTTTATACGGGACGCTCATGCTGCTGTTTTCCTGCCTCACGCTCGCCGCGACTCTGATGATTCCCAAGCGTGACTGCACTCCCGAAGCCATGGCGGCAATCCTCTTTATCCTGGGATCCACGATGCTGGCCTACGCGACCGAGAACCTGCTGGTTTTGCTGGCGGCCTGGATCCTCTCCACGACACCTTTCCTGGTAACCGGGTGGCGTCAGCCGATGACTTGGCGTCCGCAAACCGGTCTGTGGCTTTCGAGCGCGACCCTGGCGCTTGCCATCGCGCTGATTGCTTCCAGCGGGCATACATTTTCAATTTCAGATCTCAAGGGACGCAGCCCTGGTGGAATGGCTGCATTCGTGTTCTTGGTCGCTGCCGTTATTTTTCGCAAGGGAATTTTTCCGGCGCACGCCTGGGTCGCCGATGCGGCCCAGAACGGCCCGGCTGTCCCGACGTCCCTGTTGCTCAACGGCCACTTCGGCGCATTGCTGGTCGCGAAGGCCATTGTGCCGTTATTCCCGCAAACCTCCGGCAATCTGTTTCCAGTGCTGTC
>JBAIXM010000225.1:0-1728 GCA_037916615.1 Bryobacterales bacterium
TGCGTGCCCAAGGTGGTCGAGGGCGACTGGGGCGATGTCGTCGCTGAACCCGGGCTCGTGGCCTGTGTGCCGGAAGTTGTGGAACTTGATTGCGTCCCCGGTACTACGGGGGTAGGTGTAATCGCGCCGTTCTGGGGCGCTTGCGCCATGGCGATCCCTACGGCGAAGCACAATACGAACGCGATCAACATTGCGCGTGTACTCATAGATCTCTCCTGTTGGATTTCATAATGGGATGGTCGTCCACGCTGCCGCGGATGCTCACAATCGCAAGCTGCTGGAGCGCGCCAGCGCGCAGGAGACACAAGGAAGTGACGGGAATTCCATGACTCGGACGTTTGCATCTGATTGAGGGAGCGGAGGTGTTCTATGCGAAGAGCGAAGGCAGGCCGTCGCGAACCGATCGGCAATCCGCAAGTCACCGCATTCGAGCCCGAATACCGCGGGAGCCGCCGCGATCCGGAAGAACGCCCGGCGCGTCATTGCGAGGAGATCAGGGACAAGATGCTCGACAAGACCCTGGCCGATTCGTTCCCCACCAGCGACCCGCTGTCGTCGATCCCGAATCCCTGCGCGGACGATTCACTCACACCGAAGAAGGCGGCTTAGGGTCGTCGCTCCTACAGGACCTGGATGGCCGGGGGCAGCGACCGAATATCCGGCTTTCGCGCCGTGAGCAGCAGCGCGCCGATGCGCTTGAAATCGCGTAGCTCCTGCGCATTTGCGAACCATTTTCCCGAGTACTCGTCGGGCGTGGGGGTGTCGTCTGGAATGCGAAGCGCCTGCACTTCCTCGAAGGCGTGTGCCTTCAGCAGTTCGACGTACTCCGCTTCGGATCGTACTTGCACCGGAACCTTCAGCTCGTCCACCCAGCGCAACGAATACGGATTGTCCTTGTACAGGTTGATAAGGATGAAAAATCGGCCACGCGGCGCCAGCACGCGGAAAAGCTCGGCTAACGTGCGCTCCTGGTCGGGGAAGTAGTAAAAGGCTTCGATCGAAATGGCCTTATCGAAGTAGTTCTCTTCCCAGGGGATCTGCTGGGCCGAACCCCAGACGTACAGAATGTTGTCGAAATCCTTCGAGGATTCGCGGGCGTGGCGGATCATCTCGTCGGAAATGTCGAGGCCAACCACCTGGCCGAAGCCCTGGGGGCCGTCGCCGACGATGCGGGCGACCAGGCGGGTGCACCAGCCGGTGCCGCAGCTCAAGTCGAGCACGCGCTCACCCGGTCTGAGATCCATGTGGCGGATGGTCTTCTCGGCAATATCGAGGTGATGGCGCTCCATCTCCTCGCCGCGACCGGCCTCGGCCCATGCATTGAACTCAGAGCGCAGTTTCTCTTCGGGAGTCATGGCGGACAGTATGTCAGAAGCGAGACGCTTCAGCAGTATGTCAGTGTTTCAGTGCGTCGGAAACCCGCGGAAAAAGTAACTGACATACTGAAATACTGACATACTGCTACATGATGGACGAAGAAAAGCCTGCGATGAAGCCGGTGCTTTATTGTCCGCAGTGCGCGCGAGAGGTCACGGACCCTCTCACCTGCGGCGATTGTGCAGCCGTGATCTGCCGGGTTTGCGGGACGCCGCTGGAGTCGAGCGACGAATTGGGAATCGGTTGACCACGCAAGCGAGCAAAAGCAGGCTTGCCGGGGACCCGGCGCATCCAACATCATAGGAACTCTGCCCAACCGGCGGTGTCCAAAGTTAATACACCCGAATGGAC
>JBAIXM010000226.1:0-7164 GCA_037916615.1 Bryobacterales bacterium
AGATGTTGCTGCCCAGATTGGGCGCCAGTTTCTGAACAAAATGGCGCGCCAGATGAGGTATGTCTTCCCGCCGCTCGCGTAAAGGTGGACTGTTGATCGGCAACACGTTGAGCCGGTAATAAAGATCCTCACGGAAGTTACCTTCTTCGAGGGCGGCTCGCAGGTCTACGTTCGTTGCTGCCAGTACCCGTACATCGATATGGCGCGTCTTGTTGCTGCCGAGGCGCTCAAACTCGCGCTCCTGTAAAACCCGCAGCAGCTTCACCTGAATCGATCCGGGCACATCGCCGATCTCGTCCAGGAATACGGTGCCGGTATTGGCCTGCTCGAACTTACCCGGCTTGGAGGTGTTCGCGCCGGTGAACGCGCCCTTTTCGTACCCGAACAGCTCGCTCTCCATCAGGTTTTCCGGAATCGCGGTGCAGTTGATCTTGACGAACGGCTTGTCCTTGCGCGGCGAGTGCTGGTGAATTGCGCGCGCGATCATATCCTTCCCCACGCCGCTTTCCCCGGCCAGCAGCACCGTGGCGCGCGTACCGGCGACACGCGCGATGGTCGCGAAAATTTCCTGCATGGCCGCGCTGCGGCCGATAATGTTCTCGAACTGATAGCGCTGGCCCAGGGCCTCGCGCAGCTCGCGATTCTCGTCGCGCAGCTTGCGAACTTCCAGCGCCTTTTCGACGACAACGGTCAGGTGATCCAGGGAAAACGGTTTCGGCAAAAAATCCACCGCGCCCTTTTTCATCGCTTCCACGGCGATTTCCACGGTCCCGAACGCCGACATCACGATCACCGGCAGATGGTCGTTCTGCGCTCGAAGCTGCTCGAGCAGAGCCAGCCCGTCCATTCCGGGCAGTTTCAGATCGGTCAGCACCAGATCGGCTTCCCCGGCCAGCTTCAGGCCTTCTTCGGCCGTGCCCACGGCCTTCACGGTGTACCCGTCCGAGGACAGGTGCAGCCCGATCACGCGGCGATGTTTTTCTTCGTCCTCAATCACCAAAACCGTGGGTTTATCGGCCATGGGCTTATCGATGAGATCGCTCTTTTACTCTGCCACAGGCAGGTACACCCGAAAAACGCTGCCCTCTCCCAGCGTGCTCTCCACCGTGATCTGGCCGCCGTGTTCGTCCACGATTTTCGAAACAATCGCCAGCCCCAAGCCCACGCCCTCGGCTTTCGTCGTAAAAAACGGATTGAAGATGTTTTCGAGATGCTTGGGATCGATTCCCGAGCCGCGGTCGATCACCGCAATTTCCGCCTTGCGGCCTTCAGGCGCGTCCGCGAGGCGTGTCTTCACCGTGACGACCGCACCCGCGGGGCTGGCTTGAGCGGCGTTCGACAGCAGATTGGTAATGACGTGCTCCATCAGTTCCGTGTCCAGACGTACGGGCGGCACGTCGGGCGAGTAATTCTTGAACACCGTTACCGACGCAGCCGCCCCGGTTTTTTCCCGATCGAAACGCGCGATGGAGCGATCGAGCATCTGGTGCACATCCGACGTTTCCAGGCGCAGATTGCGCGGGCGCGCGAAATCCAAAAAACGGGTGATCAGCGAATTGATCCGATCCACTTCCTGGGTGATGTATCCGGCCATTTCGCGGGCGATTTCGTTTTCGGCGGCGACTTTCCGCTCCAGCAACTCAGCCGAGGTCTTTAGAGTCCCGAGAGGATTTCGCAGCTCGTGCGCGAGCCCTGCCGTCAACTGCCCCAGAGCCGCGAGCCGGTCGGAGCGGCGCACCTGCGCCTCGGCTTCCTCCAGATGGCGATTTGCCTCGGCCAGTTTTTCCGCCACGGCCTGCGATTTTCGCGCCTCCTGGCGGTTGGATTCGGCGAGCTGATTGGTGAGGAATCCCACCACCAGCAGGACCAGCACGCGCAAAATAAGCTCGTCCATCTGGTCCGGAGGAATGTACTCGTCTGGCCCAAGGAATAGGAGAAACGATAAATACAACCCGCAAGCCGCCAACGAGCACAAACCGGTTCCCAGCAGGCCGAAGCTGGTTGCCGCCGAAATCACCGGCAAAAAAAGTACCAGGTAAAAGCTGCTGGAAACGCCGCCGCCGTATCCGATCAGCGGATAACAGAGCACCAGCTTCAAGACGACCGACGGAACCGCGCCTAGCCGCGGTTCGAGCACTTGCACCACGCCAAGCGCGCCCAAGGCGGCCAGTGCGCCCGGATGGCGCTCCGGGCTGAATACGGCCAGCGCGGTGAAAAACAGCAGCCAGACGAAATCCTGCGGTCGGACGTAACGGCGCCAGGCGGGAGTCACGGAAGCGTTTTCATTTTAGCGCGGCGCTACCATGATCTTATGAGACGGACGCTGATTCTTTTCGTGCTGGCGCTTCTCGCTTTTTCCGGGATTCTTGCCGAAGAAGGCATGTGGACGTTCGATAATCCTCCTACGCGGCTAATTCAGGAAAAATACAATTTCGCGCTCACGCCGCCATGGCTGGATCACGTGCGGCTGTCGAGCGTCCGGCTGAACGACGGTGGATCGGGATCGTTCGTCAGCCCCACCGGGTTATTGCTGACGAACCACCACGTCGCGCTCGGGCAGTTACAGAAGAATTCGACCCCGGAGCATGACTATGTCAAGAACGGCTTTTATGCCCGGACGTCCGCGGAAGAGATCAAGTCCCCGGATCTTGAAGTGAATGTTCTCGTCTCGATGGAGAACGTGACAGCGCGCGTGCAGGACGCTCTTAAGGGAGCACGCAACGCGGAACAGGAATTTGCCAAGCGCAAGGACGTGATCGCCGCCATCGAGCGCGAGAGCCTGGAAAAGACCGGTTTGCGTTCCGACGTCGTCACGCTGTACCAGGGCGGCGAATACTGGCTGTATCGCTACAAGAAATATACGGACGTGCGGATTGTCTTCGCGCCGGAACAGCAGATCGCGTTCTACGGCGGCGATCCCGACAATTTCACCTATCCTCGCTACGACCTGGATTTCGCGCTGTTCCGGGTTTATGAGAACGGGCAGCCCATTAAGAGCGACAACTACCTGAAGTGGAACCCGAAGGGCGCCTCCGACGGCGATCTGGTGTTTGTTTCGGGTCATCCCGGGTCGACGCAAAGGCTGGATACGCTGGCGCAGCTCGAGGCCGAGCGCGACCTATATGAGCCCGCGTATCTGAAAATTCTCCACAACCGGATCGACACGCTCAAAAAGTATTCGCAAACGGGTCCGGAAGCATCCCGGCGTGCCATGGCGCAGATCTTCGGCCTCGAAAATTCGCTGAAGGCGTACGACGGCCGGCTCAAAGGATTGCAGGACAAGCGCGTGATGGACGCCAAGCGCGCCGATGAAACCAAATTCAAGGCTCAGGTAGCCGCGAATCCGCAATGGAAATCCGCATACGGCGGCGCATGGGACCAGATCGCGACGGCGGAAAAGAAGGCCCAGACGCGCTTTAAAGAACAGTATTTCCACGGGCTGAACTCAGCGCTCTCGAACCTTGCCATGCAAATTGTGCAATACGTCGCCGAAATCAAAAAGCCCGACGGCGAGCGCCTGGCGGGCTATCACGAAGCCCAGCTCGATTCGCTGAAGTTGCAGATGTTTTCGCCGGCGCCGGTCTATCCCGATATGGAGATCGCCCGGATCACCGGCGCGCTCGAGCTGGATCTGGCGGAAGTCGGCCCCAACGATCCTTTCGTGAAACTGGTGCTGAACGGAAAATCGCCGCATGACGTGGCCACGGAACTCGTGAACGGAACCAAGCTCACCGATCCGGAAGTGCGCAAGAAGCTGGTCGAAGGAGGCGAGGCGGCTGTCGCTGCCTCCACCGATTCGATGATCGTGCTGGCGCGAAGGCTCGACCCCATGCGGCGGGAACTGATCAAGTGGATGGAAGACAATGTTCAGAGCGTCGAGCAGCGCGCCGGTGAGCAACTCGGCAAAGCGCGCTTCGCGGCGTTCGGAAAATCCACCTATCCCGATGCGACCTTCACTCTGCGTCTTTCCTATGGGCAAGTGAAGGGTTATCCCATGAACGGAACCATTGCCCCCCCGATGACCACGATGTTCGGGCTGTATGACCGTTCGGCCAGCTTCGGCAACAAGCCGCCGTTCGATCTGCCGCAGCGCTACGCCGAAGGCCGCGACAAGCTGGATCTTGCCACGCCGTTCAATTTTGTGAGCACCAACGATATCATCGGGGGCAACTCGGGCTCGCCCGTGGTGAACAAGAACGGCGAAATTGTCGGTTTGATTTTCGACGGCAATATCGAGTCGCTGGTGGGCGATTTCGTCTACGAAGGCGAGACCAATCGCGCGGTGGCGGTCCACACCGCTGCCATCACTGAGGCGCTGCGAAAGCTTTACGGCGCCGACAAGCTGGTCGCCGAGCTGCTCAGTTCCCCCAACTGAGCACGACCCCTTTCGCGTCGCTATCGAAACGCGGCATCACTTTCGGCTTCAGTCTGTCGATCGCCGACGTATAGCGCCGGTGAATCGCATGATCCACGTGTGTCTTATACACGTAGCGGCCGATGAACCACCCGAGCGCACTGCCGGCTAACACGTCCGAAGCGAAATGTCTCTCCCCGCTCAAGCGCGAAAAACTGATGAGCGAAGCGAGACCGTATGCGGCGATAGGGTAAAAAACGTTGCTGTTGTATTCGTGAGCCACCACCGAAGCCAGGGCCCAGCTTTCGGTCGCGTGGCCTGAAGGAAACGACGAGCCTCCGACAAAGAATCTGCCTTTGCCGTCGCCGTCAAGCGGCCTTTCGCGGCGGGTTGTCGCCTTGAAAACTTCGGCCACAATTAAGCCGTCCAGGATCGCTTCCCCGCCTAGAATGCCTGTTTCGCGCGCCTTGGGGTTGTCGAAGATTGCCCCGCCAATGTACAGGCCTGCAGTGACGGGGAGCACCGTATATGCAGCGCCGATCTGGGAAACATCCCGGCTGATCGTGACCTGGTCCACGGTGTTCGGCAACTGCCGGCCGGTCCACCGGTCGCTGACGATCAATCCTGCCGTGCCGCCCGCTACGAGCAGCCATGCCGCCGCTTCCTCGCTATTTCGAACATGGAACGGGCTGGTCCAGATCTCTTTCTGATCGATCCACATGTTTCTCGCCAGCTTGCTCACCAGCGGCTTGAAATGTTCGGTTTCGGACGAAAACAGAATTGGATCGCGGGGGTCCGGCGAGCGCTTATCTTCTAGTTGATCGCCGGAGGCCTGTTTTGTTTCAGGCGAACTGGCGTCCGGTTGCTGCGAATATGCCGGAATGCCTAGAGCATAAAGCGCGAGCGCGACTGTGTACCGACGTAGAGCCATCTCCGCCCTAAAGACGCGGGGGGTTTCGGTAGTGTTTCGGCGTAAAACTCGGCCTATGCGCTAAGTGCAAGGCGGAAATTGATATCCACGGCACGCGCCGAATGGGTGATCGCCCCGATGGAGATGAAATCCGCCCCGGTTTCCGCGTAAGCGCGGGCGGTTTCGAGGCTGATGCCTCCGGACAGTTCCACCGTGGCGCGTTTGCCTATACGAGCGATCCAGTCCCGGGCCTGACCGGGCGAGAGGTTGTCGAGCAGCAGGTGCGTGGCCCCGCCGGCCAGGGCCTCGTCCAACTCTGCGGGCGTCCGGACTTCGATTTCCACGGGGATCCCGGCATTGCGAGTTCTGTCGAGGGCGGCCCGGACGCCTCCCGCGGCGGTGATGTGATTGTTCTTGATCAGCACTGCGTCGAACAAGCCCATGCGATAGTTGACCGCTCCTCCCGCCACCGCGGCCATCTTCTCCAGCCGGCGCAAGCCGGGCGTCGTCTTTCGTGTGTCGAGAATCCGGCAGCCGGTGCCTTCGACCGCCTGAACGTACTGGGTCGCGAGCGTGGCAATGCCGCTGAGCCTCTGGACGAAATTCAGAGCGGTCCGTTCCCCAGTGAGCAGCGCGCGCGCCGGACCCTCAACCAGCGCGATTTCGTCGCCATTTTGCAGGCGATCTCCGGAAGGGCGCGACACGCGTACGGCACAACCGGAAAAGATAAGCGGCAGCAACTCGACTCCAGCCAGCGTGAGCGGCTCCCGTGCGATCACGCGGCCCGCGGCCTTCGCGTCAGCCGGAACGCACAAGTTGGTCGTGACGTCGCCGGGGCCGATGTCCTCGGCCAGAGCCCGCCGAACCGCGTCCTGGATTTCAGGATGCGAAACGTCGAAGCTCATTTCACGGCGAGCATCCGCTCGATGGGCAGGGCGGCGCGGCGTATCAGATCGTCGGAAAGCTCGATGCGCGGCGTCAGGTTCGCCAGGCAGCCGCGCAGCTTTTCGAGCGTATTGCGCCGCATATAGGGGCATTCGCTGCAATTGCAGTTTTCGTTCGGCACGAAATGGAAAACCTTCTCCGGGGCCAACCGCTCCAGGGAGTGCCGCACGCCGCTCTCGGTCATCACGATGTATTCCCTGGCGGGCGCCGAAACGCACCAGTCGATGATCGCGCTGGTGGAGCCCACGAAATCGGCCATGGCAAGCACATCCGGCGGGCATTCCGGGTGCGCCGCCACCAGGGCCCGCGGGTGTTCGGCGCGCGCCTTGGTCAGCCGCCGCGCGGCGAAGGTCGCGTGCACGATGCAGGACCCCTGCCAGATTTTCATGTTCTCGCGCCCGGTCTGCTGCCGGACGTAATTGCCGAGGTTGATATCGGGCAGGAACAGAATCGGCTTCTCGGCCGGAATGGAGTTCACGATGCGAACGGCGTTGCGCGAGGTGCAGAGAATATCGCTTTCCGCCTTCACCTCGACGGATGTATTGACGTAGCTGACGATCACGTGATCGGGATGCCGCTCGCGGAAAACGCGCACCTGTTCGGCCGTGCAGCTATCCACCAGGCTGCATCCGGCGTCCAGATCGGGAAGCACCACGGTTCGCGTGGGATTCAGCACCTTCGCGGTCTCGGCCATAAACAGCACGCCGCAGAACGCGATGACTTCGCCTTCGAAATCGCGAGCCCGGCGGGCGAGTTCCAGGCTGTCGCCGATCGAATCAGCCAACTCCTGGATTTCGGCGTCCTGGTAGTGGTGCGCCAGAATGATGGCGCGGCGCTGCTGTTTCAGCTCCAGAATTTCATCGACGATAGACTGAACGGCCGGCATGCGGGGGAGGGTCCTGTAGCTTTCCTGTTACCTTGATTTTACCGCAGGCTTACGATTTAGGCTCTTCCA
>JBAIXM010000227.1:0-27564 GCA_037916615.1 Bryobacterales bacterium
CCGGAGACAACGTGCAGTTGGAAGTGGAGCTGATCACTCCGGTGGCCATGGACAAGGGGCTGCGCTTCGCGATCCGCGAGGGCGGCCGCACGGTGGGCGCCGGAACCGTATCGGAGATTTTGGAGTAACCATATGGCAAGAGAACAGATAACGCTTCAGTGTGGCGATTGCAAGCGCAAGAACTACACCAGCATGAAGAATAAGAAGACCACCACGGAGCGGCTGGAACTGAAGAAATTCTGTCCGTTCTGCCGGAAGCACGTGGCCCACAAGGAAATCAAATAACCGGGTAAACTGAACCTAGGAGGGGCGTAGGTTTAACGGCAGACCAGCGGTCTCCAAACCCGCGAGTGGGGGTTCGAATCCCTCCGCCCCTGCCACCGCCTCCGGCCGCCTCCGGCGGTTTTAGCGCGCGTTGCGCGAGAAGCTGTAGGTTCCAGTAAAGGGAAAGTGACATGAGCGAAGCGAACAGCATGCCGCAGAAGGTCGGCGCTTGGCCGGCGCGGGTCAGGAATTATTTCGAAGAATTGCAGCACGAGATGAAGCTGGTCACATGGCCGTCCTGGAAGCAGGTGCGTGCGACCACCGGCGTGGTTCTGGCAGCCGTGTTTGCTTTTGGTGCATATTTCTTCGTCATCGATAACATCATCGGCAAGGCGATTGAACGGGTCTACAGCACCTTCACCAAGTAAGGTCTACCTCTCATGAATGAAGAAATGCTCCCCGAAGAGAACCAGGCGGCTCCGGAAGCGCCTCCCGAACCAGAAGCGCCTCAGGAAACTGAGGCTCCTGCTGCGGCGGAACCGTCCAACAAGAACTGGTTCATCGTCCACACCTACTCGGGGTTCGAGCAGAAGGTGGCAGATTCGCTGCGCAGCCGCGCAGAAGCATTCGGCTTCGCGGACAAGATCGGGCAGATTCTAATCCCCACCGAAGAAGTGGTGGAATTGCGCAACGGCAAGAAAATCACCAGCAAGCGGATGTTGTATCCGGGCTACGTCCTGGTGGAAATGGAAATGAATGACGAGTTGTGGCATGCCGTGAAGGCCACTCCGCGCGTCACTGGATTCGTGGGCGGCGGCAACGCCCCAGTGCCGCTGACGGCCGACGAAGTGAACGGGATTCTCTACCGGCAGGCAACTTCCGCCGAGCGTCCGCGGCCCAAGCTCAGCTTCGAAAAGAACGAGAACGTGCGCATCATTGACGGGCCGTTCACGAATTTCTCGGGCAAGGTGGACGAGGTCAATCCGGAGCGCAACACATTGCGCGTCATGGTCACGATTTTCGGCCGGTCGACGCCGGTGGAATTGGATTTCTTGCAAGTCGAAAAAATTTGATCCTGAGGAGTCAGGAGTCAGGAGACAGAAGTCAGAATGGCTAAGAAGGTTACTGGGCAGGTGAAGCTGCAGATTCCGGCAGGAAAGGCGACGCCCGCGCCGCCGGTGGGCACCGCTCTGGGCCCGCAGGGCGTGAACATCATGGAGTTCTGCAAGGCTTTCAACGCCAAGACCTCCGCCAAGGATCAGGAAGGTTTGATTATCCCTGTGGTAATCACTATCTATTCGGATCGCTCGTTTACTTTCATCACCAAGACGCCTCCGGTGCCAGTGCTGATCAAGCGGGCCGTCAACCTGGCCAAGGGGTCGCCCGAGCCGAATAAGAACCGCGTGGGCAAGATCACGCTCAAGCAGGTGGAAGAGATCGCCAAGATCAAGATGCCCGACCTCAACAGCTTCGATCTCAAGTCGGCCATGGAGCAGGTGAAGGGCACCGCCCGGTCCATGGGCGTGGACGTAGTCTAGTTTGCGATTGTGGCCGCGCCTGCGGCCCGATCCGTTGGCCGTGGTAGAACAAACCTATGGCCGCGTTGCGGATCCTGCGCAAGTACTGGAAACTCACGGCCATCGCCGTTTTCTCCCTCTCGGTCGCCATGGCACTGGGAGTGGTGAGCCTCAGCATTTCCGATACATTTCTACTCCTGCCACCGGCTGCGCCGGATGCGGATCGTTTGGTCAAGATCTACACGCAGACGCCGTCTGACCCCGTGGACGCCGTCTCGTTTCCGGATTACAAGTATTACCGCGAAAACAATCAGGTATTCACCGATATCGCTGCCGTGCCCAATTCGATTCAGGTGAACAGCAGTAATGATGGGAAGCGCGAGATCAAAGTCGTCGCGCGGCCCGTTTCCGAGAATTACTTCGCTGTGCTTGGGATCCGGCCCTATTTGGGCCGCCTCTTTGCGCCGGGCGACGATTTCGTGGCGAAGCCGGTGGCCGTGATGACGTATTCCTGCTGGAAGCGGCTGGGTGCCGATGCCAACATCGCAGGTAAGGAAATCGCGGGATTCACCATCGTCGGGGTTGCGCCGCCGGAGTTCACCGGCTCGTTCTTTGGCTTCAATGGCGACCTGCTGATTTCGCTGCCCCGCAACGATTCGTCGTACAATCGACGCGACTCGCGTTCGGGAATTCTGATTGCCCGGCTTAAGCCAAGTGTGAGCAGACGGCAGGCGCAAGCGGATATAGCGGCTCTTTCAAGGCAGCTCGCTCTGGAATACCCGAAAGCGGATAAAGACGTGGCGGCAGTAGTTACGCGCGCTACACTGCTGCCTCCCTCAGATCCGAGCGTCCAATTGGCGTTCGGACTGATGACCGGTTTCGTCCTGCTGGTACTGCTGGTGGCATGCGCCAACGTCGCGAATCTATTGCTGGCTGTCGCCGTGACGCGAAGGCAGGAGGCTGCGGTGAAGCTGGCGATGGGCGCGCCGCGGGGCCGTCTGATCCGCGAATTCCTTAAAGAAAGCACGGCCATCTGCACGGCGAGTGCCGTGATCGGTTATGCTGCTGCTGCGGCTCTGATCGCCCGGTTTTCCGAGCTGTCCTTTGAGCTGCCGATGCTGGGAACCTATTCAATCGGCCTGGCCTTGCGCTTGGATGCCACTGTGCTTGGTCTGACGCTAGCGCTGGTGCTGGTGGCCATTCTTGCGACGGGTTTGGCCCCGGCTTTGTACGCCTCGCGGCCGGATCTGGCGCAAGTGTTGGGAGGCGAGATCGTGGTCGGTGGAACCCGCAAGCACGCGCGCCGCACCGCTCTGGTGATCGTCCAGGTGGCGGTCTGCACGCTGGTCCTGGTGGGTATGGGACTATGCGAGCGCAGTTTATACAATCTGCGGAACACCGATCCCGGATTCTTGCACCGCAACCTGGTGGCGCTCACCATGTATCCGCAGAAAGATGGGTCGTCCGCTGCGGCAGGCAAGGAGCTTCAATCCAACGCGCTCAGAGCTGTGGCCTCGCTGGCCGGAGTGGAATCGGTAACACTGACGTCTAATTTGCCGCTCGCGCTCGGCTACAACCAGACTCCGCTTACCTTGCCCGACAGCGGCAAGAGAGTATCCGTGGGGCAGACGTTCGTGGACAAAAACTATTTCTCGACGTTCGGGATTCGCCTTATCAGCGGCCGGGCGTTCGATTCGGGAGACCGTGAGAACACCCCGGATGTGGTCGTGATCAATCGCGAGTTGGCGAACACTTTCTGGCCGGGACAGGATCCGCTGGGCAAGACCGTAGTGGGAGGAGAACCCGGCCGGAAATCTATCGTAATCGGTGTGGCGGCGGATGGAAAGTACGAAAGCTTCGACGAGTCCCCAAGGCCCGTAATGTACTCCGCTTTGAGTCAGCATTTCCAGCCGACGGTCGCACTGGTGGCCAGGACCGAGGGTGACCCGCGGTTGTGGATCGACCCACTCAACAAAGCCGTGAGTGGGCTTGGCGTGGTTCTCCCGTTCCGCCCGGTGACATTCGACGCCTGGACCAACTTCACGCTTCTGGAAGAGCGCCTCATTGCGGCATCCGTAGCGGGCCTGAGCGCTTTGGGAATGCTGCTGGCGGTGGTCGGACTTTTCGGCGCGATCTCTTATTCCGTCAGCGAGCGGAAAAAGGAACTCGGCATCCGGGTCGCTTTGGGTGCGCGGCCGGGGCAGTTGCTCCAGATGGTCTTGCGACAAACGCTGCTCATCACCGGCATCGGGATCGGCATTGGGACCGCGCTGGGCATTGTTGCCACTGTACTTCTTCGGTCGAAATTTTACGGAGTCAGCGTGGTCGAATGGCCTGTCCTAGTTCCAGTGATCGTGGCGATGCTGGGGATCTCGGCAGGGGTTGCATGGCTCGGGGCGAGTTCCTGGATCCGAATCGATCCGATGGAAGCCGTACGCCACGTCTGACCGAAAGTGGCTATTTCTGTTCGGCAGCTTTCGAATCCGCCGGTCCCATGCCTACGATCTGCAAGAGCACTTCGCCCTCCTTCGCGCCATCGTAGTGGATCTGCTTGCCGTAGTGCGTGACGAAGCTTCCTGCCGGAATCGGGTACGTGCTGGCGGGATCGTACTTCGGACCCCAACCCACCCACCAGGTTCCCGAAATGACCGTGATGAAGCGGTCGTTGGGGTGCATATGCGGACGGCTCATGTGCCCGGGCGACCACTTCGTGAGCACGATGTACATGCCGGGCTTGGACGGATCGCCGTAGAGCACCGCGGTGGAATTGCCGGAAGGGCTCGTGGTCCACTTGATGTCCTTCGGCAGCTCGTATTTCATTATTTTGGGGTCGGGTTCGGCGGCGTTGACCAGCCCGAGCACGCCGAACATCGCAACGCCCGCTCCAGCGAGCCAAAGTTTCCGGAAGAAACCAGCACGATTCATGATGAGTCTCCTATTTCTTAAGTCCCGCCGCCCAATTTAGCACGACAGCAAACGGTGCGCGACAGCCAGCCCAAGTCTTCCGGGCGAAAGACAGCCTAAGGCAAATCTGTCCGCTTACGTTTCTGTAAGACGCCGATGGAACCGGCAGGATGAAACACGCCCGCCGATCCACTGCGATTGGATTGTGCTTATTAGCACTGTTTCCTACAATCTCTGCCCAAACCGTCAAGGACCTGAGCGAACTAAGCTTGGAAGAACTGCTGAACACCCGCATCACCTCCGCTGCCCGCAAGCCGCAGTCGCTGCGCACCACGGCCGCGGCTGCCTTCGTGATCACTTCCGACGATATCCGGCGCTCCGGTCTGCACACGCTCCCGGAAGTGCTGCGCCTGGCGCCGGGAGTCCAGGTGGCGCGAATCGAGACGGGTGTCTGGGCGATCAGCATTCGCGGATTCAATGACGATTTCGCAAACAAGCTGCTGGTGTTGGTGGACGGCCGAAGCATTTATAACGAAGTGTGGTCGGGCGTCTATTGGAATCTGCAAGACATGCCGCTGGATAATATCGAGCGGATCGAGGTCATTCGCGGCCCAGGTGCGGCCATGTGGGGCGTGAACGCCGTCAATGGCGTGATTAATATCATCACCAAATCCGCTGGGGATACGCAGGGCACGCTCATCGCGACCGAAGCCGGGACGGAGACGGAAACGAACAATCGTGCGCGTTACGGAGGCCGTATTGGCTCAAAAGCCGCTTACCGGATCGGCGCACGCGAGTCCAGCCACGAGGCGCTGCACGGCCTCGGTGCGGATATCTCCAGGCGCGGGTGGAGTTCGGTTAGCATGGACTTCCGCATCGACTGGAACCTTTCACCGCGCGATTCGCTGCTCATTTCAGGACTAGGCTACCGCTCCGAGCTAGGGCACGCGTTCGTTCTGCCGACCGGCAACGACCCGTTTCCTCCGCTTCAGGATGTGCGGGAGCAGCCCTGGGACGCGTATCTCCTGGCGAATTGGCAGCGGCGCTTTTCGGATCGATCCAGCATCGAAGCGCGTTTGTCCTGGGAACGCACGGACAACGGCGACGCCAATATATCCGCGATCTTCATAGATCGGGAGTTCGAGTTCCAGCAGCGCGTGGGGCTCGGATCGCGCCAGGATCTGCTCTGGGGCGCCAGTCTCCATGCCGGTGTCTACGACGTTATGCCCCATTCGACGTTCCGGATCGTCCCGAGGCACACCAATGCGGACATCTTTTCGACTTTCGCAGCGGATGAAATCTCGCTGGTGCGCGACCGCCTGTATTTAACCCTGGGCGTTCAGACCGGGCACCATTACGCGTCCGGCTTCGAAGTACAGCCGACGGCTCGCTTATCGTGGATTCCTCGAAAGAATTTGACGAGTTGGGCGGCAATCTCGCGTGCGGTTCGAACTCCTTCACTGGGCGAGCGCGGCTTCGACGCCACCGTCGCCGCCTTTCCCCTGCAACCACCCTTGTTCGGCCTATTGCACATCCAGGGCGATCCCGCGATTCGGCCGGAAACGATGCTGGCGTATGAAGCCGGGCAGCGGATGCAACTGGGCCAGACCGCTTCCCTGGACGTCTCGGCCTTCTACAACGTGCATCAGCACGTGATCAGCCGGGCTGCCGGAACGCCCCATTTTGTGCCCCCCGGTCCGGCGGACCTTCCCCATCTCGATATCCCGGTCTTATTCGCCAATGCGCAGCAAGCCAGGTCCTATGGCGCCGAGGTCAGCGCGTCGTGGGAACCCGTTCCGCGATGGAAACTTCTCGGCGGATATAGCTGGCTCCGCGTTCAGGGGCAACCTTATCCGGGAATCACCCTCCGATTCCCCTCAGATCAGGATGGCAGCAGTCCGCAGCATCAGTGGGAGTTGCGATCGCAGGTGGATGTAACACGGCGGCTGGATTTCGACACGTCGCTCTATTACTACGCGGCGATACCGGCGATGAGCGTGCCCGGGTTCCTACGAGGCGATCTCAGGCTCGGCTGGCGTCCTTCGGATACCGTGGAGTTCTCTGCCGGTGTTCAAAACGCCTTCGATGCGGAGCATTACGAATTTGAATCGACTCGTCTCCAAGCCTGGCTGGGCGTGCGGCGCAACGTCTACGGCGCTTTGGCGTGGAAGTTCTGACGGCTACCGCGACAAGTCAATCCCGAGTTTCTTCAGCTCCTCGGCATAGTAGCGCTTGTGGAGCAGGTCCCATTCCTCTGTGCCTTCGGGGATGTCGCGCTTCTGCGTGCGGATCTTGGTGCGCGCAGCGCGGTCGACTTTCTCCTCGGTCTGAAGGATTTCGGTCATCACCTTGACCAGCTCCAGCCGCACGTCGTTGGGATCGCGCTTCAGCCGAAAATCGCGGCTTTTGCGCAGAGCGGCGACCACTTTGTGGGAAATATCGTTAATCTTGTCCCGCGAAAGCTTCATGGAGTCGCCGGTGTCGCGGCCGGAGGCGCGGATGACCTTGCGCTGGGTGATCAGCGTGTTCTTGATGCGCCGGAACATCTCCTGGTAGCTGACGCCCTCGCGGCGCATGTAGTCGCTGTACTGGCTGAGGAGGTCGCGCACCTCGTCGTTCAGGCGGTCTTCGACGCTCAGATCCTCTTCGATCACACCAGCAACGAATTCGGCGGCCACCTGCCCATCAGTGGTCTCAATCCATTGTGGAGTCAGTTTTCGGACGATCTGGCGCGAAACGTAGTCGACAAACTCGCGTGCGAGTAACATCCCCTAAATTCAGTCTATCGGCCTGGAGCGAAGGGTGTCAATGCGGCCTTTACTGGGGCGCCTGGCCGCGATGATTTTGCAGGAATTCCTGATCGATCGGCTTCCGCCCCCGGAAGCCCTCTTCGGTTCCGTGCCAAAAGCGGATCTCGTCTTCCCCCAGTTTCCAGCACAGGCACACGTCCCGATTCTGATACCGCGTCATAAAGTCGAGTAGGCCGATATCGAGGTCCTTGACAAGCGCTCCTGCCTGTTCGATCTCTTCCAGGGCCTGCTTGAGAGCGGCGATGCTGGTGTCGCGGCGCGCCCGTAGCGCCAATACATCGTTCGGGTTGACCCTGGCCCCACCCGATATGCGCACCCGCTCGGTGGTCCGGTCCATGTCCTGCTGCGCTTTCTGCGACTCGGATTTATGGAACAAGGCATCCCGCAGATGGCGTTCCACTTCCGGCAAGGCGCGCTGCGCCTCGGGCAGCGTGAAATAGCGCATGAACTCTAGTCTATCCGCTTGTGTCTGTCCTCAAGAAGCGCGCCAGTACCGGCCTTAGCCGCGAGTACAGATACGACAGAATCAGCAGCAGCAATCCGAGCGCGAGAAACGCAGCGATCCGGAACAGGCGTCCCAGCACCCATACATCCACCAGGTAGAGCTTCGCCACCACGAAGATCACCAGAGCGAGCCCCTGGATGCGATGGATAGCGGCATGCGTTCGCAGGCCGATCAGCACCAGCACCACGGCGTAAACCGTGAGCATCACCGAAATTGCCATGATCTGGACACTGCTCTGATCCTCGGCCACGATGTGGCGGCTCACCCATCCCCCAATTTCCATGCTTAGGCCGAACAGGAAGACCGCGTGCCCGGCAGTGTAGGCAATCGCGGCATCGATCTTGTGCTGTAGGAACAGGGCGGCAAGCCAGAGAGCCGCGGTGGCGACAGCAAACGTCAGGAAACGCGTGTTCGCCAGCGCGGAATAATCGGAACTGCGCGCGTAGATCCATGTATCGAGGGCCATCAGGCGTGCCAGCGCCAGCGCGAAAACCAGCCAGCATCCCGCGCGCAGCCAGTCGCTGCGGAACCGCCCGGAGAGCCACGCCACGGCGGCGGCTTCGAGCGCCCAGGCGATGGTCACCCGAAATCCTAAGAACTGGATCGGGATCGCGAGGGTGATGAAGGCCATCGCTACTCCCAGCGATAAGCCTCGCGCGTCGGACTGCGGGGCGAAGTTGCGCGCCAGCAGCAGATGCACAGCGCCAACGGTGGCTGCGAGCAATCCCATATATTCGTGGTGCGCCGGATTCAGCAGACTGTACGAGGCTGCGTAGTAGACTGCCGCGTTGGCGGCCACCAGGCCCAATCCTGCACGGTCTTGCGCGCGCCAGACCTCCCATGCAAAGAAAAGCAGGAACGCCAGGGAAATCGCGGCGAACGATGCGTTCGGGATGAACCAGATCCACACCGGCAGCCAGTAGCAGACCAGCGCCCATATGGGGGAGAAGCTCCATCCGCGAGCGTACGCGGTTCCCAGTCCGCCGGCCGCGATCAGGAGATTCCACCATGGGAACACGGCCTGGTCGCGCCAGATTGCGCCTAAAGCGAAACTCGCGCCAAGCTGGAAAATCGCCCACAGAGCGGAGATCTCCGAGAAAACGAACTGTGCGTAGAATGCGAAAGCGAAAACCGTGGCGACTACGCGATTGGCGTCGCCAAACCAGGTTGCGAACCAGGCGGTGTAGAGCAGGATCGTGGCAACGGCGGCGACCGGCTCGAGCGCGTTCCAAACGCGCTTTCGCGCCAGGATCAGAGCGCCGGCGTTCAAGAGAAATACGTAGCCGAACAGAATCCACGGACGATCTTCGCCGGTGGAAAGCGCCGGCGGCGTAATATAGCCGCCGATCATGGCGATCACCGCGATCGCTTGCGAGTTGTACAGCAACGCCAGCCCGGCCGCGCCCGCGGTGATCAGGCACATCAGGGGGAACGCGAGGCTCTGCGGCAAAAGATGATAGAGCGTCGCCGCGGCGTAGATGGAGAGATAGAGCAGCGCCAGACCCAGTCCCACGATCCCCTGCGCGAAAATGGTCTGGCCGCGGCGCCAGATCCGGTCGCCTGCGACCAACGAAACTGCCGCCGCCGCGATGCCGAGCGCGATCCGCACGCCCGGGCCGAACCAGTCGTAATCCACGCCGTACTTGAAAAGGAACACCGCGCCCAGCAGCAACGTGAACACGGCGATGCGGTTGATCCAGTTCAGACCGAAGGTAGCCTCAAGCGAAGGAGGTTCGGGCGGAGGCGGCGGAATTGCGAGCGGCGGAGGAGGAGGGGCCGGCTGGGGCGCAACATCCTGGGGCGCAACACCCTGGGGCAGAGGCGGCGGCGTAACGACTGGCTCAGTCTCCGTTGCCGCACGCGCTTGCTGCGATTCCAGTGCGCGCACTCGCTCCTCGAGCTCCCGCTGCCGGCGGACCGTTTGCGCCAGGGCTTCAGACAGGGCTTCCAGCCGCTCGTCACGATCTTCGGGGAGTAACGGCACAGTTACACTATAAATAGAAAGCTATGTCTGAATCCGGCGTCCCGCTTCCTCCCCCGACCTTCGAATTTCTGGTGTTTTCGCTCAAGATGCAGGCGGAAATCCGGCTGGGCCTGCTCAAGATGGACGACGAAGGCTCCGATGCGCCAGACTTGCCCGCCGCCCGGCACGCCATCGACATGCTGGCGATGCTGGCGGAGAAAACGCGCGGCAACCTGGGCGTGGAAGAGCAGCGGCTCCTCGAGAATTCACTTACCGAATTGCGGTTCCGGTTCGTGCAGGTGAGCGAGAGCGCGTCGAAGGCTGCCGCCGCGGAAGCGCCGAAATCGTAGGAATGAGCACGCCGGCCATCCATCTGACCGTGCTCGGATCGGGCACCAGCTCCGGCGTTCCGACCATCGGATGCACCTGCGATGTGTGCTCGTCCGCGGATCCGCGCGATAAGCGTCTGCGCCCGTCGATTCTGCTTCAGTATGACGGCCGTAACGTGGTGGTGGACACGACTCCCGATTTTCGCCAGCAGGTGCTTCGCGCAAGGCTGAATCGCCTGGATGCGATCCTCTACACGCACGCACACGCCGATCACATTCTGGGCCTGGATGACGTGCGCCCCTTCAACTTTCGCCAGAAAGAACCCATTCCAGTGTATGGGACCGAGGACACGCTTGCCGGGCTGCGGCGCGTGTTTTGCTACGCATTCGACGAGAAAGTGGAATCCATGGTGCCGAAACTCGATTTGCGCACGATGAATGAGACTCCGTTCGACGTGTTCGGGCTCCGGTTCACGCCCGTTCGCGTCGTGCACGGCAAGGGAACGGTTTACGGATTCCGTTTCGGCGCGGCCGCGTATCTGACGGATCACAGCGAGATTCCGGAGGAATCGAAGCCGCAGTTGCGCAATCTGAATGTGCTGTTTCTGGATGCGCTCCGGCATCGCCCGCATCCCACGCATACGACACTGGCTCGCGCGGTGGAGCTGGTGGAGGAGCTTCAGCCTAAGCGCGCGTTCTTCACTCACATGTGCCACGACCTGGCGCATGAGCAAACCGAAGCCACGCTTCCTCCGCATATCCGGCTGGCGTACGACGGCCTGGAGATCGACCTGGAGCCTTGCGCATGAAGATCGCGCGAAGTCTGAGCGAGGCATCCTCGTTCAAGCCGTGCGCCCTGACCATCGGGAATTTCGACGGCGTGCACCTGGCGCACCGACGCCTTCTACAGACTACGATTGAGGCGGCACGAGCCGCTGGAGTGCGCCCCGCGGTGATGATGTTCGATCCGCATCCGGCGTGCGTGGTGGCTCCGGAACGCGCTCCGCGGCTGCTGACATCGGTTGAGGAACGCTGCAAACCAATAGACCTCGAAGGCATCGAGCACGTTTTCATACAACCGTTCACAATGGAGATTGCCCGCCTGACTCCGGAGGAGTTCGCGAGGCAGTTTTTGCGCGATGGGCTGGATGCCCGGGTTGTGGTGGTCGGGGAAAACTTCCGCTTCGGATGCAAGCAAGCGGGCGATACCCGAACGCTTCGTGAGTTGGGCGCTGGACTGGGATTCGAGGTGCGGCTCCTCAAGACCGTCGAGTGGCGCGGGAGGCGGATTTCCTCAGGCGAAATCCGCAAGCTGATCGCCGCGGGCGAAGTGAGCGTTGCGTGCCGGATGTTAGGACAGCCTTATGCGATTTCCGGCGATATCGTGCGCGGGCATGGAATCGGTTCGAAGCAGACGGTGCCCACGCTGAATCTTCGCACCGAGGCGCAGGTGATTCCCGCGCGCGGCGTCTATGTTACGAGGGCCAGCGAAACCGGCAGCGCGCGCCGCTGGAATTCGATTACGAACCTCGGCTACCGGCCGACGTTCGGTACAGACGAGGGGCTTTCGATCGAGACGTTCCTGCTCGATCCCTTGGATGGCGAGACGCCCGGCCGGATCCGGCTCGAGTTCTTGCGCCGGGTGCGCGATGAGCGGAAGTTTGAGAGCCCGGAGGCGCTGAAAGCGCAGATCCTGCGCGATGTCCAGCGGGCCAAGACATATTTTCGGAGGGTAAGGTTAAGATAATTCCATGGCTCTTTCCGCGGGAAAAACCAAACATCTGAAAGCGCTGTCGAATAAGGAGGGAATCATCGCGGCGGCGGCGATGGATCAGCGCGGCAGTTTGCAGAAATCGATCGCGAGCGCCAAGGGAGTCGATGCCAAGGCGGTCACGCCGCAGATGATGTCCGAGTTCAAGACGGCGGTGGTAAAGATTCTGACCCCGCATGCGTCCGCCATTTTGCTCGATCCTGAATACGGCTTGGACGCGGCCAAGGCGCGCGCGTCGAACGCGGGCTTGCTGCTGGCCTACGAAGAAAGCGGCTACGACAACACTAAGCCGGGCCGCCTGCCCGACCTGCTTCCGCATGTTTCGGCGAAGCGCATTGTCGAATGGGGCGCGGACGCGGTCAAGATCCTGATCTACTACACGCCGTTCGAAGACCAGTCGATCAACGATATCAAGCACGCTTTCATCGAACGCATCGGCGCCGAATGCGAGGATCTCGAGATTCCTTTCTTTCTGGAGTTCGTGGGCTACGACCCGAAGGGCGGAAACGAAAAAGGCTTCGAGTTTGCCAAGATCAAGCCGCAAGTCGTGATCGGCAGCATGAAGGAGTTCACCAAGCCGCAGTACAAAGTGGACGTGCTCAAGGTGGAAGTGCCGGTGAATGCCGAATTCGTGGAGGGAAGCGCTGTTTATAAAGGCGAGAAGGCGTATACGCGCGGCGAGGCGCTGGCGTATTACAAGCAGGCCGCCGAAGTCGCCACCAAGCCGTTCATCTACCTGAGCGCAGGAGTGAGCAACAAGCAGTTCGTCGAGAGCCTGAACATGGCCAAGGAAGCGGGCACGGATTTTTCGGGTGTGCTGTGCGGGCGCGCGACGTGGAAAGACGGCATGCCGATTTACGCCACCAAGGGCGTGAAGGCGCTCGAGGACTGGCTTTCGACGGAAGGTGTAAAGAACATCAATGCCGTCAACGATGCCCTGGCCGGCGCGACGCCGTGGAGCAAGAAGCTCAGGGCGGCGGCGTAATTAGGCTCGAGAATAGTGAGGAAGCAATGCACGACGCGATTAACGCTATCTTCGACATTCTCGATCTTGTTGCGGTTCGCATGACGCTTCTTGTTCTTCTTGTCACTGGTGCCTGGCAGATAATCCGAAAACATCATTGATCCCGCTTAGGGGAATCGATGTCGTCGGCATCACACCGCCCCGAACGACTTGAGTCGTCTAATCGCGCGAGAGACTCAGCGCCACGAGCGGAGCAAGAAGCCCAGCATCGCAGCGTAGAGCCTCAAGCGTCTTCCCAGCGAGGCGTAAAGACTGCAAGTTTCGCAACGGCTCGTGCGAGGCTTGGTGCTTCCGTTGCTGCAGCCGTGACGTTCCACATGGTTGATACAAACTCGGAAAGACAAGTATTGTAGTCGGGTCCCTGCTGCGCAGTGCTTCCGGATTTCGGGACAATTCTGTCCCGGATGGCACGGCTCCTAGACCGCCGCGCAATACTAACCAACGTAGCCTTCGGGTCCGGAAGGGTCTCAGGATCGGCCGGGATGCCTTTCGTTGATACCTTCAGAAAACCTGCTAAATTAATCCGGTCCGCTAGCAGCCATGCTTCGACTTCACGAACTGCGACCTGAAAGATGAGGTTCGGGTGCCGTCCGCCGGGGAGCCAGCTAGCGATTAACGCCGGCGGGCATGGGTGTTGATCTAGGTCTGTTACAACAATAAACGGCGTGCCACGGGCTGCGCTGTTCCATCCGCGAATGGTAGCCTGAAGATACCCGAACCCTGCTCTTCCATACGCCGTCCCGATCGCATAGTGCCTATTCGCATGTTCCAGGAGATGGCGTATGATCGACTCACTTAGAGCGTCCTCAACAGCCAGATTTACGGGAATTGGCGACATCATTCGAAAAGGACAAGTTGCCCAAGACTGGTCGGACTTGTGCGCGGAAGGGCAACATCGGCTACGCTCAGGCCGCTCTCAAGTGAGCGACGAATTCCTTCATCTCCCGAAGCCAGATGAGCTGTTGTGCCCTGTTGGCCGGGTTCTAACATTAGGACCTCTTCTCCGCCAATGCCTCTATCGGAAAGCAAGTCCCAACTGTGCGTACTGATCAAAATCTGTCGCTTCCTCCGTCTTTGAATCTGGAAGACCAGACCCGGTATAAGGCGAACTATCTGAGCATGCAGGGAAAGTTCTGGCTCTTCGAGCAAAAGAGGCGAGTCCCCTTCAAGCAGCAACCAAAACATCGCAATCATCCGCAGTGTTCCATCTGAAAATTGATCTTCTCGTTGTCGGCCTGCGTTGGGACGCCAGTGTTCATAGACGGCCTCAAGATGCGGTACACCAGCCTCATCTTTTGTGTCTGTCAGATTGCTGAGGTTTGGAACAGCCTTCCTAAGCGCCGCTTCGATTCTGTGTAAACGAGACCTCCGGGTTTTCTCCGGAGTTCGCGCAACCATCTCGAGAAAGTTCCGTCCATACGGATCTTCTGGAATGCTCGGTCCCTGAAATGCCTCCGGATGCCTCAAGAGTTGCGGCACAAGATGGAGATACCGTATTGATTCGAAGAAGCGTGAGATCTCCCTAAAATCCGAGTTGGCGTTGATTTGCTCAAGGTGAGTTTGAGTCAATCGTTCTTCATCGACCTTATCTTGGGAGTCAGGTCTTTCCAGAATGAGCCTATCGTCGGCCCACACTTTCTCATACCGCAAAATCGGCTGTCGGTAGCCTCTCACTTGCTGAGTTATTCCAATGCCGTATCGCCAACTTGGGACATCTTGGTTCCCGTTCGAAAGCTCGACCTCTAATTCGACATCGGGCTCGCGACGCGCATACAAACAACGGAGTTTTGACAAATCACCTCGTTGCGAAATGGCGCGTTGAAGCCCGCCGCCAGCTTTCGCGACATCGCGCAAGAAGCGAAGGGAATCTAGAAGGTTAGATTTACCCGAGGCATTCGGTCCGATTACGAAAACCCGATCGGCCAGTCTGACGTCCACTGTTCGGAAATTCCGCCAGTTCTTCAGCTTCAGTCTGGAGATGACCATTGTTAGGATATTGTACTGTGTTGTTCCACGATCAAGCGCATTTGAGCCACGAGGAAAAAGAGTCTCGGGAGGGCGGCGCGACAGGCGGCCCGCTCGCGGGTGAACAAAGACCGCCTGTCGTACTGGTCCGGTGCTAATAAATTAGCTTGACAACGCGCGCAGCAAATGCTAAATATTTAGCATGAACGCGTTGAGCCGCCGCGAGCGCCAGATTCTGGATGTCCTCTATAGCCGCGGCCGGGCCACTGCCGCGGAAATTCAGGCCGCACTGCCGGATCCGCCCAGCTACTCGGCGATTCGGGCCCTGCTTCGGATTCTAGAGCAAAAGGGTCACATCCGGCACGAATCCGACGGCCCGCGCTACGTCTTCCTGCCGAAACTTTCCCGCCAGAAAGCCCGCGCTTCCGCCCTCAAGCACCTGCTTACCACGTTCTTTGACGGATCCGCCGCGGAGGCCGCCGCGGCCTTAGTGGATGGATCCGCCGCGAAACTTTCGCCCGAAGAACTCGACCGGTTACAGGAACTCATCGACCGCGCCCGCAAGGAGACCAAATGACCAGCATCATTTTGACCGCCGCTGTGAAAGGAACCATCGTACTGGCCGCAGCCTGGACCGCGGCTCTACTGCTGCGCCGGCAATCGGCCGACTTGCGGCACCGCATCTGGGGCGCGGCTCTGATCGCGCTGGCGCTGTTGATGATCCCGTGGCCGGCGGCCGCGCCCACGAGTTTTGTCGCTTCGGCCGAGATCGGGGCGGGGAAAGCCGCTTCCGCGGCAGCACGATCCTTGCCGAGGCTTCCCTTGCTTTGGCTGGCGGGGGTTACTGTAGTTCTGATCCGCTTCGGCGCCGGCATGTCCCGGCTTGTCCGCCTGACGCGCAGAGCGCGGATCACAACCGAGGACGGCATCCGCGTCAGCGAATCCATTCGCACGCCCATGACCTGGGGCGCGATCCGGCCCGTGATCCTGCTTCCTGCATACACCTGGAACTGGTCTGACGAAGACCGTGAGGTGGTCCTCCGCCACGAGCGCGCGCACATCGCGCGGCGCGATTGGCTGTGGCAGTTGTTCGCGCAAATGATGACCG
This sequence comes from Bryobacterales bacterium, assembly GCA_037916615.1. Classification (GTDB taxonomy): domain Bacteria; phylum Acidobacteriota; class Terriglobia; order Bryobacterales; family Bryobacteraceae; genus Palsa-187. Next base: position 16,161 of record JBAIXM010000227.1, read on the forward strand.
CGCTGTTCTGGTTCCATCCGCTGGTGTGGTTCGCGGCGGCTCGCATGCGCCAGGAAGCCGAGCACGCAGCCGACGACGCAACGCTGGCCGCGGGAGTGTCTGCCGCCGATTACGCCGAGAGGTTGATGGAGGTGGCTCGCCAAATGCGTGGAGCCACTCCGGTTCTCGCGGTGGCGATGGTGCGGCGGCCCGCTCTTTCCGCGCGGATCGGCGCCATTCTCGACGCTGGGCGCGTGCGATCCGGCGCAGGCCTCCGCGCGCGCGCTGGAGTCGTCGTCGCGGCAGCGGCTCTGCTTCTCCCGTTGAGCGCCTTCCAGAATCGACCCGTTTATCACACCGGAGAAGATGGAGTGAAGGCTCCATCGGTGGTGTCTCGAGTGGATCCGAGTTATACGGACGAAGCCAAGACTGCGAAGATTCAGGGAACCGTCGGCATCAGTGCTGTCGTGAATGCGCAGGGCCGGGCAGAGGACATTCAGGTAATCAAATCGCTTGATCCAGGGCTGGATACCAACGCAGTGGGCGCCATCAGCCAGTGGGTATTTAACCCCGGAACGAAAGATGGACAACCCGTGGACGTCGCCGTCATGATCGAGGTCAATTTCAAACTACGGTAGTCGCCGGCGCCGGTTCGGAGTCGGCTGTTGGAAACTTCGCACCCTCCCATCGCGCGACCACTGCCGTCGCCAGGCAGTTGCCGAGCAGATTTACGGATGTGCGCGCCATGTCCATCAGCGCGTCCACTCCCAGGAGCAGCGCCACGCCTTCCACCGGAAGATTGAACGTAGCCAGCGTTCCAGCCAGGATCACCAGCGACGCGCGTGGCACGGCGGCCACGCCTTTGCTGGTCAGCATCAGCGTCAGCATCATGGTGAGTTGCGTTCCTAGTGAAAGATGAATGCCCGCGGCCTGCGCGACGAACAAGGATGCCAGCGAGAGATACAAGGTTGAGCCGTCCAGGTTGAAGCTGTATCCGGTTGGGAGCACAAAGGCCACAATGTGCTTGGGAACGCCGAAACTCTGCATGTTTTCGAGCGCCAGGGGCAAAGCGGCTTCGCTCGAAGCGGTGGAATAGGCCAGCAGGAAGGGTTCGCGCACCCATCGAATGAAGCGCCGCAGCGGGATGCGGGCGATCGCGGTAACGGCGCCAAGCACCACCACCACGAAGAAAAACTGCGTCGCGTAAAGCGTCAAGACCAGCTTCCCGAGGTTCAGCAGCACACGCAGGCCCTTGTCGCCGATGGTCGCCGCCATTGCGCCAAATACGCCAACTGGGGCGAACAGCATCACATAATTCGTATACCGAAACATCACGTCCGACAGCGACTGGCAGAAATCCACCACGGCGCGCGATTTATCGGGGATCGCCGCGCACGCGGCTCCGAACAGAAACGAGAACACCACAATCTGGAGCACTTCGCCGCGCGCCATCGCATCGATGATGCTGGTCGGGAAGGTGTGCTCCACGGTCTGCTGCAATCCAGTGCCGGAAGTCGCGAGTCCGGGGCTTGCCCCGGCTTGCAACGCGACACCCGCGCCCGGCTGAACCAGATTTGCTGCGGCCAGCCCGATCACCAGCGCGAGCGTCGTCACGATTTCGAAATACAGGATTGCCTTGCCGCCGATCCGGCCCATGGTCTTGATGCTGCCGGTACCGGCGATCCCGACTACCAGCGTCGCGAACAGCAGCGGCGCGATAATCGACTTGATCAGCCGGAGAAAAATAGTTCCCAGCAGGCCGAGCTCTTTGGCAGGCCCTGGAAACGCCGCGCCGAAGGCGATCCCCGCAATCAGCGCAATCAGGATCCAGGCCGTGAGCGAAACGCGCTTCATGCCTGCTTAGCGCTCTCCCCATTTCAGCTTTTCGCGCAACACATCGAAGAACATCATGTCCGGAGGCCGCACCAGGCTGATGCAATGCTCGGAACGCCGGCATACGATGCGATCGCCGGGTTCCAGAACCTCGCCTACCTGGCCGTCGATGGTCATGTAGGTAGGTGAATTGTAGAGCGCGATTACCTGAATCTCGCTCTCGTCGGGCACGATCACCGGACGGTTCGTGAGCGTGTGCGGGCAGATCGGAGTAATCGCGGTGGCGCACACGGACGGGAACATGATCGGTCCGCCCGCCGACAGAGAATATGCGGTGGATCCGGTGGGCGTGGAGACGATCAGCCCGTCGGCTTTGTATACGCACACGAAATGATGATCCACGTGGACTTCCAGATCGATCATGCGGGCGATCTCCACCTTGGTGAGCACCACGTCGTTCAACGCTTCGTGCGAGCTCATGCAGCGGCCGGATCGCCACAATTCGACGTGCAGCATGCGGCGCGGCGCCACGCGGAAATCGCCGTGCAGGGCCCGTTCGAGCTGCGGATACAGTTCCTCGATTTTGATCGCCGTCAGGAACCCGAGCCCGCCGAGATTCACCGCGAATAGCGGGATGCTGCGGGATGCTTCACGTCCGCCTCGGGCCGGCAGCGATGCACGCGCAGCCGAAAGCAACGTTCCATCGCCCCCCAGCACCACGAGAAGTTGCGAACGCGCGGCCACCTCGCTGCGCGAAAGCCCGCCGGATCTTCCGGCGTATCCGGCGCATTCCTCGTCCAGGAACACCGTGATGCCACGCGCCGCCAGCCAGGCAAGCAGCTCTGGAACCAGCATCGCGGCGCGGTCGCTGCGCGGCTTCGCCATGAGGCCCACGGCCGTAACGGAGGTTTCAGCGGCTGCGTCTGGCATACAGCAGGAACTCTACGTTTCCTTCCGCCCCGCGGATGGGGCTCTCGATCATGGAAGCTTCGAAGCCGTGCGCCTCCACCGCCGCCCGGACGCGATCGCATGCGGCACGATGCTGCGTCGGATCGCGCACGATACCGCCCTTGCCTACTTCTCCCCTACCCAATTCAAACTGAGGCTTCACCAGTATGATCATGCGGCCGCTCGGTTTCAACAGGGGCACCATTGCAGGAATCAGCAGCGTTGTTGAGATGAAACTCGCGTCGCAGACCGCGAGGTCGAATTTATCGGGGAAATCCGCGGGGTTGAGATACCGGGCGTTGACGCCTTCCCGGACCACCACGCGCGAGTCATTCCGCAGCTTCCAATCGAGCTGGCCGTGGCCGACATCGATCGCCCAAATTCTGGCCGCGCCGCGCTGCAACAGGCAATCCGTGAAGCCGCCCGTCGAGCTGCCGACATCAAGGCAGATGTTTCCCGTTACATCGATTCGGAACCGGTCCAGAGCTTCGGCGAGCTTAATCCCGCCGCGGCTGACATACGGGAGGCGAGCCGTTACGTTGACCTGCGCGTCCGTTGGCACAGAGCGGCCAGGCTTGTCGCTCTTCTGCCCGTCGATTAAAACGTCGCCGGCGAGAATCAGTGCCCGGGCTTTTTCGCGCGTGTCGGCCAGGCCGCGCTCCACCAGCAACTGGTCCAGGCGGACTTTGGTGGGCCGAACCATGGTCATTTGACCCATCATGCAGTGCGTTGCACGATCAAATCCGCCAACTGCAGTAGCCGCTCGGCACGGCTGCCGAAGGGGCGTAGAGCCGCATGCGCGGCCAGGCGTTCGCGCTCGGCCATGGTGCGCGAGCGCTCCAGGCCGTATACCGCCGGAAACGTGATCTTCTTTTGCTGTGCGTCCTTGCCTGCGGTTTTCCCCAGCGTTTCCGAGGATTGCTCCACGTCGAGCACATCGTCGACGATCTGAAACGCCAAGCCAATGTGTTCACCAAAGCAGGTGAGCGACGCGAGCTGCGTTTCGTCGGCGCCCGCGTAGATGGCTCCCATGCGCACGCTGGCCCGAAGCAGGGCGCCGGTCTTGGCCCGGTGGATCGATTCGAGCAGCTCTGGCGTGGGAGGCTGGCCTTCGCCTTCGAGGTCGTTGACCTGCCCGCCGATCATGCCGCCCACGGTGCCGGATGCGGTCGCCAGTTCGGCGACCAAGCGAATACGCCGCTCTGCGTCCACGTCGGGCAGCTTAGCCAGTGTTTCGAAAGCGAGCGTGAGAAGTGCGTCGCCTGCCAGGATCGCCATAGCATCGCCGAATACCTTGTGGCAGGTGGGCCGGCCGCGGCGCAGATCGTCGTTGTCCAGGGCGGGGAGATCGTCGTGGATCAGCGAGTAAGTATGGATCAACTCCAGCGCGCAGGCGGCGTTCTCGATGCCGTGCGGGCGATCTGAAACTGCTTCGGCGGCGGCCATGGCCAGCAGCGGCCGGATCCGTTTGCCGCCGGCAAACAAGCTGTAGCGCATCGCCCGGTGGATCACGGGCGGATCCTCGTTTTCGGCGGGAACCCAACGATCCAACGCGGCGTCCACCCTCGCCTGCTGTTCTGCCAGGTATTCCGGAAGCGTCATGCCTTTTCGCCGTTCTTGAAGGGCTGCGGCTGCATTTCGCCCGCCCGGCGCGTGAGAATTTCGACGCGCGTCTCCGCTACCTCCAGTTGCTTCCGGCAGGATTCGCTGAGTTTCATTCCCTGTTCGAACAGGGCAATGGCGCGTTCCAGCGGCAACTCGCCCGACTCCATTTCCTTGACGATGCTTTCCAGTTGCTGGAGGCCGGCTTCGAACGTCAGCGGCGGATTCGTCGTCGATTCCGACATTCACCCATTATAGGCTCAGGCCGATTCTTTCTCCGGGAATGCAAGTAGCGTCTAATGCGGTTGCAGCACGCGTTCGCCGGCGCGAACTGTGAAGCGCGGCTCGAGCGCCGTCAGCTTCTCGACGATACCGGTGTATTCCAATTCCGACATCGGCAGCATTGCGGCGCCGAAGAATCCCTGGCGGCGCATCTCGACCGACTTGCGCGCGGCGTTCTGCCGGATCGTGTCCCAGAACGGGTGCGCGAAATTGTCCACGGCCTCAGTGAGAATTCCCTTTTGGACGCAGAATCCGGCGCTCGTGACGATCGGAGGGCCGTCGAAATAGCTGATGCCTTCGTTCAGCTTCACGGGCATGAGCGGCATCTGATGCGATCCGCGCATGCCCCCGGCGACGAAGTGGCAGCTTGCGAACGGGGCCAGGATCTCGCCCGTGGCCGGAAAATTCATCTGCGCCCGTACCAGCATCACCGGATCGTCTTTGCCGGTGTATTTTCCCGCGATATTGTGAAGCCGCGAGGTGGCGACGGCTGCCGCCTGCTCGCCTGTCGCTCGCGACCACACCGATTCCACCACGAAACGCTCGGGATCGCGCAGGAGCGTCGCGATTTCATAGAGCTCTTCGGGCGCATTCAGCTCGATCACGCGGTCGCCTTCGGTGTGGTTCACGTCCATGATGACGAAGCGGAAGCCGCGCGACATCTTGGGCGAAAGCACCAGGCCAGGCGTGTTCATCGGGTCCACGAACGCGAGGTAAAGCGGCAGGTTGAAGGCTCCCGGATCGGTTTTGTCGGCTGCAAAGAACAGGAACGGCTCGGCCGGCCGTTCTTCGATCTCCATCTCGGCGACGGCCGGTCCCATGCCTTTCACGTTTCCTGAAAACGAAGTTTTCAGCAGATCTTGGCCTGCACCGTATAGCCCCTGCGCTTTGGCGGCTTCCGTGCCGGCGAGAAATGCATCCCATGCCAGCTTGTGGATGGCTTCATCGCCCTCCCCGCGCGTGTGCGTCATCAGGATGGCAATGTCGTCTCCCGTGTGGCTCAGGTAAGAATCGAGTATCAGATTGCGGCCGGCCGTGCGGATGTGATCCCGTACCACCTGAAACAGCCGCTCGGAGGGTGTTACGTGTCCTCCCACCGATCCGATGTCCGCCTTGATCACGCTCAATGTGAGTTTCATGTTTATCGACCTCTTCCCTTGGATTGCGGCGCCGGTTTTTGTTCGCGTTCGATCGTCCGACGCCGGCTTTCGGTTTGCCGCTGCGATGGTGCGGGAGCCGGAGCAGGCCGCGCCGCGGGAGCTTGCCGGCTGGTACCTGGAGGAGAAGCTTGGGGCCGCTGGACATCCGGCGGCCGCGGCGATGGCGTCGCTTGGCGATATTGCGGACCCGCGTCTTGTCGGGCGTCTTGCCTGGCTTGAGGCTGCTGCCGCCGCAAGGCATCGACCTGAGCCGGAGCCGGCGGACGTCCCGGATCCCGCGCGAGCGTTTCACTCTTGCGATCGAATGGAACCGGAGCGGGAGGCGGCGTGCGCTGCACCGTGACTTGCCGGCGCACAGCACCGTCCGGAGGACGAGCCGCGGGCTGCGCTCCATCCGGAGCGGCCGCGATGCTCCGCCGGTTCGGCACCGCCGGCGGCGCGGAACCGCCGATGTTTGCCGCCGCCGCTTCCTGCGGATTCACCCGCACTGCGGATCGTCCCACGGGCTTGGCTCCCGCGAATACGTCTTCCGGAACCGCCGTGACTGCGCCGTTGATTCCGCGATTCACGTAGCGCTGGCGGCCCATATCGGTTTGCCAGATGTTGGTCGTGTTGTTGATCACAGTGTGGCTGATGTTAACGTTGGTTACGTATACGCGGCTGGCGCGATACGGCGGGATATAGACTTCGCGCGGGCCCAAGGGAAACCAGGCAACACCGAGCCCGCCCCCGATGCCGAAGTAGTAACGGTGTCCGGGACCGCCGCCCATGAACACCACCAATGCCGGCGCGTAGACCGCGCGTATCCTCACAGGTCCTGGCACCCAGCCCCAAACGCCGCCGAACATTGCCCACCGGCCGTAATGAAACGGTGCGAACCCCCACGGAGCTTCGTCAATCCAGGTCCAACCCCAAGGCTCGATCCACACCCAATGCCCGAATCTGTAGGGCGACCAGCCTACGGCCACGGTGCGAGGAAACCACACGGGCCCGTAGTCCGGATATGCTCCCCAGTAACCGTAGTCGTCCAGGTCTTCGAGGCCGATCACATAGGGCGAAACGTGCTGGAGGGAATCGACTCGCTCGGTGCGGCGATCGCGGGTTTGGCAGAAGCTGTCGAAGCGGTCCGTGGGAGGCGCTGGAGTGATGTCGTATGCGATCTCGCGCCCGTCCGCGATCCGCGCCTGCTGGCCTGCACGAACCGTGAACGACTGTCCGGGAGCAGTCACCTGCGCCTGCCCCGTCCGCGCGATGACCGTGACCGGTCCGTTCTCCACGACGTCGATCCGGTAATCGCCCGTTCGAAGCAGCGTGACGGCGGCCAGCGGCGAATCGACTTCAAATTCGTCCTGTTCATCCAGGCGCCGGAGATGGATCTGGGCCGCGCCTTCCGTGATCTTGATCTGGACTCCGCGATCGTCCAGACTCAGGAAGCCGGCGTTGGTCCGTTCGTCCAGCCGCACGAAGGCATGGCCGAGATCGAGCTCGGCCCGCGAATCGCGATCGGTCCACAGCTCGTCGCCGGCGGTCAGCGGGCGGTTTAACTCGGCCGGCGTCCAGTCATCCGTCCCGGCCGCCTTGAACGAAACGGCGCCGCTCAGGTAACTGAGGCGCGCAACACGGCTGGGTGGATCGGGCGCCGAAAGGTCCGCGGGCCGTGTCGCTTGCGCATTCGTATGGGCGCAGCCGGCCAGGAGCAAGGTAGGAATCACCGCCAAGATTGAAATGCGCATGAAAAAACTCCATTGTGGATACCGCATGCCGCGGGCCAACGGTTTTCATTCGCGTTTTCCGCAATTTGCGGCAGCGCAGCCGGATAGTGAGCCGAATCGCGCAGGCTCCGTGGGCGGGATCGCCCAGACAACTGACTCTAACCCTCCGAAAACAGGGCTATTGCATGAACTCGCCGTGGCGATTCCCGTGCAACGAATACGGGCATGAAACGAGCACGCACCATCGATCGCGAGCGAGGCTACCGCACCGCAACTTGCTCGCGCTGCGGCGGCGAAGCCGAGTGGATTTATCTGGACACCGGCGAGACACGAGTTGAGGTGAACTGTCCGGATTGCGGCAAGTTCGAAATGTCCCGCGCCGAGTTCGACCAGACGCAGGATCAGATTGTGGAGCCCGGCGAACGGGAGTGAACACGAACGCACGCGTTGCGCGGCGGCTGGAAGAGCTGGCGTTGCTTTTAGAACTCCAGGGCGCGAATCCCTTTCGGATCGCGGCTTATCGCCGCGCTGCGAATGTGGCCGCGAGTTTCGCCGAGCCCCTTCAAAACCTGTACCAGCGCGAAGGTATTGAAGGTCTCGAACGGATTCCAGGCATCGGCCATCGCCTGGCGATCGCGATTCGCACGCTGCTCGAAACCGGCCGCTTGCCGCTGCTCGAACATGTGCGCGGCGAAGTGGATCCGGTGGTGCTTTTGCAATCGGTTCCTGGAATCGGTCCGGTCCAGGCCGAACGCCTGCATCACGAGCTGGGTATCGATACGCTCGAGGAGCTTGAGACTGCGGCGCACGATGGACGCCTGGCCAGCCTGGCGGGATTCGGCGCGAAGAAGGTCGCGGGGATCGTCGATTCGCTTGGGTCGCGGCTGGGCCGCCTGCGGCAGCCTCCCCATGGAACTGCTCCGATCGTCGCGGAGTTGTTGGATGTGGATCGGGAGTACCGGGAGGCGGCTGGCGCCGGAAAGCTTCCCACTCTCGCGCCCCGGCGTTTCAATCCGGAGAAGAAATCCTGGCTGCCGATATTGCACACCGAACGAAGCGACCGGCACTACACGGCGATGTTCTCGAACACCGCGCGGGCGCACCGGCTGGGCACAACGCGCGACTGGGTGATCCTTTACGGGGACAGCGACTCAGGAGCTCATCAGTACACGGTTGTCACGGGCCGCAAGGGGCCGATGGAAGGCAGGCGCGTGGTCCGCGGGCGCGAGGAGGAATGCGAGCAGTACTACGCTCGCGCAAAGTGCGCCTGACCTATTTGAAGTATTCCGGCAGGCCCTTCTTAGTATCGCGGAGAATCTCAACGACGGCGCGCCGGTCCGCCGCGGAAAGCCGGGCGTATTTCTTATCGCGATCGGCTCCCGACAGCACCTGCCACAGCCGCCGGTAGATCGCGTCTTTCGCCTCCGGCGGCAGCGCGTCGAACGCGTCGCTGTAGATCATGTAACTGCACGGGTAGCGCAGCAGGCGCGTTTGCAGGTCCAGATCGCGCAGGCTGCGGCCTTTGCTGTCCCTCAGCCCCCGCGCGGAGAAAGCGGAGGCAAAGCCGTTCGTGCCCGCAAGCTTTCCGGGAAGAGGGGCTTCGTCCACAAATAGCAGGTAGTCGACCATCTCCCGGGCCGCGCCGGACAGCATTTCATTCAGGGCAGGACGCTTTTCCCATACCGCCGCGCGAACATCCCAGCCGATCCGAGTAAGCAGGTTCGCCATGTGCATCTGATGATCGAAGACCATCAGCGCGGCGACATCGCTCGAAGCCGACAGGTAAACACTCGTGTCGATTTTCGCCGGCAAAGAATCCATGGCTGCCGGATCGCCTCGAGAACCGACCGCCGCGTTGCCCAGATGGCGAACCGTGGAGGGCGCGCCGGTGACGAACCATCCGCCCCAGCGATTCTCGATCGGGGTGCGGTGATCTACCAGGGTTCCGCCGTACACCAGCAGCGGCGAGCCGTCGGGTCCGGTGAACGTGCTGCGGATTACCATGCCGGCAACACCCAAAGTGGCGTCCCCGACGTGGCAGCGCAGGCAGTCCTTACCTTGCTCGAAGCGAGGGCGTGCGGCAGAGCGCTGCGCGAGGGTGTAAAACTGGACGCCCTGTTGCGGATCCTGCGAGGCGGCTTCGATGAATCCGCCTTTCATCCAGCCGACGACCACCGAGTCATTGAAGAAGATGGTGCGCGGATTCTGAGGGTCGATGAGCGGTGCTTGCAGGCTGGTTTTCGAAAATACCGCGATCTGCGATTCCACCGGAACATGCAACGCGGCCAGCACCGAGCGCAGATAGCCGGAGGGACCCTCGAACCGCAATTGGGCCTGGCCCTGGTCGAGCCGGCGATTCAGCGCCGCAACGGGATCCTGAAACGGCCCGCGGTCATAGTGAATCGCCGGGTGCTCCAGCGGCGGGCCCAGCGTGTCGCCGAGTTCGGCGGGCAGACTCAGGATGCCGAGCAGCAGCAAGAAGCCCATGCCCCGGATTATGACATGGGCCTGATATCCTGTTGAAGGGAGCGTTCCTGCCGCGTTTGTGAGCGGCCTCCAAAAATTGATCCGATAGTCAATGTCATGGAACCTGACTCGATTTCGCTCCGGTGAGCAAGCTCCGGCAGGTAAACTGCCATGGAGAAGCCTGAAGGAGCGCGGAGGGTTCCCCCCTTTGTAAGTTCGGGGTCAAATGACGGGGGTTGTAACGGCGACGGTGGTGCGTTCCCACCTTAAGGAGTCAGGAGTCAGAAGCCAGGAGTCAGAAATTAGAACAGGCTCCTTTGACGAATGACGAACCTTTTATTCATCGGCGATATTTTTGGATCGGTCGGACGTGGCATGGTGGCGAGACACCTGCCCGGAATCGTGGTCACCGAAAATATTGATCTGACCATCGCCAACGGCGAAAACGCCGCGGGAGGATTCGGCATCACGCCGCAGCTTGCCGACGAGATCTTCGGGTTCGGCGTGGACGTGATCACCAGCGGCAACCACATCTGGGATAAGCGCGAAATATACGAATATCTGCCCAGGCAGCCGCGCTTGTTAAGACCCGCCAACTACGCCGCCGAATTGCCGGGATCGGGCAGCGTCGTCGTGGAGGCCCGGAACGGTATAAAATGCGCGATTTTGAACCTGCAAGGCCGGTCGTACATGCCCTCGACCGATTGTCCGTTTCGCAAGGCCGACGCGCTGCTCGCCGCGCTGCCCGCGGGAGTCCATGTCCGGCTGGCGGATTTCCACGCCGAGCTGACCAGCGAGAAGCAGGCGATGGGGTGGTACCTGGACGGCCGCGTTTCCGCCGTGGTCGGCACACACACGCACGTTCCAACAGCCGACACGCGGATTCTGCCCAATGGCACGGCGTATCAGACTGATGTCGGGATGACGGGTCCGTACCAGTCCGTAATCGGCGTCGACAAGGACATCATCCTGCAACGATTCCTGACGCAGATGCCGGTCCGCATGGAGGCGGCGCGGCACGGCGCGGAGCTGCACGGCGTCATCGTCGAAGTGGATGAATCGACTGGGCGCGCAACTTCCATCCGGAGAATCGCTGTAACCTAGAATCCAAGTGACACTGAGCTTCGAACAAGCACGGGCGTGTGTTTTGCGCGAAGTAGGCTCGGGGAAACGGACGCCGGCAATCGAGCCGGTCCCGGCCCTCGATGCCCTTGGGCGGATTCTCGCCGAAGAGGTCATAGCCGATCGGGACTATCCGCCCTTTCCGCGCTCCGCCCGCGATGGATTTGCGATTCGCGCCGCCGACGTTCCTGGCGAACTGATTGTGATCGGCGAGGTCCGTGCCGGTGGGGTCTTCACCGGCACGGTTGGCAAGGGCCGCGCGGTGGAAATCATGACCGGCGCGCCGTTGCCCGATGGCGC
>JBAIXM010000228.1:0-7155 GCA_037916615.1 Bryobacterales bacterium
CCGCAAGCTGATCGTGGCGGGCTGCCTGGTCGAACGATTTCGCGGCGAAATTCAGAAGGACTTGCCCGAGGTGGACGCCCTGGTCGGCACCAACGAACTCGAGCAGATCGCGAATCTGTGCGAGGGCGTGGAACCTGCTGCCCCCAATCCGTTCGAGCCGTATCTGTACCACGACGCCACGCCGCGCGTGCTCGCAACCCCCGGCCATTACGCCTACGTGAAGATCGCCGAAGGCTGCGATCATCCCTGCACCTTCTGCGTCATCCCGCAGTATCGCGGGAAATTCCGCAGCCGCCGCTTTGAAAGCGTCATCTCGGAAGCGACACGTCTGTTTTCGCAGGGAGTTCGCGAGATCAATCTGATCGGGCAGGACACTACTTGCTACGGCGAAGATCTCGGCCTCAAGGACGGACTGTCGCTGCTGCTCGAAAGACTCGCCCGGATCGAAACCGAACACGCCAAATGGATCCGGTTTCTGTACTGCTATCCGAACAAAGTGACGCAGAAGCTGCTCGATACCGTCGCGGCGCACGCTGCCCTGGTCAAGTACATCGACATGCCCTTGCAGCACGCCAGCGCTTCGGTGCTGAAGCGCATGAAGCGCGGCGCGAACGGCGATATTTTCCTCAAGCTTCTGGAGAGAATTCGCCGGACGATCCCCGGCGTCGCGATTCGCACCAGCATGATCGTGGGGTTCCCGGGCGAAACCGGCGCGGACTTCGAAGAGCTCTGCCAATTTGTTCAAGCGGCGCAATTCGACCGGTTGGGCGTCTTCTCGTACTCCGATGAAGACACCAGCAAGAGCTTTGCCCTGGCCGGAAAAGTGGACGGACGCACGATTCACAATCGCAAGCGCCGTTTGATGGCCATCCAGCGCAAGATTTCGCGCGCGCGCAACCGCCTGCTGGTCGGACGCGAAGCCGACGTGCTGGTCGAGGGGCCGACTCCGGATTCCGAACTCGTCTGGCAGGCGAGGCTGTCCACGCAGGCTCCGGAAATCGACGGCATCTGCTATATTTCCGATCCGGGCGAGACTCCGCTCACCAAAGGCGAGATTCGCCGCATGCGCATCACCAAGGCGCACGATTACGATCTCACTGGCGAGCTGCTTGCCCCCACGCCGGGCCAGGCGGGCCGCGCCACTTCGCTCATCACCATCCAGCGGGCATTATGAAATGTCCGATCTGCAAGAAGGAAATCCAGGCAGATGCTTCCTGGGCTCCGTTTTGTAGCGAACGTTGCAAAACCATCGATCTCGCGAACTGGGCGACTGAGAAGTACGTGATCTCGACGCCCGCCGCTCCGCAGCCGCCCGCCCCACACTCCGAGGATGAGGAATGAGCGCGCTGGCGCGCATTCTCGCCACCTGCTTCTTCCTCGGCAATGTGCCGAAAGCGCCGGGCACGGCCGGATCGCTGGGAGCATTGGCGCTGGCCTGGTGGCTGCACACCTATCAAGGAATTCCCGCGGCAGGGTTCGGAGTCTACGCATTGCTGCTGCTGGCGCCCGCTACTTGGGCCGCCGGCCGCGTCGCCGAGGACCTGGGGAAAAAGGACCCGCAGATTGTCGTGATCGATGAGCTGGTGGGCCAGTGGATCACGCTGGCCGGAGCCACGGCGCTCAATTGGAAAAGCTGGATTGCGGCGTTTGCGTTGTTCCGTCTTTTCGACGTTTGGAAACCGGCGCCGGTTCGCCAACTGGAACGGGTGTCCGGCGGCGCGGGCATCGTGCTCGACGACGCCATGGCCGGAATCTACGCGGCGCTTGTGTTGTATGGCGCTGGATGGTTCAATCTTTATTAGCTGCTCGTTTATGGCTCTTCGCAAGAATTCCGAATCCCGCCGGCACATCTCAGAAGTTTCCCCGTCGGCCGCCATCCCAGGCGGCGAATTCCGCATTCGAGGCTCCGGACTGGCCGGCGCCGAACGGCTCACGGCCCGTTTCGGCGCATTAGCGGCGCCCGTGGTGATCGGCTCGGATTCACTGGTCATCGTGCGCGTGCCGGAAGGCGCATCGCGCGGCGACCTTGTCCTGGGAAAGAGCGAGGACACCGCCTGGACATGCGATATCGGAATCCAGATCGCAGAGGGATTGCACCCGGTTTCGAACCCCGTGGTCGACCGTGCGGGGAATATCTACACCACGTTCAGCGGATCGGCCGGCCAGAAGACGCCGGTCTCGATTTACAAAATCGATACCAGCTTGAATGCAAAGCCGCTGGTCACGGATATGATGAACGCCACCGGACTCGCGTTCGACGCCGAGGGCGGTCTGTACTGCTCCAGCCGCCACGATGGCATGGTGTATCAGGTTTCGCCTTCGGGCAGCACTTCTGTTTATGTCGAGGGGATGGGCGTGGCCACAGGTCTCATCTTCGATCGTGAGGACAACCTTTACGTCGGCGACCGCAGCGGTACGATTTTCAAAATCAGCCGGCAGCGGCAAATCTATGTGTTTGCCACTTTGGAACCCTCGATCGCCGCGTATCACTTGGCCTTCAGCCCCGATAGCTATCTCTATGTCACGGGGCCGACAACCTCCAGCTTTGACGCGGTCCATCGCATTTCGAAGGACGGCCACGTGGAGACGTTTTATCGCGGCCTGGGCCGTCCGCAGGGCATGGCCTTCGACGTGAACGGGAACCTTTATGTCGCAGCTTCTCTGGGCGGCCGCCGCGGCGTGGTGCGCATCTCGCCGGACCGCAAACCGGAGTTGTTCCTTTCCGGGCCGGCTATCGTCGGGCTGGCGTTCACGCCCGCGAAATCGCTGATCGTGGCCACTAACAATTCCCTGTTCAAAGTGGACGCCCGCGTCGAGGGCTGGCCGGTTCCGTAGCAGAGGCTCATCTCTCCGATGCCGGACGCCGAAATCATCGCGGTGGGGTCGGAAATGCTGACCTCGCAGCGCATCGATACCAACTCGCTGTACATCACCGACCAGTTGAATTCTCTGGGCGTGGAAGTCCGCCGCAAGCTGGTCATCGGCGACGACCGGCCGCTGCTGTCCGAGGCGGTCCGCGCTGCGCTGAACCACGCCGGCATCGTAATCCTGAGCGGCGGTCTCGGCCCGACCGAGGATGACGTGACGCGCGAAGCGGTCGCCGCCGCGCTGGGCCGCGAGCTGGTCTTCAACCAGGAGATTTGCGACGCCATCGAAGAGCGTTTCCGGCGACGCCAGCGCAAGATGGCCGAGATCAACAAGCGCCAGGCCTACCTGATCGCGAGCGCCGAGGTCCTGCCGAATCCCAACGGAACGGCCGTCGGCCAGTGGGTGGAGCACGAAGGAAGCATCGTCATTCTGCTTCCCGGTCCGCCCGGCGAGCTGAAGCCGATGTTTTCGAACGAGTGCGTTCCCAGGCTCGCCCGGCGGCTGCCCTCGCAGGTAATCCGGACGCGTTTTTACCGCGTAACAGGCCTCACCGAATCGGACCTCGACGCAATGATTGCGCCCGTGTACACCAGGTACGCGAATCCCTCGACCACGATACTCGCCGCTCCCGGCGATATCCAGATCCATCTTCGCGCGCGTTGCGGATCGGCCGAAGATGCCGAGCGGCTGCTGGCCGAGGTGGGAGATCCAATCGAGCGGCTGCTCGGGCGGCACCTGTTTTCGCGCAATGGCGATCCCCTGGAAGCGATCGTCGGCGCCCTGCTGCGCGAGCGCAAAGCGACCTTGAGTATCGCCGAAAGCTGCACCGGGGGCATGGCCGGCGAGCGGATCACTTCGGTCGCGGGCAGCTCGGAGTATTTCCTGGGCGGCTTTTTGACCTACTCTGCCGCCATGAAGACCGGCCTGCTGGGAGTGGATCCCGCTGTGATCGCGGCGCACACGGTCGTGAGCAAGGAAGTCGCCTGCGCCATGGCGGAGGGGGCGCGGCACCGAACAGGCGCCACCTACTCGCTTTCGATTACCGGCGAAGCGGGTCCGGAATCGAGTACCGGCGCTCCCGTCGGGACTGTCTTCATCGGATTTGCGGGTCCGGACGGCCCCGCGGAGGCGCTGCGTTTCGCCATGCCGGGCGACCGGCTCCGCATCCGCGGTTTCGCCACGCAGGCTGCGCTGGACCTCTTGCGGCGCCGTTTGCTGAAGATCGGCGAAGCGTGAGGGACGATTCGAGCGGACCGTTCCTGTGGCCGGCCCTGGTGCTCGCCACGGTTCTGTTCTGGGCGATCCCGCTCTTCTCGCCGCAGGCAACCATCCATTGGGACCTGGCGGACGTCTTCTATCCTGCGCAGAAATATTTCGCGGAATCGATCCGTTCCGGCCACCTGCCCTACTGGACGCCGTACCTGTACTCGGGAATGCCGTTTCTTTCCGATCCAAGAACGGGAGCCTGGTACCCGCTGCACTGGCCGTTCTTCCTGATCGGAATCACGCCGCGCATCCTGTTCTGGGAACTGGCGCTGCACTCTTTTCTCGCGCTGGCGGGAGCATTCTTGCTGGCTCGCAAACTCTTTGGCGATCCGGTGGCCGCCGCGATCGCTGCGATGCTCTACGCCTGGGGCGGATTCTTCGCCGCGCACAGCTCGCAGTTAGGAATGTTCGAGGCCGCGGCTTGGCTTCCGTGGCTGCTCTGGGCGTCGCTGGCGGACCGTAAGCCGTGGCTGCTCGCTGGAATGGTGGCCGGACTCATCGTACTCACCGGATGGTTCGATGCGGCACTGTACTGCTTCATTGCCCTGGCTTGTTTTCTGGCCGTACAGCCTTCGAAGCGCATGTTGGCCCTGCTGCCCTCGGTCCCGGTAATCGCGTTTTCCCTGAGTGCAATCGTGCTCCTGCCCTGGATCGAAATCAGCAATTATGCCGCGCATCCGGTGAATACGCCGGCTTCGTCGCTGCGGCCGATCGCACTCGCGGCGGCGATGTCCGCCGACTATTTCGGGCTCATTTCGGGCGACTATCGCGGCCCGGGGGAAATTCGCCAGTTCTACTTGTATGGAGGCTTGCTGCTGCTTCCGCTGGCGATCGCGGGGCTGTTGCGCCGCCTGCGAATCGGTCCGCTGCTGGCCCTGATTGTGCCGGGACTGTGGTATGCGTTCGGTCCCGCGGCCGGGCTGGTTCGGCTCCTGCGGAATTTGCCTGTGTTCCGGGACGCGCATGCGCCCGTCGAGATCTGGTTTGTGCCGGCGCTTGGCCTGTCGCTCGCCGCGGGATCCGGGGCGGCCTGGGCTTCGGAGAAACTCGCGCAGAAGCGGCTGCCGTTTATTTTGATGATCGTCATCGCCGCCGATTTGTGGCACTTCAACATGTACAAGAGCCCGCTTGTGTATGCCCGGCTCAGCTTCGAAGAACTCTATGGAAAACGCCAGGAGGCATTCGAGGCCCGTGTTCGCGAACTCAAGAAGCAGCAGTTTTACAGGCTGTGGATGTCGACTTCGAGCCTCGTTCTGGGGCCTCTCGACGGGTCGCTCCCTTCCCGCACCGAAGCAAGCTGGGGGGCTGGTCTGCTCGAGTTGAACCGCTATACGGAATATGCCCGCATGGCCGCCTCGAATCCGCGCCTGCTGCACGGGCTGAGCGCGAATTATCTCGTGGACGCTCGCGGCCTCCTGGAGGATAACCCTTCGGCTGTGCCGCGGATCAGTGTGCCGCCGAAGATCACCTGGGTTCGCGATGCCGCGGCCGCGCGAGCTACCCTCGCATCCCTCGACCCCGAGCAGGGCTCCGTCGCCGAGAGCGTGGACCGGCCTGCCCAGGACATCCCGCAACAACCGGCCGAGACGATCATCGCGGCGTATCGCGAGAATTTGTATCGGATCGCCTATTTCGCTCCCGCGGAGACCCTCATCCGGTTCGCCGTGCCGTACGCGCCGGGGTGGACCGCGCACGTGGATGGGGCTCCGGCCGAGATCGTGCCGGCCGATTATGCGCTGACGGGGGTCCTGGTTCCGCCCGGCCGCCACGAACTGGCGCTCGAATTCCGCCCGCATTCTTTCCTGACCGGAGCGATTTTGAGCATCCTTGGCGTCCTGAGCGTGATTTTCCTGTTCGTATTTGTCTGAAGTATCGGGCCGTTTCGTCCGATATGAGGAGTGTCACATGGTCGAGACGGTCTCCCCTGCCTCCGATAAGCTCTCCCAGCGCGCCATGGCGGCCCTGGGAAAGTTGCCGCCTTTCTCGCCGATCTTGAACAAGCTGCTGGCCTCCCTGGCAGGCGAAGACGTCTCGTTCGCCAAGCTGGGAGACCTGATCGAGAAAGACACCGTGGTCGCCGGAAACATCATGCACCTGGTGAATTCCGCCCTGTATGCCCGCCGGGCGACCATCACCTCGGTGCGGCATGCGCTCGCCATCCTGGGAATGGACAAGGTCCGCAACACGCTGCTTGGGATGTCGATTTCGCGAATGTGGAGCCAGCTTAAAACGCCGCCGAACTGGTCGATGTCGCGCTTTAACCGGCACTCGGCGTCGGTGGCGATCCTGAGCGATCAAATCGCCTCGCGGCTGCCAGCCGACTATCCCGAAGGCGCATTCGTGGCCGGGCTGCTGCACGATTTGGGCAGGTTGCTGATCGCTCTCGGACTGCCCGACGAGTTCGCCCATCTGCTGAAGCTCTATGAACAATCCGGACGGCCTTGGACCGACTGCGAGACGGAATTGCTCGGCTTCACGCACGCGGAGCTTTCCGCGAACGCCCTCGCCGTGTGGAAGTTTCCCGAACAGGTGCAAGTGGCCGCTCGCGACCATCATCATCCAAGGGCATTCCAGTCCGGTGAACCGGTGCCTCTCAGCGCGATCGTGGATGCCGCCAACCAGTACGTGAATTCCACGGGTGAATCCGT
Source organism: Bryobacterales bacterium (assembly GCA_037916615.1). GTDB lineage: Bacteria > Acidobacteriota > Terriglobia > Bryobacterales > Bryobacteraceae > Palsa-187. The sequence continues at coordinate 6,783 of JBAIXM010000228.1, forward strand.
GATTGCCGGACCGGCGAGCCCCGCCTCCGAGGATTCCTCGCCGCTAGTCGCCCTGGGTTTGGCCGACCACAAATTGGACAAGCTGCTGGCCGACTTCCGGGCCGAACACCAGGCCCTGGTGGGTTACTTCAAGTAAGCTATTTCAAGTAGCGCTCGCGCCCGCCCTCCGAATGGTATAGCCTTAAAGCGTGGCAGCCCGCGACAAAACGCTGCTGTACCGCATTCTGGCTGCGCTGAAGCGCAAGGCCGGCCCCGACCGCAAGACCGAGCCGGAGCCCGGCCATCCTGAGGACCCCTACTCCCGGGTCCGGGAACCGAAAAAGCCTCGCCCGCCGTTGCGCGGCGCGGCGGTCGCCGTGGAAGAGCCTAAATC
>JBAIXM010000229.1:0-19432 GCA_037916615.1 Bryobacterales bacterium
AGGAATACCTCCCGCGGCGGCGGCTCCGCTGATGACTGGCCGGGTCAAGGCGCGCTCTGCCTGCGCGAACTGGAGAGCCGAATCGCGCTCCAGGCGCAATCCCGAAAGGTCGGGCCTCTGTTGGAGCGCCTGTTGGATCAGGCCTTCGGGGTTCGTTTCCGGCTCGCCGGCCACCGCCGCTTCGGCCAGATCGAACGCTTCCGGCTGGGGCAGTCCAAGCGCGCTTGACAGATCGGTGAAAGCTTCGCGGACCTCGTTTTCGGCGGTGGCCAGCAGCAGCCTGGCATCCGCGAGATTCACGTTAGCGAAGCTCACGTCGAGCTGCGATTTGAGCTGGCTCTGCGCCAGGGCGGTTACCTGATCCACCACGAGCTGGCGGGCCGTTACGGTTTCCTGAGCGGTCTTAACCAGTCCTTGCGCCCGCAAGGCGCGGAAATAGGCGCGATCGACGTCGAGCAATACCGAAGCTCGCGTGGCGATCTCGGCGGCGCCTTGGGACTGCTCGGTCAAGCGGCTGGCTTCCACCAGGTGGCTGGTCCGGCCGAAGTCGGTCACCAGTTGCTGGACCGCCACGCCGGCCGCGGCACGATTCAGCACGTTAGGCGCGTTGAGAAGTCCGGCGGCGATCCGGCTGGTGTCGACGGCTCCGGCGGCAGTCGCGTTCGCCGAAAGCTGCGGGTACAGCGGCGACCGCGTTTCGCGTACCACCTGGCCCGCAGCCTGCGTCGCGAGGCGAGCGCCCGCGATCTGCGGGTGCTGCTGGATCGCAAGCATCTCCGCTTCCTGCAGGGTTAACTTCCGGGGCGTCTGAGCGAACGCCGGCAGCGTGAGCATCGCAATCGCGATCGAACACCGGGCGGTTCTCATGCTTCCTGCTCCGTCGGCGGCGCCTGTGGAATTTGAGGAGATGGCTCTACGCGCCGGTAGAGCAGCAAGTAAGCACATGGAACAATGAACACGGTCGCGACCAGCGAGACGCTCAGGCCGCCGATGATTGCGATCGCCAGAGGCGCATACGCTTCGCTGCCGGTGCCCAACTTCAGCGCCATCGGGAGCAAGCCGAACAGCGTCGCCATGGAAGTCATCAGCACCGGACGCAACCGGATCCGGCAAGCGCTCGCCACGGCCTCCCGAACAGGTTTCCCCTCCTCGCGCAGCCGGTGCGCGAAATCCACGATCAGGATGCTGTTCGACACCACGATTCCGGTCATCATGATGACGCCCAGCAGGCTCTGGACATTCAGGGTGGTGCCGCTCGCCACCAGAATGACGACCACGCCTGCCAATCCCGGCGGAACTGCAAGCAGGATCAGAGCCGGATCCAGGAACGAACGGAACTGCGCAACCAGGATCAGATAAAGAAGCAGAACGGACAGCAACAACCCGTATCCGAAGCTCGTGAAGGATGCAAACATGCCCTGCACCATTCCGCGCACATCCACGCGCACTCCTTCCGGCAGCTTCAGCTCCCGCACGATCCGGTTGACTGCGGAGGTGACGTGTCCCAGATCCTCGGTCTTGGGCTGTACGTAGACGTCGATGATCCGCCGGAGCTGATAATGATCCACTTCGGTGGGCGACTGGATCCGCTGGATGTCGGTAACCGCGTCCAGTTGCGTCGGCTCCGGCCGGCCGGGCGAGTGCAGCGGGATGTTTCGAAAATCGGTAATCGTCTTCACGCTGTTTTCCGGATACTGCACGGTCAGCATGTAATCGTTGCCGGATTTCGGATCCACCCAGTAGCTGGGAGCGATCATCTGGTTCGAAGTGAGCGCCGTGATCACGTTGCTGACAATTTCCTTTTGCGCCAGGCCGAGTTGGGCCGCTTGCGTCCGGTCGATGTTGACCCTCAGCGCCGGATAATCCAGATCCTGCGGCGTGTAGATATCCTGTACGCTGGACTCTTTCCTCAGCTCCTGGCTGATTTCGCTGGCGACCGCGTAATCGCCCTTCAGATTCTGCCCGCTGACCTGAATATCGACGGGCGCGGGCAAACCTAGGTTAAGCACGGCGTCCATCAGGCCGCCGGATTGGAAATAAACCGACAGATCCGGCATCTCACGCCCGATGCGGTCGGATATCCGACGCATGTAATCGAAGCTGCCCACGCGGTGTTCCGGCTTGAGCGCGACTTGCACGAAGGCCGTGTGCTGCGCCGAGTTCTGCGAATAAATAGCCGAGTAATCGGGCGTCGTTCCGATATTCGACACGATCATTTGCAAGTCGTCGGGGGCGACGGTGGTGCGGATCAGTTGCTCCACCCGGGCCACCTTATCGTTCGTCATCTCGATGCGCGTGCCCGAAGGAGCCTTCATGTTGATGGTGAACATTCCGGCGTCGGTGCGCGGAAAGAAAGCGATGCCGATGTAGGGATACAACGCCGCGGTGGCGAAGCACAGCAACAGTCCGCCGGCGAGTACGGTTCTGGGCGCGCGAAGCGCGTAGGCGATCAGGTGATCGTAGCGCCGGAGCATCCAGTCGAACCCCTTGTTGAACCATTTGTGAAATACCCCTCCGGCCTGATGACCGGTCAGGAATCGCGAGCTGTACAGAGGAACCACGGTCATCGCGATGAAGTAGGACGCGAACAGCGAGATAATCACCGCTCCGGCCAGCGCCGTAAACAGAAACTTGCTCACTCCGTAAAGGAACGTCACCGGGAAGAACACCACCACCGTGGTCAGCGTCGCCGCCAGGACGGGCAAGGCCACTTCCTTCCCGCCCAGTTCCGAAGCCGCGTGCGGATTCATGCGATGTTCCAGGTGCCGGTAGATGTTCTCCAGCACCACCACCGAGTTATCGATAATGCGCGAAAACGCCAGGGCCAGCCCGCCCAGCACCATGGTGTTCACGGTCCCGCCGCCAACCCATAGGATCAGGAACGTAGCGAGCGCGGCCAGCGGTATCGAAAGACACACGGCAATGGTCGCCCGAAAGCTTCCCAAGAACAGCAGCACCATCATGGCGGTAAGCAGCAGGTCGATGCCGCCTTCGTGCAGCAGCGTGTCGATAGCCGCGCGCACGAACTCCGCCTGATCGAAAACGGCGCGGGCCTGTAGCTCTTTGGGAATATCTGTCAGGTGCGCCAGCGTGCCGCGGATGCCATCCACCACCGAGAGCGTGTTCGTATCGCCGCCCTGCTTGAGAACGGCCAGGTACACCGACTTCTGCCCATCCACGCGCACGATATTCTGCTGGATCTGCTGGGCGTCTTTTGCCACACCCACATCCGCTACCGTGACGTAACTGTTTCCCTCGGTCTTGATGGGGAGCAGATTGATCTCGCGAGTGGTGTCGAGCTGGCTGTTGGTGTAGATGTTGTAGTCCAGCGGCCCGATCCGCACATCGCCCGCGGGAAGGATCAGGTTCGAATCGTTGACCGCACGGACCACGTCCATGGGACTCAGTTGGTGCGCTTCGAGCTTGTGCGGATCGACGTAGATCATGATTTGCCGGTAGGTGCCGCCGAAGGGTTGCGGCACGCTCGATCCGGGCACGCCGCCGAGCTGATTGCGCACGGTGTATTGCGCCGTATCGCGCAGTACCGACTCGCTCAATCCCTCGCCCTGGACCGTCACCAGACAAACCGGAAGGCTGGAAGCATCGAATTTCAGTACGACCGGGGGCAAGGTGCCTGGAGGCAGACGGCGCAAGTTCGCAGTGGCGAGATTGGAGATCTGCGTCACCGCCGCGTCGCCCTCGGTTCCGGGCTGAAAGTAGACTTTTACCAAGCTCACGCCCGGCAGCGAGCGCGACTCGATGTGATCCACGTTGCTCGCCAGCATGAAGAAACGTTCGAAGCGGCCCGTGATGTCGGTTTCGATCTGCTCGGGAGGCATGCCGTTGTAGAACGTCGCAACCACGGCTACCGGAATGTTGATCGGCGGGAACATATCCACGGGAAGCCGCACCAGGCTGACGGTTCCCACAACACCGATTACCAGGCACACAACGATGATGAAATATGGATTGCGGATGGAGAAGCCCGACATGTTACTGGGCCTCCTGGGGCCGGACTTGAAGTCCAGGATGCAAGTTGGAGGCCTTGCCGATGACCACCAGATCTCCTAGGGTGAGTCCGCCAAGGACCTCCCGGTGATCAGGGGTCTCAAGTCCAAGGCGCACCTCCTTTTGCACAAGCTGGTTCTGGGCGTCCACCACCAGGAGCGTGGCTTTTTCCTCGGCTCCGGTGACGGCCTGAATGGGAACGGCAAGAGCGCCGTCGCGCTGATCCAACGTCACCACCGCCTGGGCGAACATTCCAGCAGCGAGGTCGCCGCGCGTGTTCTCGACATCGACCTCGGTTTCCATGGTGCGCGTTGCGGTCTGCAGCCGGTCGGAGAAGCGCGACACCTTGCCCTGAAATTCGCGATTCACGGCCGCCACACGGATCTGAATCGGAGTACCCACGCGAATTCGAGTGACGGCCGATTCCGGAACTGCCAGCACCAGCCGCAGCCGGTCGGTTTCCGAAAGCCGCACCAGCGGCATCGCCTGGCTGCTGGAAGACGTGCCGGCCTGGATCAGCGCGCCCGGATCGGCGTAACGTTTGCTGATCACGCCGGAGAATGGCGCCGTGATGCGCTCGTAGGCCTGAAGCGTGTGGATGCGCTGATCGTTAGCCTGAGCCACGCGGATTTGTTCCTGAGCCGCGGTAATCGCCGCCTTCGCCGAATCCACCTGCGCTTCCGATTCGCGATCCTTGGCGAACGCGTCGTCGATTTCCTGGCGGGCGATCAGCGTGGGACGAGTCTTGACGACGTCGTTCAAACGCTGGTAATTGAGATGGGCCGCCTGATGCGCGCTTTCGTCGCGCGCCAATTCGCCTTGCGCGCGAATGAGCTCGGCCTCGCTGCGCTTACGCATGGCTTCAGCCTGGGCATCTTCATCCGCGAGCTCGGGGATCTCGAGGCTGGCGATCCATTGCCCTTCTTTGACGCGATCCCCCACATCCACCGTGATCTCTTTCAAGAATCCGGCCACCTTCGCGTGCAGATCCACTTCCTGATACGGCCGGAATTCGGCCGACAGCACGAGTTCCCGCTTCAGATCCTGGCGCTGGACGCGCGCCACGGCCACCGAGGGCACATCCGAATCGGCGCGCACCGACTCTTTTTCCGGACGGGCACAGGAATACAGCAAAACACCGCTCAAAACTATCAGAATGGTTCGCACCCCAAACCTCCAAACTTCAGCTTTTTCAAACAGGGAAAAACAGAAAGTTCGCCTAGCAGAGAGGCGGGGGAGGACGGAAAAAATGCGAGCCGGAAAGAGGCACCGGAGCGGGCGGGCCGGGAGAGTACTCCTCGAACACAGGGTCCGGATTCTGCTCGACTTCTGCGGGAGCGCTCAGAACCTCCCGCGCGATAATTACGGGAGAGTCGGGAACAGCGCGCTCCAGGCGGCACTCGGATATTTTGAACGTCTTCGAGATGAGGTGCGCCTGGGACTGCATTGGATGATACAGCCCAAGCTTGGCCTCGAACGAGGTCGTTGGCAGCGTGGCCAAGAGGATAAAAATCCAGGCTAACCTTGCCTTCAGTACTCCGACTTTCACGTTTGCCTATATTCTACCTGCCGTTTCCGATCTGCGTAAAGCTCGGGCTGACCTGCTGGTCCATCGGCGGGCGGCCGATGCTAAAGTAGAGGTAATTGAGGAGGCTCCTGAAGATGTATACCGTCTCCTTGCTGGTATTGGGTGCCGGCTTGGCGTTCCAGACACCGCCCACAGTGCAGACGTCGGGAACCGCCTCGCCTGGGCAAAGCGCTTCCGCAACCGCGCCGGTCAGCCCCGAGTTGCGCGGCGATATCATGATGGCGCGCAAGATGTACCGCGAGGCAATTGATTTCTACAAGCCCGGCGCGGAAAAGAGCGCGGTTCTGGCCAACAAGACCGGGATCGCATATCACCAGCTCCAGGAGCTCGACAATGCCGAAAAATACTACCGGCGCGCGATCAAACTGAATTCGAAGTACGGCGAAGCCATTAACAATCTCGGGACCGTCTATTACGCGAAGAAATCGTACCGCCGCGCAGTGAACCAATACAAGGCAGCGCTCCGTATCAATCCGAATTCAGCCTCCGTCCTCAGCAACCTGGGAACAGCCTATTTCGCCCGCAAGCAGTACGATGAGGCGATCAAGGCTTACCAACAGGCTGTAGCCCTGGATCCCCAGATTTTCGAGCAGCACAGCAGCCAGGGTGTGCTGGTTCAGGAGCGCACGATCGAAGAGCGCGCCGGCTATTTCTACATCCTGGCCAAGACGTACGCCAAGGCGGGTATGATCGATCAGACGCTGCAATACATGCGGAAGGCCCTGGAGAACGGCTTCAAGGATCGCGATAAATTCAAATCCGACCCTGAGTTCGCCGCATTGCAGGAAAACATGGAATTCCAGCAGATCCTGGCCGCGGAGTACAAAGTCCTCTGAAGCGCGCTCTCCGGCTCATCCCATTCCTGGCAGCGCTGCTCTTGCTTTTGTCGGCCTGTTCCCGGTCCCGTAATTCCGTCGAGCGAGTGGCATTTCTGCCTTTCGAGAATCTAAGCGGGGATTCGACCCTGGATTGGCTTTCCTCGGCGGGCCCCAGGATCGCGCGAGACCAACTGCTCGGGATCGCCGGCGGCACGGTTCCTGTTCCAGCCAATGCTCTCCGTGACGCCTACGCGGCGGGGGCCGACCGGCTGGTGCACGGGTATTTCGACAAGCGCCACGGGTCGGTTCACTTCGAGTTTGCGGTCGAGGATGCGCAGACCCACAAGACGCTCCGAACGTTGTCCGAAAACGGAGACGCGCTGACGGCCGTCGGAAGGCTGGCTAAGGAACTCGACAGCGGCGCACACGCATTTTCGTCGTCAAATCCCCAGGCCGTCGCAGCCTGGGGCAGCGGGGATTACGAAAACGCCGTCTCCATGGACCCGGATTTCGGCGCTGCATGGCTGGCCTGGGCCCAGGCGCGGGCCGCGGCGGGCGATTCGCAGCAGGCGCTGGATATCATCGTCCGCGCTCTGCGCCAGCGTTCCCTGCAATCGCCGGCGGACCGGGCTCAGATCGAGCTCCTGTCGGCTACGCTGAGGCAGGACGCGCCCGGGCGGGACAGAGCGCTGGAAGCCTTGGCCCGCCTGATGCCTCACGACGCGGCCCTGCTGCGGCAACTCGCCACGCGCGAAATGAACGCCCGCCGATTTTCAGAAGCAGTGCGCTTCTACCAGGACGTGCTTCAGGCCGAACCGGACGATATCGAATCGTGGAATTTGCTCGGGTACGCACAGGCTTTCGCCGGCGATTTGGAGAGCGCCCAAAAGTCGTTCGAACGCTACGCGCGGGACCCATCCCGCGCCGCCAATGCCCTCGATTCGGAGGGCGAAGCTTATTTTCTGCACGGAAAATTCGCGGAAGCGGAGAAGAAATTCCTGGAGGCTCACGCCAAGAGCGCGGCCTTGCTTCAGGGAGCCGATCTGCTCAAGGCTGCCTACGCGCGGTGGCTCCAAGGGGATCTGGCCGGCGCCGACCAGCAATTCACCCAGTACGCGGCCTTCCGCGCTCAGGCCAAGGATCCGCTGGTTGCTTGGAGGCAGGCCGTGTGGGAGTACTCCACGGGCCGGCAGGCTGCGGCTGTTGCCCGGCTGGCGAACGTCACGGGACCCGCTGCCGATGTCGCCCGCACCCAACTCGCCCTGTGGAAGGACTCTTCCAAGCTGCCTTCCGATGTCGCAGCGCTCAAACAAGCCTATGAGCGGACTCCGCCGGCCGCCGATGGGATCACTCGCGTGCTTTACGCCCGCGCGCTGTTCCAAACCGGACAGAAGGATCAGGCCAAAAGCCTGCTCGCGCTCTGGCCGTTACCGGGCGCCGAAGGCGACCCGTTGCTGCAAGCGTTCTTGTTTCCGGAATACCTGGAATTAAAGCGGGAACTGAAATAAGGCAGGGGAAACTTCAGGAAGGAAGCCTTGGAGAGCAGAGCGAGCGGAACCCGTCCGCTCTCCCAGGGCAGTAAGTGGCTATTAGCTCGCGTTGGCTTGGCTGAGAACCGACGCAACCTTCGAAAAGATCTGGCTGATGCTGGTCGCGACGCCCGGCATGATGGCGCCGGCGGCCACGGCCACGAAGCCAGCCATCAAGGCATATTCGATGAGGTCCTGGCCGCGCCGATCTTTCCAAACTTTGAGCTGCAAAAGCAGATTCTTCATTCGTTCTTTGTCTCCTCTCCCTAGCTGCACGACAGTACCTGTCGCCAACTCAAAAGTATCATCCGGGGGGTCTTTAAAGAATCGGTATTAAACCTAATGCGACACCTGAAATGTCCTCAGGACCTGCATTTTTCAAGTACTTCTAACCGCTTATGTACTATAACCTTCCCGCGGTTCCTTCTCTCTTCCGGTGTAGCGACCTAAGCTCCACCCGATTGATTTCCGGCAACCTTTGGGACCGGAAGGGCAAACAGCCTGAGCGGCGAGTACGGCGTTTACCGGAGAGTATTCCGGCCGGGTCCGCCGTAAGCTCGAAACATGCCCGGTTTGCTGCTGATTGTGCTGCTTGCGGCTGCGGTCAAGGACGGCCCGGTCCCTCTCCGGAGCGGATGCTCAGCCGGGGCTTCCGTTCTCGGTTCCCTGCCCGCGGGCGCTCCCGTAACAATTCGTTATTCGATTTCCGGCGAAAGCGAGCCCTGCTATAAGGTTTCCGCGGACGTGGACGGCAAAACGCGCGAGGGATATTTGCCGGCCAGCGCCCTCGGCGGGCTTGAGGAATTCGATCAGGCCCGCCACCGGGCGGCCTGGGTGGATGCGGCTGCCGTGGTGGATTCGATCCGCGCCAGTACTGCCCTGCCGTCGATGCATCCATCCGGAGGGCTCAACGGACTCGCAGCAAGAGCCGCCCAACTGATCGAATCCAGCCAGCCGCAAAAAGCTCTGGAGGTGCTCGAGCCGGAATTGAAAGTTCATCGCGATCCCACACTGCTTGCCCTGGCCGGCGTGGCAGCCTGGCGCGCGGACGACTCCCGGCAAGCCCTCGAATACTGGAGAGCTTCCCTGGATATCGTGCCGAGCCCGGAAGTGCAAAAGCTCTACCGCCAAGTAGAGCGCGAGACCAAGGGCGACCAGAGCAACGAGCGGCTTTATGGGATGCGGGTCATGTTGCGGTACGAAAGCCCGGCCGTGCCCGCCGAAACCGCGCGCCAGATGACCGCCATCCTCGATCAGGAATACGCGCGAATTTCCGGCGAACTGGGGTGTCACGCCGAGGAACGCGTGATCGCAATCGTTCAGAGCCGCGAAGCGTATCGCAAAACTACGGATGCGGCGGAGTGGAGCGGGGGGCAATTCGATGGGAAGATCCGCGTCCAGGTTTTCGACCCCCAGGTGCTGGACAATACCATGCTTCGCGCCCTGGCGCATGAAACGGCGCACGCCTGCCTCACCATGCTCGGCCAGTGGCCAGCCTGGCTGCACGAAGGAATCGCGCAAAAACTTTCCGGTGATTCGCTCAGCGCCGCCCAGACCAAAAAACTGGCCGATCTTGCCAGGCAGGGTAGGCTTCCGCGCCTGAGCAACCTGAAACAGAGCTGGTCCCGCATGGACGCTGAGCATGCCGCGGAAGCGTACGCTCTATCGCTCGCCGCGGTGGAACTTCTCTGGCAGGATTCGGGGCTTGACGGAGTGCGGAATCTGCTGCGCAATCCCGACAGTCTGCCGCGGATCGCGGCCGAATTGGATCGCAAGCTTGGACTGTAGCCGGTTATTCCCTGCCCGAGTACGAAGGGGTCGCCAGGGCATCGCGCTGGCGCTGCCGCATTGCCAGCTCTTGGTCGGTTAAACGCGCGTCGTAGATGGACCGCGGCTCGATCGAACGCGCCACCAGCGTGGCAGTCGTCGCCGCCAGCAGCAGCGGCAGGATGAAGGAACGGTCCCGCCCGGTCATCTCCATCAGCAGAACAATCGTCGAAATCGGCCCCTGTGTGGCCGCCGCCAGGACGGCACCGGCGCCCAGAAGGGCAAACAGACCGACCGGGGTTCCCGGCGAAAACCAGGACCACACTGTCCCCAGAAGTCCTCCCAGCATTGCTCCTGTAGTCAGCGACGGTGTGAACAATCCTCCGGGCGCGCCGCAGCGGATGCACAGAGCGGTTGCAACCGGCCTGAGCATCACGAGGATCATCAGTAGGAGAAGCGGTACCTGGTTCGCGAACGCGAGCTGCGAGACGTCTCTTCCATTGCCCAAGACCTGCGGAAAGCGGACCGAAACCAGACCGATCAGCCCGAGTCCCACCAGCGGGACCACAAAGCGCCGCCAGTTTTCGGGTTTGTTGCGCTCGGCCCAGGTAATCAGCCGGACGTAGCCCACCGAGAAAACTCCCGCGATTGGTCCTACCAGCAAAGCTCCCAGTACCGCATTCCACGAGCTGGCATAGGCCGGAATCGCGTAGGTCGGCGCGTCCGGGAGAAACAGCCACGCAACGGCTGTCGCGACGATCGAGGCGAGCAGCGCCGGAAGCGCAAAACGAAGCGCCAGAACTCCCCGCATCACCTCGAGCGAGAATAGCGCCCCTCCCATGGGCACTCCATATGCACCGGCCATTCCGGCGCCGGATCCGCAGGCCACGATCAACCGCCGCTGCTCGTCGGAGAGCCGGCCGTAATCCGACAGGAAGTTCGCGGCCACAGCCCCCACCTGCTTGGGCGCGCCTTCCCTGCCGAGCGAAGCGCCCATGCCAACGATGAGCACGGAAAGAACCGCGCTGCCGATGGTGCGCAAGGAAGGCAGCCGGCCGCCATAGAACCAGATCGCGGCGGTCGTGTCGATACCGTTTCCGCTTGAGAGACGTCTGAGAAGGAACTGCCCGATTCCTGTGATCACGCCCGCTGAGATCAGCGCCAGCACATGAGACAGCGCCGGAGCCTTTTCGACGGAGGCGAGCAGGTCCGTGCCGGTGCCGCCCCAAACCAGCCGCTGGACGAACTCCAAAAGCCGGGTCAAAGCGGCAGCGCCCAGGCCCGCGATGACCGCGGTTCCCAATAGCACCAGCCAAAACCTTCCCGCCGCGGGATGTTTCAGCGTCGGGGGAACATTATCGACGGATGGAAGCTGCATTTAGCCCGCCCAAATGATAGCAAGTGAGGCACGCTATCCTGAAGATAATCAACCATGGCTTTCGCCACGATTCCTGAGGCGATCGAAGAGATCCGCGCCGGCCGCATGCTGGTCGTGGTCGACGACGAAGACCGCGAAAACGAAGGCGACCTCACCATGGCCGCCCAGTTCGTCACGCCCGAGGCGATCAACTTCATGGCGCTGCACGGGCGCGGGTTGATTTGCCTGGCGCTGGCTCCGGAACGCTGCGATCAGCTTCATCTGCCGCTGATATCGCCCATGAACACGTCGCGCTTCGGCACGGCGTTCTGCGAATCAATCGATTCCGCGGATGGTGTGACTACGGGCATTTCCGCCGCCGACCGCGCCTGGACCATTCACGTCGCCATGCGCCAAGGGACGAAGCCTTCGGATCTCGCCCGTCCGGGCCACGTGTTTCCGCTGCGCGCGCGCGAAGGCGGCGTCCTGGTCCGCGCCGGACAAACCGAAGCTGCTGTCGACTTGGCGCGGCTTGCCGGGCTGGAACCCGGCGGTGTCATCTGCGAAATCATGAACGAGGACGGCAGCATGGCGCGCGTCCCGCAATTGACGCAGTTCTGCGCCCGCCACGGCCTGAAGATGATTTCGGTCGCCAGCCTGATCCGCCACCGGCATCAGACGGAAAACCTGATCCAACGCCGCGCCGAAGGCTGCCTTGACACGGAGTTCGGCGCCTTTAAAACGGTCACCTACTCCAGCACCGTGAACGATGAGGCGCATTTGGCGTTGGTTCATGGCGACGTCCGCGGCAAGGACAACGTCTTGGTCCGAATGCATTCCCGCTGTGTGCTGGGCGACGTTTTCGGATCCACCGCCTGCAACTGCGGCGCGATGCTGCGCGCCTCGCTCAAACGCATCACCGATGAGGGCGAAGGCGTGGTGGTGTATCTGCATCAGTCCGGCTGGGGCGAACGCAAGCACATCCCGATGCCCGACGGCTCTCCGCGTCCGCTGCACGAATTCGGCATCGGCGCTCAGATTCTGGCCGATCTGGGGCTTTCGACCATCCGCATCCTGACCAACCGGACTCGAAAGCTGCCGGGGTTGGACGCCTTCGGCATCCGGATCACCGATCAGGTCCCGCTTCAGGAATAGCTCTCTTCACCGCATCAGGTTCCGCACGACAAACCACAAATTCGCCGGCCGCTCGGCCAGCCGCCGCATGAAGTACGGATACCATTCGGTCCCGTAAGGCACATACAGCCGCAGCCGGTAGCCCTGCTGGATCAACCTGCGCTGCAAGTCGCGGCGGATTCCGTAGAGCATCTGAAATTCGAAGCTGTCCGGGGGAATTCGCTGCCTTTGGACGTATTCGATCGCTTCTTGAATGATGCGCTCATCGTGCGTGGCCAGGGCCGGATACGCGCCGCGGTCGAGCAAAGCCTTCATCAGCGCCACGTAGTTCGCGTCTACGTCCTGCTTTCGCGGAAATGCCAGGGAGGCGGGCTCGCGATACGCCCCTTTCACCAATCGCACCGGCACGGACGCCGCGTTCAACCGTTCGATATCCGCGCCGCTCCGGCGCAGGTAAGCTTGCACGCACACGCGCACGCAGCCGCATTCCTGCCCCGCCTGGATCGCCGTCGCAAGAGTGCGCTCGGTATAGGCGCTCGATTCCATGTCGATCTCGACCCGGCTTGCCGCGGCCTTGGCTTTGGCCTCCAGGCGGCGCACGTTCTCCAGGCAGGCGGACTCGGAAAGATCCAGCCCGAATTGCGTCAGCTTGATCGCGATGGTGCTCGATAACTGCCTTGCGGCGATCTGCTCCAGCGCGCTGACGTAGGCAGCGCAAGATGCCGAGGCTTCCTCGATCGTGCGGACGTTCTCACCCAGATGATCGAGCGTCGAAAAAGTGCCGTCCTGCTGGAGCCGCTCGCATACATCCAGCGCCTCGGCCAGCGTGTCTCCCGCGACGAAACGCCGCGTAACCTTGTGCGAAGGAGGCCAGGCCTCCATCCATCTCCGCAGCGCCGGCTGCCGCGACAGATAGAGAAACAAACGGCGCATCATGTTGGATTGATGCTGCGACAAATCATGTTGCGACAAATCATGCTGCCACAGATCATGCTGGACGGATCCGCGTAAAGTCCTCCGGCAAGTCCGGCTGACGGATTGCCGTATCGATCCGCGGAGGCTGCGGCGGCTCGGCCGATCCACCGACGCCCAATTCGCGCATCCGGCGGAGCGACGGGAGCAGCCGCGAGTCCCAGGATCCAGCAGAGCGGTTGTAGGCTTCCACGGCCTTCGCCAAATGGCGGCCTGAATCGGCGTAGAACTCGGCGAACGCTCGCACGCGCTCGTGGAATTCTCCCGCGATCCGTCGCAACTCTTCCGCATTTTTCGCCAGGCGTTCCTGACGCCAGCCGTACGCGACACCCTTGAGCACGCTCACCAGCGTCACCGGCGTGGCCAGCAGAACCTTCTTCGCCAGGGCCGATTCGAGCAGCTCGCGATCCCGCTCCAGCGCCGCACTCATGAAATGCTCGCCCGGCAGGAACAGGACCACCATCTCGGGCGCCGGATCGAACTGCGACCAATATTCGCGGCCCGAGAGATCCAGCACGTGCCGCCAGAGATGCTGCGCAAGCCGGTCGAGGGCGGATGAGCGCGCGGTCTGCTCCGCCGCTTCCTCTGCGTCCAGATACGCCGCAAGCGGAGCCTTCGCGTCCACTACCAGCGTTCGCCCGCCGGGCAGTTTCACCAGCATGTCGGGACGCTTCCGGTCCGAGGATTCCTGCTCCAGAAAATCGCAGTACGGCGCCATGCCGGCGAGCTCGGCGACGCGGCGGAGCGTGAGTTCCCCCCAGCGGCCGCGCGCATTCGGACCGCGCAAGGCTTGCGAGAGCGCGAGCGTCTCTTTGCCTAACGTCGCCAGTTGCGCTTCCACGCCTCCCAGAGCGTGCTGCCGTTGCGATTCGATCTGGCGCATGTGCGATTCGATTCGCGCCAGGGCCTCGGAGATCGGCCGGGCAGCGTCGGCCGCAGCCCGCGCGTCTTTGGCCGCGTCTTGTGCCGCCTTCCCCGCCCGGATCCAGACGGCGGCAAGGCCCGCTCCTGCGGCGATCGCCAAAACAATTGCGACCCAAAATGTTGCCGGCGGCATGGCTCATCTACAGTGTGGCACACCGGGATTCTTCGAAGGGAACGGTTACCGGCAAAATCCTAGAACCCTCAAACGCCCCTCGCTAAAGCTTCCCTCCGATACGGTCGATTACTCCCTGGGACTTTGTGTCTCCAGGTTCCACGGCTGCGAATCGTCGGAACGGGTGAGGAGGATGACGTGGGAATTTCAAAAGCTCTGAATCGATTGGCGATCCTTGGGTTGTTGGCCTGCGGGACCGTGTGGGCGCAAGGAACTGTGTCCGTCCAAGTTGGGCTGACTATGCCCGGTCCGGTCTTCCTGATCGACGGGCAACTCTACTCCAGTCCCCAGGTGGTTCAGTGGGCGGTTGGCAGCGCACACCAGGTTTACTTCATCCAGTCTCAGGAACCGGATGGCAGCATCGGGAATCATCAGTATCCTTCTATGGCCGGTACGCGCTACACCTTTGGCGGATGGTCGGTTACCGGTCAGTCCGTGGTTGGAAATTCGGGAGCGCTGCTGAACATCACCGTAGGGCCGACATTGAGCCAGATTCTCGGACAGGTGACATCGGAGATCCAGGTGTATGTGTACTTCGACGGATACACCGATCCGAACCTCCCGTGTTCAAGCACGCCCGTTCCGAACGACCCGCGCCAAGGAGTGGCCGTGGTCGGAAGCGCCTGCTTCAGCGCGCCTGGCACCTTCTGGACCTCACCCGGACCGATTTCTCTCGCGGCGGCCGCGTTCCCCGGCTTCGCCTTCACCAACTGGCTGATTAACGGGAACGTTGTCAACGGCCAGACGGTGGCCGAGTATCCACTCGTTTTGCCCTCCCGAATCCAGCCGGTGTTCATCCGCGCCAAGCGCGCGCGTTTCCGTTCGAACCCGCCCGGGCTGAGCGTAATGGTCGATCATCAGCTCGCCAAGCCTGGCGCGATCCTCGGCGGATCGTACTCCGGTGATCCTTATTGCCCGGTCAATTTCTCGCTGCTGCCGGTTGGATTCCCCGTCGGATACGTGCCGCTCTGCGTAGGAGATTTCGACTTCGTTCCGGGTTCCCAGCATGTGCTTGCCGCTCCGCCCATCCAGACCGATGCCGCCTCGCAAACCTGGGTATTCACCGGGTTCAGCAACGGGATGGGACAGAACAGCGTCTACACGGCGGATTTCGACACCAACACCATGGATACGGTGTACGCCAATTTCGTAAAAGGCGTGCCCACGCGGGTGGTGACTTCCCCGCCCGGCCTGACCGTCAACATCGACGGGCAGGACGACTCCAAAGGCTCCCCGTTGCTGTGGGCCGATGGCCAAGTGCATCACCTGATCGCTCCTCCGACCCAGACCGATGCAACCAATCGTCCGTGGAAATTCGCGAGCTGGTCTCAAGGCGGCTCCGCAGACCAGAGTTATACCGTCCCAACTGGTTTATCCGGGCTGACTCTGACCGCGAACTACGAGCCTCTCGGAAAACTGCAAGTAGACAGCGTTCCCTCCGGATTGCCGTTTGTCGTGGATGGAACCGCGTGCACCACGCCTTGCATCTTGCTGGACAAGCCCACGGGTGCACAGGTGCAAGTGACTGCGCCGGCCACGACATCCCCCGACGCTTCCCGGCGGTACGAATTCCGGTCCTGGAACAGCGGCGGGACCGCCAATTCTTTCTCGGTTACTATTGGGGATCACGCGCAGGTGTTCGTCGCGCAGTACCAGGCATTCTATAAGCTGACGGTAACATCCTCGCCGGCGAACCATGTGGCTTTCGGATACTTCCCGGCTTCACCGGACGGCTTCTACGCCGATGGAACGCAGGTTGCCGTCACGGCCGCGCCCGCCAGTGGATATTCGTTCAAGCGTTGGTCCGGCGATCTCTCCGGGACAGGTCTGACGGCGTCCGTCCTTATGAACGGCCCCCGGTCCGCCGTGGCTGTGCTGGACGGATTTCCGTTCATCTCTAAAATCCAGAACGCCGCTGGCGTTACTCCGGCCAACACCGTCGGACCCGGATCCGATATCGCGATCTTCGGCGACACTCTTGCATCGAGCCTGAAAGTTGCGCCTGCCGGCCAGCTTTCACAAGCCATCGACGATACCTGGGTCACGGTGAACGACCGGCTTTTGCCGCTTCTGTTCATCTCGCCCCAGCAGATCAACGCGCAACTTTTCTCCGATCTGGCGGACGGCGACTACACGCTCACCGTGCATCACACAGCTGAGCAGGATGCCAGCCTCAAATTCACGGTGAAACGGGACTCTCCGGGACTGTTCCAGTGGTACCCGCAGCAAGGCGATCCGACCGTGGCCGCTTTCCGCGAAAACGGATCGATGCTCACCGCGGACAATCCCGCAACGCTGAACGAAACGATTTCGATCTACGGAACCGGATTCGGGTCATATGATAAACCGCTCGTCGACGGTTTCCCGACTCCCGATACCGGCAATTGGAACGTGCTCGATCCGGTGACCGTTACCGTCGACGGGCAAACCTACACGCCGCTTTCTGCTCGCGCCGCGAACGGCCTGACTGGAATGGTCGTGCTCAAGGTGAAGCTCACCGGCACCCTGCCCTCCGGGCCGGTCAACATCAAGGTGACGGTCAACAACGTGGACAGCAACACGTCCAAGCTGCCGATCAAGTAAAACTCAGCGAACGAAAAACGCCGGTTTGTCGATGGACGCATCCACCGCGACGTCGAAGAACCCGACCATCATTTCTTCCCAGCTCTGGAAGCCGTAGCGGACCTCCGCCGACGGATCCGGATTGCGCGGGTTCGCGGCTGAATTATCGTAAGTCGCGATCCAGTTGAGCCGGGTGCCCTTCTTCAACGGAATCGGCTCGGCCAGGCGGTAATAGAGCTGCCAGTAGAAATCGTAGGGTTTCACCCGCAGCAGCGTCTCCGGCAAGCCGTTGTCGCGGATTCGGGTGTACTCGAATTCCGTCCCTCTTAGGTGCATGTGCGGGAAGAATCCGAGCAGCAGGGCGTCGTTTGGCAGCGAGCCCCAGACGCTTACCCGGAAATTCCGCTCGCCTGCCGGAATACGGAACTTCTCGTTGTCCATCTGCAAAGTGAGGACGCGTTTGGACGGGTGCTCTTTAGAAAACACCATTCCCACTTTGATCCGGTCGTCTACCGCCTTCCCTGAAGGCGTGTAATGAATCTCCAGCACCAGATCCGACCCGGCCTTGACCAGCTTGGCCATGCCCGCCGGATACACATCGGGAGAACTTCCGGGCGCATAGACAGATAAAATATCCGCTTTGGTCGGACCTCGCGTCCAGGTGTCGCCCGGCTCGCGGATGTAGACCACTGCGTGATGCACCACGGAACGCTCGCTCGGCCGAACTTCGACCGACTGCACCCAGCGGTCATCTTTGAATCCCGTCGGCACGATGAAGTATTGATAGTCCACAGCTCCCGATGCCGGAACATGGAACGGCTGCGGCATCTCGATCACCGTGTCGGGCTTCGGAATGTTCCATCCTGCGGTCCAGACCTTGAGTGGAGGAGCATCGGCCGGCCTGCCCTCCTGCGCCCCGGAATTGGCCCATTTTGCCAATGTGTCGCGTTCCGATGCGATCAGCGAGCGGTCGTTCGAAAACTTTCCGCAACACGGATCGGCGAACCACGGCGGCATCTTGTGTGTGAGGACGGCCTCGCGGATGGCCTGCGCCCAGGGGCGCGTCTCCTGATAGGTCGTAAACGCCATCGGCGCCATCTGGCCCGTGCGGTGGCACTCCAGGCAGCGATTCTGGAGTATCGGCAGAACGTCACGATAGAACGTGACCTCCTGCGCCACCAGGGGCGCGGCCAGCGCCACCACGGTAATCGGAAGCCGGATCACTGCCTCCAATATATACGGGGCCCTTAGGCTGCGATGTCCAAGTCCTCGGCGCCGTCCTCATGCCGCACCCGTACAACGGAACCCGGCGGGATTGCGCCTGCCTCCACCATGGCGGCCAGAGGCTGCATGAGCTTTCGCAGGATCACGCGCTTCAGCTCGCGCGCGCCGTATTCGGGACTGGTGCCTTTCGCGAGAAGGAAGCTGCGGGCGCTCCCGTCCACTTCGAGAGTGAATGCCCGCTCCTCCAGCCGGTTCGCGATATGCCGTTCCAGCCCCTCGACCTGCTGGTCCACGATCGCTTCCAGCGCATCCGGAGCGAGAGGCTGATAAGTGATCACCGCGTCGATCCGGTTCCCAATTTACCCAGCGGTAAACTCTCCTGCCGTTCCTTCGGCGTCGGGAATACATACCTGATGAATACGTGTGGCTCCAGTTCCTCGCCCTCCTTGATCGGAGTTCCAGGCACGTAGCTGGACTGCCATTCGTTCCTGGTTCCAGGGACCTTCGACCAGGAATTCTTTGGGACGGGAACCACCCGGATCTCCTGTATCAGCGACTCGACCACACGCCGCATCGTCTGAAACGAGGGCTTGCCTTCAAGTAGCTTCTGGACCTTCAGCAACACAGCATCGACGGACTCAAGCTGGCGGAGGTTGGCCTGGGTATCGCGTGCCTTGGCCCGCAGTGCAGCCAATTGCTGTTCCAAGCTGGACGACTCCGAATTGATCTTCATCAAGTAAACGTTCTGCTGTGCCTTGCTGATAACTCCATCCTGATACTGTTCCAACACGCGCTCGCGAGCCTGTGTTCTGCTGGCCAGCCGTTTTTCCAGTGCCGCAATTTCCGCGGCAATGGGCTTCGCTTCATCACGGCGGGCCAAGCTCTTCCGAAGTTCCCGTTTGACATCACCGGGCTGCGCTGCGAATTTCTTGATGTCCATCACCACCAGCGCTTCCAGTTCCTGGCCGTTGATGGACTTGTTTGGGCAGAACTTGCCTTGCTTGCCATAGGGTCCTCGCAGGCGCTTGGAACCTGCGCAGCGGTAGTAGAAACGATCGGTACCAGTCACGGGTGCGCTGGCGTAGGTCAGTCCGCAGCAGTCGCAGTGAATTAGACCACGCAGCAGATACTGATACGAGGGATGCGCCATTGCTTCGATGCGGTTCTTCTTCATCTCCTCGTTTGCCTTCTCCCATAACGCAGGTGTGACGATGGATGGGCAGGGACGTGACAGCCATTCATCACGAGGCCGGGTGCGCTGGCGCTTTTTGCCGTCGATGATCACGCGCCGCATCTTGTTGTACACGTGCTCGCCACGGTTGTTCGGGCTGGCCACGATATTCCCAATGCGGTCTGCGGTCCACTTGAGGTCTTGCC
>JBAIXM010000230.1:0-7527 GCA_037916615.1 Bryobacterales bacterium
TGGCGGACCAGGGGCGCGTGTACGCCTTGGGATCGTTTACGGTGAGTTGCACCTCCAGCCGGCCGAATTTGGGGCGGCGGATGCGCTCGGTTGTTCGGCCTTCGGGTGTCAGCGGATCGCCCTTCAAATCGAGCCACAGGCCGTCTTTGTAGCCGGATGTTTCGACCACGAGCGTGTCACCATCCCAGTGGGCGGTGGAGTATCCCTTGAAAGTTGGAACCGGATCTGTGGGCATCGCGCGGCCATCCAGGAAAATCTGCCGGTACTGGGACATGTACTCGCTGAGGATGGTGATGGATTCTCCGGTCTGGATAATCTTCTGCGGAAAGAAATCCGCCCACTGCCGGACAGGCGAGATCGGAAGACAGCGGGTGGTGGGATCGTCCTTGCGCTGGTCCGCCAGGCGCTGTTTGACCAGCGCCGCAGCCCAAGGCTGATAGGGAAGAGGACTGGTCGTGCCGGCGTTCCCGTCCTCGGAACCGTTCGCGGTGACGTCAAAGAGCCCGATCGAGACGCCGAGAGGTATGTCGGAGCATCCGAAAATTTGCGCAGTAGCGCTTTGCTCGCATGGAGTTTTGATGGTGTTCCAGATCCCCGAGAAATCTGGCTTTCCGTCCGCAAGCTTGGGCGCGGGCGCGTCGAGGTTCGGTGCGCCGGCGGCGTTCAGGGGTACGCGCCTTGTTTTTACATCCGGCCACTGGGCGTGAGTTGGCGCGGCTGCAAGAGCGATCGCGGCGATTCTTACGAAGTTGGCGAGTCTCACGAAGCCTCCTTTCAGGACGTCTTGGGCGGGCCGTATTGCAAGACCTGGACCTTCTCGAGCGTGATCAGTCCGCTGCCCATCATAGGATCGATGGCCTCGACGAACTGTTTGATCTTTTCCTCGGTGTCGACGATCTCGACGATGAACGGCAGGTCTTCCGAAAGCCGCAGAATTTTCGCGGTGTGCAGACGGCTGGAGTGGCCGAATCCCATGGGGCCGCGGAGAACTGTCGCGCCGCCGAGGTGCATCTCGCGGGCCTTCAGGACCAGGGCTTCGTACAGGGGCCGGCCGCCCCATCGGTCGTTTTCTCCGAGAAAAATGCGGAGCAGCATCGCGTCGGTAGGAATGTGCATGCTATCTTCCGTTCCATGTGAGCGCGGCGATATGTCCCAGCCACACTCCCAACAGGCAAAATACGAGCGACCCGAGCACGTATCCTGCAGCCTGGGTCCATTGGCCGTCGCGAGCCAGGTTCAGCGTCTCCAGACTGAAAGAGGAAAAGGTCGTGTATCCGCCGCAAATCCCCACCATCACGAACTGCCGAACCGGGGCGCCGACAATCACGCGGCCATCGGGCGCCGTAAATGTCGCGAAGAATCCGATGAAGGTGCAGCCGACGATGTTGACGATGAGTGTGCCCCAGGGAAAAGCCTCGCTGATCAGGCGCTGGGCCCACCCTTGGCAGGCATAGCGGAACACGCCACCCAGGGCGCTGCCGAACGCGACCCACAGATAGACGCTCATGCCTTGGCTGTTTGCATCCTTGCGATGGCGTCCAGCACTTCCCGGTAGGTTTTCGGGAACTCGCCGCCGAACGCTTCGCGCAAACCCAGATCGGCAGCCCAGTCCATGCGGCGCGCAGTAGCCGAGGCCATGATCGGCTCGATGCCGAGTTCTTCGAGCGTGCGGGCGACCTCATCCATTTCGCGGGCGCGGCGCTCGCCATGGACCACTACGCGGCCCACCATATAATCGGCGAGTTTTTTCCAGTCGATGCCCGGGAAATTCTCAGCCAGCGAGGCGAACACGCGCGGCTCGGCTCCATACTGGCTCGCGCCCAGCACGCATTCGAAGATCAGGGCCTCCAGGCCCTTGTAGATCACGCTGCGAAACATCTTCACGGCCGCGGCGCGTCCGATCTGATCCGTGGAAACCACATCCAGGCGCATGCCGAGAGGCGCGAACATAGCCTGGAACTCGGGGGCGGCCGCGCCGCCGATCAGCATGGGCGTCTTATGCAGGTGCGGCGGAATCGGACCCATCACGGCGATTTCAACGAACCGCGCGGCCCTGGCGCAGACAATTTCACCGACTCTCTGCTTCATCCGCGGCGAGACCGAATTCAGGTCGGCATAGATGTGGCGTTCGGTCAGGTAGGGCGCGGTTTCTTCGGCAGCGGCCGCAGCCTGATCGGCCGTGACCGCCGAGATGATCACGTCCGCCGAGGATGCGAGCGCCGCGGAAAACTCCACCAGTTCGGTCCGTGTCTCGCGCGCGCGCGATTGGATCTTCTCGCCCAGACGCGGCGTGTGCCTGTGGATGTCGTAGGCGAACGTGCGCTTCACGCCCGATTCGCAAAGACCCTTGGCGAGGTGATACGCCGCCTCGCCGAAGCCTACGAATCCGAGCCGTTCGATCATAAGAGCGTCTGTCAGCCCGAGGCGCGCTCGGCCAGATTCAGGCTCTTTTCGAGCCGGTCGAGGGTCTGCATCGCCGGAAGCACCTGCGCGACGCTGGCATTGGGCTCGCGCTTGTCCTTAATGGCGGCGAAGAATTCGCGATCCTGGAGCTCGATGCCGTTCATCGAGACATCCACTTTGGAGATATCGATCTTGTTGTTGTCTCCATCGACCAGGTCGTCGTAATAGCAAACGTACGTGCCGTTGTCGCAAATGTAACGGAAGAACGTTCCTATCGGCCCCTTGTTGTTGAACGAAAGCGACAGCGTGCAAACGGCCCCGCCGGGCGTCTTCATGATGATGCCCATGTCCATCGCGATCTTCAGCTCCGGATGGAGCGGGCCTTGCACCGCGTGAGCGACGGACGCCTTCTCGCCCGACTGATACTGGAACAGATCCACGGTGTGGCAGGCGTGATGCCAGAGCAAGTGATCGGTCCAACTGCGCGGCTTGCCCGCGGCGTTCATGTTCGTGCGGCGAAAAAAGTAGGTCTGCACGTTCAACTGCTGGAGCTTGAGCTCTCCGGCCAGGATCTTTTTCCGGATGTACTGATGGCTCGGATTAAAGCGGCGCGTATGCCCAGCCATTGCGATCACGCCGGTTTCTTTCTGGACTTTCACCAAGCGCTCGGAATCGGCGAGGTTGTCGGCCATGGGGATCTCGATCTGAACGTGCTTGCCCGCGCGCATCACCTGCTCGGCCTGCTTGGCGTGCATCTGCGTGGGTGTCGCCAGGATCATGGCCTCCAGGCCGGGCTGCTTGAGGCTCTCGGCGAGATCGCCCGTGAAATGCGGAATCTTGAATCGCTTGGCGACTTCCTCGGTTGCGGCCTGGTTGCCGCCTGTCAAAGTAATCACTTCGATTCCGGGGATATTGGCGATGGCTTCCAGATGCTTGATGCCGAACGCGCCTTGTCCGGCGATACCGATTTTCATTGTGCTTACGTCTCCTCGAACGCGGCGAACTGCCGCAAAATCTAGCGTAACCGATTTCTACAAACGGTTGAAGTTACGGAATCCTGCTATACTCGCCTCATTCCCCGTTTTCGATGAGGCAGATCCTTGCATTTGCAGTTCTGGCTGCTGCGTTGGTGCGCCCGCTGTGGGCCCAAGGCCCGAGTGATGCCAGCGTGCCGGTTTCCGAGCCCAAACTGTCCGAGGCGCTCGGCACGGCCGAGCTGCTGCTCATGAAATTTCCGGCGGTGATTCCGAGCCCGTTCGACTTCGGGCAGACCGCGCGCCAAAAGCTCCCGGTTTTCTCACTTGAAGGAATGTCGTGGACGGCAAGCCGATTCACTATCGAGGGCTTGACGGCGACCGATCCATATCAGCCCGGGCACTTCGTCGCGCTGCCGGATCCTGGCGGCGTGCGCGAGGTGCAGCTATTCGGACAAGCTCCGACGCTTGCCTATACATTCCGCCAGCCCGCTCCGGCCTGGCATGGATCAGGGACGATCTTTGCTACCGGAGGTTCGCTGTTTTCGACGAATCTGCCTCCGGCGACCGAACGAGGCCAGTTACAAACGCCAGGCGAGCTTCACCGCTTCGTTTACGCCAACGCGCAAGCCGGCGGCAAGGTGACGCGCTGGCTGGATGCATTCTTTTCGGGCAGCGGACGATGGGCATCGCAAGCGCCCGCGCCCGCGGACTCCATCGGGCGCGATCTCAAGTCCTGGGATCTATATACGACCATGCGGGCCTCGATTCACCCCAACGCCGCGAACCATTTTGACGTGCTGGTGGTGGGAGCGCGCGCTAACGATTTCGGCTGGTCGCTGCCGGAGGGGTTGGAAGCGTTGAACGGACGCCGGGCGGCTCCGCCGATACTTCCTCAAAGCGATCTGCGCGAAGAGGATCATCTGGATTTTGTCCAGCTCGGCTGGAACCGCACGATTCTGAGTGGCGACTTCCAGGCGCGCTACGGCTATACGACTTCGCACATCGATACCGTCGCCGACAAGAACCTTCCCGCAAGCTATTTAGACATTGCGATCACGCACCAGGAAATCGCCTACATCGAGCTAACGAACGGAGCGACGCACGGCGGACCTCTGCTCCAGATGCAGGCGGTCAAACCGCAACATGAAGGCCTCATCTCGTGGCGTCGCGGAAATCTCCAGCACGGAGGCATCGGGCAGACAATCTCGCTGTCGGCCACCGTGGGCCGGTCGAGCCCCGAGAACCGTTTCGAGAATCCGCCGAATGCCCTGGTGATCACCGCCGGCGGGCAGCCCAGCTCCGCGATTCTACTGCATACGCCGCGCACGACATTCGAAGACCTGCTCCATGCCACGTTCAGCGCGGACGATCAGCTCAGGCTGGGCCGAAGCGTCAGTATAGACCTCGGACTCACGTTCGCGGCCTGGAATGGATCGCTGCCGCAGCAGGGCCCGCCTGTCGATGGCCGGCCGTTTCAGTTTCCCGCGCGGCCGGATCTGATCGCCTGGCGCAATGCCGCGCCCAGGGCCGCGATCGCCTGGCAGCCTCCTGGCCTGAATCGCTTGGTTTTCCGCGGCGGCTACTCGCGGTTCTACAATCCGCTGGCCGGCCGCTACCTGGATTACGGCAACCAGAACGCCTTGAGCGGAGATGAGTATCGCTGGGAAGATGCGAATCGCGACGGTACTTTTTGGTACGACGAAACCACAGTGCTGCTGCGGCGATTTGGCGGCGCCGTATCCGATGTCGATCCGCATTTGCAGCCGCCGCACACCGACGAGTTCTTCGCCTCCGCTGAATGGAAGGCGGCGAACGGATTTTTCGCGCGCGTGCGTGCGTTTCGAAGGGTGGAACGCGACCGCATCGCGGCGGTCAATACAGGCGTGCCGTTTTCGGCGTATGAACCCCGATCGGTGCTCGACCCTGGGCCCGATGGCCTCGCCGGCACCGCGGACGACCGCACGCTCACGGTCTACGAGCAGGATCCGGCGACTCTTGGGCAGGATCATTTCCTGCTGGCCAATCCTGCGGGACTTCGGATGGACCAGCGCGGCATCGTTGCGGAAGGTGGCTTCAACCGGCGCGGCGTGGCGTTGCAAGGATCCTTCTATGCTGGACGATCGCGCGGCCTGACCAACCCAGGAAATGAACTCTGGGAGAACGATTCGGATGTAGTCGGTTCGCTCTACGCGGATCCGAACACGCTGCTGTTCGCCAGCGGCAGTCCGGCTATGGATCGCAGTTTTTTGGCGAAAGCCTGGCTCGTGTTCCCCACTGGGCGCCGGCTCGGAAACCTGGAAATCATGAACTCGGCGGTGATCGCCGGCGGATATCCTTACGCCCGGCGATTGCTGGTGGCCGGGCTGGCGCAGGGGCCGTTCATGGTGGACGCTACTCCGCGTGGCACCGGCCCAGGCTATCGTACCGATCCCGTGTACGACTGGAACCTGCGTGTCAGCCGGTCCTTCGAGATGCGTGGGGGAATCCTGCGCCGGGGCTCGCTGCGGCTCAGCGGGGAAGTTTTCAATTTGCTGAATCTGGGAACGAGCTTGCGTGTTGCGGACCTGACCGGTCCGCAGTTCACACGGAACGTGCCATTCGAGATCCAGCCGCCGCGTTTTCTGCGCGGCGGGATTAGCTGGGAATTCTGATACGAACTAGAGCTCGCCCGCGGCCCGCAGGCGGCGCTGCTCGGCCTGGACCACCACCAGGCACATCAGCATGCCAAGCGCGTGCGCGCCGGCTTCTACGAGCGGATGCGGTTTCAGGGAACGAAGCGCGTCGATGTTTTCGTCCTTGATCGTCTCAAGCGCCGCCGATTCCTTCGCGTTCAGGCCGTATTCCTTCGCAAGCGCCTGCGTGTCCTTGAAGAAGCGCCTGCGAAGGTCGCTCGAAAGGCGCAGCTCGTACAGGATCTTGTTTAAAGCGTACGAAGACGGCTGGGGGTGCTTGTAGAACTCGAATCCGCCTTGCGTGAAGTTATAGGCGGGCGGAATATCGCCGGTGGGCGGATTCTTGCGCTTGTTCGGGAGGAAACGCATCACGGCATGACCGTGGTGCCAGGTTGGCTGATATGTGATTAGTTCGCCCGGAACGTTGCCGATCGCGCCGAACATGGGGTACCACGGCAGCATCTCGGTGTTGCCTACCTCGTCCAGTTGCTCCGAGGTCAGGTTAAGAATCGGATCCAGGTTGCCGCGCTCCATCTGCGCGATGGCCCAGTAGTCGAAATCGTAGGCGGGCTGGGGATATTTCCACGTGCCGGGATAGTGCGACATGCCGCCGCTGGCGACGATCACCACGCGCTCGCCGCGGCTCTTCACGATGTCGCCGATGGCCTTGCCGAGCGCATAGCAGCGCTTGGGCGAGGGCAGGGGCGGCAGATAGGTATTGATGAAGATCGGCACCACCGGGATGCCGCGATCGGCGATGATCCACTCGTACACGGCCGCGAAACTGTGGCCCAGCAGTGCATCCTGCGAGTAGGCCATGTCGAAATCGGCGTGCACCAGCTTGTCGAGCAGGTCCTCGGCCAGCGGCAGGTGCACTTTCATGTTGTAACTTTTGTTGGCGAAGTGCGCCTTGGAGGTTTCGCCTGCGATCACGGCGAAGGTCGGGACCGAAGACAGAAAGAATGTTTCCAGGTGGTCGCTTCCCAGCACGATGACGGCGTCGGGCTTGAGCTCATCGAGCTCTTTGCCCATCAGCTTCATCGCCGCGATATCGGCATCCAACTGCTCCGGCACTTCCGAGGGCGGCCGCGTGAACAACTGCGGTGCGTGTACGGTGGCCCAGGCTCCAACGATCTGTCCCATAAAAAGCTCCTTAGTTTTCCTGATCCACGTATACCACGCCGAGATCCTTGAGCTTGGCGCGCAGGCCGTACATATCCAGTCCGATTTCGCCGGCGCGCAGTTTCTCGCGGTTCTTCTCTTCCTTGGCGATCCGCTGTTGACCCGCAATGACCACATCGGCGACATCCTGCCGAGGAACTACGACCACTCCGTCCACGTCGCCGATGACGGCATCGCCCGGATGCACCAGTTGGCCGGCGCAGGTAACCGGAACGTTCACCGATCCCGCTGTTGCCTTTACCGTCCCCTGGGCCGAAATCGCTTTGGCCCAGACGGGAAAATCCATGGTTGTG
>JBAIXM010000231.1:0-24027 GCA_037916615.1 Bryobacterales bacterium
TCTGGACGACGGGCCTCCTGCTGTTGATGCATCTCCTCTCGATCCTGCTGATGCGTTACCTTCGGTTCCCGTCGATTCTGGGGGTGCGCGGCGTCCTAGCGATCGTCGTTGGCGCGATGTTCATGGCTAGCGGGATCGTGTGGCTGCGTCGCGGGCTGACGCCCTTTCAGCTTTTACGTGAGAGACTGGGCGACATCCGGGCGGGCCGCGACCGGCGTATTCCCGGCGACTATCCCAGCGAAATCCAGCCATTGATCGACGATCTGAATGAGCTTCTGGAGGATCGCGAGCTGGCCGTGAAGCGCGCAATGGCGACAGCAGGCGATCTGGCCCATGGCCTCAAGACTCCGCTGGCCTTGCTCGCGCAGGAAGCTGATCGGGCCGCGGCAGCAGGGAGCTCCGAACTGGCCGATGGGATCGCACGGCAGGTGGAACGCATGTCCCGACAGATGAACTATCATCTGGCGCGCGCCCGAGCCGCGGCTTCCGGCACCAGCGGCGCGGCTCCTTGTGCGGTCGCTCCCTGCGCCGATGCCCTTGTGCGCACTCTGTCAAAGCTGTATTCCGAACGCGAATTGGATATCTCGTGCGAACTCGCTGCGGATCTCTCAGCCCGCGTTCAACGCGAGGACCTGGACGAGATGCTCGGCAATCTTCTGGATAATGCCTGCAAATGGGCCCACCGCCGGATGGTTGTGGACGTTTCTCACGCCGCGGCCATGCTGATTTTGACGGTCGATGATGACGGACTTGGGCTGGCGCCGGAGCTCCGAAACGTCGTTCTCGAACGCGGCGTGCGGCTCGACGAAGCCTCGCCGGGTTCCGGCCTGGGGCTGGCGATTGTCCGCGACTTGGCGGAGCTCTACGGCGGGTCGATTACCCTCGAAGCTTCGCCGCTTGGCGGATTGCGTGCCACCCTAACCCTTCCTAAAGCGTGAATCGGCCGACGCGCGTTCGGCTATCATAAACTGACTTGGAGGACGGACAACCTATGAGACGGCGTTGCGCAGTGACCTTTGCCACGGTCATCCTGGGGGCGTTCGCACCGGCGATCGCGCAGGACCTGACGATCACCAACGTGCGGATCATCGGTCCCAATGCGACGGTGATCGAGCATGGATCGATCGTCGTGCGGGGTGGGAAGATTGCTTCTGTGGCCGCCGGAGCGCCCTCGTCCTCGGCCGGGCAGACCATCGACGCGAAAGGCATGACCGCCATGCCGGGATTCATCGACGGCCACCGCCACATCAACACCGGACCGAACGAGAAGGCCCAGATGCAGGCGCTTCTCGAAGCCGGCTACACGACCATCCTGTCCGGCGGCGGTCCCGCGGAAGGGAATATCACGCTGCGGGATCACATTGACCAGCGCGTCATCAACGGACCGCGCATTATCCCGTCGGGAGCCGTCAGGCTGAACGGTACGGCGGATTCGGCTCGCGCCGATGTCCGTAAGCTGGCCGAGCTGGGAGTCAAATTCACCGGCGAAATCCTACTGACGCCCATTCCCGGTCCTACCGAAAAAGAGATCGAGAACCTGAAAGCCGCACTCGACGAAGCGAAAAAAGCCGGCATCATGGTTCAGGTTCATGCGGTGAGTTCGAAGGCGATGGTCGCCGCCGCCGAGGCCGGCGTTCCTCTGTTGGTGCATCTTCCGAACAA
Organism: Bryobacterales bacterium; assembly: GCA_037916615.1. Taxonomy (GTDB): domain Bacteria; phylum Acidobacteriota; class Terriglobia; order Bryobacterales; family Bryobacteraceae; genus Palsa-187. Next base: position 1,663 of record JBAIXM010000231.1, read on the forward strand.
GGACTGGGTGAGCAAGGAGGATGCCAAGAAAGTTGCCGCGGCAGGCACGAAGGTGCTGGGAACGGTCAGCTTCGGGTCGCCCGTGTTCGGCGTATTCGCGAACGACAATAAACCCCGGTTTCGCGACGGCAAGGCGTGGCCGGAAGGGATCATCGACGGCGTCCGCCTGGGTGAGGAAGCCGGTTACATGCCTGTGAACGCCCGAACCATCTGGGATGCCGGCGTGGTGCTCGGCTACTGCACGGATACCAACTACGACCCGAAAGCCGGTCTCGATCACGAGCTGAAAATGCTCAACGTGATGTTCTCGATGCAGGATCTGGTCAAGATGATGGGGCCGAATACCGCGTCGTATGTGCAGATGGGCGATCAGATCGGAACCCTCGAGCCCGGCAAACTCGCGGATATCGTGCTGCTGGATGGCGATCCCCTGGAAGGCTACTGGAACTGGCTGAAGACCAAAGTCGTGGTCAAGGGCGGAAACGTAGTCGTCGACAAACGCTAGCGTTCCGGCTTCTATTTTCTTCATCCTGCGCGGCGGCAGGGCGGACGAAACAAATTCCGTCCAAAACGATCTTCCTATTCAGGGCGTCTGACTCATCTCTTTTCGTCCGCACTCACAGCTAGCAGACCGAGCGCGGATACTCCTGACGTCGCTGAACCATGATTGCGATCAATGCGAATCGGATCAGGGAAGGCCTTCCGCATCCGCTTGGGGCGAGCTGGGATGGCCGCGGCACCAATTTTGCGGTGTTCTCGGCGAACGCCACCAAGGTAGAAGTTTGCATCTTTGACGACGACGGCGAACGGGAACTCCAGCGCGTCGCGCTTCCGGAGTATACCGACCAGGTGTGGCACGGCTACCTGCCTCATGTCCGACCTGGCACTCCCTACGGCTATCGCGTTCACGGGCCTTATGAACCGGAAGCCGGTCACCGGTTCAATCCGAACAAGCTGCTGCTCGATCCCTACGCGTGCGCGCACATGAATCAGCTCACGTGGGATCCCGCCCTGTTCGGGTATCGAATGGAATCCGGCGACGATCGGACCTTTGATGAGCGCAACAGCGCTCCTTTCTTGCCGAAAAGCCTGGTGGTCGATCCGGAGTTCGACTGGTCCGGACTTAGGGACAGGAAAAGAGTTTCTTGGGCGGACACGATCCTCTATGAGCTCCATGTGCGCGGATTCACGAAGCTGAACCAGCTCATTCCGGCTGATCTGCGCGGAACTTATAGCGGTCTGGCCGCGAAAGAGGTACTGAACCACATCCGCTCGCTCGGGGTCACATCGGTCGAGCTGATGCCGGTTCACACCTTCATCAGCGAGAGCCATCTGCTGGAAAAAGGACTCACGAACTACTGGGGCTACAACACGATCGGTTTTATGGCGCCGGATCCCCGCTACGCCGCGAATCCCCGCGAGAGTTTGAAGGAGTTCAAGGAGATGGTGGCGCGATTTCACGACGCCGGCCTCGAAGTGATTCTGGATGTCGTCTACAATCACACCGCCGAAGGCAACGAGCGCGGTCCCACGCTGAGCCTCAAAGGTCTGGACAACGCCAGCTATTACCGCCTGGTGCCCGATCAGCGCAGATACTATCTGAATCTCACCGGTACGGGGAACACGCTGAATCTCAGCCATCCTCGCGTGATCCAGTTGGTGACCGACAGCTTGCGCTACTGGGTCCAATTGACGCATATCGACGGGTTCCGGTTCGATCTGGGAACCATTCTGGCACGCGAGATGAATGGGTTCGACAATCAGAGCGGATTTCTAAAAGTGTGCTGCCAGGATCCGGTTCTGGGAGCTGTGAAACTCATCGCCGAGCCATGGGATTGTGGGCCTGGAGGATATCAGGTCGGCGGTTTCCCGCCGGGCTGGGCGGAGTGGAACGATCGTTTCCGGGACGATGTTCGCGACTATTGGCGCGGGGAACTATCGGCCAGCCGGCTCGCGGATCGTCTCTGTGCGTCTGCGCCGATATTCAATAACCAAGGCCGGCGGCCCTGGGCTTCGATCAATTTCGTGACCGCGCACGATGGGTTCACGTTGAACGATCTGGTGACGTACAACGAAAAACATAATTCGGATAACGGCGAGGAAAACATGGATGGCACGCCCAACAACCATTCCTGGAATTGCGGCGTCGAGGGCCCGACCGACGATCCGGACATAAACGCATTGCGTGAGCGTCAGAGGAGAAACATGCTGGCGACCCTTTTGCTCTCGCAAGGCACGCCCATGCTTCTTGCCGGCGATGAGTTCGCGCGGACCCAGCGCGGAAACAACAACGCCTACTGTCAGGACAACGAAATTAGCTGGGTGGATTGGGATCTCTGCAAGCAGAATTCGTGCATGGTTGCCTTCGTTCGCGCGCTCACCGGTCTGCGGCACAAGTACCCGATTCTGCGCCGCAATTTGTTTCTAAACGGCGAGTTCATCGAAGAACTGGGGGTTCGCGATGTCACCTGGATCAACCCGGAGGGCGCGCAAATGTCGGAAGAAGACTGGCACGATCCCGGAACGCGCTGCTTCGGAATGTTGCTGGACGGCCGCGCGCAAACCACCGGCATCCGCCAGCGTGGAAAAGAAGCCACCCTGTTGATCGTGTTCAACGGCCACTATGAGCCCGTGAATTTTGCTCTTCCCGACTGCGCCGGCGGCTGCGCGTGGATCCTGCTGCTGGACACGACGGAACCCGATCTCAAGGAAGCCCCCGCATTCGCGATCGGTAAGAAGATCCAGCTTGTGGAGCGCTCTCTGCAGCTCTTCCTTCTGGAGCCGGCGGAACCGGAGAATTCATGAGCGCCGGGCGCGCCCATACCTGGTCGCATGGCCCGCAGATTCGACGCGGCGGCACCGTTCGCTTTCGGCTTTGGGCGCCGGCCTGCGAGACCGTCTGGCTCGAAATTCTCAGCGAGCCCGCAGTCCGGCCGATGGCCCGCTGCGCAGACGGCTGGCACGAAGTGATCGCGCCGGCTGCTCCTGGCGAGAAGTATCGATTTGTGCTTCCCGGCGGGATGCGCGTGCCCGATCCGGCATCCCGTTACCAGCCCGACGATGTTCACGGACCGAGCGAGCTTATCGATGTCTCGCAATCGGCCTGGAGCGATGCGGCCTGGACGGGCAGGCCGTGGGAAGAGACGGTCCTTTACGAATTGCACATCGGCGCGTTCACGCCCGAAGGAACGTTCCGGGCCGCGATCCGGAAGCTAGATCATCTGGCTCATCTCGGCATTACTGCAATCGAAGTCATGCCGGTCGCCGATTTCCCGGGCAAAAGAAACTGGGGCTACGACGGCGTGCTGCCGTATGCGCCCGATTCCTCCTATGGCCGTCCGGAAGATTTCCGCGCGTTGATCGAAGCCGCTCACGCCCGCGGAATGATGGTTTTTCTCGACGTCGTGTACAACCATTTCGGGCCGGAGGGGAATTATCTTTCGCTGTACGCTCCCGCGTTCTTTACGGATCGTTACGTGACTCCCTGGGGACCCGCTTTGAATTTCGATGGTCCCCATAGCCGGGCCGTTCGGGAATTCGTCATCGAAAATGCGCTGTATTGGATCCAGCAGTTTCATCTGGACGGCCTGCGTCTGGATGCGGTTCACGCAATTTTCGACAACAGCCGCCCGCATATTGCCGAGGAATTATCGCAACGGGTGCGCGCAGCTGTTCCCGACCGGCATGTATATCTGGTCCTCGAGAATGAACGGAACGATGTCCGCTTTCTGCAACGCGAGGCAGCCGGAAGGCCGAAATTCTGCACCGCTCAGTGGAACGACGATGTTCACCACGTGCTGCACACCGCGATCACGGGAGAAGCCAGCGGCTACTATGTGGATTTCCGCGGCGATTCTCAGAAGCTCGGCCGAGCTCTCGCCGAAGGCTTCGCATTCCAGGGAGAGCTATCGCCGTACGCAGGGGGGCCGCGCGGCACGAAGGCTTCATTCCTTTCGCCCGAGGCATTCATCGCGTTTCTTCAAAATCACGATCAGATCGGAAATCGCGCGTTTGGAGACCGAATCCACGCGACTGCATCCTGTGACGCCGTGCGCGCCGCGGCGTGCGTTTATCTTCTGCTTCCACAGATCCCTCTAGTCTTCATGGGAGAAGAGTGGTCCGCTTCCGGGCCATTTCCGTTCTTCTGCGATTTCGGCCCCGACCTCGGGGACGCCGTTCGCGAAGGACGCCGGAATGAATTCTCCAGATTCCCGGAGTTTCAGGATCCGGCTGCCCGCGCACGAATTCCGGATCCTCAGTCGGAAACAACGTTCGATTCCGCCAAGCTCGGCTGGGAAGAGATCGAGGAACCGTCTCATAGGGGATGGTTGGACTGGTACAAGCGCGTTCTGGACACTCGCGGGAGGTGGATCACGCCCCTGATCGGACGCATCGAGCACGGCGGAGTATTTCGCGTGCTCGGACCGGAAGCGGTCGAGGTGCGCTGGCGCTTGCGGGACGGCGTCGAACTGGTGCTCTCCGCGAATCTGTCCTCGGCGCGTGTTCCAGGATTTCATCCTGCGCAGGCGCTTATTTGGTCCGAAGGATCCAGTAGCACAGAGAACGAAAGTACATCGATCGGGCCCTGGTCCGTGATCTGGTCGACAGGCAATCTATGATCCCGCGGGCCACCTACCGGCTTCAGTTCCATAAGGATTTCGGTTTCGACGATGCGGCTCGTATCGCGCCGTATCTCGCCCGGCTCGGCATAAGCCACGTCTATGCGTCTCCGTGGTTGAAAGCGCGGCCCAATAGCCGCCACGGGTACGACATCGTCGATCATCAGGTGATCAATCCGGAACTCGGGGATCAAGCCGCCTTCGAAAGGATGGCGGCCGCGCTCAAGGCGAACGGTCTCGGGCAGATTCTCGATCTGGTTCCGAATCATATGGGCGTCGGCGGGGCTGACAATCCGCTCTGGCTGGATGTCCTGGAATGGGGGCCTGATTCGAAGTATGCCGGGTGGTTCGATATCGACTGGCAGCCCGGGCACGATTATATTCGCGGAAAGTTGCTCGTGCCCTTTCTCGCCGATCAGTACGGAACCGAGCTTTATAGCGGCAAGCTGAAGCTGAAATTCGATCGCAACGAGGGCTCTTTCGCCGTTTGGGCGTACGACACGCACAAGCTCCCGATTTCGCCTCTGCACTATGCGCGCATCCTGGCCGACTCTCATCCGAAGTTGGAGCGTCAGGCCGATGAGTTTGCAAATCTGAACGAATGGTGGCCGCAGGTTGGACACCGCGCGGGCGATCTGAAATTGGAGCTCGCGCGTGTGGTTCACGAGGATAGCAGCGCCGGCGAGGCGTTGGCGCGCGCGGTGGGCCGGATCAACGGCGTTCCCGGCGACGAACGCACGTGGGCCGAGCTGGACAAATTGATTCAGGATCAGCATTGGCGCGTCGCATATTTTCGGGTCGGGGCCGACGATATCAATTACCGCCGCTTCTTCAACGTGAATGAGCTGGCTGGAATTCGAATGGAGCTGCCCGAGGTGTTCGAGCATTCGCATGCCCTCGTGATTCAGCTTCTGGAACGCGGCATCCTGGACGGGCTCCGGATCGATCACGTGGATGGATTGCTGGACCCCAAACAGTACTTCGAGCGACTGCGCCGAGCGGCGGGGGATTCATTCTATCTGGCTGTCGAAAAAATCCTGGCCCGTCACGAGTCGCTTCGCGAACATTGGCCGGTGGCGGGAACCACCGGTTACGATTTTGCAAATCTTGCGCTCGGGCTGTTGATCGACCCTGCGGGCGAAACGGAGATCACACGGACATACCTGGAATTCACCGGCCAGAAAGAACGCTTTGGGGACATCGTCCGCGAATGCAAGCTGCGGATCATGCGCGACGAAATGGTGAGCGAGCTCAACGTCCTGGCGCGCTCTGCCTCGCGCCTGGCGCGCCAGAACCCGAAGACATCGGATTTCACGCAGAACGTCCTGCGGCGCGCGCTCCGTGAGGTCATCGCTTGCTTTCCGGTATACCGGACCTATCTGGACGCCCAGGGGCTGTTTACGGAAGAGGATCGGCGTGACGTGGACTGGGCGGTCAGCCGGGCGAGAGGAAACGAGACAGAAATCGATCCGAGCGTTTTCGACTTCGTTTACAAGCTGTTGTCCGGCGACCTCGTCGCGCAAGCCCACAGCGGGTTCAGCCGGCGCGCGGCATTGCGGCTTGCGATGAAGGTCCAGCAGTACAGCGGCCCGGTGATGGCGAAAGGTCTCGAGGACACGGCGTTTTACAGGTACAACCGCTTCGTGGCCCTGAACGAAGTCGGCGGCGATCCCGACCAGTTCGGGGTTTCAATTTCGCAGTTCCACAAGGCCAACGCGCAACGGGCGAAGCGCTGGCCCAAAGCGATGCTGGCTACGTCGACGCATGATACCAAGCGCGGCGAGGACGTACGCGCGCGTCTCGCCGTGCTGTCCGAAATTCCTGTCGAATGGGGGCAGCAGGTACAGATCTGGAGCCGTATCTTACGCGCCCGGCGCGGCGATATCGAAGCAACGGCGCCTCCCGACCGCAACGACGAATATCTGCTTTACCAGCTTCTGGTGGGGACGTGGCCGGCTGAACTGTTGGACCTGCCCTTGGCAAACGATCCGCTTCAGGAATACGTTGCGCGTTTGAAGGCCGCCATGATCAAGTCCATTCGGGAAGGCAAGACTCACTCGAGTTGGTCGTTGCCGAATTTCCGGTATGAGGAGGCGGTTTCCGCTTTCATCGAAGGCGCGCTCCTCCCCGAGGAATCGCAGGCGTTTTTCGGAGCTTTTCTTCCGTTTCAGCGCAAAATTACGCGCGGCGGGATGCGCAACAGCCTGGTGCAGACCGCGCTAAAACTCACATCGCCGGGCATCCCCGATATCTACCAGGGAACCGATTTGTGGGATCTCAGCTTCGTGGATCCCGACAACCGGCGCCCCGTGGACTTCGAGCGGAGAATCCGCCTGCTCGAGGGCGGCTGCTCGTCCTATGACGACGGATCGATCAAGCTGCAAGCGATCGCGAACATCCTTGCCTATCGCGCCGGTCATCCCGATCTATTTGCTTCAGGAGAATACGAACCGCTGGTTGCCGAGGGTCCTAGAGCAGATCGCGTGTGCGCGTTTGCCCGGCGTCTCGGGGATCAGGTGGCCATCACGATTGTGTCGCGTTTTCCGGCGAGCACGGAAGCCGATCCGGATTGGGCCGATACGGCCGTCCCAGTGCCGTCAAATCTGGCATGCCGCTACGCCCGCGATCTTTTGAGCGGCGCGGAATTGTCGCTCGCAGACGGGCGCATTCCCGTGAAAGACCTCCTGCCGGAAAACAGGCTCCCCTGCGCGGTGCTGGATGTTCAATCCGTTTCCTAGCAGCAACTTCTACGATCATGCACCGGGGAAAACTCTGATGCAGCGCTGCGGATAACCTGTTACGAATCATCACACCGAGGTATCCCCAACACGACACCCTTTCGCCTGCGAACGGGTGCAGTAATCCGATGAGGAGTTGCACATGACACGAACACTGTTAATTGGCCTGGCTGTCTTGGGTTTGTGCTCGATTGGACAGGCTCAGCAAAGCTCAACTTCGAAAAGTAGCCAGGAGACCTCGGTGACGGGTTGCCTGCAACGGGGCACCGGCTCGGGCGACTTTACGATCACGGCCTCCGATGGAAAGAAATATGATCTGCGTTCCAGCACCAGTTCGGTGAAGCTCGAAGATCATGTCGGCCACAGAGTGACGATTAAGGGCACGCCGGAAACCGGCAGCACGAAATCGAGCACCGGCAGCAAAACCGGCTCCGAGGAGCGGCTGGACGTCTCCTCGCTCAGTATGGTGAGTACAAGCTGTCAGTAGCTGGAAAGCGGAACGCCGGGTGGGGCAGGCGATCCCGTCGCCTGCCTAGCGTTCTTGGTTGCGCAGCTACGCGTGCTGGTGCGTCTCGGCCCGGAACGTGTTGTTCGAGCGGCGATCGCCGCCCAGCCAGCGCTTCAATTCTTTGTGCGCCACGGCGCGGCGTTGCGCGTCCCCGGCCGCAGCCTCCGGATTATCCACCGTCATCTCCAGGATCATGCCGTTCGGATCGGTCACGTAGATGGAGCGGCAATAGCCGTGTTCCAGGACGTAAAAATCCGGTTCCTTCAATCCCGCCTTCTTGAGCCGTTGTTCCACGAGGGCTTGCGTTTCCGCATCCACGTTCACGGCGATGTGATGGAACGGAGATGGGGGCATTTTCGGCCCGAACAGCGCCTGATCCTCAGGACTTGCGAACTGGAAGAACGCGAGCGCGCTGCCGTCGGCAAGTCCGAAGAAGCAGTGGCAGTAGACTCGCTCCTTTCCAAACAACTCGTCCGATTCGCACCAGGTCGCCGTTAGAGGCATCCCGATCAGGTCTTCGTAAAAATGTCGCGTGGCTTCCATGTCCCGCGTCACGTAAGCATTGTGATGCAGACGTGTAGGTAGATGCTGCGTCATGGCCTCGTCCGGTGCATTTGCCGTGCCACACGAAAACTCACAACCACAACACGTCCAGCTTCCACCGGTGCTTATCTGGGCGCGATCACGCAGCGTTCTGCGTCAAAGCGCACACTTCACCCGGCTATTCGATGAGCGGGCGGACACCTCCGCGGAACGCATATTGAGCGATCACTGAAACTTACCGGTTCGCCAGATCCTCCGCGATTACGGCTTGTATTTTGCTTGCCAAAGCCGAAACCCGAGTGCCAGGAGAATCTGCAATATGAGCTTTCAACTCAGCGGGCGAACCCTCGTTTTCACGTGCGCCGTGTGCGCGTGCGTCTCCGCGGGCCGGGCAGTCGCCCAGAACAATTCGTCGGCCCAGGACCAGACGACGGCTGCCAAGGCTGCGACCGCTAGAGGCCTGACCGCTGGAGAATTCTTCAAGAACGTGACCACCAGCACGCTCAAAGGACTCACTCCCAGCGATTTCCTGGGCGCCATGGGCGTGATGACGGCCGCTGTCGGCTACGACTGCTCCAACTGTCATCCCGGCGCCGGCACCGATAAATTCGATTGGGTGACCGATAGCAATCCGAAGAAAGTCACCGCGCGCAAGATGGTGGAGATGGTGGCGGCCATCAATCGCCAGAATTTCTCGGGCGCGCAGATGGTCACGTGCTGGACTTGCCACCACGGGCTGGATCTTCCGACCACTTCGATTGCGCTTGACAAGCTTTATGGCGAACCGAACGATGAGCGTCGCGACATCATCCCTACGGGAGAGGGCGTCCCGCCGGCGGCGCAAATTCTCGATGAGTACATTCAGGCTATGGGCGGAGCGCAGAAGCTGGCCGGGCTGAAGAGCTTCCTCGCGACCGGAAGAAGCGTCGGCTATAGCGGTTTGGGCGGCAGCGGTCTATTCGAGATTTATGCGCAGGCGCCCGATCGCCGCGGCATGTGGATCAGCTTCCCGGATCATCCCGATCGCGGAATCAGCGCCTGGACCTACGATGGCAAAGCCGCTTGGATCAGCCAGCCGCGCGCGCTCCTGGGTACCTGGGAGTTGACCGGCAGCGATCTGGCCGGCGCAAAGCTGGATGCGATCGCGTCGTTTCCGGGCCAGATCAAGACTGGGTTTCCCAACTGGCGCGTCGGGCAGCCGGATACGCTCCAGGATCGCGAGGTGTACGTCGTGCAAGGCAGCGGGCCCGGCGGTCTGCTGGGGACATTTTATTTCGATAAGCAGACGCATCTCCTGGTGCGATACGTGCGGCAAACTCCGTCTCCTGTGGGACGCATCTCGATCCAGCAGGACTTCGACGACTACCGCGATGTAAACGGGATCAAGTTCCCCTTCAAGTATTCGTTCCTCTGGCTGGACGGCCGCTTCACTGCGATCATCAACGACGTCCAGGTAAACGTGCCAGTGGACGCGGCGAAGTTCACCAAGCCGTAAAGGAGCTTTCGATGGCCAAAATCCTGGGGGGCATTGCCAGTTCCCATTCGCCGACAATCGGATTCGCGCTGGACCGCCAGAAGCAGGACGATCCCGCCTGGACGCCGATCTTCCAAGCTTACGAACCGGTGCGGCAATGGCTGGCGGAACGTAAACCCGACGTTCTGTTTTTCATTTTCAACGATCACGTCACGTCTTTCTTTTTCGACCACTATTCGCATTTTGCGCTGGGCATCGGCGACTCTTATTCGGTCGCCGACGAAGGAGGCGGACCGCGGAATCTGCCGCCGGTTCGCGGACACACGGCGCTCGCGCAGCACATCGGCGCGGCACTGACAGCCGACGAGTTTGACCTGTCGTTTTTCCAGGACAAGCCGCTGGATCACGGCTGCTTTTCTCCCTTGTCGATGCTGTGGGGTCACGAGAAGGGATGGCCAGGCGCGATCATCCCGCTTCAGGTAGGCGTGCTTCTGTTCCCGATTCCCTCCGCGCGGCGCTGCTACCGCTTAGGCCAGTCGCTGCGCCGTGCGATCGAGAGTTATCCGGAAGATCTCTCGGTCGTGATCGTCGCCACCGGCGGGCTTTCGCATCAGGTGCATGGAGAAAGAGCCGGATTCAACAACACCGAGTGGGACATGCAGTTTCTGGAGATGATCGAAAAGGATCCGGTGAAGCTCACCGAGTTGACCCACGCCGACTACGCCCGCCTGGGAGGCCTGGAAGGCGCCGAGATCATCATGTGGCTGATTATGCGGGGAGCTCTATCTTCAAACGTGAAGAAGGTGCACCAAAGCTACTATTTGCCCACCATGACCGGCCTGGCGACAGCGATCTACGAAAACCAGGCGATCGAACCGATGGCGGAAGCGCATCGCGACTACCGCGCCCATATGAGCCGCCAGCTAAAGGGCGTGGAGAACCTGGAGGGCACCTATCCGTTCACGCTCGAACGGAGCGTGAAGGCCTATCGCCTGAATAGATTCCTCCACGCGCTGGTGAATCCGGAGCACCGGCAACGCTTCCTCACGGATCAGGAAGCCTCGTTCAGAGAGGCCGGCCTGACTCCGGAGGAATGCGGCATGGTCCGCCGGCGGGACTGGCGCGCGATGATTCACTACGGCGTGATCTTCTTCATGCTCGAGAAGCTGGGCGCGGTAGTCGGGGTTTCGAATCTGCACATTTACGCCGCCATGCGCGGACAGACGCTCGAGGAGTTTCAAAAGACGCGCAACGCGCCAAACGCGTTGTACTCGGTCGCGGGCAAGGACAGTCAGAAAATGGATTGGGACAAGCGCGGGGTTCCGGCGGAAACGAAATGAGACGTGAAGCGGCTTTCGAAGCTCGCTTCACGTCTCGCGAGTTCAGAACAACAGGCGCGCGCCGACCTGGAACTGCCGGCCGGCCAGCCCGTCCAGATTTCCTACCGAGGTTCCGAAGCCCGGCGTCGTGAAATTCGTCACCGGGTTAATCGGATTCGTGGTGTTGGTCAGGTTGTAGACTTCGCCCCGAAGCTCGAGCTTGAAGTTTTCTCCGACGGCGAAGTTCCGGAACAAGGCTGCGTTGTACGTGAACATATCGGGCCCTCGGAAACCGTTGCGGGAGAGACTCCCGAACGTGCCCGCCGCAGGCGAACTGAACGCCCCGGGATTGAAGCTTCCGGATCCGTTGATGGAAGCTTGTGGAGCGATGGAAGCGTTGTACGAGGCTGGCACAGCCGTGGCGCCCAGGCACCCGCACGCCAGCGGGCTCGCAGTGACTGTATAAGGCGTGCCGGTGGCCCAGCGCAGTATGCCCGTGATCTCCCAATCGCCGAGGATCCGGCCGGCGAGACCGCTCTTGTAGAACGGCATGCGCCAGTCATGGCTCACTGAGAGAATGTGCGTTCGGTCCCAATCGGCGGGACCGTAGTTGTTGGCACGGTTGAACGGATCGAGCAACGTGGTCCCGTAGTCCAGCGCCTTTCCGTATGTGTACGCGCCCGAGAACGAGAGTCCCGCCGCGAATTTCTTCGTCAGGTTCACCTGGAGCGAGTTGTAGTTGCTGGTCAGGCCCGTTTGCGAATAAATGAGCGCCGCTGTCCGGCCCGCGGGCTGGCCTGTAGTGCCGGATCCGGGAAGCCCGGTCTGCGGGAAGGTATAGGGGAGCTGGCGGCCCACGTTCCCCACATATCCGAGATCCAGAAGGAACCCGTTGCCCAGATCTCCCTGAATCATCCCGGTGTAGGATTCGATGTAGGGCGTATTCACGTCTCTCGGGCTAACCAGGAAGGGCTGGTTCGGAGCGGTGACGCCGGGAGCTGGAACGGTGGGGGTCGTGAACGGCGTCGTCGCGATCCCGTTCGCAAGACCGACCTGAACAGCGTTCGCCGCTGGATTGAATGCCGTCAGGAAGAACGGGATCGGGAAGTACTGCATTCCGTAGCCGGCCCGGAAAACGAAACGGCTGGTCGGGCGGAACGCGAGTCCGACGCGCGGCGCCACATTGTTCAAATCCGTTCGCGTGGAGCGGATTCCGACGCCATTGATGCCGAGCGTGCTGGTCGTGTTGGTAGTGGGATCGTATACAACTGCGCCGCCGGTCTGCTGCGGCTCGAGGGGGCTGAACACATCCCAGCGAACGCCCAGCTCGAGATACAGCTTTTGGGACAGGTTGATCGAGTCTGTCACATAAGCGGAGTACTGCATCTGGCGGTAGGCAGGAGTGGTGAGATAGTTCGAAACTCCGGATTGCGTCGGCGCGCCGAGCAGGAACCCGGCCAGCGCATTCGCTTGCAGGGCGGCTGGACTCAGATTCGCGGCCGAAGCGGCATTCGCGAGAGTCGCTCCTGGACCGAACACAAAGCTGCCGAAACTGCTGAACAGCGGATTCGCGAATCCGTTGGACTGCAGAGATCGGGCGCCGATTCCGAATTTCAGCGAGTGCCGTCCATTGTGGTAAATCCAGTTCGACGCGCCGTCATAGACGTTGTCGAGCTCCTTGCGGGGAATATTCGGATCGAAGCCAAGCGGCGAGAATCCGGAAATATTGATCGACGGAACTCCATTGGGAAAACCTGAGAGAAGCCCCGCGGTGGGAGCATTCCAAGGCGTGATCAGGTTGCGGTAGCGGTCGTAACCCATGCGGAACTCGGCCAGAAGGTTGGTGGTGAAAATCTGGCTCAGGCTTCCGACGGCATTCATGCCGCGGAATCCCGATTCGAGCGGGCTGCCGACCGCGCCCAGCAAGGATCCCTGGTCCACGCTCGCTTCGGTGAATCCATAGCGGAGAAAGCCGGTCGAATTCTCCGAGAAGCGATGGTCAATCTTGCCGTCGATGCGATGATCGTCGTCCAACAGGCGCACGGGTCCAACCAGGTTGTTCGCGAAGCCGGGCAGATTCGCCGACGGAAGCAACCCAAGAATTTGTCTGGAAGCCGGGTTTATCTGTGAGAGCGGGATCGCATTTCCAGAAATCGGAGTGCGGACCGTGCCGTTGGGATTGAACAGCGTCAGGCCGGGCACCTGGCTGAAGTTTCCGGAGCTGAACGCAGCCGTCGGAACGGTCGCGATCGCCTCCTGACTACCGCGTTGAAGATAGCCCTCATAGGACAAGAACCAGAAGGTGTGGTCCGGTATAATCGGGCCTCCCGCGGTTCCGCCGAACTGGTTTATGTTGAAGCGGGGAACTTGCTGGGACGCCTGGAAAACCTTTCCCGCCTGGAAGAAGCTGTTGGTGTTGAACTCGAACAGACTGCCGTGAAGGGCGTTCGTTCCCGGGCGTGTCACTGTGCTCGCCCAGCTCCCGGCGGCGACGCCGTATTCCGCATTGTAGTTGCTGGTGCGAACTTCCAACGCTTGCACCGCCTCTTCCGGTTCGGTTCGCAGCGCGCGGCCGGAGAACGGTTCGTTGTTGTAAGCGCCGTCCTGGTTGTAGAGGTTCTCATACGTCGCTTGCCCGTTTACGTTGAAGGTGCGCGTTCGCTGCGGATCTTCGATACGATCTCCCGCGCGGGTTGGCGGCGTGACTCCGGGCATCAGGGTCGTGAGCTCTTGATGCTGGCGATCCAGAATCGGAAGCGACCGGATCGTCTGGCTGGAGTAGCTTCTGGAGACTTCGGCGGAGTCCGTCTCCAGCGTGGGCGCCCGGCCGTCGATTTCCAGGTTGGTTGGAGCCGCCGAAGTAGACGACGCAAAGGCTACTTGAATCTGTCCCCCGCCCGCAGGCGCGATTTCCAGCGAATTTTCGCCAAGCTGAAGGCCGGATTTCAAGCGGACCATGACGCGATAGGATCCGGGCGTCAGATTGGAAAATGAAAACGCGCCGTTGCTGTCCGTGGTCGCGGTTCGCGTATCCTCCGTCGCGGCGTTCGTCAGCGTCACCGTGGCGCCGTCCATGCCCGCTCCTGTCAGGCGGCCCGAGAACGTTCCTGGCGTGGTCGCATTCGCCGTGGCGTTGGAAGCCGGCGAGGACGGAGAAGCCGGCTGCTGAGACTGGTTCTGCGCACTCAACAGGGATGCCGCTGCAATCAGCAGCACCATGCTGAATGATCGTTTTCCGGAACTACTCAAAAACATACACTAATCCTCCAGGGACTACTCAAAGGGATTGGCACAACTCCAGAACAACTGAGAACTATTTTCTAGCTGCTCGTTTCGAGCATTTCTGCCCGGACAATAAAGCGTTTCGGCGCGGGTCCGACGTAGTAGAACGGGTAACAAGTCACCAGCGTGAGCATCGGATTCGCGGTGGGCTGATAGTATCTGTTATCCGATGCGCGCACGATTTCGAACTCCACGATCCGATACCAAAATTTCCTGCCGCCACGTTCAACGGCGATTACGTCTCCTTTCTTCAAATCCTTCAGCATCCGGAAATGGGTATCCCGATGCGCGGCAATGATGGAATTGCCGGCCTGCCCCGGAACCGAGGACCACTCCATCCGCGCGGGGCCGAGCAGCAGATTCGCTCGCGAGCCTCCGTCCCGCACAATGAACTCTTTGTCTTGCCCTGGGAAGGAAAGCCGGGTGAGGGTGTCTGCTGGTGTTGGCCCCGGCTTTGCCTGATCCCAGCGCGCCTCAGCCTCGGCCTGGCCGGTCCAGGAAACCAAACCGGCCGATCCGCCGAGAATGGCGAGACCGAATCCGCAGACCATCAGGCCGAGGGCAATTCTTCGCATCGCGGCTCCAGGTTCAGCGAGCCGCCCGTTCCCGCCAGTACAGCAGGGAACCAGCCGCAGCGAGAGCAAAACCGATCAGCGCGATCTGGACCCAGCCCAGCGCTGTGGCAGGAACCTTTCCGGCGTTGGATTCGGCAGATGTCGCGGGCTGGTTGCTCGGGGCTGGAGCAGTAGATGCGGGAGGCGGTGTCTGGTTCTGAGCAACCTGGTTTTGATTCTGCGTGACCTGATTTTCGGGGGCAGGCGGCGGCTGGGTTTGCGCAATCTCAGTGCGCTCCTCAACCCTCTCTTCTACCCGTGGCGCAGGCGGAGGCGTCTGAGCCGCCGGGGCCGGTTCCTGCGGCGGTGGCGGCGTCTGCGCCACCGTCGGAGCCGGCGCTGCGGGTTGTGTGAACTGCCCTTGAAGATTTACCCCAGCAGTTGACACGGTTCCAGCAACCGGTCCGGACGGGAACTGGTATCCGTAGTTCTTGCCCTGAACCCAGATCGTGTCGAGACGCGCCATTCCCTGCTCGTTGTCCATCACGACCTTGGTTTGCGAGGGCGCAGTGTTCTGAAGCACCGGTATGGCCGCTACGGTGGCCTCAAGTTTGGTTCCGTGGTCGGTCGTGAATTCCAGAATGCGCGGATTGCTCGCGCTAGTGACCTGGCGAATCGTGTATTCCCCGGCGGGAAGGACATGAGAGCCGACTTGAACCGGCCGATCGAACGTCACCATGACCTTGTCGCCCACGGGCCCTTGCGAATACGAGACGCTGCTGAAGACGGCAAGCAAGGCCGCTCCAAGAAAAACTTTGTACTGCATTATGCTTCTCCTACTGAATTCGGAATCGCCGCTCTTGTAAATGGAATAACCATAACGCGGCCCGATCGATACGCACGTTTGAGCCGGGCACGTGAAGGTCGTTTCAAAAAACGAGCGCTGCGCAGGGGTCCGGGTAACGCATCGAGCCGATGTTGTATAGTGACCCCCTTAGGAGGTTTTCTTCCATGTTGAAGCGCCAGGAGATCGCCTGGACCGTTCTGACGGTGTGTGTGGGGCTGGCTTCGTGCGGCCGCTCGAACATCATCGACGACACGGCGCTCCGCAATTCCGATCAGGACGCCGCCAACTGGCTGATGTACGGAAGGACCTACGATGATCACCGGTTCAGCCCGCTCAATCAGATCAACGAGCAGACGGTGGGCAATCTGGGATTGGCGTGGAGCAGGGAACTTGGCACGACGCGTGGTCTGGAAGCCTCGCCGTTAGTCGAGGACGGGATTCTCTATACCACCGGCTCCTGGAGCGTGGTGAACGCAATCGATGCGAAGACGGGCGAGCTTAAGTGGACCTACGATCCCAAGGTGCCTCGCGAGCGCGCGTATTTCATTTGCTGCGATGTGGTGAATCGCGGCGCGGCGTTGTACAAAGGCAAAGTTTACGTGGGGACGCTCGATGGCCGCCTGATTGCTCTCGATCAGAAAACCGGCGCGCCTGTTTGGACCGTGGCAACCACGGATCCTGCCCAAGCGTATTCGATTACCAGCGCTCCGCGAATTGCGAACGGCCTGGTGATCATTGGCAATGCCGGGGGCGAGTACGGCGTGCGCGGTTTCCTCTCCGCCTACGACGCGGAGACCGGCAAGCAGGCTTGGCGAACCTACACCGTGCCTGGCGATCCATCGAAGGGTTTCGAATCCAAGGCGATGGAAAATGCGGCGAAGACCTGGTCGGGCGAGTGGTGGAAAACCGGCGGAGGCGGCGCTCCATGGGAAGGCACTGCCTATGATCCCGCGCTTGACCTGGTTTACTTCGGCACCAGCAACGCGACAGCCTGGTACCGGGCAATACGCGGACAGGGCGACAGCCTGTACACAGCTTCCATCCTGGCGGTTCATGCAAACAACGGTGAACTAGCCTGGTATTTCCAGACCACGCCAGGAGACAACTGGGATTTCGACGCTACTCAGCCGCTGATGCAGGCTGATCTCAATATCGGCGGCCGCTCGCGCAAGGTGATCATGCAGGCCAACAAGAACGGGTTCTTCTACGTGCTGGATCGCGCGACAGGCGAATTTATCTCTGGGGCGCCGTTTGTTCAGGGAGTCACGTGGGCCACCGGGCTCGATCCGAAAACGGGGCGGCCGATCGAGGTCGCCGGCGCGGCCGATGCCAAGGGCTCCATCGTCTCGCCGAGTCCGAACGGCGCGCACAACTGGCATCCCATGGCGTTCAGCCCGTCCACCGGCTTGGTCTACCTTCCGGCGAAGTCGAGCTCGCAGTTTCTGCACGCGCCCGATGCGAAATGGAAGTACGACGCCAACAGATTGAACCTCGGCCTGGACGCGTTTTACGAAGGCCCGCTTGGGGCCAAGCTGGGCTCGGGGCCCGCGGAAAAGGGCGAACTGGTCGCATGGGATCCGGTGAATCAACGCGCGGCGTGGCGAGTGGGATATCCGACCACGGAAGGCGGAGGCGTTCTCGCGACCGCGGGCAATCTTGTCTTTCAAGGCCGTGCCGACGGCATCCTGGCGGCGTATCGGGCTACTGACGGCAAGCAACTCTGGCAGTTCGATGCGGGCACCGGAATCATCGCGCCGCCGGTGACGTATTCGGTAAACGGAACGCAGTATGTTTCGGTCATGGCTGGATGGGGTGGTGCGCCGGCTCTGTTTAACGGACCCGGATCCGGCCCGGTGAAGCCCGGATATGGACGCGTGGTTACGTTCATGCTCGGGGGCAACGCCGCTCTCAAGCCGCTTCCCTACGGGCATAAGGAGCCACCCAAGCCGTCGATCAGTGTGAACGCGTCGGCGAAAGAGGTGCGGGAAGGCGGCGAGCTCTTCAATGCCAATTGCGGGCCTTGCCATGGCATCAACGCAGTCGCCGGACCTCTGCCCGATCTGCGCTACGCAAACAAAGAAACACTGGAAGGAATTGAGGATATTGTCCTGCACGGCAGCCGCGCCTCGGCCGGGATGCCGTCCTTTGAGAAAATCCTCAATCCGATGCAGGTGCGGGCTATCCAGGCCTACATCGTCTCAAGGGCGAAAGAGTCCGCGAAGTAGCGCTCCTGTCCTCACCGCCGCAGTTGGGCTTCCTGCTTTTGCTCGCGGGCGATCACGTTGCTGAGCGCGCTCAGCTCTTCGGCCAGCAATTCGACGATGTCGTCAACCGAGACGATACCGATCAAAACGCCGTCATTGTTCACAACAGGCGCCCGCCGAGCTCCTTTGGCCCGCATCACCTGAATGGTTTGGAAGAGCCCTTCTTTTTCCCTGACCGTAGTCAGGTCGCTGCTCATGATATCGCCGGCCGAGAGAGTCGCCGGATCCAATCCCTCGGCCAAGACTTCGACCACAATATCGCGATCGGT
The DNA here is from genome assembly GCA_037916615.1 of Bryobacterales bacterium. Taxonomy (GTDB): domain Bacteria; phylum Acidobacteriota; class Terriglobia; order Bryobacterales; family Bryobacteraceae; genus Palsa-187. The sequence continues at coordinate 20,080 of JBAIXM010000231.1, forward strand.
GATGATCCCGACAGGGGCCCGGCGGCCGTTGACGCCGTCCGTCACGATGACATCGCCTACGTGATATTGCCGCATCAATCGCGCGACATCCAACACGGAACTTTCACGCGGCGTCACGATCACTTGGCGGATACACAATTCTCCAACAGGCATAAACTTTCTCCCCCGCGTTACCAGCGAGCACTATATTGGCCAAAGTACCCGGCGGGTTTGGTTCGAAAACTGCGGGATGCGAGGCGTGGTGCTTTTCGCCTTCAAAGCATTTGAATCGATCGCCTCCGGGCTGCAAAATCTTCTCCAGCTTCAGGGCGGGATGTTTGGCGTCTCCCGCTTCGAGAACGGAGAGATGCATCTGGATATTCAAACGTGGGTCGACGGCGAGCGTTGCCTGATTCTGGGGTCCATATCGCCGCCCGACGAGCGGATGCTGGCAACCTTGCTGCTGGCGCACACGCTCAAGAAAGAGAAAGCCCGGGAAATCACCGCGATCCTTCCGTACATGGCCTATGCCCGCCATGACAAGGATAAGCCAGGCCAGAGCATGGGAACGGCATGGGCCGGTTCGATTTTCAAGGCGTCTGGATGCGACCGGGTGATTACAGTGGATCTGCACAGCGATACTGCCCGGCGGCTGTTCCCGATCCCCGTGATCTCTTTATCGCCGGCAGGCGTTTTTGCGGACGCGATTCAGCAGCACGATCTGTGCGATGCAATCGTCGTTGCTCCCGACGAAGGCGCAATTCCGCGCTGTGAGGCGGTGCGAGTCGCGGCGGGAATGCCGCCCGCCCAAGTTCCGTATTTCGAAAAACATCGCACGGAAAAAGGAATCGTGCACGCGGGGCCGATCGGGCGCCTGGGACCTCGCGCGGTCATCATCGACGACATCCTGGACACGGGAACGACGTTGGTTTCAGCCTGCCAGAGGCTCGTGGAGGTAGGAGTGAAAGAGACCTACGTCATGGTCACTCATGGACTCTTCACCGGTGAGGGATGGAAGCGGCTGTGCGAAGTGGGCGTTAAGGGGATCTTTTGCACCGACTCGATTCCTCGTCCGAGCGCAGAAATGGCGAACGTCCAGACGCTGAGCATCGTCCCGCTCCTGGCGAGCCATTTGGTTGGCTGAGTGCACCGCATTGAGCGTATGCCCTCACAGAAACTCAAGGATTTCCTCGATAGCCACAAGGTCCGTTACACTACCTCGACCCATCCGCGCGCCTACACGGCGCAGGAGATCGCATCGCTGGCTCACGTGCACGGAGATGAGTTCGCCAAGACCGTAATCGCCAAGGTCGACGGGGAAATGGTGATGGCGGTTCTTCCGGCTTCCTGTCACGCGGATCTGCATCTTCTCAAAGCCGCGGCCAATGGCAGGAAAATCGCGCTGGCATCCGAGACGGATTTCCGCGATCGTTTCCCGGGATGTGAAACCGGCGCCATGCCGCCCTTCGGCCAGCTCTATGGCATGAGCGTGTTCGTTGAGGAGAGGCTCACGCGCGAGAAGGCTATCGCCTTCAACGCAGGCACGCACGAGGAACTGGTGCGGCTCTCCTACAGCGATTTCACGAAGCTGGTGAATCCGAAGGTCGCCCAATTCGCCGTCACAGGCGAGGCTGCCTTGCGTCTTTAGGCCGGGCCGGGATAGCGAAATGCCATAGGACCTGGGCCAAAACGCGCAGGCCGCAGCCTGGCCCCTACGCCTCGGCCAGAAAAAATGGCCGTTGGCGTGCCTTCAGTCCTGCGGGATCTCCCGTGAACCGGATTCCGATCAAGAAAGATTTTTCTGCCTGGCCGGTGCAGCCGAATCTCGGCAGCCCCAACGGTGTACTGGCCGGGTTTTCCTGGAACCAGGTGCGCAGCGAGCTAGGACCGAGCATCAACATCGGACAGCTCGCCGTTGACCGGCACGCGGCGGGACCGTTGCGCGATCGAGTCGCGCTGCGATGGCTCGGCCGCGATGGAGCCGTTCTCGACACGACCTACGGACAGCTTCAGGAGCAAACCAACCGCTTCGCGAATGTGCTGCGCTGGCTCGGCGTAGGCAAGCAGGATCGCGTATTCGCGCTGGCGGGCCGGATTCCGGCGCTCTACACAGCCGCGTTGGGCACGCTGAAGAACACGAGCGTCTTCTGCCCGCTATTTTCGGCCTTCGGACCGGAGCCAGTGCGGCAGCGCTTACAACGCGGCAACGCCAAGGTCCTGGTGACCACGGAACGCCTGTATAAGAAAACCATTGCGGATCTGCGCAAGAGCGTCCCTGAGTTGAAACACGTCCTCTTGACTGACGCCCGCGAGAACCTCGAGGACGGCGTGTGGGCGCTCGCGCCCATGCTGGCCCAGGTCTCCCCGCACTACGTAGTTCCCCGGACGTCGCCCGACGACATGGCGCTCCTGCACTTCACCAGCGGCACGACGGGAATGCCCAAGGGCGCGATTCACGTGCACAACGCCGCGCTGATGCACTACATGACCGGAAAATACGCCCTGGACCTGAATCCGGACGATATTTTCTGGTGCACGGCGGATCCGGGCTGGGTGACCGGGACCTCGTACGGAATCATCGCGCCGCTGCTGCACGGAGTCACCAACATCGTGGATGAAGCCGACTTCGACGCGGAACGCTGGTACGGCATTCTGCAAAACCAGAAGGTGACCGTCTGGTACACGGCGCCCACGGCGATCCGGATGCTCATGCGAATTCCCGGCGAACCGCGCGCGCGATTCGATCTCAGCCGCGTGCGTCTGATCGCCAGCGTCGGCGAGCCGCTGAATCCTTCCGCGGTTGTCTGGGGCCAGCAGGCGCTCGGTCTTCCGATCCACGACAACTGGTGGCAGACCGAGACCGGCGGGATCATGATCTCGAACTATCCGGCGATGGATATCCGGCCCGGTTCGATGGGCAAGCCTTTGCCGGGAGTCGAAGCCGCCATCGTGCGCCGCACGCCTGTAGGCTCGCTCGTGGTCCTCGATCAGCCCGATCAGGAAGGCGAACTCGCGTTGAAGCCCGGTTGGCCGTCGATGTTTCAAGGCTATCTGCACGAACCGGAGCGCTACGCAAAGTGTTTCGCCAAGGACGATCAAGGCAGGGAGTGGTATCTGACCGGAGATCTGGCGCGCTGCGATGCAGACGGCTACTACACGTTCGTCGGCCGCACCGATGACATCATCAAAACCGCGGGGCACATGGTCGGCCCGTTTGAAGTCGAGAGCGCGCTGATGGAGCATCCGGCAGTGGCCGAGGCGGGAGTGATCGGGAAGCCCGATCCGACCATCGGCGAGATCGTGAAAGCGTTCGTCGCGCTCCGGCCGAGCTATACGGAATCGGAGGAGTTGAAGCTCGATATCCTGGGCTTCGCGCGCAAGAAGCTGGGCGCGGCGGTTTCGCCGAAGGAGATCGAGTTCTGTCCGCAGATCCCGCGCACGCGCAGCGGAAAAATCATGCGCCGGCTGCTCAAGGCGCGAGAATTGGGCCTGCCGGAAGGCGACCTTTCCACCCTGGAGAGCGCGGCATGAACGGCCCGCGCGAGCACCGGATCGAACTGCTGCGCCAGATGCTGCTGATCCGGCGCTTTGAGGAAAAATGCGCCGAGCTGTACACGCAGCAGAAGATCCGGGGCTTTTTGCACCTGTACATCGGGGAAGAGGCGGTCGGCGTCGGCGTGAATCAGGCGCTGACGCCCGAAGATGCGATCGTCTCGACGTACCGCGAGCACGGGCACGCGCTGGCCCGCGGAATTTCCGCCGGATCGGTGATGGCGGAGATGTTCGGTAAGCAGGAAGGCTGCAGCCGGGGCCGCGGCGGATCGATGCACCTGTTCGATGCCCAGACTCGTTTCTACGGGGGCAACGCGGTGGTCGGCGGCGGGCTGCCCATCGCTGTCGGACTGGCCCTTTCCGATAAGATGCGCGGCCAGTCTCGCGTCACGGCATGCTTCTTCGGCGACGGCGCCG
>JBAIXM010000232.1:0-1514 GCA_037916615.1 Bryobacterales bacterium
ATCGCTCGTTCAAGTTCGTGCGGGCGGCCTACGTCTGGCTGCTGGTCGCCACCTTCATGATGCCGCTCTTCCCACTCTATGGTTGGCTGACGAACCAGATGTTTTCACATGCTTTCTGGGGCGCGCAGCGGCATGCGCTCACCGTCGGATTCATCAGCATGATGATCTTGGGTATCTCCTCGCGGGTTGTGCCGATCCTGTCCGGCGTGGATGCGAAGATGCTCGACGCGCTGTGGGTACCGTTTGTGCTGATCAATGTCGGCAACGCTGGACGGGTGGCGCTGCAGATCCTCACGGACTTTGTGCCTGGCGTCGCCTACCCGCTGATCGGCTTCACCGGATTCATCGAAGTGTCGGCATTGGCGTGGTGGGGAATCGGACTGTGGCGGGTGATGAACCACAAGAGCGAATGCGCTCCGCGAGCGGTGCTGCCGAAACTGGTGAGCATTGGCGGCGCCGGAAACTCGTAAGCGGGTGCCCCACGTAAGCGCCCGGGTTTGGCGCTACGTGGGGTAGTTCTCGGATCGCCTCAACGTTATTCCATCTCGATCTGCTGTTCGGTGTGGCGGGCAAGCCACCAGCAGGGCGTAAGCCCGCGATGCGGGAACACGGCGCGGACGCAGCTCTGCGGCTCCCACTCGGCGGGGAGGATGTCGACCTTGTTGCGCGCTTTCTTCAGAACGTAGAGGCGGTGGACCTGGATCTGCCCGAGCGAGTCGCGGAACGGCGGTACGCGGAGGCGAAGAGCGACCTCCTCGAGAGAGAAGAGGAACAAGCCGAGCGCCAGAAGTATGCCGAGCGTCCAGCGAACCGGGCGGCGACGATAGCGGAGACGGAAATTGTCGCTCACCGACGTTCCCGAATCATCATCCCCGCGCAGTCCGGATGCGGGCCACGAATCCCGCGCCAAAGCCGAGCAGCGACGAAACGATCAGCAAGCGCGTCGCGGTGAAGCTCCAGGATGGTCTGCCGAGGGCGTGCGCGATGGTGCTCTGCGCGTCGGGGCGAAACAGCAGCAGCAGGGCAAACATAGCGAGCACGCCGATCAGCGCGCCGATCACGCCGCGGACCAATGACTGGCGGCGCGTCACTTTATCGGTGTGGCCGGCGCGGGCAGCGCGGAACGCCATGTAGGCGATCCAGATGGACACGACGGCGAACACCAGCGACAGGACGTGCCAGCGCCGAAAAGGTGTGATGATGGCGGCGATGCTCAGGCCGGCCAGCACGGCGAAGCAGGCGCCTGTGGCGGCGCTGATGGTCACGATCAGGACCCGGGTCCCGGTCAGCGTGCGGGAACCGTGGTGAGAGGTGCTTGTCGTCGGCATGCAGGCTAATTATGCGCTTGCGCCGCTCCCCACCCTAGCAAAACCGCGGGTCAGAAAAAAGGGCCCGGCCGTTTAGCCGGGCCACCTATGATTGCGGGTTCGGCCCAAAAAGCAGTAGCTAATAGTTAGGAGCTAATAGCTAGTGCTGATTTCCCTGAGTTCGGCCCAACAGCCCCGGGTTCGGCC
>JBAIXM010000233.1:0-3069 GCA_037916615.1 Bryobacterales bacterium
GCCGAGGAGGTTCTTGCCACCATCCGCGTCACCTCTCTCTGGCGGTGGCGCCTGGAAATTGCGACGCTCAAGTTGAAATATCCCAGCGTGAACCTCGTCCGTGCAAACGATGGACGCTGGAATATCGAGTCATTGCTGGAGCAGGCGCGAAGAATTCCCTCTGCCCCCACCGGCAAGAAAAGTCCGGAGCGAAAACGAGCTCGCTTCCCGTACATTGAAGCCGACACCGGTCGCATCAACCTTAAGATCGGAAACGAGAAGAAAGTTTTCGCGCTCAGCGAAGCCGATTTTTCTCTATGGCAGGACACGGAAGACCAGTGGCGCATGCGCCTGAAGGCTCGCCCGATCCGCACTGATGCGAATCTCACCGATACCGGCACCATAAAAATGGAAGGCGACTGGCACCGGGCAGCAACTTTGCACGCAACCCCGTTACAACTGCGCCTTTGGTGGGAAGACGGACAGCTCGGGCAGCTTACTTCCCTCGCCTACGGCCGCGATCGCGGATGGCGCGGTTCGGTGCGTGGCAGCGCGGTTCTTGACGGTACGCCCGACAACTTGAAGATCAGCCTGGATGCCCGACTCGGCGACTTTCGGCGCTACGACATCGCCACCTCCGAATCGGTCACGCTCCAACTACACTGCGATGCGCAGTACAGTTTCAGCGCTCACCTCGTCAACGGCCTGGGCTGCCTGTCGCCATTCGGCGGCGGACTCATCCAGATTCATGGCGGATTCGGAATTCTCACCCGACGCGATCTGGACCTGAGTATTTCGGCCGAAAACATCTCGGCGCAATCTTTGGCTCTCCTCCTTCGTCACATGAAGAAGAACGTGCCGGAAGACGTGAGAGTCTCGGGAATGGCCAGCGTGGCATTCACGGTTCGAACCGGCGAAAATGGAGAGCAACTTTGGGCCGGCAATGGACAAAGTTCCCCGCTCCGAGTGCAGTCGAGCGTCCTGAGCGAACCGCTCCACGTCGATGCGACGCGCTGGCACCTGATCGGTCCAGGAACGGATCAGTTCACCGCGCCCGCGAATCTGAAAAGCTCGAAGAAGGACGCGGGTAAGGAGCAACTTCCCCAACCGGCTGACCGCGCTGTTGCCTTCGAGCCGGTAACACTCGCTTTGGGAGGACCCACCCCGACGGTACTCTCCGGCTGGTTCGCACGCGACAACTTCCTTGCAGAGCTGAAAGGCGAGGTAGAACTGGACCGCCTTGTTCAGGTGGCCAGGCTGATCGGCCTTCCGACGGTGAGCGGAGAACTTGCCGGGGACGCCAAGGGCAGGCTCCAGATCACAGGACGGTGGTCGGAATTCGCGCTTCCGGAAGTCACGGGCCAGGCGCTGCTGCACGGCGTCACGGCGAAGTTCAATGGCGTTGCCAACCCCTTGAAGATTCAGTCAGCCCAGTTCGTCGCAGACGCGACATCGGTTTCGTTGAGCAAGGCAGTCGGGTCATTCGTCGACATGCACAGCGCATTGGAGTTCTCCGCCACATGGCCGCGGAACTGCGCTCCCCAGCAATCCTCGGACGACGCACTATGCGGTGCCGACTTCAACGTTAAGGCCGATCAAATCAACCTCGACGAGTTGAATTCCTTGCTCAACCCCAGGGCGCAGAAGCGTCCGTGGTATGCGGCGCTGGCGAACACCGTGATGGGGTCCAGCCGCAAGTCGCTGCCCGACATGTACGCCAAAGGCCAATTCAGCACCAGCAAGCTGATCGTGAAGAATGTTATCGCCACTCACGTTTTCGGAAACGCCACGATCACACCCACTGGATTCGCGCTCGACACCGTTAACGCAGATGTGCTGGGAGGGAAATTCGTCGGGGATATCTCCGGCATGTTCACCGGCAGCACGCCCGGATACGCCTCCAACGGCAACATCGTGATGATCGGGATTGCGAACGTCGCGGCGCTCACGCGCGACGCATGGGGCAGCGGCAAGGTCACAGCCTCTTACAAAGGCACCGCCGCGGGTTGGACGGCAGACGAAATCATCGCTTCGCTCCGGGGCACCGCCAACTTCCAATGGCGCGATGGCACCTTGCATCACATGGTGCTGGATGGCTCCGGCAAGCCCCTGCAGTTCAAGGCATTTTCCGGCAAGCTGGAACTGGCCAAGGGAGTCCTGTCCATCTCGGAAAGCAAATTACAAGCGCCTAAGAGCATCTATGAAGTAAGCGGAACTGCTTCGCTGGGACGCGAACTGGAGCTGAAATTGGAGCGCGACGGAGCGCCTGGCTTCTCCGTTACCGGAACGCTGGAGAAGCCCAAGGTCTCTCAATTGAACGTTCCGGATACTCAGGCTGCTCTTAAGTAAATGCTAATCCGGCTTTCCACCACGTTTCTTCTTCTCAGCGCCGCGCTGCCGGGGCAACAGACAGCTCCGCCCGCTTCCGGTACGCAGGCCATCTACGCGGCGCAGGCAAATAGCTGCCAGCGCAAGTTCGATCATCTCCAGCAGAACGGATCGAAAGCCAGGCCCGATTCAGCTCCGACGACTTTCAGCGAAGGCGAGATCAATGCGTGGCTCTCTTCCGGCAACGCCCAATTGCCGCAAGGGGTAAAGAAGCTGCAGTTGTCGGGCACGCCCGGAGTGATTAACGCGACGTCCTACGTGGATTTCGACGAAATCACTGCGGGTAAGCGTTCCAATAATCCACTTCTGTACCTGTTCCGCGGTACGCACGAAGTGCAGGCAACCGCGCACGCCAGCGGAAGCGGCGGCCAGGGACAGGTTCATATCGATTCCGTCAGCATTGATGGCATCGGGGTTCCGCGCGCTGCGCTGGAATTTTTCGTCGAAAAATACATCGCGCCCAAGCATCCTGAAATCGGCCTAGATTCGCGATTCAAGCTTCCCTACCGCATTGACACCGGTGTCGTCGGCGATCGAAAGCTCACGGTTACACAGAAATAGCGTAATTTGACAGCCAAAGTCTGAATCCCACGGGCTGTTTCAGGAATCATTTACAATCTCAGCTCAAACGCGGAAATACGCTAAACTTATGCCTCGATACGAGTACCGAGTCCTTACTCCCACGCCGGAAGCCGAAAAGAA
>JBAIXM010000234.1:0-17123 GCA_037916615.1 Bryobacterales bacterium
ATCAGCTTGTCGCCTTTGTACGGCGCATGCTCCGGATACTTCTTGATCCATGCATCGTCAACGACGGGCGGCGGACCGTTTCCGATCTTCTTGATGGCCTGTTTGTTCGCCGGGCTGAGCGCCCCCTCGTTTGCCTGGCCCCACTTCTTCCAAAAATACTTGTGATCGCGCAGGTATCCTTGCTCGCTGGACGTGACTTTCCTGGTCCGGAATGGGGGCTTTTTAACGCCCTTCGGTGTGAATGCGCCTTCACCTGTCTCAGGCCGCATCTTGCCGATATTTTTCTCAGATACCGGCCACCGTAAGCCCTTGCCCTTTCCGATCCATGGCATTTCAACTCCCTCTTTCGGGAGTTTGAGCGGACTTTTCGGCGTAGCACCCTTCTTGGTGCCTCCGCTTTTACGGGGCTTGGCCCCCTTTCCGCCAGGACTTGATTTTGCGCGCTGAGGACGTTTCTTAGCTGTCGTCTCTGGAGGCTTTTCGGTCGGGGCTTTTGCCGGAACACTCTCCTTGACGGGAGTCTGAGGAGCAGCGTGTCCAACGTCCTCGGCTAACGCCTTGCTCGCCGATTCCTTCCCTCCGGCTTGTCCCAAGTCTTTGCCGGCTGTGCTCGCTGCGTCGGACGCGACTCTGCTTTCTTCGCTCGCCGCGCGCTTTGCCACCGAGCTTTCCGGCGCGGCGCCTTCGAGACCTTTTCCAAGTGCGTATCCGAATCCTGCCTCCAGCGCCTCACTCGGATTCTTGGTTGCGGCCGCATGCGCAAGGTGGTAACCCAAGGCCTCTTCCGGAAAGAAGGTCTCGGCCGCGACAATGGCGGTTGTTTTCAAGTTGCGTCCTATTTGCCTGGACGGGTGCAACATCTCGTCGGCAGCATGTTCGTCGCCCGCGCGAGTGTGGCTCATCCCGTCCGAATCCAGGTACGTTTGGTTGTAGTACTGATAATCGAGTTGCTCTTGCGGTGGCACGCGGGTGTCGGGCGGAAGGACGGTGAGAGCAGGAAGGTCGTCTTTGGTCGAGCACACGCCTTTCAGCGCTCCGGGAGGTGTGAAGCGATACCTGCGGTCATCATCGTTACCTTGCCGCGCAACACCGACTCCGCTCGCGCCGCTGACGGAAACCGGACCGCCTCCTGTTGCCGGCTGCGATGCAGCCCGGTCGGCCGCGTGCTCCAGCCCGCTCGATCGGTCAAATGTCGAAGGCGCGGCTCCTCCGCGGCTTTGTTGAATCACGTGGGCCAATTCATGCGCCAGCAGCTTTTTGCCATCGCTGGTTGTCGGAGCGTAGTTGCCCGAACCGAAAGCGATGTCGCGCCCCACTGTGTAAGCTTTCGCATCGAGCGCGGCGGCGGAATCCATCGCGCGCTCGCCCGTATGGACGCGGACGTCGTTGAAATCGTGACCGAAGCGTGACTCCATTTCGGCCCGAATTCCCGGATCCAGAGCGCGGCCGCTGCTTGCGCCCAAGAGCTGGGTTGTCGCCTGATTCCCGGCTGCTCGCGCCAACTTCGCGACTGGCCGATGGGTGGAAGCGGCGGATTGCATGGCTGGCTTTTTCCGCGATCGCGCGGGATGGGCGGAAGCGTGCGAGCGCTCGACGGATTTGCCGGCTTGCCCGCTCATCCAAGTTCTCCTGCCAAAGCGCAAGGCGCAAGCTCGTCTTCGGAAAGCGTTCGTCCCATCTTTTGAAACTCGCGACGCGTGGCGCGCAGCAAGTGCGCCATGCTGACCGCTGTCCGGTCCTCGGCCGCCAGAAACGACGCACCCAGCGCGATGTTGCGAATGTTGCCCCCGCTTAACGGAAACTGCTCCGCGATCCATCCAAGATCGAGATCGCCGGCGAGCGGCGTCTCCTTCGGCCAGACTCCGGACCAGATTCGCAGCCTGCTCTCTACGTCCGGGAACGGAAACTGTACGCTGAAGGCTAGCCGTCTGAGAAACGCGTCGTCTAGATTTTGGCGAAGATTCGTCGCCAGAATCGCGATGCCCTGATACTGCTCCATCCTCTGAAGCAGGTAAGAAATCTCCAGATTCGCGTAGCGATCGTGCGCATCCTTCACCTCGCTGCGCTTGCCGAACAGCGAATCGGCTTCATCGAACAACAGGACTCCGTTGGCGGTCTCGGCGGCGGCGAAGATCCGGTCCAGATTCTTTTCCGTCTCGCCGATGTATTTGCTGACGACGCCGGCCAATTCGATCTTGTAAAGATCCAAGCGAAGCTCGTGGGCAAGAATCTCCGCCGCCATGGTTTTGCCGGTTCCAGACGGTCCGCAGAATAGAGCGGTCACACCCTTGCCGTTGGATAGCTTGCGGTCGAAACCCCACTCGCTCAGAACGCGATGACGCCATTCGGCGCGCCCGGCGATCTCGCGCAATTGGGCCATCGTCGTGTCCGGAAGCACGATGTCGCGGAAAGAATGCGACGGTGTGACCTTCTGGGTCAATCCTTCCAACTCGTCGCCGGATTGGCCCCGTGCCGCCGCGAAGATCTCTTCCTGCTCGCCGGTGTGCGGCTTGAAGTGTGCGGCTACTCGCGCGCACGACACGGCATTCCGGATTTGAAGGTGATCCAGCCGGAACGATCCGGCGAGCCGGTCCAGGAGAGCCGCACGAGTTGAAAATCCAGCCCGAGCCAGCTCGCTGCGCCAGCACGCGCGGCGAATTGCCCAATCTGGAGCCACAATCGCGATATTCAAGATTCCGGGCACATCGGCGAACCACGCTTTACTTCTCGAAAACAGAATGATCCCGTCTTGCCTTGCGAGCACTTGTTTCAGACACTTCGCTGCATGGTCGTCGATCGTGTCGGCGTCTTCCAACAGAACAATTGCGTTCGCCAGCCACGCTTCTCGCAGAGCCAGCCGGAAAAGTGTATCGACATTTGCCAACTCGCTTACGCCGCGCTGAACATTCACCACGAGGAGCCGAGCACGCAGCGCCGACGCCAGCGATCTCGCGGTGTCCGTGCGAACTGCCGCTCGTCCTCCATGGAGCACGATCCGCACTCCGCGACGTTGACTTCGCGCCTCTTCGACGATTTGATCCAGATGTTCCGGAAAGGGCCCTGGCTGATCCAATGGCTCTTCCAAATGCGCGATCGCGGAGAGCTGAGGATCTATGTTGTCGTCGCCCATCAGGTATCCGGCAATTCGGCTCTCGATTGCGATGCTCCGGCACGCGAGTCCGGTGGTCCCGTCGTCGGTCAAGCGCGCCAGTCCGTTGGCGAATACCGGAGCGCCGAGAGAAAAGTGGGGACGCCTGCGGACTTTCTCCTCGGACGACGCGCACAACAGATTCAATGCGACCTCGATGGTGGGCCGCTTTCGGGCCACATCATCGTTCAAGAATGCGAAGGCGCGCTCGTACTTCGAATCGAGGTCCGGCGCAAGGGCGAGCAGCAGGATATCGAGATCGAACGCCGCCAATTTGTAAGCGGACGCGAGGAGGCTAAGTTCTTCGGGAATTTCGTCGAGCGATTCGATAATTCCAGATCCTATGGGTACGCTTGCGGGTTGGAGCTGGCGCTCGATTTGCGCGCGCGTGAGATACAGTCCCGCGAATGGATCGTCACCAAATCTGTAGCCGCGCCGCTGTTCGGCAGCTTCTATGGCACATCGCAACCGGGCGTCGAGGGCCGCGAAGGCTGAATGCACCGCGCTCATCCGGTGCCTCCGTGCTCTCTTTCGTAATCGCGTACGGATCGACTCAACAGATCAAGAAGCACGCGGGCGTATTGCGCAGCCGTAATGATCCGGGTGTGGGGCTGCATCGATTCGCACCCCTCGTAGGATTGCGAGAAGTCCAGAAGAAATTCGTCGGCGGTATAGGCGATCCCGAAAGAGTTCGCGTATCGGCCTTCGACGCACTTCCGGTTGTCGCCCATGATCGGGCGAAGCTTATGCAGGCTTCTGGCCAGTAAGGCTCCGGCTCAGGACAAAGCACTTAGACCTGTTGTGCCGCTGGACTGTAACAGACCGACGTTACAGTCGTGCGTGTGATTCAGACAGCGAATTGCAACAATCTCGGAGATTTCCCGCGTGTGTCACAGGAGGATGTTACACGGATAGACAATGTGACGCCTTACGACGCGGTTGCGCGAGCTTGCGCGTATGGTCGCACCTCATACTTCGCCATCTTTCGATACAGCGTCATGCGCGACCATTTCAGCTTTGCCGCGGCTTTACTGCGGTTCCAGTTCGTTTCGGCTAGTGCTGCACGAAGGCGGGCCGCTTCATCATCCCCGGAAGATGGTGACGCGGCTCGAATCGCCGAGGGGAGGTCGCCGACGGTGATGACTGAGGGCGACACGAGGCTGGCCTCGACGGCGTGCTTCAGCTCTCGAACATTTCCGGGCCAGTCGTAGTTCTGAAGCCTGTGCCATGCGGCTTCGTCAAACTGGGCCGGCGAGCCTGGCCTCAACTTCGCGGCATAGTATTGCAGAAGTCTCGCGATATCGGATCTGCGTTCGCGCAGCGCGGGCACGTGGATTCGGATCACGTTGAGCCGATAGTACAGATCCGCGCGGAAGCGGCCTTGCCGGATGAGTCCCTCCAGATCCTGGTTCGTGGCCGCGATGAGACGAACGTCCACGGGCGTCGCTTTCTTTGACCCGAGCGGTTGGACTACTCGCGTATCGATAGCGCGCAGAATCTTTGCCTGCGCCATCAGATTCATATCGCCTATCTCATCGAAGAAGATGGTCCCGCCATCGGCTTGCTGCAGCTTGCCTTGCACCGCGTGGGCAGCGCCGGTGAACGCCCCGCTCGCGTAGCCGAATAGCTCGCTCTCGAGCAGAGTTTCCGGAATCGCCGCGCAATTCAGGCTGACCAGAGCCTGATCCGCACGGCTGCTGTGGCGATGCAACATCCGCGCCACAAGTTCCTTGCCGGTGCCAGTCTCACCAGTAATCAGAACCGTACTCTCGGTCGGCGCAGCGCGAAGTACAGCCGCCTTAAGTTGCTGCATCAGAGGCGCCTCACCCACCATCTCGTCAGCAATACGGTCGCTGGCTGACATCAAAAGGTGACGCTCTATCGATTCGCGAATCTCTTCGAAGTATTTTCGCCGGACGTAGTCCGACACTCCTGAGCGCAGCGCGCGAATGACTAGGTCTTCACATCCGTCGCAGGCCACCATGAGAATCGACCCACGGCGATTCCCGCGGAACCACTCGACAAATCGAAGCTCTCCGACTGCTTCCCGATCCAAGGCGACGAGCACAACGAGTTGTGCATCCGGAGGGATTTGCTTTGCGGCAGTAAGCGTCCGATAGTAGGCTACTTCAAGCCGGGAGGCGAAAGCGCCACCGGCCAAAATCGGACGCAACGGATTGCTCTGTTCGTCCTGCACCAAATGCACAATCGTGTTGGTACTGACCACCAGAACACCTCCGAAGTTGCCGATGTCCTCGGTTTCCTAAAAAGTATAGTACGAGATCACCTGTTGTCCTCCAGGAAAATCACCTTAGGCTTGTGTTGAAGGACACAGCTTCACACGACACAGTGTATTTCGCCACAGAATCGTTTCACTCGTGTGACAAAGAGGGAATAGCCGCTTGCGGGAGGCTCCACGAAGTCCGCGAAGACAGGGGAGCTTTCGCTGCTGGTTCTATGGATAACCGTGCAGTTTCGGTGCCATTCCTGGGTTTAACCGCATGAGCCGGTGGAAGCGCCCGTCCAAGATGCAGACATTGATGGACGCCATTCACAGCCGGGAACGTCGTGCGCGGAGACAGGTGCGCCCGGAACAAGCGACGACGAGAAATAGCCTGCCGCTCTCATGAGGTAGGGAGCGCGACCAGGACAGCCACACTCGACAACGCGGTGCAGTCCGTCTTGTTCCAGTTGCCTCCCGGCAATTAGATAGTAATCGAGGGGAAGGACGGATGGGACGGTAATTATGCCCTCTTTTCTTTATAGCTAATACAGAAGAGTACGTGAAAGTGCCGTCCCATCCATCTCACTCCGTAACGAACTCACCGGCTCCGCCGTCAATGCCGCAAGGGAGTCGCCGGCCGTGGGAGTTGACGGCGTCACTCGTCTCTGGGTGCGGTCGATGGATGCACTGGAAGCGAGGCTGCTTCCAGGCACTGACGGCGCGGCGAGCCCATTCTGGTCGCCGGACAGTCGTTTCATTGCGTTTTCTGCGGGATCCAGGCTGAGGAAGGTGGAAGCTCTGGGTACCTCGCCCGCGCAGACCGTATGCGACGTTCCAGGAGGCGCTACAGCTGCGTCTGGAGCCTGGAACGCCGACGGCGTGATCCTGTTTGGAACGCGGACGCGGATCAATTCACAAGGTTTCGGATGCAGGCGGAGCAGTTACCGACGTCACTGCAGTCGACGCTTCGCGAGGGGAGACCATTCACGGCTTCCTCTGGTTCCTTCCGGACCAGAAGCATTTCGTCTACTTCCGTAATTCGGGCGACGCGAACGTGCAAGGTGAATATATCGGATCGCTGGACGCGAAGCCTGGGGAACAGCCATCCAAGCGAATCCTGCCGACGCAATATGGCTCGGTCTTTGTGCCTTCGGCGGACCAGCCCGGAGGACCCCTGCTGTTTCTTCGTGAGGGCACGCTGATGGTCCAGCCGTTCGATGTATCTCGTCTCGATCTTACCGGCGAGCCCACGCCGGTCGCCGAGCAAGTCGCCACGACCAATGTATACGGGCACTTCAGTGCATCGGCGAACGGCGCCGTGGCTTATCGGAGCGGCTTGTCCGGAGGGGACCGGCAGTTGGTGTGGTACGACCGGAAGGGCGCTGTGACAAGTCGCGAGCATCGCGGCGGCTATCTGGAATTGGCTCTCTCGCCGGATGGAAAACGAGCGGCCGCCTACCAATTAGGACAGCAAGAGGATCTCTGGCTGCTCGACTTCGCGCCGCCCCGAAGTCAGCGATTCACGTTCGATGACGTGCCGAATCGCTATCCCATATGGTCGGCAGACGGTAAGGAGATCGCTTTTTGCACAGGAGTTGGCAGCACCGCCCGACTGTTCAAGAAGGGCTCCGCCAACACGGGGGAACCGGAAGAACTGCTTCCCTCGGCCTGCCCCCAAGATTGGTCCCGCGACGGGCGATTCATTTTGTATACGAGCGTCGGATCGGGCAATCCGGCGGACCTTTGGATTCTGCCCTTGACAACCGAAGAAGGCGATCCCAAACCGCACCGGTTTCTGACAACTCCCTTTACGGAGTATCAAGCACGCTTTTCACCGGACGGTCGCTGGATCGCTTACGTTTCCAACGGGGCCGTATGAGGCGTACGTCCGGCCGTTCGTTCCCGCTAAAGGCACGGAGTCCTGGGCGGGAGAGGGTAAGTGGCAGATTTCAAGCGGAGGAGGATATCAGCCGCGCTGGAGCGGGGATGGCAGGCAGTTAATGTATCTGTCCTCCACGGGAAAATTGATTTCCGTGGATGTCAGCACTGCCGGCAGCTCCTTCACCCACGGCTCCCCCAAGTCCGTTTTCGACATCCCCATATTCGGAGGCGCTGCCTACCAAAGCCTGACTGCGCTTTGGGACACGACCAGAGATGTCCAGCATTTTCTGGTCACGACTCAGGCTGGCGCGACTAACTACGCACCGATCAACTTCGTGCAGAATTTGTTCCCAGGGAAATAGTTGACCCAAGCTGCCCCGTTTCAAAACGGTTGGTATCACGAATCTACTCGTTGACAGAATTTCAATTGCCTTCGTACAGGTCTAGGGGCCTGCCGAAAGCTCATCCTTGTAGCACAAGTAGTGGTCGTTTAGTGCCTTTCATGTTGCCAACCCAGCCGTCACCAACAACCAGCGAAGGTGGCAAACTTCCCACAACGCCGAATATGGGGCGCTTGGTCGGGCCATTTCTATGGTTGTGACGGCTACCCGTCGACTTGGGTGAGTCAGGACTCTCATATCTATTCGCAGCATTGCTACCTGTGCGGCCCTATAACGGGTGAAGCGAGGGCAGCCTGTGCAGCGGCGAGGTAAGGACGCGCTCTCTCATGCTTCTTGGAGGCAACAGCCAGGTGCGACTCGGTCTCGGGGCTGATTTTCGCCTGTTCGAACATCGCAACGCCAAGCATGTACTGAGCGTCCACGGTTTTTGGGTCGAGCCGCAAGGTTATGCGCGCTTCTGTTTCTGCTTCTTCCCAACGACTGATCATCACCAAGGCCGCGGCCTTGTTACTGTGCAGGAGGGCTAGGTTCGGTTCGAGGGCGATGGCTTGGTCGTATTGTTCCAACGCCTCTACAGCCCGACCGAGTTTGGCATACACGATTCCGAGATCGCCTCGAGCCTTGACAAGGCGGGGATCCAGGCGGACGGCCTCGGCAAGATGCCGCGAGGCCTCCTCCATTTCGCCCTTGGTCCAGGCGTGAACACCGCGATCGAATTCTTTGGCGGCCGCTTTGGGGACTTTATGCCTAAGGCTGCGGGCGGAAACCAAGCCGCCTAACGGCTGCCGCTGGGCCGGGGGAGCGCACAAGTCCGGGTCCCAGTCGCGATACTCCACCGGGTTGGTTCCGTCAAGTGCAACGACGCGTGGACGGCCAGCACAGTCGAACGCCTGGGTTTGACCCGTGCGGTCTTGGGCAGAGGCGACGGTTAACAATAGACAAGCGACGATCGAGACTCCCATTGTCCGTCCTGGCATAAGACCTCCTGAGGTGACTTGGGTGGATTACGTCAAAAGCCGCCTTAGAATAGCCGGGAAGGGCGCCGAACGAACCTCAAACAGTATCAATTTGCATCACATGCTTTATCAAATGAATCGCTTACGGTTTCAGGCTCTTGCCCGAAAAGTAACGCGACCTTAGAATTGAACCCATGGCGCAAGCAGCGGAGCGAGGCTCCAAGGAATATCGGTTTGGGCCTTTCGTGTTTGACCTGAACCGGCGGGAGTTGCGGCGCGGAACGGCATTGGTTCCGCTCAGCCGATAAAGCTTTCGATTTACTCGGGATTCTTGTCGGCGCCGCGGGCCGGACGGTCACGAGATCGGAATTGATGGCATCTCTGTGGCCGGACACCACGGTCGAGGAAAGCAACCTGACGCAAACGATGTTCCTGCTGCGAAAGGGCCTCGACGACGTCGAAGAAGGCAGATACATCCGCACGGTGCGAGGACAAGGGTACACGTGCGTTTTCCCGCTTGCTGCAAACGGCGCTCCGCAGGAAGCGCCAGCGTCCAAGGGCGGATCGCGTGCGCTCTGGAAGTACGCAGCGGCAAGCGCGGGCATCGCTGTGCTGGCCGGGCTAGGTTTGTCTACTTCCGAGACCCAGCGCCCGAGGCGCGGGTGGTGCGCACGATTATACCCCGTCCTGAAAACACCACGCACTTCGCCGACGGGTTGCTGGCGCTATCGCCGGATGGACGTCGCATCGCATTTACCGCGATCAGCGAAAATGGCAAGGGTCAATTGTGGATCCGGCCGCTAGATGCGGAGACAGCGCAGCCCTTGGCCGGGACCGAGGGCGCGGCGGAGCCGTTCTGGTCACCCGACAGCCGCTGGATTGGGTTCTTTGCGGGCAGGAAGCTGAAGAAGATCGACGCGCAGGGCGGGCCTCCGATCGAGCTGGCCGATGCGCCGACCCCATTCGGCGGCTCGTGGAGCACTAAGGGCGTGATCCTATTCTCACCAAATTGGATTGTGCTGCAAAAGGTCTCTTCGGAGGGCGGCACAGTCACTCCAGTCACGGACGCGGCGCTGGGAAACCTACAATGCTGCCCGCAGTTCTTGCCGGACGGGGAACATTACCTGTTTTCGGTGCAGTCGCGTGTGGATTCGAAACGGAAGCTGCTTGTAGGATCGCTCAGATCTACCGCGACCAAGGTCATCGGTGAGGCCCCGGCACTGTATTCCCAAGGGCGATTGCTTTATCTCAGGGACAACACGCTGGTGGCGCAACCCTTCGATGTAAAGGCTCTGGGCACCAGTGGAGGACCCCAGGCAGTCGCGCAACCGGTCGAACATGAACGGGGCCCGTTCCAAGTAGGTTTCTTCACGGTATCTTCGACGGGCGTGCTGGCCTATCTTACACCGCCTCCGGCTTACGGGCGGCAATTGACCTGGTTCGATCGGACCGGGAAAGCGCTGGGTACGGTCGGAGCGCCGGGAGCAAATTACGACATCGAATTCTCACCGGACCGGACGCGCCTGGCGACCACGATTGCCGATGCCGGGAACGCGGACGTGTGGATCTATGATCTGGCGAGAGGCTCGCGCACTCGCTTCACCTTCGATCCGGCGCCGGAGTTCCGCGCAATGTGGGCTCCGGCACGCACTGGAGCGAAACGTCCCGAGTCCCCGATGCGCGAACCGGAAAGTCCACCTGGTCGGCATGGAAGCCTGCGGGGGCTCCCACCTTCTGGGCCGTGCGCCCCGCAGCGGGGCAGTATTGCCATGGAGATGAGAACAGGCCCATTTCGCATCAGAACGTGATGCGGCCGATGAGCTGACCGGTACGCATGCCGCTCGTGCCGGACAGCGGCAGGATCGTGCCGAAACCGCCGCTGTACAGGCCGGCGTTTGCGCCACTCTTAAACGTCGTCGGAGTGCTGGCGAAATTTACCCTGGCAGTGGTGGGCTGCGGCAACTCCATCCGGTTCAAGACCTGATTGAATTCTACGCGAACGTTGAAAGTCACACGTTCCGTGATGCGGAAGTTGCGGCTGACGTTGGCGTTCTCCGTCGGATAGCGGATGCCGCGGAAGAACCGCAGCGAACTGTTGTCGTTGGCGAACTGCCCGTCTGGAATGTTCGCCCAAGCGTTCGGATTCAACACAATCGTCTTAGTCGGATCGAAACAGTGGCAGTTGATATCGAGAGGATCGGTGTGGTGCTTGCCGCTGTAGTCCGTCCAGTCCGTCGACCAGGGGCTCATGTAGTTCCCCTTGCCGTCCGTTTTCAACTGCGCGCTGCCCGGACCGTAGCCCAGGAACTGGCTGATCGGTACCGTGCCGTTACTGCTCGGCGCAGCGATCAGCGGCGCGCTCTGGTAATTCAAGTACGCACCGATGCCCCAATCCGACAGAACGGCGGACGCAATCTTGTTCGAAAAGAAGCTATTGCTCGAGGCGCCAAACCGCGGCACCTGATACTGCGCCGTCAGCCGGAACTGGTGTGGAAGATCATTGGCGGAAATGTTCTTGGCCAAGGCCGTGTTGAACGGATCGATCGAGCTCATCGCATCCAGATTCTTGGAGTAGCTGTAGTTGAAGTTAAAGCTCAGCCCATGGTTGAAGCGCTGAGTCACGTTCAACTGGAAGGCGTCGTACCAGGTCTTGCCCAAGGGAGCGCCCGAGACGCCGTTCAACGTTGTGCCAAAAATCGAGACCGAGGGACTGTACTGAGGATAGGCCAGCAGCGATTGGCGCACGCTCTGATTGGTGGGGAAGTTCGCGTAGGGGACGCCAGTGATGCCACGGGCGGCGAGCGTGGACCTCTGTGCGGGGGTCAGGCTGGCAACGGGGGTAGTCAGCAGGCGGGCTTCGGTCGAACTGGTGAAATCATTGAAGCCATCGGCGCGAAGCGTGTCCAGGCTAAGGGTGTTCAGCGGATTCAAAGCGTTTGCGGTCCACCAGACGCCCCGGTTGCCAACGTAGGAGGCCTCGACGACCAGATTGCGGCTGAGCTCGCGCTGGAGGCCGATGTTCCATTGCAACTGCCGGGCTGGCCGGCCCGAGTTCGGATCCATGAGCAGGGGCATCCCGACGACTGAGCCCGGGGCCTGACCGACATTAGGATCAAACGAAGGCCACTTCGGCTGGACGCTGCCCGGCATGCCGTTCACGAACAGGCCGGTGATCTGGCCCGAATTCGCCGGAAGGGTGTTCGTAGCAGCGGTATTCGCCGCAGGAAGGGTCGGGGACGCGGTGGAGTTATAGACCACGCCGAAACCCGCGCGCAGCACGGTCTTGCTGTTGATCTGATAAGCCACGCCCAGCCGCGGTCCGAGGGCAAAGGGGTAGTTATCGGCGAAGTTGCAGTTGCAGGTGGCCTCAAATTGGAGCCCCCCGAGGCGGTTCGAGGCAGACGGATTCGGAACCGCCAGACCGACCGAACCGATGCGGCCATGCTGTTCGGCAGTGTAGGTGCCGTAGTCCCAACGCAGGCCGTAGTCGAGGGTCAGTTTCCGGGTGACCTTCCAGGTGTCCTGAAAATACAGGGCGGTTTGGGACTTGTTATTGCTCAAGCCGATGGGCGCGGCCAGCGTGTTTGCGCTCATGCCGCCCAGCAGAAACGACGCAAACTCAAAGCCGCTGAAGCCCTGGTTGGTCGATACGCCTTGCAGATAGGGCTGCTCGGTCATGTTCGGGCCGAATATGAAGGTGCCTTGCGAGTTCGCCGCGATCACGTTCGGGAATCGCTCCAAGCGCAAGTCCAGGCCGAGTTTGAAGGTGTGCCCACCAGTAACATAGGTTGCGGAGGCAACACCCGAGGGACGCCGTTCAAAAGACCGGGTTGGAAATATCGAGCCCAAGGTGTTCATGCCGCCGATCGCGTCGTTCGCATTTACGGCGGTCTGAATGATCGGGAAGTAATACGGCAACAGCCCTCCTTTCAGGCCCAGTTCCTTGAACTCATCGTAGTTGTGGATGGTAGTTTGGAGCCCGAAGTCGCTATCGTTCCAGCCCGCGCCGATGTGCAGCAGCAGCCGCGGGGTCGCGGTGTAGTCAAAGTTCAGGCGAATGGTCTGGCCCGAATTAAAGGCCGCGGCGGAACCGGTAATCTCGTTCTGGAACGCGTCGGCGCCGGTCGGTGTGCGGGGCACGTACGTATGGGTGTCCTGGTAGTAGAACGACCCGTGAAGCTTGTCGCCGAAGTTATGGTCCATCTTGATCGACGGGATCGCGGACGTGCGGCTCGAGTCATAGGTCCCCTGATAGTTGTTCGAGGCCTGCCCGCGAGCTGCATTGAGTCCCAAGGGCTGCGGGACCAGGGCCAGGACCTTGACCGCGATGGGGTCGAATCGGGCTGCCGGGATCAGGTTGCCCGGGAACGGATCCCGGAACGCCCTGCCGTTGGCGGCTACCGATTGCGCGTTCGGATCGAAGATGCTGCCGCTGGGAATCGTGCGGCCCAGCGGGTCCAAGACCGGACCGCTGGCCGTGGTAATCAGTTTGTTTTCTGCGGTGATCAAACCACTAAAATCGCCAGTGCGGTAGGCGGGAAGCGGCACGGTGGTGTTATTGCTAGTGTTGATGTTCTTGTTGCGAAATCGTTCGTAGCTCCAGAAGAAGAAGGTCTTGTTGTGGCCGTCGTAGACCTTTGGGATCCAAACCGGACCGCCTACCGTGTAGCCAAAGTCGTGCTGTTTAACGATGTTGCGGACTCCCGTATAGGGCTGGTGGGCGTTCAGGGCGTCATTGGTGATGTAGTCGTAAGCGGTGCCGTGGTACTGGTTGGTGCCGCTCTTCGTAACCATGTTGATCATGCCGCCGCCGGCGGTGCCGTATTCGGCGGCAAAGTTACTGGTCTGGATGTTCACTTCCTGAATCGCGTCGACCGAGGGTTGGGTCTCCTGTTGCGCGGTAATCAGGCGCGGCCCGGTGGGGCTGATCGTCATGCCATCCAGGCGGCTCTGATACGTATTGGAAGGCGCTCCGTTGATGCTCATGAAAGTGCAGCAGGCCACGGTGCCGGCGCCAATGTTGGAGCCCGCGAGATAGTTGATTCCCGGGACTAGCCGCACGGATGCCCAAGGATCGCGGAAGCCCTCGTTGGTCGAACCGATCGCGAGAACCGGCAAGTTATTCAGCTGCGACAGCGTGACGTTCTGGGCCACTTCGGTGGTCTCCGTCTTCAACAACGAGGACTCCGCAGCAACCGTCACGGATTCGGTGGCTTGACCTATTTCCAGCACCACATCCTCGCGCATGGTCTGGCTCGCCGCCAAGTGGAATTTGCTATGCGTGTAGGTCTTGAACCCAGGCACTGTGATCGTCAGGTCATAGTCGCCGATCGGAAGCTGCGACACGGTGTAATTGCCCGTATTGGAGCTGGCCGCCGTGCGGATTTGTCCGGTCTCTAGATTCTTGAGCGAGACGGGAGCATTGGCCACAACGGCACCCGTCGAGTCCGAAATCGTTCCAGTAACCGTGGCCAACGCGGTTTGGCCGAAGCCAGGCGACGCGCACAGCACTAGTGCGACACCGAGAACTGAGAGCCGGCTCACGCCCCGGACGCGAGCAGACACTATGGACGTACTTGAAAAAAGCAGCATCTCTTCTCCCCGTTTTGACTGCTACATTGGCTGAATGGCAGTCGTTCATTTTGTTGCATGCGGACTCGGGTGTCAAGGGCGGAGTTGAACTAGACCACCGGGACGCCGACTTGCGCTTTTCTTTTTCCCCGGCCTAGCACCCGTTTTTTCGTCGTGGCGGCGATCCCGGCCACGGAGGAGTCCCACAGCCTTTGCAACTCTTCATCGGTGAGGCGGACAGTCGCAGATCGAGCACCCGTAAGCTTATTTTGCCTTCCGCGAATGCAGCCTACGGGATGGGGACGCCCAGACGATTCAGTTCGGTGTTGATCAACTGCCGCAGGACTTCCCATTCAACAGTGCCTGCCAGCTTGGAACCGTTCAGGAAGGAAGTCGGCGTCGAATCGACCCCCAAGGCACGGCCTTCTTCAATATCTTTGTCCACCTCGGGTTCGGTGGCTTTCGTTCCCACGCAAGTCGAGAAATCAGCGACTTTGAGGCCATTGTCTGCGGCCCATTGGTTAACTCTTCCGGGGAAATTCTCCACAGTGACTTCTGGCTGGACTGCAAAGATCCAGTCGAAGAAGCTCCAGAACTTCTTCTGGTCCTGGCGATAGACGCAGCGTCCGGCCATGGCGGCAGAGCGCGCCCAGGGATGGGGCTCCGGTATCGGGAAATCCTTGAAGACGACACGAACTTTGTCACCGTAGGTCTGGACCAGGTTGTTGCGCACGACGGGCGCTTCGGCCTTGCAGTAGGGGCATTCGAAATCGGCGTAGATCACTAGCGTGACCGGGGCGTCCGCGGGGCCGCCGAAGCTGGGTTCGCCCTCGGTCTTGATCTTGTCGAGATTGGCCTGGAAGGGGCTGTGTTTCAGGTCGAAGGCTTCGCCCCTGATGAGAGTCGCGCCGTCGCTCGAGATCAGATAGGGCTCGTCTTTCGTTTGGCCGTTGTAGGAAAAATGCGCAGTCACTTCGGAGTAGCCCTCCAAGAAGATGGCGGGTTTGGGATCGTCGATCTGGACAGTGACGGCGGGGATCAACGATTCCAGCCGGCGCAGATAGGCCTCAAAGGCGGATTTATCGAGTGAAGTCTTGCGGTCAGGAGCCTTGGAGACCTTGGACAGCTTGAAGGCTTCGCCCCTGATCAGCGTCGCGCCGTCGCCCGAGACCATGTAGCGCTCGTCTTTCCCTTGGCCGTTGAAAGAAAAATGCACGGTCACCTCGGAGTAGCCTTTCAAGAAAGCGGACCGCTTGGGGTTCTCGATCTGCATGGTGACCGCGGGGACCAACAATTCCAGGCGGCGCAAGTAGGTTTCAAGGGCGGGTTTATCCAGTGAAGGAGCCTGGGAAAACGCCGCGGCGGCGAACAGAGCGAGCACGCAGAGCTTTTTCACGACCATGGAAACCTCGCCCCTCATTGTAGCGCCGTACTCCCACCGTGCCAGCCGGTCCCGCAGCGCCTGTCCCGCAGCGCCCTGGGCACACCTCAATCTTGGCGACAGCATTGCGCAGATTGCGGCCGGAATCACCCCAACTAGGAGTCATCCCTATGCCCTTTTCGGGCCGCGCGAAAAGGATTGCTTTTTCGACAAGCTCCTCAAGGAATGACCACCAAAATTTCGAGCTGCTGCTATAGCCGCTGCTTACGAAACAGGAAGGCTGCAGCACCCAATCCCGCCGCGAGAAGCCCGAATGTGGACGGCTCCGGAACTCCGGTTGCTGCACCGAAGCTAAAATCGTCATACCCGATGCCGGCGGCATCGATGTCGTTGACAATTTCGATTCGCGTAACATTTGAAAATGCCGATAGATTGACCGTTAGGGGCGTAAACGGCGTTCCTGCGCCAATGATGTTCACCGTGTTAAAAAAGGAGCCGTTTTCGAAAACGTTTACCTCAGCCACCACGCCGACATTGTTTACGCCCACAGCCAGAAATGTCAGATTGTTTACCGGATTGGTAAAGTCGACGAAAACGTCGTGGGTGCAATCGATGCTACCCCCCACCGGCGCCGTACAAATAAAGTTTGGAAGGGAACTGCCAAGGTCCTGAGCGGTGGTGGCGTTCACCTCTCCAGTAACCGATGAAAAAGTAGCAGAGGCAGAGTACTGGTTCGTCACTGCGACCCCTGCCGCCAAGTTATCGAAATTGATGACGGTCGCGAAACCCGTCCCTGCAACAAACGTCGCTACACACAAAACCTTGCCTAAGCGCATAGCCCTCCTTCACTGATTTCAGACCTAATATTCTATACTAAATAATGACCTGCGAAAGTGGGTACTGGTAGTTTCAATCTGCACTATTCCACTCGACGGCCTGGCCCTGGGCGGCAGAGGCGCCGCGGGAACAATGCGGGAACGTCGCCGAGGCGAAGACAGCCCAAAGTATCCTACTCAGTCCTAAAACTCTCCTTGCGTAAGCCCTTTTCTGAGATGCACATGCGCTGATTCTGAACCACTTGGCATTGTCGGTAAGCAGCCCTGAAAAGGCTGGCGTCGCTGGTTCGATTCCGGCCCTGGCCATTCCTTTCAATAACTTACAGACGTGCCCTGTGCAGTTTCATTCCGTTTCATTCCAAAAACTTGGTCCATCGAGACTCGCTTCTCGGAGTGCAGCTGATGTGGTATCTGTGTACTCTCGATTCCGCGCGAATTCGACATTCGTGATTTGGTCAGTCCGGGCACTTTCAACGAACGATAACGCTGCGGTCAGTTTCATTTCCTCGGAAAATTTCGGCAAGCATCGCTTCACCTTGCGACTTGCTCTTTTTGTCCGAATCTTGCGCCGGACGCGTTCTTGGACTACTGGACTGAGAACACCACATCGGCCCAGTAGTTGGAGCCTCCCGAGTTGGATGCCGGAAACTGTGGCGTGCCGCCGTACATGTATACCCCGTTGGGCCCGTCCACACCCGCGCGAAGCGCGTGCAACGGCGGATTAT
>JBAIXM010000235.1:0-22779 GCA_037916615.1 Bryobacterales bacterium
GCGAACTCGCTCGATTTCCTCGATCTATTCCTGGCCGCGGTCAAACTCGGCGTCATCTTCGTGCCGGTCAACATTCTTTATCGAGAGCGCGAGCTCTCTCACATTCTGGGCGACGCCGAGCCGAAGCTGTTCGTCACCGAGAAGGAGCTTCCGGCCTTGCGCGCGGAAGCGGCTGCACAGGCCGCGGACCTGGAGGAAGTTCCGCTCAACGGCGAATCGCCAGCCGCATTGGTCTATACCTCCGGAACCACGGGCGTTTCGAAGGGCGCGATCCTCACGCACAACAACTTCGCTGTGAACGGCGCCAATCTCCTGAACGCCTGGCGCATCGGCTCCACCGACCGGTTTCTGCTGGCTCTGCCGCTGTTTCACGTGCACGCGCTCGGAAACGGCGTGCACTGCTGGCTGTTTTCCGGCTGCCGCATGCGCCTGCTGGAGCGTTTCGAACACGATAAGGCGGCGTCTGAATTTCTGGACTTCCGCCCCACGCTGTTCTTCGGCGTGCCCACAGTGTATGTGCGCCTCCTGGACATTCCGCCGGATACCGCGCGCGAGATCGGCAAGGGCATGCGGCTATTCGTCTCCGGATCCGCGCCGCTTCCCGCGCAGGTGCTCGAAGAGTTCCGCAAGCTCTACGGACACACGATTCTCGAGCGCTACGGAATGACCGAGACATTGATGAACATTTC
Source organism: Bryobacterales bacterium (assembly GCA_037916615.1). Lineage (GTDB taxonomy): Bacteria > Acidobacteriota > Terriglobia > Bryobacterales > Bryobacteraceae > Palsa-187. Next base: position 690 of record JBAIXM010000235.1, read on the forward strand.
GAACCCTTACGACGGGGAGCGGCGCCCGGGAAGCGTGGGTTTTCCGCTGCCCGGGGTGGAAACACGCATCGTGGATCAGGATGGCCGCGATGTTCCCGACGGCGAAACCGGCGAGCTTTATCTCAAGGGTCCGAACGTGTTTCCCGGGTACTGGCGTCGCGAGGACGCGACGAAAGCCGCGTTTGTGGACGGCTGGTTCAAGACCGGCGATCTGGCGCAGCGCTCGCCCGACGGCTACTACACGCTATGCGGCCGCCGCAGCGACCTCATCATTTCCGGCGGCTTCAACATTTACCCCCGTGAGATCGAGGAGTTTCTGACGGAGCAGCCGGAGGTCGCCGAAGCGGCGGTAGCGGGCGAAGCCGACCGGGTGCGCGGCGAAATTCCGGTGGCCTACATCGTTCCGCGCGGCGGGAGCTGCGATACGGCGGCTCTCGAAGCCCGTTGCCGCGAAAAGCTTGCATCTTTCAAGTGCCCGCGGCGATTCGTGGTGGTCGAAAAGCTTCCGCGCAACGCGTTGGGCAAAGTGCAAAAGCACCTGTTGGGAGCCGCCGCCAGGTGAAGATCCTCATGGTGGCCTCAGAGGCCGCCCCGTTCGCGAAAACCGGAGGCCTGGCGGACGTGCTCGGGTCGCTTCCACCTGCCTTGGCGCGCCTGGGGGATGAGGTCGCCGTGGTCCTGCCGAAGTACCGCACTGCGGATACGCGCGGCGCCGAACCAGTGTGGCAGGCCATGCCTTTATGGGTCGGTCCGCATGCCTACGCCGTCGACATTCGCCGCCAGATCCATCGCGGCGTGCAGTATTTCTTCGTCGACTGTCCTCCGCTCTACGATCGCGCCGAGATCTACGGCGATTATCCCGACAATCACATTCGCTTCGCATTGTTGAGCCAGGCGGCGATCGGCATCGCGCGGGATATTTTCCGGCCCGCGGTGCTGCACGCCCACGATTGGCAGGCGGGCCTGGTCGGGCCCTACTTGCGGACCACGTACGGGAGCGATCCCACGTTCTTCGGCATCCGCCTGCTGCTCACCATCCACAATCTCGGATATCAGGGCCTGTTTCCGAAGGCGGCGCTCGCGGATCTCGGGCTCGATCCCGGCCTGTATTATCCCGATGGCCTCGAGTTCTGGGGAGACATCAGTTTTCTGAAAGCTGGAATCGTATGGTCTGACGCCATCAACGCCGTCAGCCCCACCTATGCGCGCGAAATTCAGACGCCCGAATACGGATTCGGCATGGACAGCCTCCTGCGGATCCACGCGCGCAAGCTCAGCGGCATTCTCAACGGGGTCGACTACGAGGAGTGGAATCCGGAGACCGGCCCGTGTCAAGTGGCCCATTATTCCGCGCGTGATCTCGCAGGCAAAGTCGCGTGCAAAGAGGCTTTGCTCGCGGAAGTGGGTTTGCCGCCGAATCTGGAGCGTCCCTTGATCGGGATCGTCTCACGCTTCGCCGATCAAAAAGGCTTCGATTTGCTGGAAGAAATCGCCGGATGGCTGGCGGAGCAGGATGTCGCGATGGCGGCGCTTGGCAGCGGCCAGAAGATTCACGAAGACATGTTCCGCCAGCTTGCAGCTTTGCGTCCTGAAAAATTCGCTGTGCGGATCGGCTATGACGAAGCGCTCTCGCATCGCATTGTGGCGGGTTCAGACATGTTCCTGATACCGTCACGCTACGAGCCCTGCGGGCTCACCCAGCTCTACAGCCTGCGCTACGGAACCGTGCCGATTGTCCGGGCCACCGGCGGCTTGGATGACAGCGTCAATGAGCACACCGGCTTCAAGTTCGCCGAGTACACAGCGGATGCGTTGCGCGGCACGATCCAGCGGGCATTGGAAGCGTTCGAGGACAAAGAGGCCTGGACCGCTCGCATGCGGCGGGGGATGGCGAAAGATTTCTCCTGGGACGCTTCAGCAGCGGACTACCGGCTGCTTTATGAGTCTCTGGCGGAGGTCCGGCTCAAGAATGGTGATATACTGGCGAAGCTGTAAACTTCCCTCGACGTAAACCCATCATGAGATTTCTTATTCTCCTTACCATTTTCATTGCCGCGAGTATTCCCCTTGCGATCCTGGCAGGGAACGACACAGACCCTGTTGTGGTTGTTAAAAAACCGTTCGGCCAGCTTACCGATAAGCGGTCAACCCAAGGCAGCACGCCGCAGATTTTGTATCACGGCGGGCCGATTCTGCTGGGCAAAGTGCCCGTGTACGTGATTTACTACGGAAACTTCGGCACGCCGCAAACCGCCAACACGCAAAACATAGTGAACGATTTTCTGGGAGGCTTGGGCGGCCAGCCTCAGTATGAGGTCAACACCACCTACTGTGAGGCGCAAACGGTATCGTGCGGCAAAACGAATAGCCCCATCTCGGGCGCCCTGGACTTTTCTAGCGGAAACATTTTTAATGACCCTGGTTCGCAAGGGTCTCACGTCAACTCCGGCGGAGTGATCAAGATTCTTCAGTACGCGTTCGCACATGCTTTCCCGGTTACCGATGGGGGAATGTACTTCGTGATCACGGCCCCGGATGTGAAAGTTCCCGGATTTTGCACCAGCTTCTGCGCTTATCACTCGAGTTCCGCAAGCGTCGTCGCCGGACACACCATCCGCTACGCGCTGGTGCCTGATCCCAGCCAGCGATGCACTGTCTGCGACGGCAATTTCGCCCTGGGCGATTCCGGAACGCCGAACGGCGACGCCGGAGCGGACGAAATGGTCGATTCCATGTTTCACGAGCTCTCAGAAACCGTAACGGATCCCGATCTCAACGCCTGGTACACCTCGAACGGCGAGGAGAACGGAGATCTGTGCAACTACAACTACGGAACGACGCAGACCGATAAAGATGGAATCCACTACAACGCCTCGTGGAGCGGGCGGAACTTCCTAATCCAACTTATCTGGAAGAACGGGCTGGTTCCACAAGCCTGCGCCGCGGCTCCGTAAGCTACAGCAGCGCGCCCGATATCGCAATGATCGCGCCCAGGATTCCGAACGCGATGCTGACTACGGGAAACAGCTTCTTGCGCGCGATGAAGTAGAGCGACGCCAGCACCACTCCGATCTCGAGCATCCCTTCGCCTAAGTCGTAGCGGAGGGCCTGATCCTCGGTGTGCCGCGTTTCCTGCTCTTTCTTCTTTGCTTCGTCCTCGACCTCCTTGCTTTCCTTCTCGTAGCGCTTTTGCTCGGCTTCGTAGCGCGCCAGAGCCTGTTCGGCTCCTGGCTTGTCTTTGCCGAGCAGCCCTACCAGATCCGCGCCCAGCTCCAGGCTGTGAAACTTGATGCGCTTGGATTGATAAAACGACCATTGATCGTTGGCCTCGGATTTCTCGACCACCGCCATCGTGTGCGCGCGGTGCGAGGCGATCGATACCACCGCCAGCGCGACGGCGAGCACCGCGGCCAGCACGCCCACTTTCTGACCCATGGGGTCGGACCCGCCGCCTTCTGCCTTGATTTCGATTTCAGCCATTCTGTGTAACAGGATAGCCGCTTACCGCCCGTCCCTGCGGGGACCAATGGCAGCGAGGTTGCATCCGGCGGGCCCGATCCAGCATCATAAGTAGCGGACCCTTTGGGGATACAAAGAAACATGGCTGCTGAAAACACCCTAACCTTCACCGATAGCGCTTTTGACCAGGACGTGCTGAAGTCCGAGACGCCCGTGCTCGTGGATTTCTGGGCTCCCTGGTGCGGACCCTGCAAGGCCATGGCTCCGACCGTGGATGCCATTGCCACCGAGTACGCCGGCAAGATTAAGGTCGGTAAGATCAACACGGACGACAATCCCGGAACAGCGATGCGGTACGGAATCCGGGGAATCCCGACGCTGCTGCTGTTCAAGGGCGGCCAAGTCGTCGACCAGCGCGTCGGCGCGATGCCGAAGCCCGAAGTCCTCAAGATGATCCAGCCGCACCTCGAAAAGGTCAGCAGCTAGGGTTCTAACTGGTGACGGCTCCCTGCGCGGCCGAGCCCACCAATCGAACGTATTTCTGAAACACTCCTGAAGCGTATTTCTGCTCCGGAGCCTTCCAGTCCTTGAGCCGCGTCTTCATTTCTTCCGGCGGAATTTCCAGATCGATGGTCCGCTTTTCTAGATCGATCGCGATGATGTCGCCTTCGCGCACGGCCGCGATCGGACCGCCGGTGAAGGCCTCCGGCGCGATGTGACCGATCATGAAGCCACGCGTCGCGCCGCTGAATCGCCCGTCGGTCAGAAGCGCGGTATCGTCCGCGAGCCCCGCTCCTACGATCGCGCTGGTCACTCCCAGCATTTCCCGCATTCCCGGTCCGCCGCGCGGCCCTTCGTAGCGAACCACCACCACGTCGCCCGCTTTAATCTCGCCGGACGTGACGGCGTGCATCGCGTCTTCTTCGCGCGCAAACACGCGAGCCGGCCCGCGATGTGACTTCTTGTTGATCCCGGTGACTTTGATCACGCTGCCTTCCGGCGCGAGGTTTCCTTTGAGAATCACCAGGCCGCCGGTGGACTTGATAGGTTTGTCCAGCGGCCGGATGACTTCCTGTCCCGGCGTTTCCTTAGCCTCGGCGGCTTCCTCACCGAACGTTCTGCCCGTCACGGTAATCGCGTCGCGATGCACGTAGCCGCCATCGCTCAGGCGCTTGGCGACCACCGGCCAGCCGCCCGCGCGATCCACATCGTAGGCGACAAAACGGCCGGCAGGTTTCAAATCCACCAGCAGCGGCGTCCGCGCGCTGATCGTCTGGAAATCGTCCATCGTGAGCGGGACTCCGGCTTCATGCGCCATCGCGAGCAGGTGCAGCACTGCGTTGGTCGAGCCGCCCGTGGCCGCCACGGAAGCGATCGCGTTTTCGAATGCCTTTCGCGTGGCGATATCGCGAGGCCGGCGCTCCGCCCGGACGGCCTCCATCACCACCTGCCCGCACCGGAAAGCCACCTGCTGTTTACGGGGATCCACCTGAGGCACGGAGGCCGTTCCCATCGCGGAGAGCCCGATCATCTCCATCACCGTGGCCATCGTGTTCGCCGTATATTGCCCGCCGCAGGCGCCCGCTCCGGGACAGGCCGTGTTCTCGATCTCCAGCAATTGCTGATCGGTGATTTTGTGCGCGGCGTGCTGGCCGACTGCTTCGAATACAGTCTGCACGGTCGAATTGTTGGGGCCGGGCATGATGGTGCCGCCGTACATGATCACTCCGGGCACATTCAGCCGTAGCAGGGCCATCGCGGCGCCGGGGATCGTTTTGTCGCAGGCTACCAGCGCGACGATTCCGTCGAACATATGTCCCCGGCCCACCAGCTCGATCGAGTCCGCGATGAGATCGCGGCTGACCAGCGACGCTTTCATTCCCTCCGTGCCCATGGTCACTCCGTCGCTGATCGCGATGGTGTTGAACTCCATGGGCGTGCCGCCTGCCTCGCGGATTCCGGCCTTGACGTGTTTCGCAAGCGCGCGCAGATTGTAATTGCACGGCATGGTCTCGATCCACGTGTTCGCCACACCGATGATCGGCTTCTTGAGGTCCTCATCGGTGAAGCCGATAGCCTTGAGCATGGCACGCGCGGGGGCGCGGTCCCGTCCTTGGGTGATCGTATAGCTCTGAAGTTTCATGGTAGGCTCTGGAGGAAACTCCCATCGTACCGCGCTGCGGTCGAAAAATTTTCGTGCCGGCGCGGTAAGTTTCCCGGCCTCGATTCGTCTAAACTGAAGGGTAGCCGGGCCGCGGAGGAACTTTCCCCAACAGGTACTCGTCTTAATTGGATAGGCAGCGGAATACTGCTGCGGAGATCCCAACATCGTGAAAACAAAGTGGAAAGTTGTCATCGGGATTACACTGGCGGCGATCGCTATCGGGGGGACCGTCGCAAGCGTGCGCTGGAACCGGGGAGCCCAGGTAACCGTTCAAACGGCGATGGCCGCGAAGGGCGAGCTCACCTCGCTCGTAACTGCTTCCGGTGAGATTACGCCCCGTACTTACATCAACTTAGGCGCAAACGCCCAGGGCCTGATCACCAACCTGATGGTCAAAGAAGGCGATCGCGTCCGCCAGGGCCAAATCGTGGCACGGATCGAAAGCATCCAGGCTAACGCCGACGTCCAGGCGCAGCGAGCCACGGTGGCATCCGCCGAGGCGGATTCAGCTTCGGCCGAGGCGGGGCTGAAAGTCCAGGACGACACGATTCGCACCCAGCAGGCCACCATTGAGCGCACTAAGGCCGATCTGGATCTGGCCAAAGTAAATTTCGACCGATACCAGCAGCTTTATAAGGCAGGCGTGGTTCCGAAGGCCGATTTTGACCAGCGCAAGGCGACATATGATTCTTCCGTAGCGGCCCTGCGGGAAGCCCAAACGCGCATGGACCAGTTGGAATCCCAGCGGGCGCAATCGCAAGCGGCGATTCAGTCGGCCCAACGCCGCGTCGCCCAGGCGCAGGCGGGCCTAACGCGCGTGACGGATATCCTGGCCAAGCACGACGTGATCGCGCCTTTGGACGGAATCGTAACCAACCTGCCGGTGCGCGTCGGCGAGACGGTGGTGCCAGGAATTCAAAACTCTGCCGCATCCACGGTGATGACAATCGCCGACATGTCGCTCATTACAGCCGAGGTAAAAGTGGATGAAACCGACATCGTGAACCTGGAGCTCGGGCAGAAGGCCGATGTGACCATCGACGCTATTCCGGACAAGAAATTTTCCGGCCACGTAATCGAGATCGGCAACACCGCCATTTTGCGTTCCACGGGGCAAGTTGCTTCCAGCAGTGCGACCTCCTCGACTGAGGCGAAAGATTTCAAAGTCGTGGTGGCCTTGGACAGTCCGCCCGACGAAATCCGGCCAGGGCTCTCGTGCACCGCCAAGATTGTCACGGCAACGCGTCACGATGTGCTTTCGATTCCAATACAGGCGCTCACCGTGCGGCAGAAGGGCGAGCTGGAGGATGCCGCCGTGTCCAATAAGCAGAAGCAAAAGAACACGGACCGCCCCGTCGATCTGGCGGAGCAAAAAGACCGTAAAGAAGAAATCACCGGGGTTTTCGTGGTGAAAAACCAGAAAGCCGAGTTCCGCAAGGTGGAAACCGGAATCACCGGCTCGACGGATATTGAGGTTCTGAACGGCGTTCAGCCGGGCGAAGAGATCGTGATCGGCAGTTATCAGGCGATTCGCACCATGCGTCCGGGATCTCGCGTCAAAGTGGACAACCGCAACATCGTGATCGGGACCGGAGGATAGAGCGTCGCGATGGCCCAAGCCGCAGTGATGGACAAAACGGAACGGGGAGAACAGCTCCGGCGCGACGGAATCATCATCCGCACCTGGGACTTGATGAAGACCTACGTCATGGGCGACCAGACCATTCATGCCGTGGCGGGTATCGACATCGAAATCAAGAAGGGCGAGTACGTCGCGATCATGGGCCCTTCTGGCTCCGGAAAATCGACGCTCATGAACCTGATCGGCTGTCTGGATACTCCCAGCTCCGGGCTCTATTATTTGAACGGCAATTTGGTCAGCGAGATGGACGATGACGAGCTGGCCCGCATCCGGAACAAGGAGATCGGCTTCGTCTTTCAGACCTTCAATCTGCTGGCGCGCGCCACGGCTCTGCACAACGTGGAACTGCCGCTGATCTATTCAGGCGTGTCCGCGGCCAAGCGCGCGGAACTGGCCAAGGCGGCGCTGAAGGCCGTAGACCTTCAGGAACGCATGATGCACAAGCCGAGCGAGCTTTCGGGCGGCCAGCGCCAGCGCGTCGCGATCGCCCGCGCTCTGGTGAATCATCCTTCGATGCTGCTTGCGGACGAGCCCACGGGCGCTCTCGACACCGCCACCGGCAACGACATCATGGCGCTGTTCGCCAAGTTGCATCAGGAAGGCAACACCATCGTGCTGGTGACGCACGAGCACGATATCGCCATGCACGCCGACCGCGTCATCCACATCCGCGACGGAAAAGTGGAGCGCGACGAGCGAGTTAAGTAACCGGCTCGGCTCGCTTAGTCCTCGTCTTTTTTCCTGCCCATCAACTCCAAGAGATCGACGAACAGGTTAATCATGTCCAGGAATACCGCGGCGCCGACTTGAACGGCGTTAGCCGTGGTGCGGGGAAGGCGCTGCGCCCGGTTGAAGTCGAAGACCACGTAGGCGGAGAACGTGAGCACCGCGATCCACTCGCCGATCGACCGGAGCGGCGCGCCGCCCCCAGGCGGCAGGAGAGTGCCCGCCAATTGAAGGAAGATCAACCCCACGACGGTCGTGCAAAGAGGACCTCGCCAGGTCTCCAGGGACTTCGGGTAGACAATTCCCGCTGCTCCCAGCAGTACGGTGATGGTGAGAGTCGCGATCGCCACGCGGATCAGGGACGCAGCTCCGTACTGGTTGAAGAACGGCCCCGAAAAAGCTCCGAAGCATGCTGCGCTAACGCCCAGGCCGATGCACGCTTTCCCCGGCCTTGCGCCCATGGCGATGAGATGTCCCACGATTGCACCGGCCGCCAGCGAGAGGAAAATCAGCACCAGTTCCCAGGTCGGTAGCCGAAATCGGGCGCGCTGTATGGCGGCAACCATCGCCTCGCCCATCCACGCGTAAATCAACAGCGCATAGACCACCGTCGCGGTGATCGTGAGGTTGAAAACGCTGGGAGCGATCTCGTGCCCGGCTCCGCAGGCCGACCAGAGGCGGTCCGTCCGCGGCCAAAGCTTGCCTATGCTGGTTGCCGGCATCCGCTCTGTTCATCGGCGGCTTTAGCTCGTTCCTCAAGCCGGGCTACAGGCCGTACGGAAGGCTATTTCGCGGCTGGAGAAGCCGCCGCTTTCTGGAAATCGCCGGCCTTGAAATAGGCCAATGACGCCGGGTCCACCCACTTCTTGAATGTCGCCGTAAGCTGCGCGGGAGTGAGATCGGAGATCTTCTTGTCCAGATCGATCTCGCGCTGCATGGTGCGACCCAGCTCGGCCTGGCTCACGAACAGCCCGGCGAGCGAGGAATCCTGCGATCTCTGCAACTGGCGCTCCTGCGTAAAGGCGTTTTTGGCGAAATCCACCTCTTCCTGCGTGAAGCCTTTTTCGATCACGCTGGCAATTTCGTCTTTGAACGCCGCTTGCACCTTGGGGGCGTTTTCCGGTTTTACGGAAGCCGCCGCGATGAACGAACCGTATTTCTCCTGCGTTCCCGCGCGGAAGACGCTTTGTACTCCGTAGCTGAGGCCTTCGCGCTCGCGGACGCGCACCCATAGCCGGCTCTTCTCGTCTCCGCCGATGATGCGATCGGCGAGCACCATCGCCGGGTAGTCCGGATCCTGCTGGTCCATTCCAAGCGGCGTCACCGCGTAGACGAACGCGCTGGTCTTGTCGGGAGCATCGAGCGACGTGTCCACAGGCGACAGCTTTGCAAAGGTCCGCTTGACCACCGAATACGGCTTAGGACTCTTCCAGTTCCCGAACAGCTCCTGGGCCAGCTTCTGAACCTCGGCCGCGTCGAAGTCTCCAACTACGGCCAGCTCCGCGTTCGAAGCGCCGTAGAAATCGGCGTAGAACTGCTTGGCTTCGGCCAGGGTGACTTTCTTCAGATCGTCGATGCTTTCATCGATCGTGGCCGTGTAGCGCGGATCGCCCTTGGGGTATGAAGCATTGAGGTAGCGGTTCATGGCCGTGCTCACCATAGTTTGGGGCTCGCTGCGGCTGCTTTCGATCCCGGCGATCGCGGCCTGCCGGATTTGCTCAAAATCCGATTCCGGGAACGACGGCTCGCGCAGAATTTCTGCCACCAGCCGGAGTGCTGGGACCAACCCGGCGCGCACCGTATCGATGCGTGCCGTTGCGCCCGTCAATGCGCCGTTGACGCCCACTTGCGCCTTGATCCTGTCGAATTCGTCCTGCAATTGCTGGCGCGTGTGCTTCTGGGTTCCGCGCATCAGCAGGCTTCCGGCCATCCGCGGAGCCGCTCCCTTGTTCTTCAGGCTGTTTTCATCGCCGAAATGAAGCTGAAGATTGGCGATCACCGTGCCGCCGCGCGTTTTCTTCGGCAGCAGGACCAGCTTCAGCCCGCCCGGAAGCGTCACGCGCGTCGTGCGAGCTTCGATGTTGGCCGGAGAAGGATCGAAGACTTCTCCCTCTTCGATCGCCGCCTTGCCCTTGTAGTCTTTCAGCTCGGCCACGATGTCCGGGCTCGGTGGAATCACCGAACGGTCCGGTTTCTCTGTCGGCAGATAGCGGCCGATGGTCCGGTTATCGGCTTTCAGATACTGTTTCGCGACGCGGGCGACGTCCTCCGGCGTGACCTTCTCCACCTGGTCGCGATTCAGGAACAGCAGGCGCCAATCGCCCATCGAAGCCCACTCGCTCAAGACCAATCCCACGCGGCCCGAGTTGTTCAGCTCCAGATCGATATTTTTCAGGATGCGGGTCTTGGCGCGATCCACTTCTTCCTTGCTGGGCGGTTCCTTGATCAGCCCGTCGATGACGCTCAGCATGGTTTTTTCGGCATCGTCGAGCGACTTGTCCTTGGCTACGCTCGCGCTGAACATCTCAACGCCCGGGTCGTGCAGCGAATAATTCTCGGCGTCCGCGGAAACCGCCTTTTTGCTTTCGACCAGGGCTTTGTACAGGCGTCCCGCGGGAGCTTCCGACAGGATCGCCGAGAGCACGTCCAAAGCAGGCGAGTCTGCGTGCGATCCGGCCGGAACATGGAACGCCATCATGACGGACTGGTGATCGCCCACGCGCCGCAGGACCACTTCGCGCTCGCCGTCCTGCGTCGGTTCCTCTGTATAGGTCTTCGGCAGCACGCGGGCTGGCTTGGGAATCACACCGAACAGCTCCGTGATCCAGCCCAGCGTCTTCGCGGGATCGAATTTCCCGGCCACCAGCAGCATGGCGTTGTCCGGTTGGTAGTACGTGCGGTAGAAAGCCTGCAGCTTCTCGATCGGAACCTTTTCGATATCGCTCAGCGTCCCGATCGGGCTGCGGCCATAGGCGTGCCACAGATAGGCGGTGGACAGCACGCGCTCCTCCAGCACTCCGTCAGGATTGTTCTCGCCGCGCTCGAATTCGTTGCGCACCACGGTCATTTCGCTGTCCAGATCGCTCTTGGCGACCCGCGAGTTGACCATGCGGTCCGCTTCCATTTCCAGGGCCCAGCGCAGGTCGGAATCGGTGGCCGGGACGGTTTCGAAATAGTTGGTCCGGTCCCAGGAGGTGGTTCCGTTGAAGTTGTTGCCGTGGGCGCTGAGCTCGCCCATGATCTCCTTGTGTTTCTGCGTGCCCTTGAAGAGCATGTGCTCCAGCAGGTGAGCCATGCCGGTTTCACCGGCGCCCTCGTGCCGGGATCCGACCATATAGGTGACGTTCACCGTCACCGTCGGCTTGGAGTTATCGGGAAAGAGAAGAACATCGAGGCCGTTCGGCAGACGGTATTCGGTAATCCCTTCGACCGAAGTGATCCGGTTTGCCCCGGCCGGTGTGGCCGCAGCGCTGGCCGGAGCTTGGGGGAGTGCGGTCGGGGCCAGAATCAGCCCCAGAGTGAGCGCGAGGGACGCCAGATTTCTCATGGCTACTAGACTATCACCAGGAAAGACGCGGACCGTTTGAAAAGGGTAGCCGTCCGGCTCGGCGCCAGCCGTGCCCAAAGGGCGGGGTATCGGCAACGCGCATGTCCGGCTCCGGGAACTTGCTTGACTTTAATAGCGTCACTAGATTAACTTAACGATTCGACTTGGGCCGCTTATCCCGGCCGCTCTGTCTATGGCGGAACACGACCGCGTGGCGGCACAAACTGTCGAGGAACTGCTCGAATCCACCCTGGAAAGTGTGGATCAGGCGGAAGAAACTGTTTTACGGCTGGCCGAGGCGATGGGCTTCGATGAAGACGACCGCCACCGCATCGGAATCGCGGTGCGCGAGTGCATGGTGAACGCCGTGGTGCATGGGAACCGGTACCACTCGCGGAAGAAGGTACATCTCACCGTTTCCCGGGCAGGGGAGCGGCTGGAGATTGTGGTGGGGGACGAGGGCGGGAGCTTCGACCTGTCGAAACTGCCCGATCCGCTGGCCGAAGAAAATCTGCTGCGGCAGTCCGGGCGCGGATTGCTGATGATGAAGGCGTTTATGGACGAATTTCAGGTGCGCCCGCGGGAACCGCAGGGCACCGAGGTCAAGATGGTGAAATACCTGGCGAAAGCCGTTTAGTGAACGCACAGCGCGGGGCGTTGTGCGCGATAGGACTAAAGGAGGCGTGACGTGAGTGTGAAAATGACCACCCGACAGGTGGGTGACGTGACTGTAGTGGATACAGTGGGCCGGATCACGCTAGGCGACGGGGCCAGCACCTTCCGGGACACCATCCGGGATCTGGCGGCCAGCGGCAAGAAGAAGCTTTTGCTCAACTTGGCCGAGGTGTCTTACATCGATAGCTCCGGTATCGGGGAGATGGTCTCCGGGTTTACAACCGTAACGAACCAGGGCGGGCAGGTAAAATTGCTGAACCTCACCAAGCGTGTGAAGGACCTCCTGCAAATCACCAAGCTGTACACCGTTTTCGAGGTGTTCGAGGACGAGGCGACGGCCGTTCGCAGCTATTCCTAACTGGAACAGCGTTTATTTTCATCTTCCCTAAAAGAAACAGGAGAATTCTGGCGGCGCCAGCTCACTTTTGTTGGTGAGGTGCGTCCCCGGCGAGGTCGCCGTAGGAACACTCTTATGGTGCCGACCCGCGAACGTCAAACGTATTCCCTGCTTCTTGCAGACGACCTGACCCTGGTGCGGGAGGGACTGGCGGCCTTGTGCGCCGCGCAGGCCCAGTACCGGGTCGTCGGGCAGTGCTCGGATGGCGCCTCGGCGCTACGCTCCATCGAGGGCCAGCGTCCCGATCTGGCCATTCTGGATCTCAATCTGCCTGATTTGTTTACCATGGAAATCGTACGGCGGGTGCGGGAAGCCAAGCTGCCCACCAAGATCGTGGTCTTATCGATACGTAGAGACCGCAAGACGGTCGTCGAAGCCTTGCGGGGCGGGGTAAACGGATTCCTGCTGAAATCGGCCCCTTCGAGCGAACTGCTGGAGGCTTTGGAACAGGTTCTGGACGGCAGTATCTACGTATCGCCGCAGCTTGAGCTCAACAAGATCTTCAGCACGAACCATAAAGCGGCGCCTGAAGACCCCCTGGATCTGCTCAGTTCACGCGAGTACCAGGTCTTCTCCCTGCTGATCGAGGGAGTACGCGCCAAGGAAATCGCCGCACGTTTGGAACTGAGTCCCAAAACGGTCGACACCTACCGTGCCAGCCTGATGCGCAAGCTGGATATCCACGATGTCGCCGGGCTGGTGAAGTTCGCCATCCATCGCGACCTGATATCCGCCTGAACAGTGGTCCAACTCTCGAACCTGATACACTGAAATTGAAATCGATAAATTCCAAGGCTGTTTTCTTACTCGCAGAGGTTTCCCATGGATCGTCTGACTCGCAAAGAACTGAAAACCGACAAGTTCGCCGAAGGAGTCGGATCCGGCTTCGAGTTCCTCACTGAACACAAGGATCAAATCACCCGCTGGGGCTTAATTGCGCTCGCGGTTGTGGTTGTGGTGGGCGGCATCTGGCTGTACCGCAGCCATCAGGCCACGGTTCGGGCCGAACTGCTCGGTAAAGCCATGCAGATCGACGACGCTACGGTAGGCACGCCGCAACCGCCGCGCCTTAATTTCACAACGCCCGAGGACAAGGAAAAAGCCCGCATGGCGGCGTTTGCCGAAGTCGCTTCCAAATACCCCGGCACTCAGGAAGGCGCCATGGCGCAGCTCGCCGTGGCTGCGGCACAGGCCGATCAGGGGAAGACCGACGAAGCCGCCAAAACCTTTAAACAAATTGTCGATACGGCGCCGGCGCCGTACGATTCGGTTGGAAAACTCTCTCTGGCCCAAATGTACGCGTCGCAGGGAAAGACCGCGGACGCCGAAAAGCTTCTGCGAGAGTTGGTCGACAAACCTTCGATGTTCGTCTCCAAAGAACAGGCGACCCTGGAATTGGCCAAAGTCATCGGCAAGAGCAACCCTACTGAGGCGCGGAAGCTGCTTGAACCGCTGAGCGCCAGCTCACGCACCGCCGTCAGCAGGGCCGCCGTGGCCGCCATGGGCGATCTCACCGCGAGCAACCCCGCTCCGGTCAAATCCAACTGATGTGCTCGCTGTTTCGCGGGAAAACGCGCTAGCCCGGTTGCGCTTCCCCGTGGAGCGCTCGCGAGGACGGCGCTACCCGGAACTGGCGCACGCCTATCGCAACGAGTTCCGCCGCGATCGTGACCGGGTGGTTCACGCCCGCGCCTTTCGCAGGCTGGAAAACAAGACCCAGGTGTTCACGCCCGGCCTCTCGGATCACTTTCGGAATCGCCTCACCCACACCATCGAGGTCTCGCAGATTGCCCGGACCGTCGCGTCGGTCTTGGGCCTGAATGAAGATCTGACAGAGGCGCTGGCTCTGGCGCACGATGTCGGCCATCCCCCATTCGGGCACGCGGGCGAAGACGAACTGGACGCGATGATGCGCCGCTTTGGCGAACGGTTCGATCATAATCTGCATGCGCTGCGCATCGTCGAATCGTTTGAAAATCCCTACCCGCGCTTTCCGGGGCTGAACTTGACGTTCGAAGTCCGCGAGGGTATCGTCAAACACTCGCGCGATTTCGCGCCTGGGGAGATTCCCGCACTCGAGGAGTATCTTCCGGGCCTGCGGCCGCCACTCGAGGCGCAGTTGATCGACTTGTGCGATGAGATCGCCTACAACACCGCCGATCTGGACGATGGTTACAGCGCGGATATGATGAGCGTCGCCGAAGCCAAGGCTGCGGTCGATCAGTTCGCCGAGCTTTACGAAGCGACCGAGTATCAGTTTCCCGGGCTGGCCGAACGGGTGCGTTTGAAGGAGATCGTCCGCGCGTTGATCGACGGTTTGGTTTCCGGGCTGATCGAAGGCACCATCGCTGCCTGCGCCGGTATCGCTGACATGGACGGAGTAAGAACGCATCCGGATCGAGTTGCGCGCTTCACTCCCGAGGCCGCCCAGACCAGCGCGCAATTGAAACGGTTTCTTCGCGCCAGCGTGTATGAAGCTCCTGCGCTGGTTCGAGAGCGCAAGGATTCGGTGGCGAAAATCGGGAGACTTTTCGAGTTTTTCCTCCAGCATCCGGATCGGATGCCCGCTGTTTATCGCGAGGAGTCGGCTGGGGAGCCGCTCCATCGGCAGGTATGCGACTACATCGCCGGGATGACGGACGGGTTCCTGGTGCGGATCGCGGCCCAATTGGGAATTTCCTAAGATTTCAGCCGTACAACTTTTCTCCATTTTCAGCGTTAGTAACCAGTAGAGGACGAGATGAAGAAGTTTGGCATCGCGCTTTTACTGGCCGTAGCGGCCCTGCTGGCGGCCCGGGAGACCGATTACAGCCACTTCCAGCGGCCGCTTCGCAAGGAGGAACAGGTCCTGCATGTGCTGAACCGGTTGACGTTCGGCCCGCGTCCGGGCGACGTCGAAGCCGTCGAGAAAGTGGGCGTGAAGAAGTGGATTGACCAGCAGCTTCATCCCGAGCCGATTGCGGAAAATCCGGAATTGCCGGAGCGATTGAAACCTCTGGAATCGCTCCAGATGACCCCAGCGGAAATTGCGGCGAATTATCCGCCGCCGGCCGTTATCCTAGCGATGACGCGCGGACTTCTGCCGTATCCCAAAAATCCGGAGGCCCGCAGCCGAGTCGAACTTCAGGCGCAGCGTCTCCAAGCCAAGCAGGCAGGGAAGCAAGACGCGGCAGCGCCGAATGCGGCGGGGAAGGGCGCGGAGGCTCTAGAGCGGCTCATGCGGCAGCAAGTCTTGACCGCCTCCGATCCAGGTGTCCGGCGCAAACTCGTGGCCGACAACGCGCCCCAGCAGGTGATTCCCTACGATCTCAACGAAGCCAAGCTGTATCGGGCCATTTACAGCAACCGGCAGCTCGAAGAACAGATGGTGGACTTCTGGTTCAATCACTTCAACGTCTACCTCGATAAAGGCGCCGACCGGATCCTGGTCACCTCGTACGAGCGCGACGCCATCCGCCCGCACGTATTCGGAAAATTCCGCGACCTGCTGGAAGCGACCGCGCAGAATCCGGCGATGCTCTTTTATCTGGACAACTGGCAGAGCGTCTCACTGGATCGCGCCGGGCAAGGCCGCCGGCCGTTCGCCAGGCAAAAAGCGAAACAGTCTCGCGGCTTGAACGAAAACTACGCGCGCGAGCTGATGGAGCTGCACACGCTCGGAGTGGACGGCGGCTACACACAGAAGGACATCGTCGAAGTCGCCCGCTGCTTCACCGGGTGGACCATCCTGCAACCCAACCGCGGCGGCGAGTTCTTCTATAACGATCGCGTACACGACAAAGGCGAAAAAACGGTGCTGGGGGTCAAGATTCCCGCCGGCGGCGGCAAAGAGGATGCAGAAAAAGTTCTCGACATTCTGGCACGGCATCCTTCCACAGCGCATTTTGTTGCAACCAAGCTTGCGAAGAAATTCGTGGCCGACGATCCGCCTCCGGCGCTGATCGAGCGCATGGCGAAAACCTTCCGCGAAACTGACGGGGACATCCGCGCTGTAATGACAACCATGCTCGATTCACCGGAGTTCTTCTCCCAAGGCGCGTATCGGGCGAAAGTCAAAACGCCGCTGGAGCTGGTCGCGAGCGCTGCGCGGGCGACGGGCGCGCAAGTGGATTTCGCCATCCCGATGGCGATGCAGATCGCGCAGTTAGGGCAGCCGCTGTATCGAAAAATCGAGCCCACAGGATATTCCAGCGCAAACTCGGAATGGGTGAACTCGGCGGCCCTGCTGGCTCGGATGAACTTCGCTCTCGCGCTGGCGGCGAATCGCCTGCCCGGTGTAAAGGTCGATCCGGCTAACTTTGAGGGCGACGCTGCGGGCGTCTCCCGAGGGCTACTGTTTCATGACCCTACTCAGCAGACCTTGGATTCCATCCAGAAGGCGCTGGCGCAGAGGCAGCCGACGCCCGAGCTGCTGGCCGGCTTAGTGCTCGGCTCGCCGGATTTTCAGAGGAGATGAGCGATGACCACCCGGCGATTATTTCTCAAAAGCTCGGCCCTGGCGATGTTCGGAGTGGGCTCCGCTCCCGCCTGGCTATCGCGCGCTGTCTACGCCGCGGATGCGCCCAGCCCGCGTAAGAAGATCCTGGTTGCGATTTTTCAGCGCGGCGCCGTGGACGGGCTGAATATGGTCGTTCCCTTCGGCGAAAAAAGTTACTACGATCTGCGGCCCAACCTGGCGATTCCGAAGCCGGACCGCACGGACAATTCCGCCATCGATCTAGACGGCTTCTTCGGCCTGCATCCGGCTCTGTCACCTCTGAAACCGATCTACGATGCCGGGCACCTGGCGATCGTGCATGCGGTAGGATCGCCCGATCCGACGCGTTCGCATTTCGATGCGCAGGACTACATGGAATCCGGCACTCCCGGGCGGAAGGCGACGTCGGATGGCTGGCTGAACCGCGCTCTTGCGGGGGAAAAAAATCCTTCGCCCGTGCGCGCCGTGAGCGTCGGTCCAAATCTTCCGCGATCCATGCGCGGCAAGAACCAAGCGGTGGCCATCGCCAATTTGAACGATTTTCAAATCCGCGACACACGCGAGGCGGGCACGTTCGAGAGCATGTACGAAAATACTTTGGACCAGGTGCTCAACGGGGCGGGCAGGGAGACCTTCGACGCGGTCAAGCTGATGCAATCGATCCAGAAACAGCCGTACCCGTCCGCCGGCCAATATCCGAACTCGCCTTTGGGGCAGAGCCTCATGCAGATTGCGCGGCTGATCAAATCGGACGTCGGGCTGGAAGTCGCGTTCGCCGAAATGGGCGGCTGGGACACACACTTCAACGAGGTCGGGGCGCGGCCCACGGTAGGGCAGCTCGCCAACCTGCTGACGCAGTTTGGGAGCGCCTTGGCTGCCTTTTATCAAGACTTGGGCGACAGGATGTCGGATGTCAGCGTCGTGACCATGAGCGAGTTCGGCCGCACTGCGCGGGAAAACGGCTCGCGCGGCACCGATCATGGACATGCGAACGTGATGTTCGCGTTCGGCGGGGGCATTCGCGGCGGAAAAGTCTACGGCGATTGGCCCGGACTCGAACAGGAACAGCTTTACGAACAGCGCGATCTCCAGCTCACAACGGATTTCCGGGACGTGCTCGGCGAACTGGCCGTGCGGCACTTGGGAAATTCACAGGTGACGAGCGTGTTTCCGGGATACGACCGGCCGCAGTTCCGGGGGCTCCTGCCTACTTCTGGGACATCCGCTTGAGAATCCGGTCCGCGACGCGATCGATCACCTGATGCTCTAGTTTGCCCAACTCGCGCCGTTCGCCCCGTTCCCAAGTTTCCAGGATCCGGTCGGCGACGGCGTCGATCACCCGGTCGCGGATCTGGTCGGGCAGATTTCCGGATTCCGACTGAAAATATGCCTGAAGCTGGCGCTCCAGTTCTTCTGGTGTTTCCTCCGTCCGGCTCACTGGCCCGCGGTTCAGGCGCGACTGCAAATCCTGAAGCATGGCCGTGGCTTTATCGGCCGCTTCGGTGAGCTTGGATTCGGATTTATTCTGGCGGGGCATTTTTTTGCCCTGAACGGCTCCTATTATACTTGGGCAAAAGGTTCTCCTGTGCTACCATATCAGGAAAGATTTTTTCCGCAGCCCCATATATTGGGTGGCGCAAGAGGGACGTGGAGAATTCAGTCACGTTCGATGCCGGTCTGGAGGATGGGGCGACGTTTCGTTTCCCGGTCACCTGGTCCTATATAAGCTCCGCCCCGGCGCCTAAAACGGTTTCCAAAGCCTCGCCACTCCCACTGCTGGCTCCGGAACCCGTATCGCCGAAAATGGAGCCGCCCGCCGCGGTCCCGGTGCTTGTTCCCGTGAAAAAGCCGGTTGAGCCGCCGGCGCCCAAAGCCGATGCGGGCACCGAGGCGAAATGGGAAATGGTGATTCCCAAGATGGCTCGTCCGGTCACCGCACGCCCGCGAGCCTTGCAGGCGGCCGCGCCGGTTTCTGTCAAGGAAGAGCAACCTGCGAAAACCGATCCACAGAGTCCCACGGAGATTTCTTTCTACGCGGACAGCGAAGCTTCGTTTGTGCCGCAGCGCTGGAAGGTGTGGGGACTAGTCGCCGCCGTGGTTGTGGTGGGTTTTGCGATCGTGTGGGTGCGGCCGGGCAGCCAAACGGCGTCTCGCAACGATACCGCTCCGGCCGCCGCCGGCACATGGAACCGCAGGACCACCTTCGTGGTGGGCGCGAAGGATCCGCGCGATCTGGTAGTGTACAGCGGATCTGACGGACTCAAGAATTACCGGATGGAGTTTTCCTGGACGCCGGATCCCCGCGGCGTGGGCTGGATCTTTCGGGCCACCGATTCGGCCAACTATTACGCCTCCAAGATTCGCCTCCTCCAGGCCGGCACTCTGTCGCTGGAACATTTCGCGGTGGCGAGGGGTCTGGAGGGGACACACTCGCGGAAGGTGATCACTCTCGGACGCACGAATGACCAAGTTTCAGTGCGGATGGATGCAACGGGTCCGGCGTTTACGCTTTATCTTCAGGGGAGCCCGGCGGATTATTGGACGGACGAGCGCTTCGATACGGGCAGTCTGGGGTTTTTCGAGGACCGCGGCGAAAGACCCCTGGTGCAAGCGGTCCGGTTCACGCTTTTCAAGAAAACCGGTCTTCAGACTGTAGTGACGTCGCTGCAATGATTTTTTGTCAACTATGACATCTCCAACTGGACCACGTGCGAGTGGATACGGCGCGGCTGCGGCTCCGGCGGTGGGCGATCCGCTGCAAGCCGCGCTCGCCTTGCGTTCCCAGGGCCGGCTGCAAGAGGCTTTGGATGTTCTGTCCGGGCAGGGAGAATTTTCCGCGGACGTGTACACGCTCCGCGGAGACATTCTCGCGGAGCTGGAACGCTGGACGGACGCGGCGGGCAGCTATTATGCCGCTACGGTGAAAGCTCCGCAGAATCTGTACGCGCGAAGTCATCTGGGGGCGTGTCTTCACCGCCTGGGACGATGGGAGGAAGCAGCCGAAGCGTTTCAACTGGTCTTGAAGGCCGATCCGCACCGGGATCCGATCCGGCTGCAACTCGCCGGCTGTCTTCTGCGTTTGAACCGGCTGGAACCGGCATTGGACTGTTTCGACCAGTGCTGGTCCGACGCAGCGCAGCGCGCAGCTCTATTCGGCAAGGGGATCACGCTGCAATTGCTGCGGCGCTTCGATGAGGCCGAGATTGCCTACGAGCGTGTGCTGGCCTTGGATGGGAAGGCCGAAGAGGCGCTTGCGAATCTAGTCGCCATGAGCATGGAGGTTTTCGATCTGGACCGGGTACAGCGCTACTCCCGCCGGCTGCTGGCGATCAACGGCGATTCTGTGCCGGCTCTGCAAGGGTTGACTCTGGTTGCGATCGAGCGAGGAGAGATGGCAACAGCCGCCCAATATTTTTCGAAGCTGGTGGAGCTGGCGCCGGAGTTACTCCGCCCCTCGCGAGATACATCCGATGAGGTCATCGAGTATCGCGTGAGCCGCAAAGCCATCGATCGCCTGAAGGAATTCATGCAAGTTCGACCCGCACCGGCGGCAGCACGCCGCTCATGAGTGGACGCCGCAAGACGGAGTGCGCGGCGGGTTTTGTTGATTTGATTGAGGGCGCTCCCGCGCCCTTTACGGGTTAATAAGGAGATTTCGATGCCGCGTTTGCGTGTTCGTATTGAATTGAACCGGGGAGGAGTGGGGGTCCCGCTGGAGAAACTGGCCAGCGTGGTCCAGCAGGCCCAGTCGTTCTTCCGGATGCTCGGAGAAGACGTTCACATCGATCAGAGCCAGGGCGAGTGGCTCGGATTCGACTTCGATCACGAATCGCTGAACTTCACCGCGGAATTCGTTGGTCCCGTAACGCAGGAGCAAGTCGCCGCTTTTCATTCGGCGTTCGATGGCACGACGGGGCTGCGGCGCGCCACCATCGCCCAGTTCGCGCGCATCGCGGACGGGATCGATGAAGATGAGGTGATCGGATTCGGTCTGTATATAAACGAGGGCGAGGATCCGGCGGAATGGCGGTGCCTATCGCGCCGGGACGCGCTGCGCATAGCCGAGGAAATCCGCGTGTTGCTGGGCGCCGGGGAAACAGGTCAGGAGACGCATCTGCCAGCCGTTGCAGAGGCCAACACCGGAGCGCGGTACCTGTTCGGCCGGCGCGAACGCGGCGCGGAGGTCGCGAAGCTGGCGGGCGCCGTTCGCGAGGTGGAGGCGAATCTTTCCAAGCGGATCAGCAGGCTGGAGGGCGAGGTGGCGGATCATTCCAGCCACATTCAGGATCTGCGCTCGAAATCGATCGAAGCCGAGCAGAGCATGGGGCGGCTGCTTTCCGCGGTCGAAGGCTTCTGCGAACAGGCCGCGCAGCGGCTGGAAACGGTGACGGCGGCTCCGGCGCTGGCGGCAGTAGCGGCAGCTCGAGCGCCGCTCGAAGCCCCGAAGGAAACCGCGGCGCTGCCCAAACTGGAAGCAGCCCCGGACCCTGAAAACGCATCGCACAGCGCTGGTACTCCCGGCCTCTCGGCCGGGGCAGGGGGAGCGAAAGAAACGCCGGTCCCCGCCAAACCGGAGCCGGCTCCCGCCATCCCCGTCTGGGCCACCGCGGTTTCGACTGGGGAGCCATTTGCGGATCGTCCGCTGACGAGCTGGTGGCGTTCACCCAAGGCGATCTCGATTGCGCTCGCGGCATCGCTGATTCTGCTCACGCTGCTGCTGTGGCCCAGTGGCTCGCCGAAACCGGCGGGCAACAGCGCGATAACTTCCGCAGCCGAGCCGGCAGCGCCTGCGCCGGCCGGTCCGAAGGCCGAGGAATCGGCGCCGCCCGCCGCCACGACGGAGAAGCCGGCCCCGCCGGTCGCGAATATCGCTCCTCCACCCGCAACGCCGCAGAAGACGGACTCCGAAAAGGCTCCCGCTGCGCCCAGCGTTGCAAAAACGTCCGAGCCGTCCGTTATCGGCGCGACGCGAATCGAACTGGAGGCGACCGAGCCATCCTGGA